>JAIOHL010000124.1 GCA_019913005.1 Anaerolineae bacterium | reverse complement strand
TTTCAAAGGATTTTCATCGTCCTTCATTCTGTCGTTTCTTCGACCTTTTCAGGTCACGCATCGATTGTTAAGGTGCTCCGCAACAAAAAACCGACTCGGTGCTCCACCAGTCGGTCACAGACACTAAATTCCGTTGTGCATTTCCATGCCTCAACTACGTGCGTCTGTTGCCTCCTGATTTGTCATTCGTTAGCATAGCTACTTTTGCTATCCCCAACGTCTCTTCCCTTGTCTTGCGGTACATCCCCTAATTTACCATGTGCCATTCAGACGCGCAAGGGTTAAATTTGGGAAAAATTTAAAATTGCCTAACCATTCGCCCAAAACCCTCTATTTAAGCCAAAACCCTCGTTTGATCAAAATTTGTTTGACAAATGCTTGGCCCTATGTTAATGTCGTTTAACTACAACTGATCGTTACAGGGGAGCTTGAGCTAATCAGGCTGAGAGGGCATTTTAAGACAATGCCGACCCTTGAACCTGAACCGGGTAATTCCGGCGGAGGGAGTTCGCACGAATATGGATATTCAGCCACTCCCTCAGAGGAGTGGTTTTTCGTTTATGTCTGGTTTCAAAAAAGCCATCGTCGTTGCAAATGGAACCCCTCAGCTTGGTCAAGCCGTGCAAGCCATTATTGAGCACGCAACGGATGCCCTCGTTATCTGCGCTGATGGCGGGGCAGATGTGGCCCTAAAAATGGGCCTATATCCCCATATCGTTGTCGGTGATATGGATTCTGTTAGTCTCGATACCCTGAACACTCTTGAAGCCGCCGGTGCGGAACTGTTCCGTTTCCCTCCCGATAAAGATGAGACGGATTTGGAACTTGCCCTACTGGAAGCGGCGGAGCGTGGGGCGAGCACTATTTTCATTTTGGCGGCAATGGGAGCGCGGATTGACCATACTCTCAGCAATCTCTATTTATTGACGCTGCCAGCCCTGCAAAATCGCAAGGTTCGCCTTGTGGATAACAATCAGTCCGTGTGGATTGCCCAGCCGGGTACACATCCCTTAAGTGGGGCCATTGGCGATACGGTTTCCCTGATTCCCTTTCAAGGAGATGCACAGGGCATTACAACCTATGGATTGCAGTATCCTCTGTCCAACGAAACGCTCTATTTAGGGCCAGCGCGGGGCGTTAGTAACGTCATCATTTCACCAAAGGCGAGGGTTACTTTCAAAAGTGGCACGCTTCTAATTATCCATACAATAGGTCACGCATAAAGGAAAAACGCCTATGTCTAGTTCTCGGACAACTGTCGTTGGGGTTCAGGTACTACCGTTTGTCAATGACCCTTATCCTGTAGTAGATAAAGCGATTGCCGCCATTCAAGCATCGGGTATTCGCTATATCGTTACTCCAATGGAAACCGTGATGGAAGGGCCGTTGGAAGATTGTCTAAAAGCCGCTCAAGCCGCTCATGAAGCCTGCTTTGATGCGGGTGTACAAAAGGCTGTCACGATTATCAAAATCTCGGACGCGGTAAACGGCTCTACGATTGACGACAAACTTGCCAAGTACCGCTAGAAGTAGGTCGCCAATTATGAATACCCCGTCGTCAAAAAGGACTCTCTTAAGGATGCCATTGGAAATTGGGCGAATTATCGTTCTGATTATTTTGATGCTCCTGTTGTTGGTGTTTTTGACCGGGGGAATGGCCCAATTGTATGTGGACTCCAATACGGTGAGCCGCGATCAACTGGGGCAGCTCATCCCATCGGCAAACGAGGTATGGCAGGCTTGGAAAACCTATCAAGATGACCTGATGGAAGTCCAAATTCCGAATACGATGTGGGCTACCTTGACCGGTTTAGCCATTGCGACAGCGATTGGACTTGGTTTGGCCTCGATTATGGATATATTTCCGCCGCTGCGCTGGATTCTCTATCCACTGTTGGTTCTGACCCAAACCATTCCGACCTTTGCCATCGCTGTCATTCTGATTTTGTTGTTCGGGTTCGGCTATGGGCCAAAAATCGTTGTCGTAACACTGTTCTGTTTTTTCCCCATTATGGTCAACACGTTGGATGGCCTACACAGCACTGACCCCCTGCATATGCGTTTGCTCCGAGCTATGGGCGCGAATAAATTGCAGACATGGTGGAAAGTTCGCCTGCCAACTGCCATGCCCTCCTTTTTTAGCGGCCTACGTTTGGCGGCCACCTACAGTGTGGTAGGGGCGGTGATCGGAGAATATGTGGGTTCGGGCGAGGGCTTGGGGAAATTTTTGCAGCGTTCCTATCGCTCATTCAATACCGATCAAGTTTTTTTGGTTGTGATTGTCATTGCCGTGTTGACCGTGCTGTTGGTCTTGCTAGTGACATTGGTCGAGATGCTGGCACTGCGCTGGTTATTGGTGGGCCGTCAATCGAGTTCGTTCTGGCAAAAAATTCGCGGCGTACAAATGAAACTCTCGAATCTCTAAAGGACACAAATCTCATGAAAAGGATAGTTGCTCTCAAAACAATCGTCATTGTCCTGATGATTGCCCTACTGCCAGCAGCAGTATTGGCGCAAGATGATGGTTCTAAATCCGACCCTTTAGGCGGAGCAACCGAGTTTGCTAAAGCCAATGAGCGTACCTCGGTCAAATTGATGCTGGATTGGACACCGAACACCAACCACACCGGATTTTATGTCTCCCAAGCGATGGGGTATTACAATGAGGCCAATCTGGATGTGGAAATCATCGAGCCAGTAGATACCCTAGTCGAAGCGGCGCTGGATGCGGGAATTGTTGAATTTGGGGTCGGCTTCCAAGACTTCACCACCTATGCGTTGGTAGATGGCTCAGAGGTGATTTCGGTGGCCGCTATCATTCAGCATAACACCTCGGCTTTTGCGACCATTGCTGCCAATGACCCAGTTGAAGGGCCAGCCGATTTAGCGTCTTTGATGTATGGCGGTTTCAGCCAGCCCGATTTGGAAAACGCGATTCTATCCCGTTTGTTGGAATGCAATGGCGCGACATGGGATGAAAGCCATTATATTGATGTGGGGTTTACTGACCCCATTGAACTCATGAACGCCGAACGCATTGATTTTTCGTGGATATTCTATGGCTGGCAGGGAATTCAAGCGGAGGTTGCTGGGACGGAACTTGATGCGGTCATGTTCCAAGATTATCTGGACTGTGTGCCGGACTATTACACCCCGATTCTGCTGACCTCCCAAACCATGATTGACGATCATCCTGATGTTGTGGCTGCCTTTGTCCAAGCGACGGCACGGGGCTATGCCGATGCGATTGAAAATCCAACCGAGGCAGCGGCGATTTTGTTGGAGGCGGTGCCAGAATTGGATACCGATTTGGTCAATACCAGCACTGCGTGGCTGGCCGATCAATATATGGCAGATGCACCGCGTTGGGGACAACAAAGCGCCGAAGTCTGGCAGGGTTTCACCGAATTCCTGATTGAAAATGGTATCATCGAAGGGCCATTTGATACATCCGAAGTCTTCACGAACGAGTTTTTGCCCGGTGCAGTCGAGGAATAGTTTGATTCCGCCTCTCTCTTTGACCTGCTCACGTGAGGGGGTGGGAGGCAGGTCAAGGAGAGAGGTTTGATGTCCAAACTGGAGATTGAGCGCATTACCTATACCTACTGGGAGGCCGGGAAACCCGTTCTGGCCCTACAAGATTTGAGCCTTGCCCTCGCACCCGGCGAATTTGTGACCTTAATTGGCCCCAGCGGATCGGGCAAAAGCACACTTTTGGAACTCATTGTGGGCCTCCTCCAACCCGACAGCGGACAGATTCGGATTCATGGGCAGGCGAGCGCTAAACGGTTGGGGAAGGTCGCCTATATGCCGCAACAAGATGCTCTCCTTCCGTGGCGCACGGTTTTGGAAAATGTCATCTTAGCCCCTGAAGTGCAACACAAAAATCGCCGTCAAGCAAAGGCACGTGCCCGTGAATTGATGCCACTGTTTGGACTGGACGGATTTGCGGATGCTTTTCCGGCACAACTTTCGGGAGGGATGCGCCAACGAGCGGCATTTTTACGGACGGTTCTGGCGGGGCAAGATATTTTGCTGCTGGATGAACCGTTCGGGGCATTAGACGCCCTAACACGCCGCGAACTGCAAGATTGGTTGCTCAATATCTGGCAGCATTTCAACTATACCATTCTGTTTGTAACGCATGATGTTGAAGAGGCGATCTATCTGGCTGACCGCGTGTTGGTTTTGAGTCAGCGTCCGGGGCGCATTGTGCAAGAATTGGTAGTTCCCCTACCGCGGCCCCGCCAAGAATGGATTACTACCCATCCAACTGATATGATTGCGCTCGAAACCCAATTATTGGCAGCCTTAAGGGGATAATTTCATGGGGCAGACCATCACCGTTCACAAATTGAACCATGTGGGGCAGGAAGTTTTGCGGTACACCGGGGTTGAATTGGAGCGTTCTCCCACCAGTATCGTGCTAGAAGCCTATTTTGCCCGCAACGATTACCCGACGGCGTACCACACCTTTAAGAAGGGTGATCGCATGGTGGAATGGTTTTTTTCAGACCGTTGGTACAATATTTTCGCCTTACATCATCGAGATAGTGACACGCTTGAAGGTTGGTATTGCAATATCACCCGTCCGGCCCGTTTTGAGGATAATGCGATTTATGCGGATGACCTTGCTTTGGATGTGATGGTCTATCCCAATGGTCGCACACTGGTGCTGGATACGGACGAATTTGCGACCCTCGACTTAGATGAATCAACACGCCAACAAGCCCAAGCTGGCCTTGCGGAGTTGTTGCATCTGGTTGAGACACATGGGGGGCCTTTTGCGGCGATTCAACCACAATAACTATCGGATGATTTAGGGAGAAGGTGTCTTGTTACTCGATTTTACCCGTCTCAACAACAAAGAAGTTACGATTTCCGAGTTTTCCAAACCCCTTACGCTGGACGATTTACGCGCCGTGACCCATGCGTCTATTGACCGCATGGTGGCGTTATTAAAAGATACTGACGACGAGCAGATCACCTTTATTCCATACGACCCTGACGCGGATGATCCTTTTGCGCCTGCTGATGAACGGTATCAGGGGTGGAATTTGGCTCATCTGGTACTACATGTCACGGCTTCAGCAGAAGAGGGGGCAGCGTTTGGGTCATTATTAGCACGCGGCGTGGTGTTGCCACAAGGGGTGCGGTTGCGTTATGAACCGGATTGGCATCTCGTCAAAACCAGAGCCGAAGTGCTGCACCGCTTGGAAGAAAGCCGTCGTATCCGCCTGAGTTATCTCAATACGTGGCCCGATCAACCCCATCTGGATGCCTTCCGCGAATTTTCACCAGAATCCCATTCGTATCGCCAGTTGAACGCGGTAGCCTCAGTCGTAGGTGGCCTGCGTCATGAAAATAATCATTTCGAGCAGATGCGGCGTACCCTTGAACAAGCCTTGAATGTCGTCTATACAGGCTAAATCAAATAAAAAGGGCGGGTTTTGACAATCATGACTCGCCCACTTCCATGTTTTCACGTCGCGGCTATATATCTTCACCCATGCTTAGATCACTGGTATCCTCGGCCATTTCTTCGGGTTTGTCCGGGTGAATCAATAGCACTGGAATATCGAGGCTTTTCATCACCTTGCTGGCAACACTGCCGAACAAAAACTTTGCCAGTCCGGTGCGTCCGTGTGAAGACATCACTACCAAATCCGCCCCTTCGCCGCGTACATAATTGATGATGTTGTGGGCGGGGTCGCGCCCGTTGATGATATGTCCGCGTACCTTGACACCCTGACTGCGAAGGTCATTTCGCAGGGCTATCAGATAGCGTTTCATCTCATCTCGCTCACTGTTGACCATATCCGCTTGGTTGGAAAGCGCTAATGTGTCGGCATATTCGGCCAACGGTGAATGATAGACATGCAGCAAAACTAATTCCGCATCATTCTCAAGCGCGATTTTAGCGGCGTGGGTCACGGCCCGTTCTGACCAACCAGAGCCATCTAGTGGAACGATAATTTTCTGATAGGTAGCCACGTTTTTCCCCCCCTCAAGTGTGTATCAGGCTAATCCACGTTGGCGCAGCATATCTTTGCGCTGACGCTCCCAAATCCACCATAAAATGAGTCCCACAAAACTTGCCATGAAAAACACGACGAAAAACGGAATCAATAGCGCTACCAATGAGATAAAGATGGCGAGGATGTCCTCAAGGACACTGACGACCATATTGCCCATCCCCGCTGTTGAAAGGGTGACGGCTGGACGGGCCGTCGCTTTGACGGCATGGACCGACCCTGCCGAAGCACTTCCTGCCAATAGGCTCATGATGGTTAATACTTCGGGATCAACCTGACCGCTCATGCCGCTGGTGCTGACAACCATCATCAACGCGCCTGCCGTCGGACGAATGGCGGTATTGATAATATCGTTGACACTATCCACTGCCGGGATTTTGTCGGCGACGGTTTCGATTACCAATAGGATGAGAAACACCACAAGGGCTGGTTTGGAGGTCAACACCTCGGCAGGTACACCTTTGGTATCTATGATGCCTGCTTGAGCCGCAAGGTTCATCAAGATCAGTGGCAAATAAGCATTTAGCCCTGCGCTGGTGGATAACCCCAAGCCGGAAAGAATCGCTTCCATAATGTCATACTCTCCAGACTAAAAAGGCCGATGTGTCTATATTGAAACCTTCCCATGTGCCTGTGAACATATAACGTAAGAAATCAATGCCCCCGATCATGGTGATGGCAATAGTTAGACCAATCAAGAGTGGTAGCCACAATTCACGCCATTCAACATACGTTTGGTTACGCTGCATCAAAGCCAACGCCATGACGCTGCATATCATGGTCAATACTGTCACCACTCCCAACGTGCTAAACACCCCAAAAATCAGGAGAATGCCGGAACGTTCGCTTAAGGCGGCGGCGATCACCAAGCAGGCGACCAAACACATGCCCGCTAATTCCTTGAAATTTTCGAGTGGGGCGCGGTTATCTACTTTGGCCCACACCGCACTGTTGAAAATGGGTAGCAGCAAATTGATAAAGGTCAAGCCAGTGAATACTCCGGTAATCAGACGGAGGGTATTGTTGGGGGAATAGATACCTTTGAATCCGGGGAATAGATGAAAATAGCTGTTAAAGCCGTCAATTCCCAGCACCACCACAAACAGTCCTAGCACAATCAAAATGCGCCAATTGGGGAGTCGCATTGCTCTGGAGCGTCCGCCCGCAATGAGTAACATGAGTCCGGAGACCACCCCCAAATAAATGCCTGTGCAGCGAGCACAAAGGGGCAGTTGGCGATCAAAGGCTTCAAACGAACGGATGGTGATGCGGTGACAGATGGCATAACCAACGGCATCGGCTTTCCCTAAAACACCTGCTGGGGTCGCCAACAACCACGCTCCTATGATGATAACGGCAAAAAACAAAGCAATCCAAACACTCGTTTTGGAATAGGTATTGGGGTGGATGACCACCTCCACTGATGGCGTTTCTGTCGAGCTAATACCCATTAACTTTTCCTGAGAAGTAATCGAATATCGTGTGTAAAGCCTTATAATAAGCAGAGACACGCCTATCATCCGACCTTTGTTGATTTTATTATAACACGAGGGCCGTTCCAAAATGGTGATATGGCAAAGAGGATATGCAATGGCAACCCAAGCACTCGATAATTTGACATTTGAAGAAGCCTATGCCCACTTGGAAACGATTGTGGCAAAACTGGAAAGCAGCAATTTGGCATTGGATGAATCACTGGCCTTATTTGAACAAGGCCAAGCCTTAGCCGCCTACTGCCAGAAACTGCTGGAAGGCGCTGAACTGCGGGTTACGCAGTTAACAGGTGATGCCAGTGGATTTCAGGCACTTGACGAATGACCCCCTTCGACAATTCTAATCACGCTCATGTTGCCGTCCGCGCAGTTGAAGTCCATAAAATCGTTCGGGTAGGCGAGGGTTCCTTGTCTATCATCAACGGCGTTACCCTTGATGTCCCACGTGGGCAGATGTTAGCGATTGTTGGGCCGTCCGGCAGCGGCAAAAGTACCCTGATGGGCTTATTGGGTGGGTTAGATACCCCTTCCAAAGGCCGCATCTACTTGGATGGCATTGACATCTCCGACATGAATGAATTTCACCTGACTCGTGTCCGCAATGAGAAAATCGGCTTCGTCTTTCAGTTTTTTCACCTCATTCCCACCCTGACGGCTCTCAAAAATGTCGCGCTGCCAATACGATTTGCTGTCCATCCGAAGTATGACCCCAACGAACGGGCGCGTGAACTACTGACACTGTTAGGCATGGCAGACCGCACCCATCATTTACCGCGTCAATTATCAGGCGGGCAGCAGCAGCGAGTGGCGATTGCACGGGCGCTTGCTAATGACCCACCCATTTTGTTGTGTGACGAACCAACAGGCAATCTGGATAGGAAATCTGGTCAGCAGGTCATTGATGCCCTCAAAGAAATCCGCCGCACGCTGAATACCACCGTGATTGTTGTGACGCACGATCTCACGATTGCGGAGCAAATGGATCGTGTGGTGAATTTGGAAGATGGACTGTTGACCGAAGACCGCTTGATTGAGCATGTACAGGAAAGGTAATCGAAATGCAGCGGCTCCTGTTTTATACGGAACATTCACTGAATGATTTGCGCATAGGCCGACTGCGTACCCTATTCGCAGTCTTGTGTATCGCGGCGGGGGTGGCGGTGGTTGTCAGTTTGCAGACGCTCGGCGACATGATGATGGAAAAGTTGACCACCAATCTGCAAGAACTGAATCGCGGCGACATCAACATCATCCCGCCGATGCCGGGTGTGGAGCGTCAAGGGGATACCGAACCTGCCAAAAATGCGGGGTTGATTGAGCCAGCAGGCGCGGGAGCCTTTGTTTTTACGGATAAGGGCATCCGCGAGATTGAACGCTGGATTAAAGAGCATGACCCCGATGCCGTCGTGAGTTATCGTCACCAATTTGCCCGCAGTCCCCTTGCCAACGCGGGTCTATCGAAAGAGGGACAGGACGAGACCGAGCCAGTCATTGGGCTGGTGATTGAAGTCAAGGACGCACAGGGCAACCCGGTCTATCCAATTTACGGCGAAATCCGTACCGAAGACGGCAAATTATTAAGCGATGTGATGCGCGAACCGACGGATATTGTGGTCAGCGACAACGCGGCAGATGAACATGATCTCAAGATTGGGGATCAAGTCAATTTGGGTGGGGCTGGGGATACGTTATTTACCATTCGCGGGATTGTGCCGATTGAAGCCGAAGCCCTGACTGATAATTTTGTAACGACGATTTTTGGCTTTTATTATGTGGATTTAAGCGCCGTCCCGCTCTATACCGACTATGATCCCGGTTTGGTAACGGATGAGGGCGACGGCAATCGTTACGCAGGCCAGTTGTATGTACGCCTATCGGATACCGACCCTGAGCAGGTGCGCCAATTTGCCCAACAGCTTCAAAACCGTTATCCCTTTGTGAATGCCCGTACTACTGCTGATTTACGGGATCGTAATTCCCAGATCGCTACCGCCCTCAAAAATTTAATGCTGATTATGGGTCTAGTATCCCTGCTGATTGGCGGGGTCGGCATCATCAATACCATGTTGGTGGTGGTGGCGCGGCGCACAGTTGAAATCGCTGTGCTGAAGACGATTGGCTTGCAGGCCCGCCAAGTGACCCTCTTGTTTATGATCGAGTCGGTTATGATGGGTATTTTAGGCGGTGTGGTTGGCGTGCCATTCGGCTTATTCGCGGCGTGGGCCTTGCGTGGTTTTGCGGGGCAGGTTTGGGGCACAGAATTGGATTGGATGTTTTCCAGTGGAGCGGTCATTCGGGGTTTCTTATTGGGCATCATCATCACCACCATCTTTGGATTTCTGCCGACCCTCATCGCCGGACAGGTGCGTCCCGGTAATGTTTTGCGCCCCAACGACACCCAACTCCCCAGTACAGGCATCTGGCAGTCGCTGTTGGTCATGACGGTGATTTTTGTGACGCTTGGCCTCATTGCGTGGACGATTCTGGGCAATGGCATTAGCCCTGACCCGGACAGTCATTGGAGTATAGTGAGTGTCGGGGCGGTACTGGCCCTCTCGTTGGGAATGGGTGGGGCAGCCGTCGCAACCGGACGACCTTTTTTGAAACGGCGCCCCCAAGAATTAGGCACGATGGGCAGGTTAGGACGGTATTTGCTGTTAACCATGGGAACCTTGTTTCAGACTGGGCTGCAAGGGGTTCTATTTTTTGCTATCGGGATTATCCTCATTGCTCTTGTCGCCACCCATTTGACCGTGCCAACCGTGTTGGGGGCATTGATTGTTGGTGTCTTGATAGGCCTATTGTTAAGCCTACACGGATTACGTACCCAACCCAGCTTGGCGATGACAATGGGTGGTGGACTGGTCGGTTTCGTAGCACTGGCAGCGGTTGGTGGTGCGATTGGCGCGGCAATGGGTTGGCCTGCCTATGAATGGCTGCACAAGTCCAATCCGGATACATGGCAGACGATTGTGGACGTTTCCATGAATATTGCATTGGTCGAAGCAGCGCTGATCTTGGTGGCCTTGTTGTTTGCAGTGTTGTGGCTGCTGGTCGAATTAACCTCACGTTTCCCCAGTATGGGCCTACCGGATGTCAAGGTATCGCTGCGGGCCTTGTCCTCGAATCGCTGGCGGGTATCGTCTACCCTGCTCGGTTTTATCATAGGAGTTTTGGCGCTTAGTCTGGTCACGATGTTAGCAATTGCCGTGAAACGTCTCTTTGAAATTTCGCTGGAAGATACCCTCGGTGGCAATGTGTTTGTCGCAACCGGATTTACCTCTGAGGAAACCCAAAATAAATTGGTGAATGTCTTGGAGACTACCGACGGCGTCCACAGCTATACCCTTGTGACCAATTACATCACCGATTTTGTGGAACTCCGCAAAGCCGATGGGCGGGTGATGAAACGCACGGATTTGATTGCGGTAATCGGACGTAGCGCTGGGGGGGATCTGAAACGAACCCAACACCTGACCAATTTCTTTGATTTAACAGTTGGACAGATGGATGGTCGTTCCGTCACCAGCACCCTGCCCGATAAAAATTTCGATGAAGGCAATCGCCAACTCAATGCAGGTGATGTGGGGGAACGGGTGGTCGTCATCACGGGTAATGAGGCTGTCTTAGCAGCGGGCATCGAGGCAGGCGATATTTTGGTGTTGGAATTTCCATCCTCTGGTGAAATCCTTAAGTTTCGGGTGGTGGGGGTATCTGATGAGCGATTAGGGGATATTCAATCGGCAGCAGGTAGCCCGATTTATGCCCCGATTGATGCCTTTAGCCAAACCCGCCCGAATGCCATTGGTGCGGTGGTGGATATTGATGAAAGCCAGATAGGTCGTCTGCGCCGCCGCCTATCCACCGAAGTGGACTATACCTTTGTAATTGAAGCTAAACGTCTTAGTGAATTAGCGCAACGCCTGATTGACCAATTTACGCTGCTGCCCTTCTTGGTCTCGATTTTGACATTGATTACGGGCGGGGTGGTGATTGCCAATTCGGTTGCTCTTAGTACGATGGAACGCCGCCGCGAAATCGGCATTATGAAATCACTGGGGGTACAGCGCGAACGGGTCTTGAGTATGCTGCTGATCGAAAATGGGCTGATGGGTTTTCTCGGCGGACTGATTGGTGTGGGGGCGTCGGTGTTGCTGCTTATTCAAATCTGGGCGTGGATTTTTGAGGGTGACTTAACCGATGCCATCCCGATTGGCACAGCGTTGGGGTTAATGGCCTTGTGTATTGGAATTTCAGTGGTCGCCGCCATGTTAACTGCGTGGGGGGCAAGTGGCGAAAAACCGCTGAATGTGCTGCGGTATGAATAATTAAAAGGGCAGGTTTTGAATGCCTGCCCTTGTACAGTTTTTTGGTTTATTCCTCAGGTTGCAACCGTCGGATGTTGGGATTGAAGTTAGGATTGCTGATGCCGCTACTTTGAACAAAATAGGCCTTACACGCATCGTCAATCATTTGAGGTGTCATACGCGGCTGGATACCTTCATATTCCGCCATTGCCACAATGATCTTCAGAATATCGCGGGGGTGAACGGCCTGCAATTCACGTCCTGTCTCCCGATACCAGCGCTGGATCAGATGCAAAAAGCCCTCTTTTTCCATCGGCACATTCATCACCTGTGACATACGGGCGAAAATTTGGAAGAACATGCGCTCATCCGGGCTTTCGACCTCGACCTTCATTTGGATACGCCGTAGGAATGCCCCATCCACCAATTGATTTGGGTCAAGATTGGTACTAAACACGATGAGTTGGCGGAACGGCACTTGTAAGGTTTGTCCTGTTCGCAGTCGTAAAAAGTCATATCCCGATTCCAAAGGCACAATCCAGCGGTTAAGCAGTTCTTGTGGGCTAACCATCTGGCGTCCAAAGTCGTCAATTAGGAACATGCCCCCATTGGCTTTAAATTGCAGGGGTGCCTCATAAAATTTGGCGATGGTGTCATACCGAAGGTCGAGTGCTGCCATCGTCAATTCACCGCCGACCATGACTGCCGGACGATCCCACAATCCCCAGCGGCGATCAACATTACGAACTTCATCTATGACCGGATGCCCTTCTTGGGCAGGCACAAACAACAGCGGGTCATAGAGATTGACGATAAACCCAGCAATGGTGACAGCATAAGGAATCCAAATCGGATCAGCCCCGCTGATGAGTTTAGCAATCGCTTGGGCTACCGTCGTTTTACCATTACCGGGAGGGCCATATAAGAACAGTGATGTGCCTGAGTTCACCGCTGGGCCAATGCGCCGATGAAAAGTCTCCGGCAAAATAAGATGGTTCAGCGAGTTTTTGACCTGATCCACTGTCATCCGCAGCTTGTAATTGGTTTGCTGCAAAATTGCTTGGGTATATTTTTCAATCGGCACAGGGGCGGGGCCAATATACTGACTGCGCTCCATCGCCTCACGCGCCCGCTTGGTGCCTTCGTCACTCAGAGCATAGACATAGCTGAAACGCCCCATTTTGCCTGCGCTGGCAACCTCGACAAACTTGTCATATTGCAGTTTTTCGAGGATATTGTCGAGCGTCTGAGGCTCCAACTTGATGATGTCTGCAAAGCGCTTGACACTCACTTGGCCTTCGTTGAACAGGATGCGTACAATGATGTCAATAACAATGGAAACTGGAATGTCCAGATCGCTCGCAGTTTCAGGTGCTTGCAAAATCGGGCTAAGTGGATGAGCATATTGAAGATTATTCTGCAAACGACCAGTGGTCAATTCTGCATCCATAAAAGAAACAGTCCTCCCTAACTAGGATCGGCGGAAAATACCGGACAAAATCATGATACCTGCTGTAATAATGCATGTGCCTAAATAGTAGGCAAGTAGTGTCCCAAAGTTATTGTCGTCATTCGTTCCGGCAATCAACTGGGTAATGCTATACGCGATCAGCAAGGTTGCCAGTAATTGGGTAAGCCGACTGATGTGCCAACCCATGATCGCTTTTTGGAAAACGATTGAACCGAATAACAAAATACCGCTCAACAAAGGCCAATAGGAAGTCAGCCAATCCGGATTGGAGGTAAGGGCTAGGATGACTGAAAAACCTAACAAAATGACCACCACACCCCACACAAGGGCTTCGAACTGACCTTCGCTAAATATTCCACCTCCACCCGTGCGGCGACGAGCAGGAGGTTGGCCCGGCGTATCATAGTTATCATAGTTCCGGCCTCGGCGCAAGTCCGGCGCATTCGCATCTTCCAATCCACTGGAACGAGGGGCACTTGGTGTGGATGAACCACGCTGACCCCCACGTCGCGCTGTCGGCACGGGGTCATCCCACTCGGGTTCTTGTGGGGTATACGCGGGTGGTTGCTGGCCCGGCGATGGATAGCTTGGTTGTTGAGGCGGTTGCTGGGGTTGGCGCGGTTGTGGCCGGGGCTGCTGCGGTGGTTGAGGCGGCGGATTATAGCCGGGCGGCGGATAATTGCCCTGATTGGGTGGAGGATAGTTGGGCTGCTGGGGTTGCTGGGGTTGCTGTGGCTGTTGGGGTTGTTGACGTGGTTGCTGCGGTCTGGGCTGGTCCGGCGGCGGATAATTGCTGCCGGGTGGAGGATAGTTGTCGGAGTTTTGGGGTGGGTAATTGTTTTGTGCGTAGCCTTGATTTTGCTGACGGCGATTACGCAAATCCGGCGGTTCAACCGGAGGTAGATTCGACATGAGGTTTGCCTCCAATGGTAAAACATGTGGCGAAGTTTATACATTATACGTCAGTTTATTTCTTACGCATTGTAGCACGATGCAAGTTGGAGGTGAAACTCGACTTGACATTTTTCATAATATCGCTGAGCAGTCAAAGGTTTTAGTTGCAGACCATCACTTCAGGCTCTACAATCATAGTCGTTTCGCCGCCGTGGAAGGGAACGGCATTAACGACCATCTTCACTGGAGTTTAATTATGAGGCACGGCAAGCAGCAGTCCATCAGGTCAACCCTGCTGATGATAGTGATCTTAATGTTAGCGATGCTTGCCTGTAATTTGTCACGCAGCGAGGACGATGGGGGAAACGGCGGCCAAGCCAATTCCGGCAATCCTTCTGTGACCATCCAATCACCTGCCTCCAATACCAGTGTTCCACGTAATTCAGCCGTCACATTGCAAGTGAAAGCCACTGACCCCAGCGGTTCCGGTATTACCCGGGTTGAGCTTATGGTGAACAACATTATCGTTGACCAAAAGCCTTCCGCGTCTCCTTCTGGTGATAAAGAACTGACGGTGAACCTCACTTGGACGGCTTCATCTGTTCCTGGTACTTATACCCTAACGGTGCGCCCCTATCGTGGATTTACGCAGGGGCTTGCGGCAACGCTGCAAATCAATGTCACCGATTCGGCGGTTGCCCCAACACTGGCGGCTACCAACTCTAGTGGCACCGGCGGCTTTCCGACGGGTGTGCCAACGGTTGACCCAACCTGTCGTGCCCGTGTGGATATCAACGGCTTGCGGATGCGCTCACAACCGGATACAACCCGTGACAACGTGATTACCGAATTTGTCGTTAATGAAACTCCGGTTGTGCTGGCCCGTCTTTCCGATAGCAGTTGGTATCAGGTGCAAGATACGACCAGCCCACAAATTGGTTGGATTTCGGCAGCCTATGTGACATTGACAGGGAATTGCAACAGTATTCCCGTCTTGGCAGCACCTTCAACCCCAACCCCAACGGCGACAACCTCTAGCCAGCCACAGACACAGCCCACTGATTTGGTAGCCCTTAGCCCAAGTGGTCTATTGCAGGTGCAGCTTGGCTCGAATGGTACAGCCACTGCCGTCTATACCCTACTAATTCGGAATGATGGAGGACGCGACAGCGGTTCATTTGATGTAGTGATTGCTTTGCCGGGCGGAGAACAAGTCACCGTAAATGTACCCAATCTTGCTCCCGGTGCGGCGACAACCGTGCCTCAAAATGGCTTAAACATTACCTTTAGCGCACCCGGAACCCAGCGTATCTTGTATCAGGTGGATTTTGATAACAAAGTGACCGAAACGAACGAAGGCAATAATATCGCATTTTTGGATGTGACAGTTTCTGCTCCCTGACGATATTGCAGGGTGTATGAGTTTTTGTTGCAAAGAATGGCCGTTCCATTTATCATTGTATTAGGGATACTCAAAAAGCCAGTTAGTGACTTGCCTGAACATTTTTTACCTCATCGCAAATGGGCAGTCCTTGATCATGAAGGTACAAAAAATCTTTTTGGTTATTACGAGTTTTCTTCTTAAAACTACTTTGTAGATGATCAAGGAAAATCCAACAGCGATATTTGGGAGAAATACACTGGGCAACCTCCCGTTGCAGTGGTGATAAGGCAGGCTAACACGACATATATGCAAACCAAGACCTCTTCCCTTCACTGGCGATCTGTAACCAATACTATGCTGCAACCTCTTTTTAAAGCCAAACGACTTGGCTTCATCACCGATATGGATGGCACGATTAGCCATATCGCTGAAACGCCGGAAGCGGCAGTCGTTACACCACGCAATCGTGAATTATTGGGCACATTTGTGTTGATGCTGCCAATGGTGGCGGTGGTTTCGGGTCGTGCGGTGCGCGATTTGCAAGCACGGGTTGCGGTGCCGGGAGTTGTCTATATTGGCAACAATGGCCTAGAGCGTTGGGTGGGGGGTGGTCGTGTACTGAATGAAAATGTGCGCCAACATCGCAAAGCCCTTGCCGCCGCGCTCGATGAACTACGTCCTCATATGACGGTTGGTATGTGGATTGAAGATAAGTATGCGACAGCCTCAATTAATTATCGCTTTACGCCTCAACCGGAAGCCGCTGCGGAAAGTTTAGAGCCGATTGTCCGAGAAGTCGCTTCCCGACATGGCCTCATGGTTAAATTGGGTAAACGCCTCTTTGAAATTCGTCCTCCGCTGGAAGTCAACAAATCAACTGTTATTGCCCAAATTGTTGAAGAAGCGCAATTGGATGCCCTACTGTACATTGGGGATGATCAAAGCGACCTTGATCCACTCCACATGGTTCAAAAACTGCGCTCAAGTGAAAATTGTTATGCGGTAGGCTGCGGTGTTTTGAATTCCGAACCTGAGATGGCGGGTGTACTTCAAACATCGGCGGATGTATTGATTAACGATGTCAATGATGTCGAAGCCTTTTTAGGGTGGCTGTCCGAAACCCTGTCCCTTGCCCGTGAGCGTGGGGGTTGATCTACGAATAAAGTACGAATAACCCGACCAGAAAAACGCTGATGCCCGCACGTACTCCATGATGTGTCCAATTGGGGCCGTTTTCGTTAAGGGCATAGCCGTTTAAGATCGCTGCTATGTCAATTGAAATAACCCCCATGCCTGCCGCCACTGCGCCAAGTGTGACATCCTGCGTAGCCATAAAAATCCCTACCAAGATATTCAATGCGCCTAGCATACAGAGACCCAAATTGAGGAGCGGGATTTTATGCTCCTTAAAAGCCAATCCCATTGGGACAGCATGGATCAACGCAAAAATTGCCAGCAAAACCGCCGCCACCACGTTCATTCTGGAACATCTCCTGTTTCAGATTCTTCGATGTCTGGTGAAGATTCCCCATTTTCTTCTTCTCTCCCTTCACCATGCAGGTCGTACAGAAATTCACTGACCTGTCCAGCTATATAACTCACGGTAGAGATGGCATTATCGTAATGGAGGCGTGTCGGGCCAATGACACCAATCGCCCCCATTAGCCGACTTGTTCCATAGCGACCTAGCACCAAGCTGAGATTGCTAAATTGCTCCCAGCGGCCCTCTCCGCCGACAATAACCTGTACCCCGCCGATTTGTTTATCCGCCATCTCGCTCAAAATTTCATCCAGCCCCACTTGACCCTCCAAAACTTGCAAGGCTTGTCGAACCCCCTCTTCGCCTTGAAATTCCGGCAGGACATTACTTAATCCGGCGCGATAGAGAATTTTGCTGCTCAGTTCGCTGACCTGTTGCAGGGCATCCGCCGCTAACTCCCCAATTTCTTGCGCCAAGATACTCGATAACCCTCGACTACGATCTCGTACCCCCTGCACGGGTTGATCTATACATACCCGATTGAGCAAATCGGAGGCTTGGGTCAAAACGGGTTGTGGAATGGCCTCGGACATAACCAGCATTTGTTGGTGTACGCTACCTGTTGAAAGCACCAAGACCATCAAAATGAGCCTGCCGTGTGTACTGATAAGTTCAATGTGTTTAAAGCGTTGTTCGGCCCAAACACGCGGTTCTGTCACCAATGCCGCGCTACGTGTTTGTTTGGCAAGAATAAGCGTCGCGGTCTGCAACCACGATTCCATTTCAAGTGGGGTATCACGCAGTTGCGACTGGATGGATTCGACTTCCGGCAAGGGCAGGCTGGGGTTGTTCAACAAATATTGCACGAAATAGCGATACCCGTCCTCAGTGGGAATCCGTCCTGCGGAGGTATGGGGCGAACGGATATAGCCTTTTTCTTCTAATACCGCCATTTCATTCCGAATGGTGGCGCTGCTGAGGTTGCGTTCAGTGGTCAGCGTCAAGGTTTTGGAACTGACAGGCTCGGGATGGGTGATATATGCCCGAATGAGCGAGGCCAACAACTGCTCTTGGCGTTCGGTAAGGTTTTTGTGCAGTGAAGCATCTGTCATAATATGACTCGAAACTATCTTTACAAAATACGATTGGTGAAAATTTAACAAAAATACTGTTGACAGTCCAATTTTCCGACCTTACCATCATCAAATCAATCAAGTGTTAGGAGAAGTTGCAATGGGTCAAAAGACCTTTGAGGTAACAGGCGACAATTTTCAGACTGAAGTCTTAAATTCAGAGACTCCGGTTTTGGTGGATTTTTGGGCGGAATGGTGCGGGCCTTGCAAGATGATCGGCCCGATTGTGGACGAAATTTCAACCGAACTTCAAGGCAAGCTGCGCGTGGGTAAACTGGATGCTGATCTCAATCAGGATATTTTGCAGCAGTATGGCATCATGGGCATCCCAACCTTGATTTTGTTTAAGGGTGGTCAACCCGTTGAGCGGGTGGTTGGCTTCCAGAACAAAGACCGAATCCTAAGCAAGATTGAGCGCCATCTGAGCTAGACTCTAACCTTACCCCGCTTGAATGCCTCAGATGCCGTTTTCGCTTGAAGGCGGCATCTCAATAATTTCTAATAGTTTTCCATTGATTGTTCTAGCATTACTCTAACACTCCTATGCTAACCTCTAGACTAGCACTTATTCCAAATCCAAAGGAAAATTTTGTAGTGTGGGTAGGGGACAGCAGTGGACTACAAGGACTATTATCAAATTTTAGGTGTTTCGCGTAGCGCCGACGATAAAGAAATTAAAAAGGCCTATCGTCGTATGGCCCGTCAATATCACCCCGATACAAATCCGAATAACAAAGAAGCCCAAGAAAAAATCAAAGAGGTTAATGAAGCCTATCAAGTGTTGGGCGATCCTGAAAAACGCGCCAAATATGATCGTTTTGGTCGTGAATGGGAGCGTTATCAACAGGGGGGTGGCGCGGGTGGTTTCGATTGGAGTGCATGGTCGAGGGCCGGAGGTGGCACTCCCGGCGGTTATACCACCTATACCAATGTCGAAGACCTTGAAGATTTGTTTGGCGGCAATGGCGGGTTCTCAGATTTTTTTGAGACTTTGTTTGGCGGCAATGTTGGTGGCACGGGTCGCCGAAGCGCCCAACCCCGTCGCGGACAAGATATTCAACAGCCACTTCAGATTACGCTCAGTGAAGCCTATCACGGAACGACACGCCAAATCTCGAAAGATGGGCAAACCCAGCAAGTCAAAATTCCTGCTGGTGTCAAAACAGGCTCCAAAATTCGTCTGGCAGGTATGGGCCAGCCGGGTTGGAATGGCGCAGAACGCGGCGATCTGTATCTCGTTGTCGAAGTTTTGCCAGACGAGCGTTTTGAACTGCGCGGCGATGATCTCTACACCGAATTTGAACTCCCGCTCTACACGGCGATTTTGGGCGGAGTTGCCAGTGTAACGACACTGGATGGCCCAGTGAATTTAAGTATCCCGGCGGAGACGCAAAACGGACGACGCTTCCGGCTGCGCGGCAAAGGGATGCCTAAGCTGAAAAACGCCTCCGAAGCGGGCGACTTGTATGCCACTGCCACTGTACGTTTACCAGAGCGATTGTCAGATGAAGAACGTCAACATTTTGAGGCACTCCGACATCTGCGCTCATAAGTGGAATGATTGTTCAGAAATTGATGAAAGGATACTCACAAAAGGGTTGGAGTATCCTGTATTTGCTTATGGCTTAGATATAGCCTTTTGCAAGCAAAATCGTCAATTATCACCAAGTCAATGTAAAAAAGTTTGGGCATATTAGCATAAAGGTGGTACACTCATCTGCACAGTCATTTTTATTGGAAATGCAAGGTGACTGCTGCATATCTCAGGGGGCGATGTCATGTGTGAAATAGTGAACTATCCACTGACCCCCGAATCCTCCGAGTCTAGTGAGGACATTTCGCTGCATCGTGAAACGACACAGCAGTTTAGGGATGTTGTTGCACCGGACCGGGAAATCGGGCAAACAACAAAGCGCTATTTGGCTATGAATTCGGTTGAGGCAGAAGCCGTTGATCCTACCAAGAAAAAAGAGTCGCAGGATCGTCCTAAACGGGCCACTGGCGTACATCCGACGATTCGTACCACCAGCACCGACGACAATATCGTAACACCACCTGTCCCCTTACAAGACGACCCCGGTGAAGATATTCCGGGTGAAGGGGATAACCCCTATCACGAAATTAGTGATGATGATTATGACGCTCCCGAAGATGTTTAATTAAGGCTAATTTTAAAAGGGACATCCTGTCTGGGTGTCCCTTTCATTTAACTTCAAACTACTCTCCGCGATTAACCACCCAGCGATCCAATTGGAATGGGCCGTAACTGGCGACTCCGCTCAACCATTTTTGCTGAACCCGAATTTGACTGTTCATGACAATTGGGATGACGGGAAAACTACCGCTCGGCCCAAAAAGTTCGGTTTCGGCACGGGTATAAGTATCTAGGCGACTACGAATATCGTAAGTTGTGGCTGCGGAACGAAACATTGAGTCCGCATTATCGCACCCACGTCCCACTCGCAGATACCCATACTCGCAATCCAAAGCATATGATGTCCAAGCGTCCGCATCAGGATAATCGGCTGTCCAAGTGATTAACCATAAATGATGTCGTGTTTGCCCCTCACTGAAATCAATATTGGCATGGGCATTATTAACTAATTCTTGGCGGGTCAGCACGACTAATTCAAACGTTCCGTCAGGGCAGCCAAGATTAATTTGCCACTGCTGAATGGTGAGTTGGGCCACTAGCGTCGCAATGGCGTCGTTTTCCACCGCAATTCGAAGGCGTTCCGAAAAAGTGCAGGTAGGATGACCCGATTCTGCTAACAGACTTTGGGCAGTCGTGGGGTCGAAGCCTGCACCGGGGGCGCTTGGAGCGGCAATCACATTGCGTGGAGTGAAACGGGTCGCTGCCAAGAATTTCATGTCACCCACCACGACATTATGGGCGATATAGTCGTGGTCAATGGCTAGGGCTAGGGCACGTCGCAATAGGGGATTATTTAAGTCAGGATATTCCATGCTGAAGCCGAGCAGGGTGAGTGTTTCGCCTTCGCCAATTTTGACGAGGGATGAATCAGTTGCCCCAATTGATGCGGCGGTTAAGGCGTCGGTACGCGCAATTGCCACGTCGCCACTGGCAAATTGACCGGGCAGGACATCCGGCCCAACGTCAAATCGAATCGTCACACTGTCCAGATTGCCCTCGCGCTCCAACGGCCAAAACGGATTCACATCAAGTGTCATTTGTAGGGCATCCCATGAGGTCACTACCCACGCGCCGCTGGTCATAATATCCGTACCCAGAGGCCAAAGATTGCTGCCAATGACCCGTTCCGGCGGCAGCGGGCGGAATTCGGGTAACGCGGTTAGCGTCAAGAAATAAGCCGCCGGAAACAACAGCTTAAATTCGACTGTCTGGTCATCTAAGGCTTTAACCCCGATACGCTGGTCTAGGGCTTCTTGAGTAATTTCCCAGCTATCGAGAGCCGTCGCCACTTCTCGGCAGCCGACAATTATTGCCATGTTGCTGGTGACGGGGGAGGGCCGATTGGGGTCACAGGCTCGTTGAATCGCAAACACAATGTCGCCTGCCCCCACCGGGCGTACCGCAGTAGGTTCGCCGTTTTGCACCTCAACCCACTGAATATCATCACGCAGATTAAATGTCCATGTCAAACCATCCGGGCTGACCGTCCAATCTTTTGCCAGATAGGGTTCAATTTGCCCACTATTGGCATTAAAACGGGTTAGGCCGACGAATAAATTCTCTAGAATATCGCGCTTGTTTTCGTCAAACCGCGAAATCGTTGCTGCTTCCAAGTCAGCGGATGGCTGCATAACAACCACAATGGTATTCTGATTTTCTTGGGCGTGGCTGACCATAACCATAGGCCAGAAAGATGTTCCCGCGACAATACACACTAGGATAAGGAAAATACTCCGCTTAATCACCATCTACCTCTCATCAATCAATTGGTTAGTGCTTCGCAACGAGTGGGCTATTATAGTCGTCCCTTTTTATTAGGCGCTATGTGTTTGACCTACGCATCCTCGTCTTAGTGCATAATTTCCTGTACCAACTGCCCATCTGCATTAATTCGCACCCATGCAGCAGCCCATTGCCCATCCCAAATCAGGACACGCGGTTGGCTGGCATTGGCAGGCTGATCGAACAGAATCTCATAGCCGATGTAACCACCGTCTGCGAAATCGAGCAAGATGGCCGTCCACTGCTGCTCAAGATAGGCCGTCAGCGGAAGTTGCGCACGCGGCTCGTCCCAATTTTGCACTTCGCCGTCCCAACGCAATGGGATAGATTCATCATTCTCAACCAGCATTAGAGCAAAAGGGGCGACTTCTGGCAGAGGCACATTAGGACGAATATCGGATTTTAGGAATGGACTGACCTCGAAGTGAGTCGTTTGCGGATTCCCAGCAGTATTTATCCCCCAAATCACATAGACCCATTTATCATCTATCAAAATGCGTAAGGTATCTAGCCATTCGCTGGTTGGTAAAGATAAGTCAAAATGGCTGGCGTCGTCTATGTCGAGATTGCCAATCGCCTCCGTAGTAAACGATAAAATCGAAATCTGCTGCGTAGAAGCCCACGTTAGATAAAGTGCCCCCTTGCGATCCGCTGCAAGATCAAAATGGGTGGCATTGGTGGTAATCGTTTGCTCGGCAATCTTCCGCCCCAACGTATCTACCCAAATCATTCCGAGCGCCTGACGTTCATTTTGCCAGATAATCACCAAATTCCCATCAAAAAGGCAGGTGGCAGTCATGGCGCGGACATCCCCCGATACCAAATTGAGTGCCAACAACTTTGGTGTCCCATCGGGGTTTATCTGACTATACCAAAGTTTGCCATCCGTATTTAGCCAAACCAGATGGGCGCTGTCATCGCTGCTGCCAATCGGGAAGGCATTCCATTGACGTGGGATGCCCTCCATCCAGAACAGGCGGGTTGGCTCACTATCATCGTAAGGCTGAAATAACAGGGCATTATCGCCAACCGGATGCCAGATCGCAGCGTGGGATAACAAAGCCGCAGGCTCAAACGCATGACTCTGGAGGATAGAATTTTCATTTTCAGATGGGGTGGAGTTCCGGTTGATAGCCAAGCCTGCCAAGCCTATCAAAATAAATAGGCCCAGCATCCAAACGCTATATTTTTTTAGAAAACCGTTTGCATAAAGTTTGGAAATAGTTAGAATCATGCTGATCGTTACCCAACTTGTATTGATTATCGTCGCGCATGGTTTGTAGGTTTAGGGAGAGAATGCCGTGACTTCTGAACCCCGTCAACGCCAAACATCATTACTTGGCAAACCCGCCGCTGAAATTCCTGAACCGAATCTGCATCCTAGTTTGACCAATCCCCATCTTGAACCAGCACCGCGTTATCTGCTACTTCAATTTGGTGGGCCGGGCAAGACCGTTACTACTCTTAGCTTTGAAGTCAAGGAAAAAACACTGGTTGGCCGTTCGGATGTCGTCGCCAATTTTATGCCCGATCTGGATTTAACGCCGTTTGGAGGGCAGATTGCGGGTGTCTCCCGAAAACATGCCAATATTATCAAGCGCGAGGATGGATTGTATATAGAGGATTTGGGCAGCACCAATGGGTCGTCACTTAATCAAACCCCGATTGAACCCGATCAGCTTTACCCTTTGCGTGATGGAGATGAAATCGAATTGGGTCGCCTAAAAATCGTGATGCGATTTGTCAATGACCCCCAATAACTTAACTAAAGATCAAGCCGCATTTCAAATTGAGCCATTGCCTCGGTATAGCCAAGTGCCTCAAAAGAAGCGACTTCCGTATCATGTTCGCCTAAATTGACAATAGCACCAGTTGCCATTGGAAGTTCATAATGTAACGAGGCAAGTAGGGCTGTGCCGATTTCGGCGCGTTGGCTGGCGTGGGGATCAATGGCAATATCCATCCACTGAATATGTTCGTCATTCGGCCAAGCCACCGCATAACCAACCACTTGTGTGGGATTATTTTCCAGT
Source organism: Anaerolineae bacterium (assembly GCA_019913005.1). Lineage (GTDB taxonomy): Bacteria > Chloroflexota > Anaerolineae > Aggregatilineales > J027 > CFX10. The sequence continues at coordinate 294,059 of JAIOHL010000124.1, read as the reverse complement.
GCGATTGTCCACCCTTCCAGATGCCCAAATGCAAAAGATTGTAATGCCGGAAGACTGCGCTGCCATGCGTTTGGGGTGTCGTGAAAACGCTCAAAATATTCAAGCGCCTCTAGTGCGGCACATTCGCGGACTACAAACCCCGACGGTATGACGGCATCCCCGGCTGGACGCTGTAAAATCAACAAACGGCGTTGGGTCGTGAATCCCAAATCGTCATAGAGGTCATAGGCTTTGGTGTTTTGGGTAATGACTTCCAATTCAACGCTGGCAAGTCCTTTTTGACGGGCATTTTGAATCAAGGCTTGCATCATTTTGCGGGCGATTCCCCTTTGGCGATGCTCCTCCACCACGCCGACACCACCCACCCAACTGCGCGGCGGACGAATGGCTAACATCGCTACCCCAACCACACGGCCCTCCTCGTCAACACTGGCAACACTGGCATCCAAATCAATCGCATCCCGTTTGATTAATGACAATAGGTTGGCGGGGGTCAATTGGATATGCACAAAATAGTGCTGATAGGCTTCGTTAAAGGCTTGTACAAAGGCATTGAAATCAACTTCCGATGCGGGGACGACTTGATAAGGCATGGTCGGTGTCTTTCATGGTTGATTGAGCATACATTTAGATTATACTTCGAGCCAGAGGAGCAGGTTGTGAGTTGCCACTTTTTCTGAATTTGAGTAGGATTTAATGCGATGGGGGACAGGATTTTCGAAAACGCAAATACAAAGGCACTGGGAAAATCTATGGCTAATCAGGCACAATCGGTCGAAGATCGTCAAACCAGAGCGATGCGCAGCCTTAACCGCTTGGTTGAGGTCAGCCTCATCTTAAATTCGAGCCTTTCTACAGAAGAAATCTTGACCCAACTGATGGATGCTTCTGCGGAAATCTTGAACGCAGAATCAGCCTCCGTCATTTTAATGGATCGCAATACCCATCAACTTCACTTTGTCGCCATGCCGACAGGAGCAGCCCAAGCTGAAAAATTGGTGCGCATTCCCGTCCCGCTTGAAGGCAGCATTGCGGGCCATATCATCAAAGAAAAGCAAGCGATTGTGCTGGATGATGTTAGCCAAGACCCCCGCCATTATCGTAACACCGATGACCAAAGCGGCTTCAAAACGCGCTCGTTGTTGGGTGTGCCCATGCGGATTAGTGACCGAGTAGTGGGCGCATTGGAAGCTGTCAATAAGATTGGCGACCACTGGGAACCCGATGACCAGAATTATCTCGAAATTTTGGCATCCCAAGCCGCTATCGCCCTTGAAAAAGCCGAATTGGTGGATCAGTTACAAAAAGCCAATGCTGAATTGAGCCAAGTGGATAAATTAAAAAATGATTTTATTGCGATTGCCTCGCACGAACTCCGCACGCCGTTGGGGGTCATTTTGGGCTATGCCAGTTTCCTAAAAGATGAAGCACAGGGTGAACTCGGCGACCATGCCGATGCGGTGTTGAATAGTGCCCTTAAAATGCGTAATTTGATTGAAGATATGACCAATTTGCGTTTCCTGAAAATTGGCGATTCTGAATTGCAGCGGGATGAAGTTTCATTGTCGAGCTTGCTACAATTGGTACGCGGAGATGTCTTGGCGCTGGCCTCGGCCAATGACCAAGTGCTGATGTTGGGTCACCCTGACCCGGATGTGGTCGTTTATGCAGATCGCGCTTTGCTGCTGATGGCCCTCACCAACATCGTGAATAACGCCATCAAATTTACGCCACAAGAGGGCAATATCCAAATTAAGGTGATTGACCGCCCCCAAGAGGTCTGGATTTGTATTCAAGATGATGGGGTCGGTATTCCTGAACGGGATTTGGAAAATATCTTTAAACCGTTTTATCAAGTGGAAGATCACATGACCCGGCGTCATGGTGGGATGGGATTGGGCCTTTCAATTGCGAAGGCTGTCGTTGAAGCCCATCGTGGACGCCTATGGGCCGAAAGCGCCGGAAAAAATCAGGGCGCGACTTTAACCATGAGTTTGCCAAAAGGATGGGTGTAAGGTTGGAAAAAGTGCAGTATGCAGGCTGGCCGAATTGTTATCGGCTGGCAAATCAAACAATTGAACTCATTGTTACCGGGGATGTTGGGCCACGTATCATCCGGTTTGGGTTCATCGGCGAAGAAAATTTATTGAAAGAATATGCACAATTCGTGGGCAAAACGGGTGGCGATGAATGGCGTATTTATGGCGGCCATCGTTTGTGGCACGCCCCGGAAGCCAAACCGCGTTCCTATGCTCCCGATAATGGCCCGGTTCAAGTTGAAGACCATGTGGGTTTTGTACGGGTGATTCAGCCTGTCGAAGCCTCAACGGGGATTCAAAAAGAGTTGGATATAACCCTTTCGCCCAATACGCCGCATGTTCAAGTAACCCATCGTCTCCGCAACACCACACTATGGCCGATTAAGTTGGCGGTATGGGCACTCAGCGTGACGGCCCCCGGCGGAAAAATCATCGTTCCCTTACCCCCCGCTGGTTCGCACTCAGGTAATTTGCTGCCGACCCGCCGATTGGCTTTATGGGCCTATACCGATATGGCGGACCCGCGTTGGACATGGGGTTCGGAATATATTATGCTGCGACAGGATTCCAATATCCCCCATTCTCAGAAAGTCGGAATGTATGTGCCACAGGGTTGGGTGGCGTATGTTCGTAATGACACCTTGTTGGTGAAGCGGTTTGACGTTGTCCCCGGCGCGGAATATCCGGATTTTGGGAGCAATGTCGAAACTTATACCGATGCGGATATGCTCGAAGTTGAGACCCTTGGCCCGTTGGTTGAATTAGCCCCAGTCACCACTGCTGAACATACTGAACACTGGTATCTTTTCCATGATGTGCCGACCCCGATGAATGATGCGGATGTGGCGAAGTATATTTTGCCAAAAGTGGATCAAACTGTGTGATGTGAAAAAACAGGGCAGGTGCTGAATCTGCCCTTGTTGTTTATTTGCTGATGACGACGCGATACCCTTTACCCACCAGTTGTTGAGCAATGTTGCGTATCGTCTCTGGTTTTGATTTGCGGCGTAATCCGAGTGTGATGGATTGCTCCAATAACTTCTGGACGAGATCAATTTCCGGGTCAATTGGCTTTTCTGTCCATGCCGATACATACTGATCTTTGGCATCGTAGTACCCCCAAACTTCAAAGGGTAGATTATAATCGTCCTCTTCAGAAGCCCGATAAAACCCGGCGGCTTCCCCAACGGCGAATTCTAAGAAACCTGCTCGCTTCATATCAAACGGTAGTTCAGCGGCTTTGATAATGGGGGTTGCATCAATTTTGCTGCGGATCAGATAGGCGCTAAAGGCATCGGCCTCTTCAATGGTGAACAGTTCTTTGACGGCATTTTGGGCATGAACCGCATGACCAACCGAGGGATCATAATCATTGATGAGGATTTCATAGGGCACGGGTGGTTCTGCTCTGCCCCGCACGAACCAACTGACGTGGACGTTTTGGCATTTAATCCCCTTCACCTCCAATACGGGCAGTGTTGAATAGACATGATACAATTTAATGGAATCTGCCATTGGGTTGACTCCTACTCCGATGTTCTCTTAATTTCACCTTCAAACCCGCTATAATTCTCACACAAAATCGCCCCGTTGGAAATGTGAGGTGAACATTGTCATTTCCGTCCTACTATCGTCCCGAAAATGTTGGTCGCTTGATGCCACCGAATACGACCCAAGCGGTTTTAGAAGGGCAAGTAGCAGGCTTTAACCCCGCCAAAGATGATGAAGTGAAAATTTTGCTGTTGTTGGTAGACCCGCAGGTGGATTTTATTCACCGCGATGGCACATTAAGCGTCCCCGGCGCAGTCGAGGATACGCAGCGTACAGTGGAATGGCTCTATCATCACGCTGGGCGTATTACGACTATTGCCGCTTCACTGGACAGCCATGTGCCCGTGCAAATTTTCTACCCGACATGGTGGATGGATCGCGGAGGGGCATATCCGGAGCCGTTTACCATCATTAGCAGTGCCGAAGCCAAAGCGGGTTATTGGACACCCCTCTATGAAGAAGCATGGTCAATGGAGTATTTGGAGCAGTTGGAGGAGCACGCCAAAAAACAGTTGATGATCTGGCCCTATCACACCATGATTGGCACACCGGGTCATGCCATTGCTCCCACGCTTTATGAAGCGATTGCCTATCATGCGGCAGCCCGTCAAAGCGCCCCAATATTTCTGACCAAAGGCTCGATTCCCAAAACGGAACATTATTCCATCCTTGAGCCGGAGGTCAAAGTCTCCGAAACGCCGATGGGTAATCTCAATATCCCGTTTTTAGAGATGGTCGCCTCGCATGATCTAGTGTTTATTGCAGGGCAGGCTAAGAGCCACTGTGTTTTGGAAACGGTGAGTTCGATGATGCGTTTCTATGCCAATAGCCCGGAGATTGTTGCCAAACTGCGCATTTTGGTGGACTGTACGTCGTCAGTGGCGCACCCTGAAATTGATTTTGATGCGATGGCGAATGAGGTATTTGCGCGATTTGCCAATATCGGTCTGCGTTTGGTGAAATCAACTGATCCGATTGGCTGATAACCTTCTCGTTTGAGGCAGATAAATAATCATGGTATACTCACGAGAGGTTGTAAATAAATAAATCCTTTTTAGGAGTATAGCATGTCAAAAGGCGGATGTAGAGATTGCAATGTTTGTACTCGAAGCTGTTTAGAAACTTGGATTTACAATTTGATGAATCTAGTTCTCTTCGTCTGTACATTAGGCATAGTTCCTCTAATGCGTTCGTTAAAAAATGCGGGTGGAAGAAGATGTCCTCAGTGTGGTCATCTGCTATCTGCCCATGCTAGACGTGCTGATGGTAGTTTTAAAGATTGAAATTGAGGGGGTGAGTCATCACCCCTGATTTATTTTACGCGCTTATATTCAACCGTTCGGCCACATCCTCAAAATGGGGATCGGAGGCGAAGATCGTTTCCAAATCCTTGCGGGCAGCGGCTTTTTGACCCATCGCTTCCAACAGGATAGCCCGTTCATAACGGAGGGTATTCAACACTTCTGTTGAACGATCTTTGGTGCGTCGCAGGGCATCACTGAGGGTTTTCTTGGCGATGTCATTTAACCCTACTTTTCGTAGCGCACGGGCTTTATAGAGCAGCAGCATGGTGTGGAAAGGCGTTTCGTTAGGAATATCGCCGACCAGCGCGATAATCTCCTTGCAGGTCTCCACATCATCGCCTTTGCTGTCGGAGAGCATTTCGACTAACGACAATCGCGCCACAATATCTTCTGGGGGAATGAGTTTGAGCAATTCACGCATGGCATCAGTGGCCCGTTCCATATTGCCCGTGTGCTGATAGGCCTCAGCAAGCAGCAGAATCAGGCCCCGTTCATCGGCTTCTTGCAACACCGAAATTTCTTCAGTGATTGGGACCTCTACTTCTGAAGAAACGCCATATTTTTTAAAGCGCTCCCCTAGCTTCTCTTTTTGGGCGGCGGCTTTTTCCAGATATTGCAGGCTCTCGGTGTATTTTTCGAGGCTCAAAGCGACGGCCCCAGCCAAAAATGCCCCATCAGGAATATCGGTGGCTTGGCTTAGATGGCTTAGGGCGGTTTCCGCGTTGCCTGCTGCAAACTCCTTTAGCCCTTTGACGAACTGCTCTTCGCCCTCCGACATCCTAACACGGTCAAAAAAGTCAGTGTCTAGTTTTTTAGAGGCTATTTCTTCTGTCGGGGCTTGTTCAGTTTTTGATTCGGCGGTTTTTTCATCGGCGTCCCCATGCAATTTGGTGTAATACAGGCCACCGGGGAGGTCTGCCGTCGTGCGTACCCCTTGTTTGCTATAATTCAGGGTTAAGCCACCCCCGCCAATACTCAGCGATGGCCCCGATTTACTGAGATTCACCCGTACACCGGGCAGAATTTTGACACTTTTGCGAAATCGAACACTCACGCGGTTTGCTCCTTTGTTATGTGCCAGATTTGTCGGTTCACTGGAAAATTGGCAATTTCAATACGCCAAGGCATTAATTTTAATATCCCAAAATTCGCGTCTTGGACACTCCCAAAGATTGGGGCAGGATCATACGGCGTCCATGTAATCAAAGGTAATAGCTTCGAGGTTAGGGTTATCGCAAGCGCGGCGGCCTATTTTTGCCATATCAATCCACTCGCCATGAATTTTGACCCGTACCACATCGGCGGTAAAGTCCGTATTGGTACTGCTTTCATTGAGCATAAGGCTTGACCCCACACCATAAATATCGGAGGGGACACCCAGCGCCTCGAAACTAGCAATTTTTTCGGGTGTGAAGCCACCTCCCACCACAATTTTGATATTCTGGCAGTAATGTTGGGCCTCCAATTCCCATTCGCGGGACAGCCCCCATTGTTCCCATGCGCTGTTTAATGCTTTGCGTACCATTACCACAAGACGTGGATTGACACCGAAATCCAGTTTGGGGTCGCCGATAGGGTCAAGCGCAATATCGCGCATATTGCCGCTTGTATCTAGCCGCACGCCAAATAATCGAAATTTATCGGCTTCGTGGTCATTACCAGCGGCCTTTAAATCTTGGTATCGCTCGAACATGGCTTTAGCAACGGCTAGAGATGTACCCACCGAGTCATTATTAAAATCCACCAGCGCAATACGGGGAACATGGGGTGGTTGTGTAGCGGCGAATTGCAGCATCGCTTCGGTGGTATTGCCCAAAAAACAAGCAATGACGGCATGAGGCACTGTTCCACCACCATCACCACCCCACCAATCACCCTGCGCGTCGGTGCTGACCAGACTGCGTACTTTTGCTCCATAATCCATGTTGTAGCGCTGTACCGCCAAATCATAGGCATAGCCATCAGCCGCCTGAACTTCGTGGACATCGAACCGGGCCGGAAAAAATAAGACTTGTTTACCCCGCGCCGCGACGAGTGTGTTGTAAACATTGGTGGCGATACGGCTGACCCGCGACAAGATGCCGAGTGTTGGGGTTTCGAGCATGGCAAAATAGCGATATGGCCCACGCACTTTTAGCACGGGTTCTACATTCGTCGAGTCACCGTTGTAATGGGTAAATACGCCGTCCTGTATCGCTTCAACTTCCAATTCCTGCCATGTGCGGGTAAATGTGCCATCCTCGTTGGGATACCCCGCACAGTGATAGAGCATCGCCAGCGCTTTATCCACCCCACCAATTAACGTGGCAGGTTTGCGCCGATTGAACCACTGCATCTCGACTTCAATATCCCCCATCGGGAAACCACGATAGTGTTGATTCTGCTCGGCGGTGAAGCGCGGGCTATCGGCTTGGAAAGTGTATCCTTGTTCATGCAGTGTGTTGAGCATAATGCTGATATTCTCGAAGTATTTATCGGAATACCAGCCGCGCTGCATTCGTTCGATGTCCAATTTAAATGTTTGATTGGTGAGGCGACGGTTATTGAAGATGCTCATGGATTCCCACTGTTATTCGCTGGATAATTGCGGTCAAATTATATCCCGGCTTTTCGATTTGTATCAAAAATCGCTTCCAATTGTATAGAACCCGTGTTCGGATTATAATGCTCTCTGGCAAGAATCGGTGATAGTGACTGTCAGCATATAAGATTTGAGGACGCATGGCGAAGAAAAAAGCCCAGACCTATTACGAATGCTCCGAATGCGGCTGGCGTTCGCTGCGTTATATGGGGAAATGTACCCAGTGTGGCAATTTCAACACGATGGTGGAAGTGGTTGAGGAACCAGAGCCACTCCCATCTGCCCGCCAATCGTTAGGTGGGGCAACCCGCTCCAAAGCCAAACGCTTTCACGAAGTTGAGCAGGCCAGTACCAAACGCTGGCCCGTTCGTAATCAAGAATTTTCACGGGTTTTGGGTGGCGGCTTAGTACCGGGAAGTCTTGTTTTGGTCGGGGGTGATCCCGGCATCGGCAAAAGCACCCTCCTGCTGCAAATCGCGGCGGAATTGGCGAATGATTTAGGACGAGTGCTGTATGTCTCTGGTGAGGAGAGTGAGCAGCAAATCAAACTGCGTGGGGAACGCCTCGGCATTCAAGCCGAAGATTTATTTCTTGTCACCGAGACTTCGCTTGAGACGATTGTCGAGCATATCCAAGAAATCCAGCCTTTGATGGTGATTGTAGATTCCATCCAGACCACCTATACCGAAGATAAAGCCTATTCAGCGGGCAGCGTCAGTCAGGTGCGCGAATGTGCGGCTCGACTGCAAATGTTGGCAAAATCTAGCGGGATTGCAATTATCTTGGTCGGGCATGTCACCAAAGAGGGTACCATTGCTGGCCCGCGTGTTTTGGAACATATCGTAGACGTGGTGTTGTATCTTGAAGGCGATACCTTTCAGGTCTATCGGTTGCTGCGGAGTGTCAAAAATCGGTTTGGGGCGACCAACGAAACGGGTGTCTTTGAAATGCAGGGCAGTGGTATGGTCGAGGTCAGCAACCCCTCTGAAGTATTCTTGGCTGAACGGGTCGTGAACGCGCCGGGGAGCGCCATTGCCTTGACAATGGAAGGCACCCGCCCTTTGTTGGTAGAGGTGCAGGCTCTGACAAGCCAAACTGCTTATCCCAATCCGCGCCGCACGGCCAATGGGGTGGATTTTAACCGTCTGCAACTGTTGATCGCCGTATTGACTCAGCGGGTCGGTTTTAAACTGTATGAACAAGATGTATTTGTCAATGTGGTGGCGGGCCTGACGATTGATGAACCCGCCGCAGACCTAGCGGTGGCGATTGCGATTGCGTCTAGCGCTCGTAATATCCCCGTTCCCGCAGATTTGGCGATTGTAGGCGAAATCGGCTTGAGTGGTGAACTGCGTGCCGTCAGCCAATTAAACACCCGACTGAATGAAGCCGCGAAGCTAGGCTTTCGACGGGCGATTGTGCCACGTTCTCGCCGGGGAGATGAGAAATCTGCTGGCAAAATCGAGGTGATTCCAGTACGCTCTCTTTATGACGCCTTGCGTATTGCACTACCCGACGATGAGCGCCGCTAAATTGACCCGCTGTCAATAATACGGTAAAATAAATTTAACAAACTTGGAAAGGAATTGAAGCGCCTATGTCATTTCCCGCCGCACGTTTAGCCGATATGTCTGCCACTGGTGATGCAATTACTGGGCCGGGTGTTCCCAATGTGTTGATTGGAGGGATGCCTGCCGCTGTTGTTGGGGATTTGGTGGCTGGGGCTGCCATTTCAGGGGCAATTACCATGGGGTCAATGACGGTGATGATCGGGGGGCGTCCAGCGGCTCGCTCGACTTCAATGGTCTCAGGGGTGAATAACCAATCCGGCGCACCTGTTTCGACAACGATCATTTCAGGCGCACCGACGGTCTTGATAGGTGGTTAGAGCAAAATGGAATATAGTTCCGAGCAGTGGAACGCCCTTGTAGTGGTTGCCATTGCTGGGGTTTTGGCAATTATCCCCGGCCTTGACCGTGAAAAACGTCAGCGTCCAGCAGGCCTCCGTACCCACATGTTGGTGTGTATGAGTTGTGCTTTGCTGACGATTATGTCCCGCATCATTTACGGTTCGGACAGCGAAGCCCGTATGACGGCTAACCTCTTGACCGGGATTGGTTTTTTGGGAGCAGGCGTGGTACTTCAGCGCAAAACGAGCGTTCATGGATTAACAACCGCAGCCAGTATTTGGATGGTAGCGATTGTCGGTATCGTCGTTGGTTATGAGTTATACATTTTGGCAATCGGCTCGACCTTGCTCTTTGCCTTTGTTCTAAGTGTCATTCCCCGCCTAGAATCAGGCAAAAATGGTCACACAGTCAAACACACTGCGACGGACAAACACCATCACCCCGAAGAAGCTCCGGATCCCAAAGCATTTTTTTAGTCGGCCTTACCCGCCACCACGATCATGCGTGGACTACCATCAGCATAGGGGCTGCCATCATAATCCCCGTGTACCTCAAACAATTCCAATCCACTGGCGGCCAACAACAGCTTGAGTTCGCTTAGGAATACATAACGCAGCACGAGCGGCGCAACAGTACGTTTCACCGTACCATCGGCGGTGACTTCATCATAGATCCATGTGATATATAGCAGTTGTTCGGCGCGGTCTAATTGACTCACCGACTGCTGCATCACCAGATGGCCCGTTTCCGGTTCAATAAAGGTGCGCTCAAGTGAAATGGTATGGTCGTCTTGTGTACTAAAGGCTTCCCCGGCATTCGGCAAATCAAAAACGATGATCCCGTCCTCCGCCAAATTTGTTTTTAGCTGTTGTAGAATGGCTAGTTGCTGATTTTGTTCCTGAAAGTGCATAAAGGCATGATAGGGCAGCAAAATCATGTTATACGTGTCGGGGGCGCTGTAGGTAGCAATATCCCCTTCGACAAAACGGGCCAGTTCCACGACATCTGCCCCTAATGTCTCAACCTTGCGCTTGCCCCGCGCCAGCATTTGCGGTGAGGTGTCCACACCCACGCATTGATAACCCTCCTGTGCCAGATGCAGCATCACCCGGCCTGTGCCACAGCCCACATCCAAAATAGGTTCGCCATATTCGGCAGCCAGTTCACTGTAAAAAGCCAAGTCGTCGGTCATATCCAGATTTTCGGCGTCGTAAAAGCGTGCAATCGTATCGTAGAACTGGGTCATGCCAGCCATTTCCTTCCAAGTGGGTTCCAAGTAGATACAGGCTATTGTAATGAACGACAGCCGGAAAATGAACGCTATTTTGTAACGGTGGGGGTTCGCGTAATTCTTTCGGGCAAAAATGGCGAGGGCGTCATGGTGATATTCGGCGTGGCGGATGGAGGCAGCGTATGGGTCGGGGTGCGCGAGGGGGTATAGGTCGGGGAATTTAGCACCAGCGGTGTTGGCGAAGAAATCTCCACCGTTGAGGGCAGTGTATTGGTCGTAACGGGATTTTGAGTTGTCGGGGTCGGTGTGGGTGTGGTGCTTGATGTCGAAACCGCACCAATAGGGGGTAGCGGCGTGGGAGAGACGACCTCCGGACTTGCCAATAACGCTGTCATGTTGCTTGGCGAAACTGGCGCACTATCTCCGGTAGTATTGCTTTCTAAAGTTGGGGTTTCCGTCAATGTGGGGGTGATGGATGCCCCCGGTGTGTTAGTCGCCGATGGGGTATAGGTGATCGTTGGGGTATTGGTCGGCGCAAAGGTGGGTGTAATCAAACCACCAAGGGTAAAGGTTTGCTCAAAGGGCTGGCGTGGCTCCCCCAAGCGAAATTCCTGCCCATTAATGGTCACTTGTAAACCACCCGCGTTGGTGGTTTTGAGGGTAATGCTTTGGTCAGCTGGATAGCCCAATCCATCGCCGGGGGCGAGAATCCCTTCAAATTGGATAGCCCCATCCGTAATCACCCGCACCCATGCCCGTTGGACAGCCGCGATAGAGATATAAAGGCTGCTGGATGAGTTAAATTCAAGCGTTTGGTTTGGATTAACCGGAGGTGGGAAAACGGCCCCTAGCGTGGGGGTACTAGTAGCAATGATCGGTGGTGGATTATTGATGTTATTGTTGATTTCCATCAGAGGCGATGGCCGCGTTGGTTGGTTACTTTTTTCTGCCAGATCATTGATAGCCAGCAACAATCCGCCAATAATGACCCCGGTTAGCACGGTTGCTACGATTACCGCGAGAATAGTACGAAGCGGGTTACGGTTGCGAGGGGCATAGGTTGGGGCGGCTGTCACCTCAATATTGGAATGGGAGGCACGTGGCACAATGACCGGGGCGCGATAGGTTTCAAGGGCATCGGGAATTACCGCCGACCCCTCAGGGGGGGTATTGCCAGAAGTTGTGTCTTTTTTCTGTTTTTTGTGTCTGCGACCACCCGGATTGGCTAGGGCCTCTTCAACTTGCCCCAGCATCAAATCGGGGTCAAGCCCTACAGCACGGGCATAATTACGTACAAAGCCGCGTAGCTGCACGGGTGATGGGATAACGCCAAAATTGCCTAGTTCAATGGCTTCTAGGTAATGGGCGCGGATACGTGTTTGACGCTCGATTTGTTCAAAGGTCAGACGACGATCTTCCCGCGCCCGACGAAATTGCGCCCCCAGAATTTCCAGATCACTCACTGAGTTGTTCTCTATCGTTTATTCCGAGGTCGGATGCGCCGCAGAATTATTCCGCCGCTTCTTCAGCCACTGCTTCTTCTTCAACAGCCTCTTCAACTTCGATGTATTCTTCCGCCGTATGGACTGGCACATCCACCTGTTGACCCGCTAGATATTTTTCAACATCTTCTTCCCGCAGAATGACGATGTGAACATTGGGGGCCAGATCGCTGCCCATACGAACCGGAACTTCGAACTTGCCGATTTCGCGCAGAGTGCGGTCACTGATGCGGCGGCGGTCAATATCAATGCCAGTTTTGTCTAACAGCGCTTTGGCAATATCTACCGTCGTAACGGAACCATAAAGTTTATTATTACGTCCAGCCTTGCGACCAAAAACGAGTTCCACCCCATCAATTTTCTGGGCGACTTCGACCAGCCGTGAATTCAGTTCTTTACGACGCTGAACCGACAGTTCCATCAATTGCTGGTGTTTTTTGAGCGCGGCGGGGGTGGCTTTTTCAGCTTTGCCACGTGGAATAAGGAAATTGCGTGCAAAACCATCAGCTACTTCAACCACGTCGCCCGCAACGCCGTGCATATAGACATATTCAGTGAGAATAACTTTCATTGTTACAAGCCCTTGTCAAGCCATTTCTGAAATTGGTGGGCGTTATCTTACCAGAAAGACTCAATGAATACCAGACCACAACCCCACAGTTTTCTAACACCTATCTTCTGTTAGACTTACAGCGGTTGACGGACCCGATTTCTCTATCGCCAAAAATGAGGCATTTTATGAATGAAGGCATTGTTGTAAAGCAAACCCCAACCCCCAATACCCGTGCCACCCTGCGCCGTGATTTTGAGCAACTTGGTATCCAACCGGGGATGGTGATTATTATGCACTCCGCCATGAGCAAACTCGGCTGGACGGTAGGCGGGCCTATTCCTGTGATTCAGGCCATCATGGACGTATTGACGCCAGCGGGGACATTGGTGATGCCAAGCCACTCCTCAGATAACAGCGACCCAGCCCACTGGCAAAACCCGCCTATTCCGCAGGGCTGGTGGCAAATCGTTTATGATGAATGGCCCGCTTTTGACCCAGCCGTTACCCCCACCCGTCAAATGGGGATTATTGCCGAGACCTTTCGACGCTGGCCCGGCGTGGCGCGGAGCTATCATCCGGTGGGTTCGTTTGCGGCGTGGGGTCAACATGCCGAATGGATTACCGCTGAACATCAACTAGATGCCCAGTTTGGCGAGCGATCTCCTCTAGCGCGGATCTACGATCTGGATGGTCAGGTGTTGTTATTGGGGGTAGTTCATGGCAATAACACCTCGCTCCATCTCGCCGAACACCGCGGCGATTATTTCGGCAAGGCGCTAGAAAAACAGGGTAGCGCGATTCTGGTTAATGGTGAACGCCGATGGGTGGCGTATGACATGCTGGCCTATGATGCTGATGATTTCGAGCAGTGCGGAGCGGATTATGAAGCCGGCATCGGGTATATCCCCAGCAAAGTGGGCCAAGCCGAAGCCCGTTTGATTTCGCAGCGCGGGGTGGTGGATTTTGGGGTGCGCTGGTTGGAACAAAATCGGCGTCCCCAAGCATCAGCCTAATCTTCGGTATTTTCGCGGGGCATGGGGCGCTCATGGATGTCATCTAGCAGGCCGCCATGCCCCATCTCAATCAAGTCGGCATGAGTGAGTCGTTCGCCTGCCAACAAGCGCGGCAAGATCCAATCAATGATGTTGGTTTTGTACGATTTGATGCAGCCGGGAGCACCAATCACGGGGATGTTGCCCAAATAACCCAACATCAATAGACTGCCGGGGTCAACGGGCGCACCAAAATGGCTGACGCTGCCCCCTGCTTGCCGTAATGCCGTTGGGACAACATCATCCCGGTCAATGATGGCCGAAATGCCCGCAAGAATAATCAAACCCGACTCGGCGGCTTGTTGATCACATAGGGCTTGCACAATCTCCTCGGCGGTGTGTGGGACAAAACTGACTGATTTAAGAGAACTGCCCAGTGCCTGAATCCGCTGTTCAACGGGCGACGTAAAGTCCCCTAATAAGCGTTCACGAGCGCGTTCCGGGCCGGAGATAATGAGCGAAACGGCTGCTGGTTTGAGAGGTCGCACCGACACCACCGGGCCAAATTCACGGGTGATGGCCTCCACATCTTCAACTCGTGCGGCGGGAATCCCAAAGGGGATAATTTTGACGAGGGTAATCAAAGTGCGGGTTTTAACAGGGGTGTGTTCACGCAGGGTAGCAATGGTGATCCCCTCATCAATGCTGTTGAGACGGCGTAATAATGGCACATTGACATAAAGTGGCCCGTCCACCTCGGCTGACAAATTAGCCCGACCCACACCGGGAGCGACCACCCGCACATTTGGCCCGGCAATCGCCATCCCGACGCGACGAGCGGCTTCATTTTCGCCTAAATCTGTAGGGTCGAGGGCGGCAACCACCACACTTGAATAACCATTGGTGTGGAGGAGTTCAGCATCATCGCCGGTTAAACGATGCCCTTTGCCGAGTAGTTTCTTGCCATCCTGCCCAATTAGATTATGCGCTAGAATCTTGCCAACCGCCTCCTCAATGGGGACTGGGCCAAATTTCATTGGGCCACCCCATTCTTGACCGCAATTATTTCCGCCATGATGGACAAGGCGATTTCTTCGGGGGTCTTCGCTCCGATATTAAGCCCAATGGGGGTATAAATTTGGTCGAATAGGCTGGTATCCACTCCCTGTGCAGTGAGACGCTCAAGGCGCTTTTCATGCGTGCGACGGCTGCTGAGAACCCCAACATAACGCACACCAGCGGGTAGGGCTGTTATAAGGGCGGGGTCATCAATCTTGGGGTCATGCGTCAGGACGGCTAGATAGGTTTCGGCGGTCAGGCCAATTTGGGGCAGGGCCTTATCGGGATAGGTGTGCAATATTTGGGCGACATCTGGGAAGCGTTCGGGCGTGGCAAAGGCTTTGCGTGGATCAACCAGCATGACCTGAAATCCCAATTGTTGAGCAAATTTTTGCAGCGCCATTGCCACATGTGCCCCCCCGACAATAATCAGGTGGGGGCGTGGCACATTTACCTCAATCAAAACGTTAAATTCGGCGATGGTACAGGATTTGGTTTGACCCGTTTTTAGGCTTTGATGGGCAGCATCGGCGAGAATGGCAGTTTGATTTGAGGCGAGGCCAGCACTGGCATATAAAACCGCACCATCTGAACCGACCAACATCTTTTGCCCCGCCAAATCGCCCTCTAGGAGGGTGACAGCGGCATGGGGGGTGTCTTGGCGCACAAGGTCGGCGGCGATCTGCCAAACGGGGGTATCCAGCGGCTCGACATAAATCGAAATCTTGCCGCCACAGGTCAAACCGACATCCCATGCGGTGTCATCGCTGACCCCATAGTGTAACAGACGGGGTTTGCGATCTTGCAGGCTGTCGAGTGCCTCTTGGATGACAGCATTTTCAACACACCCTGCGCTGACCGAGCCAATTATTACCATATCAGCCGTGACGACCATTTTTGAGCCAGCAGGACGTGGAGATGATCCCCATGTATTGACAACGGTGGCAAGCGCGATGGGGTGTTTTTCGTTCAACCAATTTTGTACCGTATCCAGAATATCTAACATGAGTTTTTTACCACCAATAAGCCAAATTTGTTATTTTGAATTGATGAGATGGGCATGTCTTACGCGGGTTGGACGGTGCCAATTGACCTTCCACAATTCTTTTGCCAAATTTTCGAGACTGGCGAGATTATGCACAGGCAAAAAATCATCCACATAGGGCAGCATCGCCTGAGCGCCGCGTGTCAGGGGTTCGTAATCGGGCGAACCGAGCAGCGGATTGAGCCAAATTAAACGGTGACAGTTGCGTTGCAGCCGTTCAATTTCATTCTGCAATAGTTCCGGGTCGCCACGATCCCACCCATCGGTAATGAGCAGTACCACCGCGCCCCGCCCCAAGACACGCCGTGCCCATTGATAATTAAAGGTATGCAGCGCTTCGCCAATTTTTGTACCCCCGCCCCAATCTTTGACCGTCAGCCCGACTTCAGCCAGCGCACGATCTACCGCCTTGCGTCGAATAATGCGGGTAATGCGGCTGAGACGGGTGCTAAACACAAACGATTCGACTTGATAGATGCTCTGCGATAGGGTGTGGACAAAGTGCAGTAGCAGGCGGGTATAACGTTCCATGCTGCCGCTGATGTCGCAGATCATGACCAATGGACGCGGTTTAAAAGCTGGCACACGGGTCGGCAGATTAATCAATTCGCCCGCATAACGCATGTTTTCGCGGAACAGATGGCGCAAATCCAGTTGGTCGCCGCTGCCGGGGTGAAATCGGCGTGTTTGGCGCATCCCCAGCGACCATGCCAGTCGTTCCATAATGCGTTTGGCGGCAAGGATTTCTTCACCCGTCATCTCGGCAAAATTTTTGGTACGCAGGGTTTCATAGTTGCTGTAGGTCGGGACAAAGGTAATCGTCTCGGTTTCACTGGTTGCCTGACCATTTTTGGTGGTCGAAGGGGCGCTGCCAAAGGTTGGGTTGTGCTGCTGTCGCTGTACTCGTCTGCCGGGGGATTTAAGTTCCATCGTGGCCCAATCTTCAACCGGAGTCTGCCAGAAAATATGGAAGGCTTGGTCAAATAATTCCAAATCGCGCTGGCGTGTCACCATGAGAGCGCGGCAGGCATGGTAGACATCTTCCTGCCGGCCCAAATCTACCAATTGCAGCGCGTGAGAAACATCCATCATGCAGTTGGGGGTGACATCCATGCCCAGTGCCTTACATAATCGCCCAAACAGCAGCAGATTTTGCAGGAATTTGCCGCCATGATAGGGTATATCGGCTGGCCCTAAATATCTGCCCCACCGCGCACTATTATTCATCACTGCCTCGTTTACATTTGCGCCGTCATTTGCATTCGGGCACGGTCAAGCGCGGATTGCAGAGCCTCCCCGGTCAGCATTTGCACATCTTCTTGATATTTCAGGATCACCCCTGCTGTCTGCTCAATAATTTCCGGTGAGAGCGTTTGCTGGTCTAGTGCGATGAGCGCCATTGTCCAATCAAGTGTTTCCGCCACCCCCGGCGCTTTAAACAATTCCATACGACGTAGTTCTTGAATAAAGGCCGTCACCTGTTTAGCAAGATTTGCTTCGGCTTCTGGCGCTTTGGCTCGCACAATCGCCAGTTCTTTTTGAAAGTTGGGGTAATCAATCCAATAATACAGACAGCGGCGTTTCAGGGCATCATGAATTTCGCGGGTGCGGTTGGAAGTGACGACCACTACAGGGGGCACAGGCGCTTGAATCGTGCCCAGTTCGGGAATGGTGACTTGAAAATCCGAGAGCAGTTCTAGCAAAAAGGCTTCAAATTCTTCGTCGGCCCGGTCAATTTCATCTATCAGCAAGACGGGTGGGCGGCCATTGGCGCTCATTTCAAGGGCTTGCAGCAGCGGACGGGCCTGCAAAAATTCAGGCGTGAATAACCCGGCCCGCATTTCTTCACGGGTCGCGCCGCTGGCCTCTAACAAGCGTAGATAGAGCAGTTGGTGGGCATAATTCCACTCATACAGGGCCGTGTTGACATTGAGACCCTCATAACATTGCAGGCGGATGAGGTCGGTATCTAAAATCTTGGCAAGCACTTTGGCGATTTCAGTCTTGCCAACACCTGCTTCCCCCTCCAAAAAAAGCGGCTTATTTAAACGCATAGCTAAATAAATCGCCGTGACCAGTCCGCGCTCGGCAATATAATTTTGAGACTCGAGGGCGGATTGCACAGCATCAATATTTTGGAACATACCGGTACCTTTTTGAGAAAAAGGGCGATACCAAGATCGCCCCTAGAAAATCCTATAGAAGCGTCGAACCCATTTTACCCCATTGCAGCACGGACAGCCCGTTTCAGATAGACTCCGGCCATCGCACGGCGGTAATCTTCCGGCGCATAGACATCACCCATTACATCGCTTAAATCAGCGGATAGGGCTTGCGCGGCGGCGTCAAGAGCGGCAGTATCCAGCGATGAACCGACTAGGGCATTGGCGGCAGCAGCGGAGAGGGTGGCTTTAGGGGTTGCCCCACCCACCGCGACACGGGCCTTGCTGCATTTTCCACCGCTAACTTCTAGTACCACACACACCCCCACTACCGCATATCGTGAGGCGGGATGGGCCATTTTTGCATAGGCACTTTTGGCCTGACCGATGCTCGGAATTTCAACGGCGGTAATGAGTTCACCGGGGTGTAAATCGGTGGTGAATAGGTCTAGGAAAAAATCCTCTGCTGCGACGACACGATTTCCACCTGATCCCTGTAGATGGAGCTTGCCACCGAGGGCCAATACAACCGTTGGTGGGTCGGAAGCAGGGTCAGTATGGGCGAGATTGCCACCCAATGTGCCCCGGTTACGCACGGCTGGATCACCGACCTGACCGCAAGCACTTGCCAATGCCGGAGCGTGTTTTTTCACGTCGGCAGAACCAGCAATTTGGGCATGGGTCGCAAGTGCCCCGATTCTAACACTGCTCCCAGTGACGCTGATCCCCTTGAGTGCGTCCAAACGAGCAATATCCACCAAAGACTCAGGCTCGTTCAGACGCAATTTGAGTGCGGGCAGGAGGCTGTGACCACCCGCCAAAAATTTCGCCCCATCGCTTGACCCTTTTTGGATGGCATCGGCGACGGAAGCGGCTCGTTGATAGTCGAAGTTACTAGGATACATGATTAACCTCCGTTGCCTTGTAAGATTCGCCAAACTTTCGGCGGTGTGACGGGCATATCTATGTGTTTGACGCCAAATGGCGCGAGCGCATCCACAATCGCGTTGACGACAGCCGGGGTTGAGGCAATCGTGCCCGTTTCACCTGCCCCCTTGACGCCAAGTGGGTTGACCGGAGTCGGAGTCTCGGTGCGGTCTGTCTCAAAGGTGGGGAAAAAGTCAGCTTTTGGAATCGCATAGTCCATCAATGACCCAGTGAGCAGTTGCCCATTGTCATCAT
This sequence comes from Anaerolineae bacterium, assembly GCA_019913005.1. Lineage (GTDB taxonomy): Bacteria > Chloroflexota > Anaerolineae > Aggregatilineales > J027 > CFX10. The sequence continues at coordinate 274,948 of JAIOHL010000124.1, read as the reverse complement.
AGACCGCCCCTTCCCACAGCGCTTGGGCCACGCCTTGCACAATGCCGCCGTGTACCTGCCCTTCAACAATCATGGGATTGATAACCTTGCCCACGTCGTCAATAGCGATATACCGCTTGATCTTGACCTCGCCGGTTTCTTTATCCACTTCGACCACGCAGATGTGTGTGCCAAAGGGGAAGGTGCAATTGGGTGGGTCATAGTAGGAGGTGTTGTCGAGGAACGGTTCCATGCCGGGGGGTAAACTGTAGGCCAATGCTGCTGCCCCTGCGATTTCCTGAATCGTCTTGGATTGGTCAGGCGAGCCTTTGACAAAGACCTTGCCATCCTCAAACACCACGTCTTCTGGCGCGGCTTCAAGCATATGTGCCCCTAGCAGTTTGGCCTTTTCTTTGATTTTTTGGAGCGAATTATAGACCGCCACTGTACCGACGGCGGTACTGCGACTGCCATATGTCCCATAACCAAAGGGTGTACCGAGGGTGTCACTGTGTTGGACAATGACATCATCCACTGATATACCCAATTCTCCTGCCACGACCTGCGCCACGCTGGTTTCATGGCCCTGCCCATGCGATTGCGACCCGGTGGTGACGACGACCTTGCCCGTCAGGTGGACTCGGACATTGGCGCTCTCCCATAGACCAGCACCCCAGCCTTCACCGGGCAGGCCAATCCATGCCGAAGGTGCCACGCCGCAGATTTCAACATAGCTGGAAAAGCCCACTCCCAGATACCGGCCTTGTTTGCGTGCTTCGGCTTGTTCCTTGCGGAAATTTTCGTAACCGAGCATCTTGAGCGCCAAATCGAGCGCCTTTGCATACTGCCCACTGTCATATTTCAGCCCATTCAAAATCACCGGGTCATAGGGGAAGGCTTCCGGTGGGATAAAATTCTTGCGGCGGACAGCCACTGGATCGAGACCTAGCTCATGCGCCACCAAATCCACCGCCCGTTCAATGACATACGTCGCTTCGGGTCGGCCTGCCCCACGATAGGCGTCCACCATGCCTGTGTTGGTATAGACCCCATAGACATGACAGAAAATATTCGGGATGCGATACGTACCAGACAGCATACGCCCATATAGCGTGGTTGGGATGCCGGGAGCGATGGTCGAAAGCACCCCGCCGAGATTGGCATAGGTATTGACCTTCAGTGCTGTAATCGTGCCGTCTCGCTTTGCGCCGACTTCGATTTCGGTGATGTGGTCACGTCCATGCGTGGTAGCGATATAATTTTCGCTGCGAGTTTCCATCCACTTGACCGGACGGCCTATTTTGCGGGATAGGGCTGCCATCAAACAGTATTCGGGATAGAGGAAAATCTTGGCCCCAAATCCGCCGCCGATCTGCGGGGAAATCACACGCATCTTGGTTTCCGGCACGCCAAACACAAAGGCCGTCATCAAGAGCCGCATGACGTGGGGTGCTTGGGAGGTCATCCAGACCGTCCATTCCTCCGTCGCCGCCTGATATTGGGCGATGCAGCCGCGTGTTTCCATCGGTGTGGGAATAAGGCGTTGATTAATCATGCGCTGCTTGACCACAACATCGGCTTCTTTCAAAGCGCGGTCAGTGGTGTCCTGAGTGCCACATGTCCATTCAAGGGCGATATTGTTGGGGGCGTTTTCATGGAGTTGGGGCGCACCCGCTTTGGTGGCTTTTTCGGCATCCACCACGGCTGGCAGCACCTCATAATCCACATGAATGAGTTCGAGCGCATCTTGGGCCATGTAACGATCTTCCGCCACGACCACCGCGACACCTGCACCCGTGAAGGTCACACGATCAATTTCCAACACACGCGGGGTGTTGACATTGTTTTTGACCTTGCCCGCCTGCCACGCACATGGCATCGGGTTGACATCAGCAAAATCTTTGCCTGTATAGACCGCAATGACACCGGGATGTTTGGCGGCTTTGGAGGTATCAATACTTTTGATCTTGGCGTGGGCGTGTGGACTCCGCAAAATCGCGGCGTGCAGCAGACCCGGTAATTGAATATCTTCTAAATATTTAGCTTCACCTGTAATCAGGCGTGGGTCTTCCCGACGTTTTATTCTTGAACCAATAATTTTTTCGGCAGCAGCCATGTCTCTACCCTCCTATTTTGTTCCCGCAGCCGCTTTGACAGCCGCCACGATGTTTTGGTATCCGGTGCAGCGACACAGGTTGCCTTCCAGTCCATGCCGGATTTCTTCGTCGGTGGGGTGGGGGTTGCTTTGCAGCAAGGCGACAGAGGTCATAATCATGCCGGGGGTGCAAAAGCCACATTGTAGACCATGCTTTTCCCAAAAGGCTTCTTGCATAGGATGGAGATGCCCGTTGGATTTTAGTCCTTCAATGGTGGTGACTTCGCCCCCATCGGCTTGCACGGCAAGGCAGGTACACGATTTCACCAACTGCCCATTCAGATGGACATTACAGGCTCCACATTGGCTGGTATCACAGCCAACGTTTGTGCCTGTTAGCCCAAGTTCTTCCCTTAAAAAATGAACAAGCAACATTCTTGGTTCAACTTCACGCTCGTACAGCGTGCCGTTGACTTTAATTGAGACTTTCATAAAAAATTTTCCTCCTAAAACTTCAAACTTTAGTGCGTTGAGATACGTCAAATCGTCGAAGTTCAAACGCCTCCTTTCAATCAGGCTCCCTCAATTGGACAAAAAATTTAAGAGTAGTTATCGAGTAGGAAGTTGTTTTGCCAACTCATGAAAAAACTGCTTACTCATGACATTGGCCCCTGCGCCGATGAGTCGCTGCCCAAGACTGGCAAGTTTGCCAGAGATGTTGGCGTGGGCATCCCAATGGACAAGGGTTTCATTTTTTTCGGGATTGAAGGTGAGTTTAATGAGGGCCGTGCCGCCGATGACGCTTTGCTGTCCCTCCCCGTTGACCGTGAGGCGATATTGAGTGGGGGCTTCGACCTCGCTCATCTGGATGACCCCCGCATAATGACCACTCAGCGCCGCAAAACCTACTTTGGCAGCGGCCCGCCATGTCATTTCTTCGCCTTCGACAGGAATCAGTTCTTTTACGCCGGGGATGGCTTTTGCGATGGCGTCCGGGTCCATGAGGAGTTTCCAGACGGTATCTTGGTCGGCCTCAAATAGGTATGAGCCGGTGAGTTCCATAAAAAATATCCCCCAAACAAACTCTAAACTCTAATTAAACAGTCATTATATGCCGATTTAAAATAAGTACAAACCAAGAAATGACCAGAGTCCGTTTTTGCTATAAATAGCGCAGGGTATCCCAATCGGGTATGCCATACCACAAATCTTGATCTTGCTTATACTTCTCACAATGAATAATTGCTTCCACCTCAAGATCTTGTGAAGTATACAAGATCACTCGAAGACCTTGATGCAATATATTCAGGAGGTATTGATGTATATCGGTATTGATGCGCACCATTTTGCCATCAAGCGAGAGGGAATTGAAATCCACGCTTATTCTGAGCAAAAATGGCAAATCAGCCCACACATCATCGCGCCGAGTGATACCGTTCATGGGCAAATTTTCGGCAATGCTGGTAAGGGTATCAGTTGTCTCGGGGTAGACATAATCCGGGGCGAGGTCAGCCAGTGGACGTGCCAGATGGATAAAACGCAAAATATCGGGGTCAGGCACTTGCCAATTTTTTCCCCCATACGTAAATACGGCTTTGTCCCACAGCGCAATATCGAGGTCAATCGTGCGAGGGGCGTTTTTATTATTCGGGTCGCGTACCCGCCCCAGTTGATGTTCGATATTTTGCAAAATCGTTTTGACACTGGTGGGGTCAAGTTCGGTGATTACTTCGGCGGCGGCATTCAAAAATGCGGCTTGCTCGGTAAACCCGACAGGTGGGGTTTCATAAACAGGCGACAAATTCCATATGTCGAAATGCTCCTGCAACAATTTGAGACAAGCCCGGGAATTCTCGACGGGGTTGATATTCGAGCCAAGCGCCAAAAATACATGGTGGCTAGGCATTCTGAAAATCCTCGATGGTGCGTTCAATTACAATGGCGACACTGTCGGCGAAACGCAGTGCCCCCGGTTTCTCAACTTTGACGCGAATATGCGGCACACCACAGTCTACAACGGCGACACGGGCGATGGCAGTGGCAAGGGCTTCGAGCGTTTTGTAATGGGACGCCTCCACCATTTGAATGACGGCCTTGTTGACGGTTTTATAATTTAGAATATCATCAGGATTATCGCTTAGGCCACCCTTCCGAATATCGGTAAACAAGGTCATATGGATGACCACATCTTGTTTTTTATCGAGTTCCCACTCGCTAAACCCTATCAGGCAGCGCAGACGTAGGCTTTCAATTTCAATCATATCACTGGACACGGATGGCGGCTCCTTGATGGTGAATCACTGTCAGATATTTTACCTGATTTAAAGGGCCTTAATTTAATGATAATCTAAGACTCATTATGCTATCATATGTTCTGATTATCTTGGATAAGAAGTAATAAATGGGCGGTAAAGATCGTCTATTTTAGTGTACGTACCCTTCCTCACATTACATGCAGCAATATCCAGTGACCACGTAACGTTTTGTTTTAAACGTGGACAAATCTTTTTAACTTCGCATCATGGGAGAGATAATCATGACAATGAATCACACGACTAATGGACACAACGGCTCTCATGGGCAAAATGGTCATCAAGGGAACGGCTATCGCAACTTGCTGTCGGAGCACCTGCTCGAAAGTTTTGAGATTGATCTAGAGTATGAGCAAGATGACCACGCCATTGAAGCGGCAGTACGCTCCATCCTTGAGGGCGTTGGGGAAGACCCAGAACGCGAAGGGCTATTGCGTACCCCCAATCGGGTAGCCCGTATGTACAAAGAACTGCTGGAAGGGTATCATATCAATCCAGAGAAGCTGGTCAATGACGCCCTGTTTGATGTCGAATATCAGGAAATGATTGTGGTGCGCGACATCGAATACTACAGCTTGTGTGAACACCATATGCTGCCATTTATTGGTAAAGCGCATGTGGCCTACGTGCCGAATGACAAAGTGATCGGCTTGTCCAAAATTCCGCGCGTCGTGGACATGTTTGCGCGACGTTTGCAGGTGCAAGAACGTATGACACAACAGATTGCCGATTTCTTGATGCAGGTGCTGCATCCGCAAGGCGTGGCCGTTGTATGTGAAGGTGTCCATATGTGCTCGATGATGCGTGGTGTCAAGAAGGCCCATTCAAGTATGACCACCAGCGCCATGATGGGCATCTTCCGCGAGAATGAGAAGACCCGTGCTGAATTTATGGGCCATATCGGACGTTTGTCCAGTAGTGCATTCTGAATGAGGATATAAGATTTAAGTGAAACAGAGGGTTCGAGGGGGATCCTTGCCGCATCCATCAGGCTATCATAGTCGGCACGCTGAAGAGCCGACCACGACTATTACCATTCGTGAGGTCGTTTATGACCCACTTGAGATTGAAGTAAGCTCTGAACATCGCTCTGGGAATCCGTTTCTCAGGGCGAGTTGTGCTACCTTTCTCGTGTTTTTTATCTGCGGGCTTGCCGGATTTTTGGGGGTGCTCATCGGGCGCTCGTTATATATGTCCCTCCCCCCCAAAGTGACCTATGTTGTCGTAGATCGGCGCGATCCATCGCACATTGCCACCACTATTTCGCCTTTGTTTACACCGGAAGTGCAGTATTGGGCACCCCAAATTGCACAATGGGCACAAGACTATAATCTTGACCCTAATCTGATTGCGACGGTCATCCAAATTGAAAGCTGTGGTGATCCTACCGTTGGCTCATCAGCGGGAGCACAGGGGTTGTTCCAAGTCATGCCCTTCCATTTTGCCGTTGGGGAGAACATGACTGATGTGCAAACCAACGCCATGCGCGGCCTTACCTATCTCGCACAAGGGCTACAAAAAGCCGATGGGAACGCAGGCTTGGCATTAGCTGGTTATAATGGTGGGCATGGGGTGATTTCGTGGGGGTGGGCGCGTTGGCCCGACGAAACTCGGCGTTATTTCTATTGGGGCATGGGAATTTATGAAGATGCCACCAACGGCAAAATCACCAGTGCCCGTTTGCAGGAGTGGTTGCAAGCTGGAGGCAGTTCGTTGTGCCAGCGTGCCTCCGCAACACAGCAGACATTACATGCAAGCTAAGTGAGGGAATAGGGCGGAGCTATGGTAGAACGATTATCAGAATCCGAGATCAATGCCCAGCTTGCCAAGATGGATGGGTGGGCACGGCAGGGCGACGAGATATTCAAAACCTATACCCTAACCTCTTTTCCGGCGGCATTGGCCTTTGTCAGTACCATTGGACATCTAGCGGAGGCTGCCGACCATCACCCGGATATTCTGTTGAGGTACAAAAAGGTGACGCTGACCCTTTCCACCCATTCAGCAGGCGGGTTGACCGAAAAAGATTTTGTTCTGGCGTCTCAGATTGATGCCCTGCCGATGAAGTCGCCGAAAATCTGAATACAATCTCTGTCCTAAAACACAAATCCCCGTGAAGGCGTTACCTCAGCGGGGATTTTTTGTTAACTGACGTAGATTAGGCTTCAGATCGCGCTGAACACCACACTCGCGTTTTGACCGCCGAGGCCGAGATTATTGGACATGGCGTGGCGAATTTTGGCGTCGCGTGCTTCATTTGGCACGTAATCCAAATCGCAATTCGGATCAGGCGTAGTGTAGTTAATGGTCGGGTGGATAATCTGGTTAAAGATCATCAAAATCGTCGCCACCGCTTCGACTGCACCTGCGCCACCAAAGGCATGACCAATCATACTCTTGGTTGAACTCACCGCGATTTCATAGGCCCGTTCACCCAACAATTTCTTGATGGCAAGGGTTTCAATCGCGTCATTCGGCAGGGTGGATGTGCCATGCGCGTTGATATAATCGAGGTCTTCAGGATTTAACCCCGCGTCCTCCATTGCCCAACGCATCGAACGCAGTGCCCCCGCGCCGTCCGGGTCAATCGCCGCGACATGGAAGGCATCCGATGATGAACCATGCCCCAGTATCTCGGCGTAGATCCGAGCGCCACGTTTTACGGCACGGTCCAATGTTTCCAAGACCAAAATGCCACACCCTTCCGCATAGACAAAACCATTGCGGTCTTTATCAAAGGGGCGGCTGGCGGCGGTGGGGTTATCATTGTAATCGCGGGTCAACACGGTCATCGAGTCAAACGCGGCGATAGAGTAGTCTTGCATAATGGCCTCTACACCACCCGCAAATGCTACATCCGAACGTCCGCGACGGATAAGCTCGAATGCCTCCCCAATCGCTTGTGTTCCCGCAGCACAGGCGGTCGTAATTGCGCTGAGTGGGCCTTTGGCGCGGCTTGTCATGCTAACGTAGTGGGCAGGCATATTGGGCAAGGCCGCCGTCAGCGCCATCGGGCCGGGGCGTGAACCTTTAGTGCGGAAACTCGAAAAGGCCGAAAAGGCCGAATCAAAGCCAGCTAAACCGGTAGCCATGACGACTCCGGTGCGTTCGCTGTTGCGCTCCAAATCCTCATCCGTTAGTCCAGCATCGGCAATCGCCATTTTTGTGGCGGCCACAGAGTATTGCGACGATGGTTCGAGCCGACGAGCTTCTTTTGGCTCCAGATAGTCGGTGGCGACGAAATCCGTCACTTCACCTGCAATTTGAACATTGAGATGGTTGGAGTCAAATTTTGAAATCCGCTTAATACCAGAAACGCCATTTTTAAGGCCGTGCCAATACTTTTCCAGCGTCGAACCAAGCGGCGAAATAATGCCCATTCCAGTGACAACCACTCGTGGCCTTCCATTGCGCGTATAGTCCATGAAGGCACTACTCCTTACTCATAAGATATACGGGTTTTAGTGATTCGTTGCATGATCGCTCGTTTGGGGCTGACGGGCCAACCCTTGTCGAATAGTATTCACAATATCGCCCGCCACTGCCAAACGCGCCTGCCTAATCGCATTTTTCACAGCGTAGGCATTACTTCGACCATGACCTATAATTACAACACCATTCACACCCAAAAGAGGCGCACCGCCAATCTCAAAAGGGTCAAATTTTTTGCGGATTTTGCCTACAACGGATTTCATCAACAAACCACCGATTATACCGCGTATATCCTGCTTGGCAGCATTCCGAATTTGGGCAAAGGCCATGCTGCTGGTCGCTTCCAATGTCTTGACCACCATATTACCCACAAACCCATCCGATACAATCACATCTGCGTGGCCTTGCAGCATCTCTTTGGGTTCAATATTGCCGATAAAGTTGAGGCCCGAAGCCATAAGTAATGGCAGGGTGCTTTTGGTAAGCTCGTTCCCTTTACCTTCTTCTTCCCCATTCGACAGCAGAGCAACTGAGGGTTTTTGAGTGCCGAGGGCTTTTTCGGCATAAACACTGCCCATTAGCGCAAACTGCACCAGATATTCGGGTTTACAATCGGCGTTCGCACCAATATCAATCAGCACCACATGGCGTTCACCAAAAGGGACAATCGAACTGAGAGCGGGGCGATGGATGCCTTGAATCCTGCGGACTTTGGCGGTGGTCGCTACTGCTAGAACGGCCCCGGTGTTGCCACAGGTCACAAACGCATCCGCTTTGCTATCTTCAAGCAATTGCAGCCCAACGTGAATAGAGGAATCGGGTTTGCCTTTGACAATTTTGGAAGGGGTGTCGTCCATCGTGACGGCTTGGCTGGCATGAACCACTTCAATTGGCAGGCCCGTTGTGGGATATTTGGCGAGTTCGGCTTTGATACGGGTTTCGTCACCGACCAGAATAATCGTGTCACCAAATTCACGGGCGGCGTGAACCGCACCTTCTACATCGGGTACAGGGCAGGCGTCACTGCCCATTGCATCAAGAACAATACGCATTGTTTTACTTGCTCCATAAACAAAATAAGTAGAGACGCCCGATAAACAGCGTCCCTACAAAGATAACGTATCTGTGGATACAGGGATAGTTTTAGTTCAACGAAAACGACGACGTGGGGTGGGTTGGCGCTTGGGGTTCATCCGCCAAAATCTGCGTCATATGGGTTTCGTAACGCATCAATTGAAATTCTTCCCGCAGCAGTTCGGGAATATCCACCACACTCAACAACGATTGTTTGTCGTCATTCGAAACGGGCAGCATAATCGCGGTCAAAAAGGCCAATGTAATCGGGTCAGTCGGCACTTGGTCAATCCGAAACGGCAGTTTGCCAATTCTGCGGAATGCCTCCAGATATTTTTCAATCAGATGCAGTAGGCGCAGTGAACCGGAAATGGCTTCGGGCGAATTTCCATTGGTCAGCGGATAATCTTCCACCATGCCACTCAGATAGGGGTGGATTTGATAGGCTTCGATCAAGCGAAACCGTTTCATACCCAATGTCAAAACGTTATAGGTCTCATCCGCCATCGGATTGACTTGGGTAATCTGCGCTGTCGTACCGATGTTATAGATTTGACCATTAAAAGCGCCCTCGGCTCGACCTGATTTGAGCAGTACCACCCCAAACGGTTTGGACTCGGCAATACACTGCTTCAGCATGAGCTTATAACGTTCCTCGAAGATGCGGAGTGGGAGGATCATGCCGGGGAAAAGCACCGTATTCAAAGGAAAAAGTGGAATCTCATATTGTTCCGCCACAAGTCACCTCGCAGACTTTCCCCCTCAAACCGAACACGATCCATTGTACAATAGGGGGGCACCGAAAAACCAGATTCAGGCTATTGCAGTACCCCGACAAATGGGCCATTGCCGGAATTTTCCACCAATTGGGTAAAACTTCCCCCTGCTTGCCAAATTCCGATGACTGAGCCATATGCACCGACCTTCATGAGCACGGTACTGGCATCCAACCAATCCCCATCTACAAAATATAGGGAGTAGATTTCGGTTTCGGTCTCGCTTGCCAATTCGCGTAAGAAGGTCTTGGATTCTTTTTCGCCAATCGCCTGTGTGCCGTCCGGTGAGAAGATCGCCCGCCGCAGCAAATTCATAGTGAACTGGGTGTTATCGGCGGCCCGAATCACGGTGTCATTGCCGACTGCCAGCAAACCCGATTGGATGAAATAGACCCCATAGAGATTATCGGCGGCAAAAACCTGCGTGGGTTGTCCGTCCGATCCAATGATATACACGCCCGGTGTAAGTCCAGCTTGTGGGGTACTGCCATCTACACTGAGATTGGGCACGGCAAAGGCGATGGTCTGGGTGCTAGTGTCCACTGCCGCGCGTGACATTGGCTGTGAGGTGGGGATAATTTCAGCATCCGTGCCAGCGGTGAGGTCGTAACGATACAATCCCGTCGCGCCGGCCTCCACCCCAAACAGCGACCAGATCAGGCTGTTATCTGTATCCCAGCCCAAAAACCAATAGGGTGCGCCGTTATTGCCGACTTCGACGGTTGTGCTGGTGTCATCCACAAGCGAATAGGTATAGAGGGCGTTTGTCTGAGGGCTGCCATCTTCGCTGACGAAGCTGGTCACGCTGGCATAGGCCAATTGTGTGCCATCTGGTGACCAACGCAAGGTGCTGAGTTGGCCCACGCTGTCCTCGGTGGCAATCAGCTTCTGGGCGGGTTCGCTTGCCGTATTGCTTGGAAAAACATGCACCGTGTTCCAACCGGGGTTATTCGTAATCCAAGCGATTTGGCTTCCATCCGGCGACCATGCCACAAAATCATGGATGTTCATCGGTGGGAATGCATCTTCGTTTATGCCTATCCCCAAAATATTGGGCAGCATCAATGCCTCGGTCAGCAGATTTTCGCCATCGGGCAGGCTAAAAATTTGGAGCGTATCTTGGACGGTGCTGGTATCCCCCGAACGGACAGCCGCCCCATCGAAATTGTAGGCATAGATGGCGACTTTTGTTTTGTCAGGCGAAAGGAGTATCCGGTAATCCACACTCCGACCTGCCTGAGCCGCAATCAATGTCCGGGTAGCGCCAGTGGAGGAATCGAACAACACCATGTTGTCTTCAAAGTCGGTATAAACGACTATCACCGCTGGAGTTTGGGCCTGAACAGACGCCGATGGAAAAAAAGCGCCGACCAGCACGGCCAGCGCCATCATGACCATTCGAAATTTTGGTTGTTTCATTCGTTTGTTTACCATGTAACAGATACTGGAACATCAGGACTTTCATAGACCAATACCCAAGGAGCCTTGTCTGGGTTGTCTACAAAAAATGTATCAGAGCCGCTGGGATGCCATTCGTCGGCGGTCTGTTCAAAGAAATTCCAGACCCATTCAGCGTCACCGGGGGATAGATTGACACAGCCGTGACTGCGTTTCATACCGAAATAATTATGATAATATGCCCCATGCAGCGCCTCATCATGGTTAAAAAATTGCACCCAAGGGGTCGCAGGCAGCACATATTCAGGTGGGTTCGCGCCGGGCGGGCCGGACATGGTGGTTGAAAGCGTCCGGGCATACACTTGGAAAAGGCCGGTCTCAGTCAAAATCCAATAGCCTGTCGAAACTAGGGTGGCATAGACTGGGGTGTCATCTACAAAAGCTACCAATGTTTGCTGAGTAACATCAATAGCGACCCAAGGACCGGAGACCTCTTCAGGCCGCTCTGGGATTTGCAACACCGATACAAATTCATCTTTCATCCACTGACCGGGGCCAATCAGATACCACAGCGCATTGTCCGCTTCCACAACGGCATAGGCATAATACATGGCGTAATGCCCAATCAACCTAGCATTTGTCCAATCGTTGTCGGCAGGCAGCACACCGGGGGCATCACTGAAATACCAAGGCCTTTTTTGCCACGCGATAGGAAAAGGTAGAGGTTCTTTCGGTAACATGATACTGCGGGGATGACCCTGACCATCGCGCTTTTCGTCATATTCGACGGGGTGTACCATTTCAGGTAACGGATTGGCTTCGATTTCCGCATCACATTCGGAAGTGCGGGGAGTTTCTTGGGTCAATTTTGAACAGGCACCCACGCCAAATAGATTATCGCCATCGGCACGCACAATCGTCGGAACGGATTTGAAAAAATGACGACTTGGTGAGGTATTGGTAAAACTTAAACTGATGAGGGCCAAGACGGTAACTGCGAAGATAATTCTTCTCATCGCCCAAACGACTCCACAAAATAATAGGTTTCCATTAAAAGACATCCTAGAATCGTAAACACCTTGCCCAGTAATGTCAACCTCTGGCAGGCTGTTAAAATGATGACGGCAAACTAATGAATGATAAGGAAATTAACTGACAGGCAGTTTACGAATGGCATCCAACCAACCACGCAGATAAAGTACCATAAATAACCAGCGGGGCGCAGTGCTTTTCAGTGGGTTGAGTTTGCCCATCATCATCTGCCCAAACGTATCGGCGAAATCTTCATTGGGGCCGCCCACTGCACGCGGGAAGAGGGCTTCATTGCCGATATACCCCTTACCGGGAATCCAATTGACCGCTCCCCATTCTCCGCCTAAAACCTCAACATGCTGGGTATGGGGCAAATCGGTTAGGAGGCTGTCTACCACATGCCCCAGCTCATGGGCGAGAGTAAAAGGTTGGCGCATTCCCTCCCCGGTGAGTTGGATGGAATATCCAATAATCACGCCATTCCCATACAGCGGATTGGTCTTACCCGCGAAATTTCCCCCTAACTGGACGGTGCGGTCAATCACAATATGGGCACGGTCAAAATGCAGGCGGAAATAATCGGCGGGGGTGATACGCAGTGGATCATCTGGTGCTCGTCCGAGTTGATAGAAGGTCTCGGAGACGCGCCTTAATGACTCCAAAATGATGGTCAAATATTCGTTGAATTGAATGACCTCATTAGCGCTGGTTGCCTGCCATTCAGAGGGATAGGCAAACCCAATCCCATACGTGTTTTCGATTTCCGCCATGAGTTCATACACACGGTCTTGGGTAGGGCCTTCTTGAGCGTTGCCAGTGTGGGGGAATACCAGAGCCGATAGCCCCATTAACAAAGCCAACCCCAAACACAGGCTATTCTTCGCGTAAATTAAGGTCTTCAAGTACCGTACTCACCGATTGAAGTAATTGGGAGGTCGTCACTGGCTTGGATAATGTTGCCGCGACGATATTGCGCTCACCTTGTTTTAGATAGCGGGAAAAGCCAGTAGTGATTATGACGGGAATCACTTTGGGACTGGTTTCCAAAAAATCCAAAATCTGCGTTCCCGCGCCATCTGGCAACGTCATGTCCAAAATAATCAAATCCACCCACGTGCTTTCCAAGAATTCAAGCCCCTGTTGGATGCTGGGGGCGATCAACACTTCATGCCCCTGTGCTTCTAAGGCGCGTGCGTATAATCCTGCCATCGGGGCATCATCTTCGACCATCAAAATGGTTGCCATTGTTCGCTCCTCACCATACCAATAATTCAAAATCCCTTCTTCCCAAGTGTAACATTGGAAAGACACTAAGACCTGCTGAAAAATGTAAAAAACTGTGGTGAGTTCTTAATCAAAAACCCCTCACCAGCAAGAGCCAGTAAGGGGTGTTTGTTCATTTCAGAAATTTTGAGAACTACCGATCCTTGTTCCGGCGCAGGAAGGCTGGAATATCCAAGTCTTCCGACGATTCATACCCTCGCACGGGCAATTCTTCTTTGCGCGGTGGCTGTTGGGCCGGGGGTTGAGTCGGTTGCTGCTGCGCAGGCGCTTGATATTGTGGCGGTGGTGCAGCGGGTGGCTCGGCAGCAGGCGGTGGGGGCTGTGGTGGTTGATATTGGGCCGGAGGCGGGGCTTGATGCTGCGTAGGCGGTTGTTGATAGTAGGTCGGCTGTGGTTGATACTGTGGCTGTTGGGGCTGCTGATATTGCTGACGCGGTTGTGCCCAATCGTTGGCAGGTTGACTAGGGCGGCGTACCCCAACCCGTGTGCCCTGTTCAAAACCCGTCGCAATAACTGTGATACGGATTTCATCAGCCATATTCTCATCAATGACCGCGCCAAAGATGAGGTTAACATCGGGATGGGCCGTCTCTTTGATGATGGCCGCTGCTTCGTTGACCTCAAACAGGCTCATGTTCGGGCCGCCTGTCACATTAAACAGGATGCCGCGTGCGCCATCAATGGTGACATCGAGCAAGTTGCTGGAAATAGCAGCTTCGGCAGCTTGGCGGGCACGGTCTTCGCCTTTGGCACGTCCAACGGCCATTAATGCCGCGCCACCTTCGCTCATAATCGCTCGCACGTCGTTGAAGTCGAGGTTAATCAGACCGGGCACGGTAATCAATTCGGAAATGCCTTGAATACCCTGCCGCAGCACATCATCCGCCATCGCAAAGGCTTGTTGTAGGCTGGCTTTCTTGTCCACAATTTGGAGCAGGCGGTCATTGGGGATGACAATTAAGGTATCTACCTGACCCTTGAGGGCTTCAATACCAGATTCAGATGATTGCTGACGCCGTGCGCCTTCAAAGGTAAAGGGACGGGTCACAACGCCGATGGTCAATGCACCGAGTTCACGGGCGGCTTGAGCCACAATTGGGGCTGCCCCCGTGCCTGTTCCACCCCCCATACCACAGGTGATAAAGACCATATCCGCTCCACGTAGGACTTCGTAAATTTCGTCGGCACTTTCTTCAGCGGCCTTACGCCCGATTTCGGGGTTGCCGCCTGCGCCCAGCCCACGTGTGAGTTTGTCTCCAATACGGACGCGCGTTTTGGCCTTGCTCAGAATAAGTGCCTGAGAATCGGTGTTGATTGCAATAAATTCAACGCCGCCCATGCCTTCGTCAATCATGCGGTTAACGGCATTACCACCGCCGCCCCCCACGCCGACTACTTTAATGTGTGCGAAATTATCTTCGGCGGCTGAGTGCAAAAAGTCTGTTGACATAAAATTCTCTACTTCCCCCTAAGGCAGACCGCTGCCTTTTTAGGATTCAGGGCGTTACCATTACCAGTTTATGAAATTTGTGAAGGACGCGCAAATGGCCTTCTTGACTATGAAAAGTTGGGGCATGGTTTATTTTTTACCACGCGCCATGTTTACAATGTATGAATATCAGATTAAACCAGAATTCATTTCAAGGCAAATTTTCATCTTCCGGCAAGAATCTTTTTACAATTTTCCCGAAAATTTTGCCAATCCCCGCGCTGTTATCAGTTGCTTGCCGGGTGCGCCCATTTTTTCGTAAATTGGCGCGGCGGGTATCTTCAATATCCATGATAAGACCCAATCTTAGCAACCCTACGGATGTACTATACGCCGGACTCCGCAGCATGTCCGACATGCCTGTCACATTATCTGGTTGGGCCAAACGCGCCGGGACTTTCAAAATACGGTTGGCGACGGTTTTCATGCCGGGGAGCAAACTGGCCCCGCCCGTCAGCACAACCCCGGCGGGAAGCATCCCATCAAATCCGCTTTTTTGAACCTCTTGCTCAATCAATTCAAATAATTCGGTGACACGCGCATTGATAATCATCACCAGATCGCTGCGTTTGACTTTGCTGAGATGTTCTTCGCCAAACGGTTGCACCGGGAAGGTTTCCAGCGGATTAATTTCACGTGGGTCGGCGTGCCCATATTCTAATTTGACCGCTTCCGCCAATTCAAACGGCAGATTTAAGCCGTGCGCAATGTCATTGGTGACATGCTGTCCCCCAACCGAAATTGCAGCGGTATGCCAGATCGTGCCTTCATTAAAAATAGCGATGTCGGTTGTGCCGCCGCCAATATCTAGCACCATTACACCCGATTCACGCTCGGTGGGGGTAACGGTAACATCCCCGGAGGCCAGTGGATTTAAGATAAAGCGATCCACATAGACCCCGGCATTTTCGACACATTTTTCCAGATTACGCAGGCTGGAACTGGACGCCATGATGATGTGCGATTCGACCTCAAGGCGGAAACCGTGCATTCCCAACGGGCTACGGATGCCTTGATGTTCATCCAAATTGTAGCGGCGGGGGATGACATGCAAAATTTCGCGCCCGTGTGGAATGGGGAAAGCCCGTGCCGCATCCATCGCCCGCTCCACATCCGCCAGTTCAACTTCGCGTGTCCCAGAGATGCCTGTCACGCCCATATTGTTGGTGCTTTGGATATGGTTGGCGGAAAGTGAGACAAATGCCCGCCCGATCTCATACCCACTGGCGCGTTCGGCTTTATGCACCGATGATGAAATGCTGGCGCTGAGTTGGTCAACATCCGTGACCATGCCCTTACGCATTCCTCGTGCGGGTTCGACCCCCACGCCCAAAACATACGTGTCGTTGGTGCGGACTTCGCCGACGATGGTACAAATTTTGGTCGTACCTATATCAATACCGACAACTAGCTCACCCATTCAACCTCAACCTGTGGTGGGTTCTTATTGGTCTGTTGGAAAACGGTCTATAAAACTCGGATGGTCGGGATTAGAGACATCCACTTCGAGGAATTGAATGGCAGGATTATAGGCCCGCACGATGGCATCATAGACCAATACTTTCATTTCCATGTTCGTGCCAACCCCAAACCAGACAATCCAGTTGCGCCCATCCTGATAACCAAGCCCTTTTACGGGATCATATAATAGCTCTTCTATATTAGGGAATTTAGCCTTTAATTGCAACGCTCCGGCAATCACCTCGCGGTCAATCGTTGAGCCAACGCCTAGCGGTTCGGCGTTTTGTTCGCGGCTGACAATCCGCAGGAGTTCAGTCCGTTCCTCGCGCTGAAACATCACAATGCCATTGACGTCTACCCACACGCGGAAATTGCCCTGTTCCCAGATGAGGGCCGGTTCGCGCTCACTAATCAAAATCGAGACCATATTGGGGGGCCAGCCGACAAAAACTTGGGCATCAGCAATGCTGGGATTGGATTCCAAGCGTGTTTCGACATCCAGCGGATCCACCCAGAATAGATGTTTGTTGGCAATTCCTGCCGCCTCAAAAATTTGCTCGGCAGTTAGGTATTTTTCGCCCCCCACCGCCACCGAATTGACTACAAACACGTTCGTACCCAGCATGGCATAGAGGACAAACACTAGTGTCAGGCTCAACGCACCCGAAAACCAGCGCCACGAGACCCATACCACCCCCTGTGGCCGAACCCGTGCTTCGGGCCGGGCCGGGTCAAGCCCCTGACGGCGTAAATGTTCACGCTGGCGGGCGCTGCGGCGTTTGCTAAGGGATGCGGGTTTGCTCTCCGCTTTGGCCCCCACACTGAAAAACATGCGCGAAGGTTGGGCAGGTCGGGTTTCATTAGCGACCCGAACCTCTTGGCTTTGGGTGCGGGCTTCGCGGCGTGCTTCCAACCGACGGCGGCGTGCATTCCGACCCGGCGCTTTAAGGACATGCCCATCCGGAGAAGGATTGACGGAACGGGAACGCGCAATAGCCTCGCCTTCAACCTCATCCACTTGATCGAGAGGAGATTGAGAACTGGCAACATAACGGGCTGCCTGTTTTGCTCGAATGCGTTCGCGCCGACGTTTATCTACCGAGGCCACAGCCTTACCGTTCCAAACTTCACAAATTATATCCACTGCATTGTATCACAACCGGGCAGGCTATTCATCGAAGCCTTCGCCGATGCGCTCAATTTCTAATTCTAATAGTACGCCTGTTTTCTCATGAACGGTTTGGCGGACATACTGAATCAGCGTGTAATAATCACTGGCTGTGCCATTGCCCAGATTGACAATAAAATTAGCGTGGATAGGCGAAACCTGTACGCCGCCAATTTGATACCCTTTAAGTCCAGATGTCTCGATCAAGCGTCCTGCATAATCACCGGGGGGGTTCTTAAAAATACTGCCCAGACTGGCCCCCGGCGGTTGGGTCTTTTTGCGATGCGCCACAAATCCATCGGCGATGTTGGTGAGTTGAATAGGGTCATGGTGCGGCTCAAGCTGCAAAACACCCTGTAAGACCAGATACCGCTGGCGATGGCCTTTAAGGGCGCTGTGGCGATAATCATAGGCCATTTTTTCAACGGACCAGATTTCCGGTGTGAGGACATCGGATGCTAAATCAAGGATGGTGGCCTGCACCAAATTGTGGGCCATATCGCCGCCATGTGCCCCGGCATTATTCACAATCGCTCCGCCAAGCGTCCCCGGCACACTGACCGCCCATTCCAATCCTTTAAGGCCCTGTGCCATACACCGACGGGCTAAGGGCGTTAGCGTAACACCACTGTCGGCTTCCACTCGTCCGCTTTCCGCATCAATATTGGAATTTTTGCTGTGGTTGACGATGACCAACCCGCGAAATCCCGCATCTGAGACCAGCACATTCGCCCCGCCGCCAATCACTACCCATGTGATGTTGGCCTGCTGTGCCCACTGCGCCGCTTCGACAAGGGCCTCCGTGCTGTGAACCACCGCCAGTGCATCCGCCGGGCCACCCAAACGCGCTGCTGTATAACGGGCAATCGGCTCCTGTTCGGATAAGGTGAGGTCGGGGATAGCCTTAAGGGGTTCAAAGATCATTTTTTACCACCTAGCGTTTCCAGCAATATCGTACCAATTTTTGGTGCATCCCCCGCGCTGAAAATGAGGACACAATCGCCACGCTGGATTTCATTTCCCAATAATTCGGCAGTCTGTTCAAGGCTGCCCGCATAACGCGCATTGGGTTGCCCTGCCGCTTGAATCATCTTAACCAGATCGGGCGGTGCTAGGCCGGGCGTCACGGTTTCCCGTACTGAATAGACATCTGTCACCAGCACTTGATGGGCTTGTTGAAACGAGGCGGCGAATTCTGAAGCAAGAGCACGCAGGCGATTATAGGTATGTGGTTGCCACACTGCCCAGAGGCGATTAAGGCCGGGACGATTGGCCCATGCATCCAAATTAACCTGAATAGCGGTGGGGTGATGGGCATAATCGCTGACGACTGTAACCCCTGCCGCCTGTCCCATAATTTCCGAGCGCCGACCCGTCCCTCCAAATG
The DNA here is from genome assembly GCA_019913005.1 of Anaerolineae bacterium. GTDB lineage: Bacteria > Chloroflexota > Anaerolineae > Aggregatilineales > J027 > CFX10. The sequence goes on along the minus strand of JAIOHL010000124.1, from coordinate 256,061 downwards.
TTCGCATCGCATTGGTGATGGTCGCAAAGGGGATTTTTAGATGGCGGGCCGTTGCAATGACCGCTAGGGCATTTTGTACATTGTGTTTTCCCGCTAATGGCACGGTGACTTCGCCCAAGCGTCCCCCGGCCTGTTTGACTACAAACGTCGTGCTGCCATCTTGAATAGCAGTGATGTGATTGGCTGTCCAATCAGCGGAGGTCGTTTGCACCCCATACGTCACGACGGGTAACATGTTTGCTTGGCGTTCTTGGGCCATCGCATAAGCGGCAGGATTATCCGCACACGCCACCAACAAACCGTCTTCAGGCAGGCGGGCCACAAATTGACGGAATATCTCCACCACGTCCTCAAACGTCGGGAAAATATCGGGGTGGTCAAATTCAATATTGGTCACGATTGCCACCGCTGGATTAAGCCCTAAAAACATGCCCTGATATTCGTCGGCCTCAATCACAAAATAATCGCCGCTGCCCGCTCCGGCATTCGTTCCGGTGTTTTTCAGCACCCCCCCGATAATATAGGACGGTTCTAAGCCTGCTTCCATTAGAACGTGGGTCATCAAGGCAGTCGTCGTTGTTTTGCCATGTGTGCCGGAAATGGCGATAGTACGCAGATTATTCGTAATTAGGCTAATGGCTTCACGACGGCGCAGCACAGGGATATTGAAGGCGCGGGCCGCTTGAAGTTCCACATTGCTATCCGGGATGGCGCTACTGGCAATCACCAATTCCGCCCCCATGACGTTTGGGCCTTCGTGTCCGGCAAAAATGGTCGCACCGTCGGCTTGCAGCGAATCGGTGATAGCGTTGGTATGTTCGTCTGAACCGCTGATAAGGTAGCCTGTTTCCAAAAGGACACGGGCAATTGCCGACATGCCAGAACCGCCGATTCCAACAATGTGAATCCGCTGACCGGGAATGAGTAAAAAGTCCAAAACCATGCTCCCTGTTGATTAGAAAGGGCGTGATTCAAAATTTGTACTGGGGATAAACAATTTCCACCCGTCCCTGTAAGGAAAGGTGGAGGCGATAAGATATTGTTCTAAAAGCGTTGTTTTTAGATGATGGCAATCAGGATAAACAGGAACATCACGATGACTACGATGGTCAATAAGTTGCCCTCTTGCAGCCAAACCAACGGTAGGCTCGATACCATGTTTGCGCTGGATGAATTAGGAACAGGTGTAGACACCGAAGGGGACAAAGGATAGGCGAGTTGATCCATAAAATACCACAATGACCCCAGTACCAAATAGGCATTGATGCCGCCGCAAATTGCGCCCAAAATTTTATTTTGCCATGCGTCTCGACCCGATGATTTCTTCGTCAGGCTAAAGCGATCTGGTGGTGTTTGGTAGGAGAAGAAAGCCACCGCCAGCAAGAAGAACGCTTTGACATAAAAAATCTGGTCAATATTTGTCCCTGCGCCGAGACTGTTAAAAAACGTCTCAAACTGGACGAGGGTAAACAGCGCCAAAACAATGCCAGCGAGGGCGATAAATTCTTTGGTAAAACCGCGCAGATAGCCAATAATGGCGAACATCACAATTGTAGACCAAAGCGTTGTGCTTAATTGAACCATTGGTTGTTTGCCTTAACTTAAAATGCTGCCAGATTAAGAATTTCTTTTGCAATATTAGCCGCACCATTGGTGTAAGCGAGCTTGTGGGCGGCCTCTTTCATCATATTCAGGCGGGCTGGGTCATTGAACAAGGCATTGACCAGCGGAACCAATTCTTCCGCCATACGTTCTTCTTCCAAATGAATGGCGGCTCCACGTTCGGCCAACCAATCGGCATTCACTTTTTGATAGCGCCATGTATTGGCAAGTGGCACCAGAATGGCGGGTAGTCCAAAAAACGTGTCTTCGCCCAATGTACTGGCCCCAGCGCGGCTAATGGCTAAATCAGCGGCGGCCAGTGCATAGCCAAATTCATGTACGTAATCACGCACATGATACCGTGATTGCAGTTCGTCTGGCAATTCATCATGGGCCGACTGGACTGCTGCTGCATCCAATTTGCCCGAAACATGAAAAATCTGCAACTCAGTATTTTTAAGAAGTTCTGGTAGACCACTCATCACGGCTCGATTAATCGCCCGCGAACCTTGACTTCCCCCAAAAACCAGCAGCGTCTTTTTAGTCGGATCAAGTCCCAATTCTTGGATGCTCTGTTCCCGCGTGACCGTCAGCAAAGATGCCCGCAGTGGATACCCGGTCTCGACCACCTGCTTGTTTTTGCCGTAATAGCGGGCAGTGTCGCGGCTAGTAGCGGTAATCACTTTGGCAAAGCGTCCCAATAATTTTAAGGTGCGCCCCGGCTCAATATCCGGCACAAAAATGACCATCGGGATGCGATAGAGCCACGCTGCAATCGCCACCGGAATCCCAACCCACCCGCCTGTCAAAAAAACAACGGCAGGTTTTTTACGCCGCAGTAGAGCCAGTGATTGTCCGATACCAATAAACAATCGAAAAACGCTGCGGATAAGTTTGATTGGATTCACACGATGTAATGGGCCAGCTTGCACCTTATCCCATTCATCCAAACGAATACCCGCTTTGGTTAGTAAATCATTTTCAAGCCCAGTAGCGCTGCTGACAAAATGCAGTACCACGTCGGGCTGTTGGCGGAGGACTTCAGCGACAGCTAATGCGGGATACACGCCCCCGCCGGTTCCCCCCGCCGAGATTAGAATTCGGGTCACTTTCTGTTCCTTCAGTTCCTTCTACAGGTGTTGTCGGCTCAGTTGGCACACTTGGCTGCACAGGGGCAGGTGGTGCCGAAGCTGTCAACTCTTTGGCAGAAATAGTATCTAAGGGATTGATGGGTGATTCGACAACTTCTGGCCCAGAGTGTTTGCGCTGTTCAAGTCGTTCTCGCACCTTGTCAATTTCCTCTTGGCGCATCTTCTGGCGGGCTTTGCGTGCGTCCTGCACCAACTTTTCTTCGGCTTTTTTCTGTTTCAATTCACGTTTGAGTTCGGCTTTATTCGGTTGAACAACTTCTTCGGGAGCACCTTTTTCCAATACTTCACGCACTTGGCGACGTTCAGGGGCTTGCGGTTGGGCCGAGACCCGCGAGACCGATAACATCAATCCCACACTTGCCATCGCTGCCACCAAACTTGATCCCCCAAAGCTGATAAAAGGTAGCGGCACACCCGTTGGTGGAGCAAGCGCCGTCATCACCGAGATATTCAACAGGGCATCATAGACTAACCAGCAGGTAATTCCCGCCGCCAGCAGTGCCCCAAAGCTATCCCGGGCGTTGCGGGCCACGTTAAAGCCGCGATAGACCAAAATTACGTATAGCGCGATCACCACTGCACAGCCAACCAGACCCAATTCCTCGCCAATAACCGCAAATACGCTGTCGGTGTGAGGGAATGGCAGTGCCCCGAATTTTTGACGCCCTTGCCCCAACCCGACCCCGAATAGGCCGCCATTCAGAAAGGCAGCGATGGCTGCTTGTACATGGTCGTTGGCTTGCGTGAGGTCGTTGATGGCGTTCAAATGGGCTTCAATACGTTGATTGGCGTAAGGCAGTTTAAGCGCGATGGTAACACCGAGGGCGGTGGCACTTCCCATCACAATAGTAATCTGGGGCCAACTGGCACCGGCGAGAAAAAACATCGTCATCGCCGTAGCGAGAATACTGGCAGCAGTGGAAAGGTCGGGCTGCAAAACGACCAAAAATGCCACCACCCCGACCATAATACTAAATGGGATAATACCATAGGTGACTTGGCGAATTTTATGTCGTTTGGAAGCCAGCCACGCCGCCATGTAAATCACGACAATTAGCTTGGCTGCCTCACCGGGTTGGAACGACCCTTGAAACAGAGCGCGTTGTGCTTCCAGACGCCGATCCCCATATTCCAACACAAACACCAGCATCATGATTGTGCCGAGCATCATCCAGATACTTAGTCGCCGCCAGATACGATAATCCAACCGCATCAGCACGTACATGATAACCAAGCCGATAAAGAAATTACGCAGTTGGCGCTGGAAAAAATAGGTAGTGCTGGCATCTTCGGTTGCCAAAAATGAGGCGTCAATACTGGCGGAATAGACCATCAGCAGGCCGATGGCACAGAGCACCCCGACCACCGATAACAAATAGAGGTCAAAATTGGGGGCGAACAGCCGCCGCCGTTGTTCGGCTCGTGTTTTATCAAGCTTAGGGAGAGGTGGCGCAGCCGGGGCGATGACCCCGTAACCTTCCTCATCCACAAAAGTTGGAACTGCTTGTTCTGCCATGCACCCAATTCCTTACTGACAACCATTGCATCCATTATGCTGAATTTGTGCCTGATATGCCAATCCCATTATAACAAAACGGTGCATTTGGGATTAGAGGCAATGTATAGTCTGACCTATGCTAAATACCCCGCAAAGCCAGTATAATTCTCGGCTTGATAATTCTTGACTTGCCATCCCATCAAGGAATTCTAATTCATGCGTCGTCTATTGCCAGTAATTGTGTTTCTACTACTGCACTTTTTCATCCGTTCTCATCATATTTTGAGCCTTGAAGCCTATCTTGATGAGGGATTTCATATCTCACGCGGCGCATTCATTTGGGATTTTAGCGTCAATCCGGGACGCATCTCCGAAGGTAAACTACTGCTCTATTATTGGCTGGGCCTTTTTGAAGCGCCCTCCACCCAAGCCTTAGCACCCACTCGTCTTTCGATGGCCCTCTTTTCACTGTTTACCGGATCGGTCATTTTTTTGTTGGGTCGTTGGCTGGTGAATTATAGGACAGGTCTTGTAGCGTTGGGTTTTTATGCCATTTTCCCATTTGCCTATTTCTTAGAACGGATGGCAATGTCTGACCCTTTTGCCGCCACAGTCGCTACTCTGGTGGTCTGGCGCGGATTGGTTTTTGCCAAACACCCCACTTGGAAACAAGCGGTCATCGTTGGGATTCTGATGGCCGCTGTGACGATGGCAAAACTGACGATGGGTCTTGTTCCGGGGATGCCAATTGCGGCCTCATTACTCTATTGGCAATGGGGCAAAGGCAATTTCTTTCGTCAGTGTATCGCTTGGCTCAAGGCCTATACATTACCCCTCGCTCTGGCGGTTGGGATCGCCCTTGCATTGTGGTCACCGATTCTCATTCCGGCTTACCTCCATCGGGATGATGACCCCCCTTTTCAAATTGTGGATACACATAACGTCAAAACCACCAATGCCGATGAACATAGCATCTCCGAATATTTCTGGGCGGTCTTGCCGATTGTGAGTGAGTTTGTAACCCGTGAATTGATGCTCATCGGATTATTGGCAGCAGGTTATTGGTTGGGTGTGGGGCGGGGGAATGCACAGCAAATGCGGCATGGTCTCTATCTCATCGGGTGGCTATTGGCGATGTCATTGCCAACCCTACACGCGGCGACCATCATCACTTCGCGCTATTTTATGCCCCTATCTGCCCCATTCGTTTTGATTGTCGCCCATATGCTGGTTGGTCTATGGGACAGCCGAGTGCTGACCCCCATCACTCGAACGGTTGTGGCTGGGTTATCCCTATTTTGGATTGCCAGCTTTGCCTATCCTTTTGCCCGCGATACGACCAACGACCCACTGGCGTTGCCATTGACTAAAACTAGTTGGATTGAGTATTTGAGTGGTTATATCTCAGCGGATAATGCGATCCATCAGGCGGGCACTGCGCTTGATGAACTATCCCCAAAGCCTGAACGAATTTATGTGAGTTGGTCACTCTGCCCCATGTTATATCTGTATACGCACCAAGAGTTAACATGCCTTGACCGTAATCTAATCATGAGCGATTTAACGAAGCACCTCAATGCCGAAATGCCAGATTGTGGGGATGCTCTCTTTGCATACAGTGGTTATCCCGATTCCGTATTGAACATCTATGGGGTGCAATGGGAATTCATCACTAGCTATCAACGCGAGCGGGTTGACCGTCCAGTGAAAATTTATCGAGGCACATGGCAAAATAAATGTGAATCTCAGTAGGGAGGACGACGCACATATTTAAGGGTATTCGCCAGCATTGGCATCCATAGGCCGTAGATACAGATCAATAGAAAGATGATTTGGCAGAAGCCGAGCAAGTAAGGATTACCGAAAGACAGCAGGACAAGCAAGTTAAAACCACCTGCCACGACTGCTAGGCTAAGAACCGACCAACCAATCGCCAATGCACTTGCCAAGATTGCGTTTTTCCAGTGTAGAGCCGTGACCACACCGACTGCGGCTGATGAGAAGCTAAAACTCAGTGTCAAAAAGACGAAGATCATGCTGATGATGGCTAACCATGTGATTTCGAGGGTGGTTGGGGCGATGATTTGTTCCGGTCTGGGCCGATAAAAACCGCTCATCGCTTCAATCGCCGCTTCATAACGTATTCCCAAATAAACGGTTCCAATCGTGACCATCGGCATGAACCCTACCCCAAGGGCCATCAGCAAGCGCAACCGGGTGAGTGCCCCCCAAATATACCCAGCGGCCAGCGTTTCGTCTGAAAGCGAGGTGAGATACAACAGTTGATATTGGTCACTATTTAAATCGCGTCGTGTCAACAGCGCGGTAATGGGGGCAATCAGCACTGGGCCAGCTAATACGGCACCCCACCCACCGATCAGCAGCCATTCCAGATAGGTTTCCGGTATATGCAATAAGGCCCATACACTCACCCCCAGTGTCAGCAGGCCCAGTCCAAAAGCCAGCCAAAAGCTGAGGCGTGGGGAAGGCCAGTGTGATTGGCGGCTGATTCGGCGGGCGATTGGATTTTGAGTGAAAGTCGAAAGGGTATATTTAGCCACGAATCTATTCCGTCTAGTAAACAGCAGGACAAGCGTACCCGCCACGTTGAATTTTCGCACCCTCAAAGTGTGCTATAAACTAATATAGAGGTCTCATTTAATTCTGTTGCTCTCTATTGTGTTCTGTATTCACCTGTTTATTATTGACTACATTGTTACCTGTACTCGTTTTCTACTTTTTCGTTTGCTACTTTCCTGAGGGGAAAAGTTTCATGAAAAAAAGCCGATGGTTTTTGATGCTACTCCTAGCGAGCCTGCTCCTCATCGCTGTACCTATTGTGGTGGGGCAGGAAGGCAGCAGCAACATTTCTGCGCCAAAAGTAATTGATACCAACCCACTCCCCGGCGAAGAATTGTTGCTCGATAGTCCCGTCACCTTCACCTTTGATCGGGTGATGAACACAGAAGCCCCTGAGAATGCGTTTTCAGTCGAACCCACTTTAGAAGGTGGGACATTTACGTGGGATGAAAATGGCCGAACCCTCACGTTTACTCCCCCTGCCAGCGGCTATGCCCGTGACACCGAATATACCTTTAGCCTGTTCGCAGTGGGGGCAGACCAGCGGGCAATGGATGAACCCTACGAACTGAAATTAACGACTGTCGGTTATATTGAAATTGCCGATGTGCTGCCTGCGCCGAATTCCACCGAAATTGAAGTAGATGCTGCCATCACGATTATTTTTAGCCGACCCATTGTGCCGTTGGTTAGCATTGCCGACCAAGCAAACTTGCCCAGCCCCATTACCCTCGAACCAGCGGCGGACGGCAAAGGCGAATGGCTCAATACCTCCATTTATATCTTCCGCCCCGATCCACCTCTAAGCGGTGGCACCACCTATACTGTAACGGTGAATGCGGGTTTAGAAGATGTCAATGGGGCGATTTTAAACGAGCCGTATATTTGGGATTTCACCACCCAAGTTCCCGAAGTTCAGTCCGTGTCACCCCGTAACTCGACTTCCAGTTACGGCGCGAATCGTAATCAAGACTTGCCATTAATGCCGCTTGAGCCTGAATATGTGGTGACGTTTACTCAACCAATGGATCCCGCCACCCAAAATGGGATTCGTATCGAAGGCCCACAGGTCCCTACGCTGGAATATGAATGGAGCGACGATTATCGTTCTGTCACGGTAACGACCACTGGTGGTCTGCTTCAATTGGATACCCTTTACGACGTAATCGTAGATTCCACGATTATTCGCAGTGAAAGCGGCGCGTCCATCCCTGAAGATTATTTGGTCAGTTTTATCACCGTGCCTTACCCCTCCATTGTCCGCACCTATCCCGAAAATGGTGCCGAAGGGTCAGACCCTTATGGCGGGATGCGAATCTATTTCAGTGCCCCGATTGATCAAGACACGCTGGAAGGCAAATTCACGATTGAGCCGGAGCCATGGCGCGAATACGAAACCTACTATTACACCTATGACAACAGCTATGCCTTGTATTTTGATACCGAGCCTAGCACCGACTATACCGTGACCATTGCCCCCGGCATTGCCGACCCCTATGGCAATGTCATCAACGAAACCACCGTCATTCAATATCGTACCGCACCCTATTCACCAGAATTGACACTGAATACCCCCGGTTTTGTCGGTCTCTATAATGCCTATCTGCCCCAAACGCGGCTGTTTATCACCCACCGCAATATCGAGCAGTTGGAGATGCAGCTTTATGGGATTGATGTGCCGGCTCTAGCCATGCTCACAGGGCCAAATGGGTGGGAACGGCGACAAGACTATACGCCTGATCCTACCTATCTCCTGCGCTCGTGGCAGTTCCCGGTTGAGTCGCAATTGAATCAGCGGCGTTATGATCTAGCCCTGCTGTCATTGGAAGGGGCAAGTGGCATCGAAAATATCGTTTGTGTGGGCGCTCCCCCCACCCGCCTCAATATTGGTTATCTGGCACGGGTAAGCGAAGATGACCCCACACCGCTGCGGGTACGCTCCGAACCCAATCTGGGCGGCACGGTTGTAACCGAGTATGCACCGGGAACCGAGGTGGTTATTGAGGGTGGCCCGATTTGCGCCGACAACTATTTGTGGTGGCAAATCCTAAATCCCGCCGATGGGGTAACAGGCTGGATGGCCGAAGGCAATACCAGCGTCTACTTTATCGAACCCGTCACGACACCTTCCCCGATTCATAACCCTGATGGAACGAATGCCGATCAATTACCGCCCTTGCCACCGGGAGTCTACTATTTGCGGGTAGAGTCCCCGCAGACCCGTGTATTGGACTATGACCCCAGTCGTCACATTTTGGTGGTTGCTACAGCCAACATCACCATGAAATTTACCCCCAAACAGGCGATGGCGTGGGTTACGGATATGAGCAGTGGACAACCGATTGTGGGAGTTCCAGTAACCTTCTATTATGTTAATCCGGCCACCAATGCCTTTGAAGAAATTGGTATGGCAACTTCCAACGCTGATGGGATCGCTCAAATCAACATCCCACGCCTACAAGACCTCTATCAAACGATCTACTCGGTGATTGATACACCGGAGCATTTTGGTTATGTCATCAGTGATTTTTCGAGCGGGGTGGAGCCATGGTCGTTTGGCTTAAATGGGAACTATCAACCCAGCCAGATGAGTATCTATCTGAACACAGATCGTCCACTTTACCGCCCCGGCCAGCCCGTCTATTTCCGGGGAATTATCCGTGACCGCGACGATGTAACCTATACCCTACCCGATGGCATTGGGAGTGTGCCCATCAAAGTCTACGACAATCAATCGCAGATTATCTATGAGACCGAAGCCCGCCTGACTGAATTTGGCACGTTTTCCGGTCAATTCGATTTGGATGAGGGTGCTGGTCTCGGCTACTATCGCATTGCCGTTGAATTTGACCCCGAAGACCCGCGCTTTAGTTATAACAGCAATTTCAGCATCGGCTTTAGTGTGGCGGAATATCGCGCCCCCGAATTCCAAACACTCGTGACGCCTGCCGCCAGCGAAGTGGCACAGGGCGAGACGATTCAGGTCGAGGTCGAAGGCCGCTATTTCTTCGGTGCACCTGTCTCTAATGCGAAAATCACATGGGCTGTCGTGGGTGAAAATTACTATTTCCCGTATGACGGACCGGGTAGCTGGCAGTTTATTGACTACAGCTTTGATGAAGGCGCACGTGAGTATTACAGTCAAGAGAAAGAACGAATTGCTGACGGCGAAGGCACAACCGACGATCAAGGCCGTTTTATGATCGAACTACCCGCCGATTTGGGAGAGAAAACTCAAAGCCAAGTCTATACCCTTGAGGCGGTCACTACGGATGAGAGCGATCAAGCGGTTGCCGGGCGCACCCAGATTATCGTTCATCAGGGCCGCGTCTATGTGGGCCTAGCCTCGGATGAGTATGTCGCTACGGCGGGGGATGAAACTGGCTTCCAAGTCTTGACGGTGGATTGGGACAGCGAACCCGTCGCGGGGCAGGTCGTAGATTATCGGATTGTCGAGCGTCGCTGGTCGAGTGTGCAAGAAAAAGACTCTCGCGGACAAACCGTGTGGACATATGAGGTAGAAGAAATCGAAGCCGACAGTGGCAGCGTTACCACCGATGCGGATGGTTTGGCCCATATCACGTTTGTGCCCCCGAATGGCGGTGTGTTTAAGATTTACGCTGTGACGAATGATGCTGACGGCAACCGTGTCAATAGCAGCGCCTATATGTGGGTGGCGGGGTCAGATTATGTGCCATGGCGTCAGCAAAACAGCAATCGCATTGACCTGATTTCCGACAAAGACAATTACGAGGTGGATGAAGTTGCGGAAATTCTGATCGCCAGCCCATTTCAGGGTGAATCCGTCGCCCTTGTAACCGTTGAGCGCGGGGATATTTTGCAAACCGAAGTTGTCCACATGGACACCAATTCCTATGTCTACCGCCTGCCCATCACCGAAAATTTCGCGCCGAATATCTATGTCTCGGTCATTGTGGTCAAGGGCCTTGATGAAAACACGCCCTATACCCAATTCCGTGCCGGATTAATTCAACTCGGTGTCGAAACCGAACGCCTTGCTATGAATGTCCAAGTCACGCCCGATCTACCCGAGGGCGCGACGGCTGGGCCGGGGGATACCGTAACCCTCAATGTCAAGACCACCGACTGGCAGGGCAACCCGGTTAGCGCGGAAGTCGGGGTCGGTGTGACCGATTTGGCGGTTTTGAGCATTGCCTCGCCCAATTCCGGCCCGCTGATGCAGTATTTCTATGGCGAACAGGGCCTTAGCACCCGCACTTCGACTTCGCTGACTGTCTCGGTGGATCAATTGACCCAAGAAATCATTGATACTATTAAAGGCGGTGGTGGCGGTGGTGATGACGCCGGGATTTTTGAAGTCCGCCAAGAATTTGTGGATACTCCCCTCTGGAATCCTACGGTAGTAACTGATGCCAATGGTGAGGCCCAAATCGAAGTAATCCTGCCCGATAATCTGACCACATGGCGCATTGATGCACGCGGGGTCACGTCTGGCGAAAACGGCCCGATGTTGGTGGGGCAGGTCTTGGAGGATTTTATCAGCACCAAACCGCTGCTCGTCCGACCCATCACACCACGTTTCATGGTTGTGGGTGATAAATTGACCCTCGGCATGATTGTCAACAACAACACCCAGCAAGATCAAGAAGTCGAAGTGTTGATGCAGGGGACGGGTTTCAATGTTTTGGAAGATACGCCCCTCTCCACTACAGTGACGATTCCGGCGGGTGGACGGGTACGGGTGGATTGGCCCGTGCAGGCCTTAGATGTCAGCAATGTAGATGTGACCTTCGCTGCCCGCACCACTGATGGTAGCCTGAGTGATGCCAGCAAACCGCCTGTTGGTCAAGGCGATGACCGTCTTCTGCCCGTTTACAAATATGTCGTGCCAGAAAATGTAGGCACAGCGGGTACACTCGAAGGCCCGGAGGCCCTCAGCTTTACCGAAGTGATTGCGCTACCGGATCGCATTGATACCGAGCAAGGTCAACTCGACATCCGCCTAGACCGCTCATTGGCTGGGCCGATGCTGGATGGCTTGGATTATCTACGCAACTATCCCTATCAGTGCATCGAACAGACTATCAGCAAATTCCTGCCCAACGTCATGATGATGCGGGCATTGGTATCGCTTAACCAATCCAATCCGGAATTGGAAGCGAATTTGGAGGTACAGGTCAACTATGGCCTCCAGCGCCTCTATGCCGATCAAAAATACGATGGGGGATGGGGTTGGTTCCCGCGTGATGATTCCAATCCGCTGACGACGGCCTATGCCTTGATCGCATTGGTCGAGGCCCAAAACAGCGGCTTCACGGTAGATGAGACCGTCATCAATCGCGCCAAGAATTTCCTGCGCGATTATCTGTTGCTCACTGATCAAGATGTCATGGCCCAGAGCGCCCCAAATTGGCAGTTAAATCGCCGAGCCTTCATCCTCTATGCCTTTACACGAGCGGGTGAAGCCAATGCCTCGCGTATCTCCCGTGTCTATGATTTACGCGAACGGCTAAATCTCGACGCCAAAGCCTTCCTTGCCATGTCCATGATGACGCTTGACCCCACCGACCCGCGCATCGAAACCCTGATGAGTGACTTTGCCAATGCTGCCACCCTCAGCGCAACGGGTACGCATTGGGAAGATCGTCCCGATTATTACAACTGGACAACCAATACTCGCACTACCGCGCTGATTTTGATGGCGATGGTCATGCACAACCCCTCCAACGATTTGCTGCCGGGGGCGGTGCGCTGGATGATGGTCGCCCGTAAAGCCGATGCGTGGGAGACTACTCAAGAAACCGCATGGGCCGTCATGTCCTTAACGAATTGGATGGTGACGACGGGTGAACTCAACCCCGATTACACGTTCAATGTCCGCCTGAATGATGGCCTGTTGGAAATTCCCGATAATGTGGCCTCCCCCGAAAATGCCAAAGAACATGAGGTGTTATCGGTAGCCGTCGCGGAATTATTGACCGATGAAGCCAACCGCCTGACACTCATCAAAGATGAAGGGCCGGGCAATCTGTATTACACCGCTCAACTTCGCACATTCTTGGATGTGCCATCTGTCGAACCTGCCTCACGCGGCATCATCATCGAACGCCGCTACTATCGTGCCAATGACCCGGATAAGACGCCGATTACTAGCGCACAGGTGGGTGAAGAAATCGTGGTCGAATTGACCATCATCGCGCCGCGTAATTTGCATTACGTGGTGATCGAAGACCCCATTCCGGCTGGCTCGGACGCGGTTGACCAGAATTTGCTGACCACCAGTATTTTGTCGGATGGGCCAGAACTGGAACGGGACGACCCCTTGAGTCGTGGGTGGGGTTGGTGGTGGTTCTCACAGACCGAGTTCCGCGATGAAAAGGTTGTGATGTATGCCACCTATCTACCGCCGGGGACGTATACCTACAGCTACACCCTGCGGATGGGCTTGGCGGGCGAATATAACGTTATCCCGCCGACGGGCTTTGAATTCTACTTCCCGGAGGTATATGGGCGTGGCGCAGGGCTACTGTTTACGATTGAGGCGGCTGACCCCAACGAATAAAAATCACATCGGTAATCCAACTAAATAAGCAGTACACTATGTAGCAGGGTCGGATGGCTCTGCTACATTATTTCAAGTCGTTAGAAGCAGGATAAATGGGCAAAAAACTACAACTTGTGGAACATGCCTCATATTGGGAAATACCAATCCGAGGTATGGCAATCTCAAGGTTTATCATTGATTTTACGTTCCTTGAAATTGAAGTTTTCGAAGATTTTACTCTAACTTTCCGCTTTGAGGGCGAGTTTCTATTTGAAGCAGGCGGTCAAGAACGAATTTTGACTATTGCCGATCCTCCTTCACTTTGCCCTATTTTGACAACCCTAAATCACGCTATCAAACTTGCTCAATTTAGCAAGGAGGGAGTATTGGAGATTCACCTTGAAGACGATTCAAAATTTATAGTCAAACCTCGTTATATGGTCGAGGCTTGGGAGTTGCATAGTAGTGTTGGATTACGAGTGGTTTGTGTGCCGGGTGGCGGATTGTGAATATGGCTACCAAAATGAGGGCGATGATTGCGCACCGCCCTCTATCATTCCTTATTGTGGTGGATTGGATTTTTCTTTCGAGGCCGCGTCAAATGCCGCGAGGGTCGTGCTGGATTGATTGTTTTGGAAAAAGGCCGCCATTGTCACCATTGCAAAGGTCAACCCGATGCCAACCACAATCCCGCCAATCACCGAAAGGGCCGTATCTGCATCACGCCCCAAACCAACAATCGTCAGCGAGGACACATTAATCGCGCCTGAAATTAGGCCGACATTCATGATGGTCGAAAGATTGCGCCGAATAGCGACATAGCCCCCGACCAGACTGGCAAAAAACACCACCAAAAAAATGATTGATAGGCCGTTCATTGAATGTATTACCCTTTCTGGCTCACCGTTTCTTGCGATTCATCAAACCGCTTGCTCAAAATATTACGCGCTTCCCACAATTCAGGGAATAGCTGCCATTGTAATGTCGAAACAAGATAATCATGGGTCGTGCCGCCTGTGCCCATCACCCCTGCCCCAATGGTGCGCTGTACCAGATGGATATGGCTATAGCGCCATCGCTGCACCGTCTGGTCTAAAATCGAAAGCATATCGGCAAGGGCATAAAATTCGGGGTAGGCCGGCGGGTCGGCGTAGATGCTGGCGATTTCTGGCACATGATGACGGGCCAGCAGTTCGATAAACACATCATGGATAGACGGCTCATCTAGGCGGCGATGTACGGTTTCCCAATGGCTGTCTTTGGCAAGCTGACGGCGTACCCACTCGACATGTCGTTTATCCCGCAGCCCTGCCAAAAATTCGATCTCACGGAATTGATAGGATTGCAGCCCCGACCCCGGCGCAAGGAGTTGACGAAATTGGTGGAAGGCCATCGGCGGAAGAGTATGCAAATGTTCGGCGGTGTGACGGGCATTTTCAAAAATCGCGCTGACCTGCCCAATCAGCCGGACGGCCTCCAAAATTTCATCCTGCTGCATGGCGCTGCGTGCCCGTTCCAGATGATGCAGCGCCAACTTAAACCACAGTTCGTGAATCTGGTGAATCAAGATGAAATGCAGTTCATCGGGATGGTCGGACAGCGGTTGTTGAGCCTCCAACAGCGTCTCTAAATGCAAATAATCGGCGTAATTGGTCAAACGCTTCTCGGACATCAACTCCCCCTTAAAATGGCACGTACCGGACTGCCACACACATCGGCAATTTTCAGCGGCAGGGCCACCAATTCATATTTGCCATCCGGTACACCGCGAAAAATCATCGTTTCGAGATTCAAAATCCCATAATGGCGCAGGCGGTGATGACACACCAATTGGGTATCGTCGAACCGATCTACTGAGGGCATATCCACCCCCAACAGCACGACCCCTTGCGCCCCTAGCCAATCAATCAATTCCGGCGTGGGGTAAGGAAAATCTTCGGGCCATTGGTCATCGGGCAAATCGCTGACCCATGTGTGAATCAACAACCGCTGCAATCCGGTTAGGTCATGTCCCACAAAATCAGCAGGCACGATGCCCCCATTCCTCCGTGTAATCGTCACCAGATGCGCTGGCCCGATGTATTTTTCCAGTGGCAGTTCGGCGGGATGTGCGCCATCATTGGCATAATGATACGGCGCATCGGCATGGGTTCCGGTGTGGGCGCTCATCGTCAGGGTGGTCAGGTTGACCGATGCCCCTTTTTGAATGTCCAGCACCTGCTGATACGAAAAATTCGCATCGCCGGGCCACACAGCAAGGGTACTTTGGATGGTACGGGTTACGTCGTAGATCATGGCTTACGTCACAAATGCCTTGCTGGTCGCATGTTTTTCCCACGACCCACTGCTGAGAATTTCGGCAATCGCTTCCATCGCCTGCTGCACTTCTTCATCGGTGTTATAGAAATGGGGCGAAATACGAATCCCGGCCTTTGGGCGGTAATCAATCACGATATTGCGGGCCAATAGCTCCCGCGAAACTTCATAGGCGTGCGGTGGATTCAGGGCTACTGCGCCACCTCTACGCTCTGGGTCGCGTGGTGCCGTCACCTCATAACCAGCGGCATCGGCTAATTCGATGAGTTTGGCAGTCTGGCGCATGGATTTGCGCCGGATATTTTCCACCCCTACCTGCGCGATGATGTCAATGCCGGGTTGGATGGCGTGCAGATTGGGAATCGCCGGAGTGCCATTTAAAAACCGGAAGGCGTCGTCACGGAAATCAATCTCATCTACCTCAAATTCAAAGGGGCGTTTGTGGGCCATCCATCCGGTCAATTTTGGCTCGAATTTGTTGATGAGATCAGGCCGCACATAGAGGAACACCCCCCCCGGCCCGCCGCACATCCATTTCAGCACTCCACCGAGATAAAAATCAACATTCAGATCAGTCACATTAAACGGCACAATCCCACCCGCGTGATAGCCATCTACAATGACCGTCGCGCCGACCTGATGCGCTTTTTCGATAATCGGCTTCACATCTAAAATATAGGCACTGCGGAACAGCACATGGCTAATGGGTACAAGCAGAGTATGTTCATCAATCGCGTCTACAATGCGCTGGACATTGACCGAAATGCCGTCTTCGCTGGGAATCATTTCAACTTCGATATGTGGCGGCAGCATCCCGCGTAGGACATAATAGACCGATGGGAAAATGCCCGCTTCAATCACGACTTTGTTACGGGGGTCATCAAAATCGAAACAGGTCAGCAGCATCCCTTGAGCCAGCGAGATATTTTGGTGGATGGTCACGGTATTGGGCGGCGCACCGATGATTTCACCGACGCGATTGCCCACCCGGATGTTTAAATCCCACCAGCCTTCGCCCCATGCTCGGACGCCACGACTGGCCCATGTATCGGCATATTTGTGCAAGCTGTCATAGACACCTCGCGGCATTGCCCCCAACGAATTGCTGACAAGATAGTTGCTTTGTTGCAAAATAGGAAACTGGTCACGCCAGTTCAAAAGAGGATCATTCATGGTGGTCATGCGGTTACTCAAAATAATGCAAGTGTAAATTTTCGCTAGTGTAGACCATATTTTTCTTTGTTACCAGCGGCGAAACCCTAAAATGTTTTCTTCAACAGGAGTGATTTCATGACCCATGTACATATCGGATTAGCGCAGACCTACCCCAAGTTTGGGGATGTGCCCCACAATGTCAATCACCATGTGGAATTGATGGAGCAGGCCGCCGCCCAGCACGTAGATTTACTGATATTTCCTGAACTATCTCTGACAGGATATGCGCTAAAAGACCTTGTGGCGGAAGTAGCCCTAACGCCAGCCAGCCCTGAATTTGAGCAACTCCGCGCGGCCAGTCAACGGCTTAATATAGATATTATGGTGGGCTTTGTAGATGTAGACTCCCGCAGCCGGTTCTATGTGGCGGCGGCCTATATCGGACAAGGTGAGCTATTGCATGTGCATCACAAAGTCTATCTGCCAACCTATCATTTGTTTGAAGAAGGGCGGTTCTTCGCGTGGGGCGACCATATCCGCGCCTTTGATACGCGCTTTGGTCGAATTGGCATGTTGATATGTGAAGATTTTTGGCACATCTCGCCACCCTATCTATTATGGCTGGATGGGGCAGATATTATCCTGTTGCATAGTGCTAGTCCGGGACGCGGGTTGGACGAAAGTGAGCGCTTGGGCAGTTCGCGCTGGGTGGAAATCGCCAACCAAGCCTATGGCAATTTCTTTACCAATTACATCGTGCATTGCAGTCGGGTGGGGTTTGAGGATGGCTTTAATTTTTCCGGTGGCAGCAGTATCGTTGACCCTAATGGCGAGTTTTTGGTCAAAGCCCCCTATTTTGAGGAAACCCTTGTCATTCACACCATTGATCTGAATGAAATTCGGCGGACTCGGGCACGGCTGCCTGTGCTGCGGGATGAACGAACAGAGCTGGTTGCTGACGAACTCGCCCGTATCGTAAAACGAAATTCGTAAAGAAAACATTAAGATTTCTCAATCTATGTCTGACAAAATCAAGACAAAAAGGGTTGCAAAAGAATTGAGAAATAATTTAGAATGTAACTATCAACAAAGAATTATCCATTCTATTGAGGAGACTCCAACATGCTGTATCTTCCACGTGAAAAAGGCCAAGGTCTGGTTGAATATGCACTTATTCTAGTGCTGGTCGCCGTAGTCGTGATCATTATCCTCATCGTGCTTGGCCCAGCCATCGGGAACATCTTCTCGTCAATTATTCGCTCGCTCTAATTGCAACCGCGAATACAAAAACAAAGCCCCCTTCAATGGGGGTTTTTGTTTTAATAACCTGCCGATTCTTCCTCCACAAAAAATTCTTGAGCCACCTGTAGCAGTTCTTCGATGCGCTCTGGCAGCACTTCTTTGCTTTGGAAATAGCGCTCCATCAATTCTAGCGGGCTTAATCCTTCGGGTGTTGGGCCAAGCCGCATTCGGGCTGGATGCTGTACATCGCGTTGGATGGCGGCGACAATACTAGCCCTACTATCGCGGATGGCCTGCTCAATGGCTTTCATTTGGATGAGATTATGGGTTTCGGGGTCAGTCTTGATGATGACCCGCACCACTGCGTCCTCGATGTCGGTTCGGGCGATTTCCTCCAAAACGACTTGGGTAGGATTACCAGCCTGACGCACATCGACCCGCACTGTTAGGAAGCGTCGAGATTTGGGTAGGGGCACAAATTCCCATTGGGTATAGCCGCGTTCAATCTCGGCATAAATAAAACCTTTTTCATCGCCCTCCTCACTAAAATCAATACGTTCCATACTGCCACTATAGATAACGGGGGGGGCATCATTGCGCCCGGCGGTCAAGTTTTGATGCCGATGTACATGCCCCAATGCCACATAATCCCACGCGGGGTCAGCAATTTCGGCAAGGCCAATCGCCACATCACGCCCAATCATGACTTGGCGCTCACTGCCCGTCATGGCCCCATCCACCCAAAAATGTCCCGTTAAAATGCGTGGTGCATCCGATTGGGTCGCTTGCTGGGTAAGTTCGCGGATGACCAATTCAAGCTGACGGCGCAGTGCCGAATCCAAGTCCGACAGTGTGCGACGGGTACTGAGTTCGTCATCCCCTTCTAACAAACGGGCACGAACCGGATAGGGCGCAGTAGCCACTTGGACTGTTCCGTTTTTGGTTTCGATGAGATGCAGTTTATATTGATCGCCAAGCGTAACATTGGGGACACGCAGGGTATCATAAATTTCGAGGCTCGAAGCCTTCTTGATGTTGATGGGCAAATCGTGGTTGCCAACCAAGAGGACAACAGGGCAAATTTTGGCTAAATCCAGAATCCGCCACGCAAATTCACGTTGAAAGGTGGGGTTGGGGTTCCGTGTTTTAAAGGCGTCTCCGGCGAAGATCGCAAGGTCAATGGCTTGCTGTTCGGCAAACCCTACCATCTCATCCATGCGGCGCAGAAAATCCATCACACGGGTGGACAGACCTGTTGAAGGATCGGTGCGTCCATAATTCTCCATACCAATGTGTACATCGGCGAAATGTAGGAGTTTAATCAATGTGACCTCTCCTTATGAAAAAAAGCAAACAATTTCTTGTGAGATAGTTACAGGATCACTATAATCGCATTGAACTGCTTAAACATACCATAAATTCAATTGCGAGGGCAGGTATGGCTACAAAAATTACATGGCTGGGCCATTCAGGGTTTAAGATTGAGACAGGTACACATACACTCCTTATTGACCCCTTTATCAGTGGAAACCCTTTAGCGCCTATGAGGGCAGATGAACTGCACGCCGATTTCATCCTGCTGACACATGGGCATGGCGATCATGTCGGAGATACGGTAAGTATCGCCAAGCGCTCTAACGCCACTGTCATTGGTAATTTTGAAGTGGCGAATTGGATTGGTAAACAGGGCGTAAAAAATATTAGCTCCCCCAATACAGGTGGCACCGGCAAATATGATTTTGGCACTGTGAAATTAACGATTGCCTTCCATAGTTCTTCCATGCCCGATGGGAGCTATGGCGGACAACCCAATGGCATGATTATCACCCTCAATAATGATTTAAGAATCTATCATGCAGGCGATACGGCTCTTTTTTCAGATATGCAGTTGATTGGCGAGTTCGGCATTGATGTTGCGATGCTGCCTATCGGGGATTTTTTCACGATGGGGCTAGAAGAATGCGTGCGGGCAGTGCGATTGGTACGTCCGCGTTATGTGATGCCGACCCACTACAATACATTCCCGCCGATTGTGCAAGATGCGGCTGACTGGGCCAATATGGTGACACGTCGCACTGAGGCGGCTGCGATTGTGCTCGACCCCGGTGGTAGCCACGATTTTTAAGGCTTTAGCAAAATAGCAAACAAAGAGCCTATCTCGCACGATGGAAGATAGGCTCTTTTATTGGTGTTTATGAAAAATGTTGCCGTCGGGAATTAGTCCCCCGACTCAACGGGAGTCGGATTACCGGCTAGGCGTGAACCCATCTTGTGACCAATCAATTTTTCGAGTGCCATTGTATGGCTGCACACGCCGCGTGTGTGGAAAAAGCTGCATGTGCATGACCACTGCCCATTGTCATAGGCGATGTGGTGTTGGTCGTTTTCACCGTGAAATGTCACTTGAAATTGGGTGAACTCGACCCGATCGGGTTGTTCGGCATAACGTTTAGCTTTTTCAATCTTTCCGATCATTGCGTTGTCCATTGGGGGGCCTCCTAAGATTAATCATTCGGTTGATACAAAAATACGGGCTTAAATAAAAATAAAAAAGACACGCTTTACGCAGGCGTGTCTTGTTCATCCAATAGGACGATTTTTGATGTAAATTTTTGAGGGGATTTTCAGCATACCCCGCAATCCTTTAAACAGCTTTTTAAAGTTATTTAAAGTATAGGGAGGTTCGGTTTTAATGTCAAATGCTTCCTGACATTAAAACTTGCTACAAATTCCACCTGCAAAAATCACATTAACTGTCTAACCAAGCGGCTAATTGGGCAGGGTTTTCGATGCCAACAGCCGTTACTTCTTTGTTGATACGTTTGATTAATCCAACCAAAACTGCTTTCGGGCCAAGCTCAACAAAATGGGTAATGCCAGATTCCACCATCGCTTGAACACTCTCTGTCCAGCGCACAGGCGAGGTTAATTGGGCGCTTAGTTCGTCCTGAATCATCGCGGCAGTGGTGAGCGGGGCGGCGGATACATTGCCAATCACAGGCGTCGCCGGAACAGTAATGGGCGTGTTTTTGACGGCGGTGCGGAATTCCTCCTGTGAGGTCGCCATTAAGGGTGAATGGGCGGCGATACTGACAGCTAATTTCAAGGCCCGTTTTGCACCCCGCTCTTTGGCAAGGGTCAGGACGTGATCGAGGGTTTGATCGTCGCCCGAAATCACCGTCTGACCGGGGCAGTTGTCGTTGGCGACCACGACAAATCCCCCTGTTGCAGCACACGCATCCTCACATAGCTGACGCAGTGCAACAATATCGAGACCCAAGATGGCGGCCATTGCTCCGGGCGATTTTTCACCGGCCTCGCGCATCAAGCGTCCACGTTCGCGCACCAATTTTAGGCCCGGCCCAAATTCCATTGCTCCGGCGGCGGTTAGGGCTGTCAATTCACCGAGGCTGTGCCCTGCAACATAGGCGGGGGTCGCTGGCGATTGGCCCCGTGCGGCAAGTTCGGCATTGAGGGCGGCAAGTAGGGCAATCCCGGTAATAAAAAGGGCGGGTTGGGTGTTATATGTTTCGTCTAGCTGCTCGGCAGGGCCTTCAAAACATAATTTACTGAAGGGCAGGCCGAGTTGGGCATCGGCTTGGGCAAAAATCTCACGGGCAGCAGAGTATTGGGCAGCAATCTCAGCTCCCATGCCAACCGCCTGTGAACCTTGACCGGGAAAAACAAGCGCAGTCGTTTGCCAATTAATCATCGTTTCGTTTCCTATACAGCAATAGAGGCGGATTTTGGCCCGCCCCTACTGAATATTGCTAAAAAATCAGGCTACTAGTAATTGACCTCGCCAGTGTCGCCAAACGGTGACGGCGGTTGCTGGCCGGGCTGCTGGGGAGGCATGGGCGCACGCGGCGGTGGCGGGTACTGTCCACCCCCCTGCGGCGGGACACCGGGAGGCGGTCCTTGGAAAGGTTGCTGTGGCGGCGGTTGCTGAGGACGCGGCTGCATCGGTGGTTGCTGCTGGGGAGGCATTCCCTGCGGTGGACGCTGTTGTGGAGGCATTTGCGGTGGCATCCCTTGAGGTGGTGGCTGTTGTGGACGCGGCTGCATCGGTGGCTGTTGTTGCGGCGGCGGTGGCGCAAACTGTGGCGCGGGTTGTGGTGGTGCATATTGCGGCGGCGGTGTTTGGGGCATGGGGGCTAAAGGCTGAGTGCCCGTTCCCATCGGCACACGCACCGGAGGCTCAATTACCTCTTCACCTTCTTTTTGCCAGACCGCAATTTCAACTGTCAAACGGTCAAAGAAACTGTGAGGTGGCAGGGCACCATCGCCATACTGCATATCCACAATGCGAATTTGGGCACGTAGCGTTTGAGTTTCCAAGACCGTCGTCGCACCGGGAGCAGCCAATACGGGTTCGCCACGCGCAGCTAATTTGGCGCGGATGGCATCGTCGTTAAAGGCATGTTCAGACATCATGACATGCGTTACAGTGCTGATGTCGTTCTTGTCAAATATCCAGACCTCAGTTGCGGTGACTTTCTTAGGATCGCCTACCCCAATGGTGTCGGCAATACCCGATCCACATTCACCCAAAAAGGTGTTATTGGCATCAGCAAGTTCGATGGCGAAAGAATCATCATAGTAATTGTCACCCGCTAGATAGGTAGACATAAACTGGGTGACAGGTGCGGTGTCGAAAACGGTGCGCTGGGTCGCGGCCATTTCTTTGGCAACCGCGCGTGCTTCTCGTTCAGCCCGCAACTTCATATCGGTCTCGGTGGGCGCACCCTTGGTAAGGCGCTTAATCACCGGGCCAATGAGGGGCAGGTCGTAGATGCCGTAGATCGCAAATAATAGAGTCGGCAACAGCAAAACAATCAACATCCCCAAGAACCCAAGCAGTGGCACCATGACGTTATTCCAGAAGCCGGGATCAGGATATTGGTCAATCTTGGCTTGGGCATCGCCTTTGATGCTATCTGCGACTGGCTTGAGGGCCTCTAATTGACCAACCAAGACTGCATTATCCGCATTTTCATTTTGCAGGCGGGTAATGTCGTCGGTGGTGATGCCTGCGTCAATCAACTTGGTTTGGGCTTCTTCAACAGGATTGAAATCCGTCGCACCCTGAGTTTCTATACGATTATTCCAAGTCTCATATTCAGCCGCGAGACCCTTGAGCCATTGGTCACGATAGGTATCGCCCAACTGGACTGGCTCGGCATTATTTTCAAACTTGACCGGTACAATCCCATAGACCAGCAGCATCCCCAATACGACGCCAAAGAGAATCCAGAAAAAGCGCCGCAATGCGGGTTTAAAGGCGGTCAAAATGACATCGTATTGTTTAACAACATGAACGATTCTTTGCATAAGCGTAGCCTCTATTCCGTCCGGCAGGCGGCCCGTGCAGGCGCGTCCTAATTCAACAGCAAATTTGAACTTTTATCATGAGAGGCCATTGTACATTAAGCCTTGCAAGTGTACAAATTTGTGTCTCCCCTGCGCTAAGAAGTTTAGAGCAGGTTTTTCTTACCTGTCTCTTGAAGTTTGTTGACCACTGCGCGGATGTCTTGCGCCTGATCTCGATGGCAAATCAGCAGGGCATCTTCCGTATCTACAATTATCAGATTTTCGACGCCGATGGTTACAACGAGACGATTACTTAAGATAAGCGTTCCGCTCGTATCCAACATAATCGCATCGGTGTTTTTGCTGTGGAGAACGTTTTGTTGATCGTCACCACGCTCGATATGCAGCACTTCATACAAAGCTGACCAACTGCCAATGTCACTCCAACCAATATCAGCGGGAATGACCGCAACTTCTTGGGCCTTTTCCATGATGGCAAAGTCCAGCGAGATTTTTTCCATCTCCGGCCACACTTTTTGGATCACGGCGGCATAGTCTGGCTTACCATAGGCTTGGCGAATAGTCTGCAAGTTTTGATAGATACCGGGCTTCTGCCTTTCAAATTCGGCCAGTGCTTGGGAGGCTTTCCAGATAAACATACCTGCGTTCCAGCTATAGCGCCCGCTGGTGACAAATTCGATGGCAGTGGCATGATCGGGTTTTTCGCGGAAACCTTCCGACTTGTAAACCTTATAGCCGTCAACCGTCTCGAGCAGTTCCCCGCGTTTGATATAACCAAAGCCTGTCGAAGGATAGTTTGGGGAAATGCCGAGAGTCACGATTTTGCCTTTTTGGGCCATCTGATAGGCAGATTTGAGAACATTCAAAAATGCCTCAATATCGGTGATATGGTGGTCAGCAGTCAGCACGGCAATCACGGCATCGGGGTCTTGGGCAGCGATATGGATGGTGCCTAAACCAGCCGCTGGGCCACTATCACGGCCAAAAGGTTCGACCAGAAAATTTTCGGCAGGTAGTTCGGGCGTATCGCGGCGCAGTTCCTCGGCGTGATTTTGACCCGTCACCACAAAAATGCGCTCTGGTGGCAGCAGTGGAAAAAGCCGTTCGACTGAAACCCGGAACATGGAATGTTCACCGACCAGTGGAAGTGATTGTTTGGGCCGATTTTGACGGCTAAGGGGCCAAAGTCGTGTTCCGCCACCACCCGCCATGATAAGTGCGTAAAGATGCTCGGTCATGATTGTTTCTCCAGTTGATAGTGGTGAAATTTCACTCAGCGTTGAAAGAGTCGTTGAATGAATCAAGGTCTACATTGGGGGACATTTGGAACATCATCGCGCCGACACTCTGTACCAAGCCTTTGAGTTCCATTACCGTCATCATTGAGGCGACTTGATGAATGGGTAGACCACTTTGAATGCTGATGTCATCAAGATGAACGGGTTCGAGTGCAATTATTTCTAACAAGCGCACCTCTTCCGGCGAATCTGGCACTATTGATTTTACCGCTTGTTTCGTCTGAAGAGTGTAACGACTTACGTTGAGTTCTTCTAAGATGTCTTCCGGGCGCATGACTAACTTTGCCCCGTCTTGAATCAGACTGTTGGTACCCTCACTGTTAGGGGAAGTAATGTTGCCGGGGATGGCAAAGACCTCACGTCCTTGATCGAGTGCGGATTGAGCGGTGAGCAGTGCCCCGCTGCTTTTTGGCGCTTCGACAATCAACACACCAAGCGATAAGCCGCTGATAATACGATTTCGCGCCGGGAAATTTTCAGCTAATGGGGGTGTGCCGGGAGGATATTCCGTAACTACCGCACCGAGTCCCTCCTCGACAATTTTGGTGGCTAACGCACGATTTTCGGATGGGTAAAGTTGGTCAATACCATTCCCCATCACGGCGATGGTTCGTCCCCCTGCTGCAAGGGCGGCCTCGTGTGAAACGGTATCGAGTCCACGCGCCAACCCACTGACGACGGTGACGCCTGCATGAGCCATCGCGGTTGCTATACGCCGCGCAATTTCTAGGCCATAGGTCGTGGCTTTGCGTGTCCCAACCATCGCAAGGGCGAGGTCATCTTCGGGGAAAAGCCGACCCCGAACGTACAACAGTGGTGGGCCATCCGGCACTTCCCGCAAAAGGGTCGGGTACTCATCATCATCGAGTGTGCAAATATGGGCGTGGACTCGCTGGATTTTATCAAATATGGGGTCGAGGTTGGGTTCTTTGCGAAATTTGAGGAAGGTGTTAAGGGCTTGTTCACCCAGTCCAGCACTCAGTAGTTCTTGGGGATCGGCATTCCACGCTGCTTCCATGTCGTGGTCAAAGTAGACCCACAGCGCCCGTAGTCGGCTTGGCCCAATGCCTTTGACGAGATTAAAACCAACCCAATAGTGTTCCCGGTGCATAGGTGCAATGCGGGCTTAGGCGTCGCCGTCTTCATCCGGCTCATCAGTATCATCTATCTCGTCGCCGGGAAGCAGACCAATCAAGGGGGTAATGATAATTTTGCGGGTGGCCCGGTCAATGGAGTGAATCACTTCATCCGTATCCGGGATGAGAACATCCCCTCGGCTGCCCCCGCGCAGCACATAAACATCATTGGCACCTGTCTCCATGATTTCCGCTACGTCACCGAGATATTCATCCGAGTCAGTGTAGACGGACATGCCCACGATTTCAAACAAATACACTTCGCCTTCTTCAAGAGGCAGGGTATCACGCAGAGGGGACATGACAAATTTGCCGCGCAGAGATTCCGCTGTATTTCGATCCATGATGCCATCTAGGGCCAACAACATCACGTCGCGTTCTTGGCGGAGACGCACCACTTTATAGCGGGTGGCGCTGCGACGGTCAAATTTGTCCGTACCGAGATAAACTGTATCAAGGTTTTCAAAAAACTCTGGAAAACGGGTAATGATTTGCATCCGCAGTTCGCCCCGAATGCCATGTGGACGGACAATTTTGCCCAACACAAGGAAATACGGTTCGGAGGGTTGATTAGTCAATCTTCAACGTCACCCGTTTGCCTTCGCGTGCTGCCATTGCCCGCAGCAAAACCCGCACGGCGCTGGCAACACGACCATCTTTTCCAATCACCCGGCCTGCATCCTCCGGGGCGACATGCAGCTTGAGAATAACCAAATTCCCATCTGGCTCGACGCCAACCTCCACTTGAGAGGGATCATCCACCAGCGATTTGGCAACGAATTCAACAAGTTCTTTCATTTTGGCCCTCCATGTTAGGAAGACAGCGGTTAAAATTCAGACCCTTAGTTGGCCGATTCCTTCTTGAGAGGGGCCATAAAGCGGGTCTTGGGATTGATTGGGCCAGCGGCTTCTTTCTTGGCAGCGGCCTCGGCAACCAACGCTTCCATGCTTTCGCCCTTTTGCAGACGTTCATAACGTTCCAGCGTGCCTGTTTTGCGCAGGATCATATTCATGGAATCGGAGGGTTGAGCACCATTACTTAACCAATACAGCATACGCTCTTCCGCAAATTCAACGGTTTCGGGCTGAGTGCGGGGGTTATAGTGACCCAGAATTTCGATATAGCGCCCATCCCGTTTGGCACGTTGATCGGCGGCGACAATACGATAGACAGCTTGACCTTTTTGGCCTACACGACGCAAACGAATGCGTACCATGATTGTTTCATTGCTCCTTACAGCATGTATTCATTTTCGGGTTTAACGGAGACCCGGCATTCGTGGAGGTCGTCCCCCCGCGCCGCCAATCTCCTTCATCATTTTTTGCATATCACGGAACTGGCTCAGGAGTTGATTAATGTCCTGCACCGTTGTTCCACTGCCTGCGGCAATCCGCTTTTTGCGGCTGGCATTTAACAATTTGGGATTTCGACGCTCTTGCGGAGTCATAGAGAGGATAATCGCCTCGACCCGTTTCATCCGCTGTTGAGCGTCTTGGTCATTGATGTTCAACTGCTTACGTAGATTGCCAACGCCGGGAATCATCTCTAGGATTTTGGAGAATGACCCCATACGCCGGATTTTTTGGAGTTGCCCCAAGAAATCTTCAAGGTTGAACTCATTTTTCATCATCTTCTTTTGCAGGCGCAAGGCTTCTTCTTCATCGTAAAGCTGTTCGGCTTGCTCGATGAGGGAGAGCATGTCACCCATACCGAGAATGCGTGAGGCCAGACGGTCAGGATAAAATACCTCAAATCCGTCTAACTTTTCGCCTGTCGCCAAGAACTTAATGGGTACCCCGGTTACTTCCCGCATGGAAATGGCAGCACCACCACGCGCATCACCATCCACTTTAGTCAGAACCAACCCGGTCAGGCCGACTCGTTGATTAAAGCCTTCGGCGATTCGCACCGCTTCCTGCCCCGTCATCGCATCGGCCACCAGCAAGATTTCGGCTGGATTGGTGCGTGCTTTGATTGCCTCCAATTCGGCCATCAGATGGTCATCAATCTGCAAACGACCCGCTGTGTCCAAAATCACAACCGTCGCTCCGGCATTCTTGGCGGCTTCAACCCCTCGCGCACAGATGTCGGGCGGGGAGGATTGGATAGTTTCCGCATAGTACGGCATGTCAATTTGTTTGGCGAGCGTCACCAACTGGTCAATCGCTGCTGGACGGTAGGTGTCAGCGGCGACCAGCCATGGTTTACGATTATCGCGGCGCAGATGCAGGGCCAGTTTTGCCGCAGTGGTAGTTTTACCCGACCCCTGCAAGCCCACTAACATAATCACGCGCGGAGAGGGACCGCTGAGATTAAGCCTGCCTGCTTCGCCAAGTGTGGCAACCAATTCCTCATTGACGATTTTGATGACCTGTTGAGCCGGACGAAGGCTTTTTTGCACTTCGGCCCCGATAGACCGTTCCCGCACCCGCTTGATAAAATCTTTTGTCACCTTGAGGTTGACATCGGCTTCAAGCAGCGCGATACGCACTTCACGCAGGGCCGTATCTACATCGGCCTCGGTGAGCGTGCCTTTGCGCCCAAGCTGTCCAAAGACATCTTGCAGGCGGTCACTCAGGTTTTCAAACATCGGCATAGGGAATTTTTTACCTGCTCAATTTTGCCATGCTGTTGGAAACAGGCCGATTTTACGGGAGGAAGGCTTGATAGTCAAGGTAAAAAGTGGGTTAACAAAAAACCCCTCTATCGCCATTTATTCGGACAATCGAGGGGTTAGAAGTCAATTGGTCAATGCGATCAGCCGCCACGCATAGGCATAATCACATGCACAAAATGGTCAAGACCATCGTCGTCGGTTTTCATTGGACGCACCACACCGGGGTCGGTGGAGGTGTTGGTTTCTATGACGACCTGATCTTCTTTAATCACATTCAGGACATCAATCAGATAGCGGATGTTGAATGAGATGTCCACGCTTGTGCCATCCACTGAGGCCGTCACCAAACTTTCGTTGTCGCCTTTTTCGTTGGATTGACCACGCACGCGCACTTCGCCGGGGCCAACGCCATCATCGGAGGGGATAATCGAAATCTTGGTGGTAAAGGCATTGTCGCGGGCAAACACTTCCGAACGCTTGCAGGCCAGCAGCAATTCGTCCCGATAGACAGTGGTCAGGGTACTCTTTTTGCGTGGGATAATCCCTTCATAATCGGGAAATTTGCCTTCAATCAGGCTGGACACTACATCCACTTCCGCCAGATGGAACATGACTTGGCTGCGGCCTTCGGGCATAGAGATATAGATCAGTTCATCTTCATCCGAGATGATACGTGCCACTTCTTGAAGGGCCTTTGCAGGAATAATCACATTGACTACCTGCTTCACCGGATTTTCAATATAGGCTTTGCGTACCGACAGACGATAGCCATCTGCTGAAGCTAGTGTAATTATGTTATTTTCAAAACGGGCCAGAATGCCGGTCAGCACAGGGCGGTTGTCATCTTTGGCGGCGGCGAAGGCGACCTGCTCAATCATCTCACGGAATTCATGGGCAGGTACGGCCACCCCGTCGGCGCTGGCTTCGGGGATCAGCGGAAATTCAGAAGCGTCAATACCCTTAATATTGGTGGTTGTGCCCCCGCAGCGTAAATTGATCGTCTGGGTACGGACTTCCAATTCCATATCCACCCGTTCCGGCGAGAGATTGCTGACGAGTTCGTATAGAGTACGGGCAGGCACGGTGACAGCGCCATCTTGTTCGACCTTTGCCCCAATCCAGACCGAAATGCCAAGTTCAAGATTGGTGGCAGAAAGTTTTAGGCGGGAGTCTTCGGTGGAAAGCAACACATTCGCCAAGATGGGCAGGGTTGGGCGCGAACTAATCGCCCGGTTGACAATACTCAGACCTTTTTGCAGATTTTCTTGCAGAACAGAAACACGCATGTTGAGAGTTCTCCGCAGGGCTTCGCGCCGTAAATTTTCAAATTTTTGTGAATCGTGTAACCCCAAAATTATATCCTTAAACCCCGTAAACGCAAGGGTTTCCGCACTGTTGTTCTAACAGCCATTTGGTACAGAAATGTTTGGCGCGATACCCAGTTGATCTATATCATATTGAAAAACAATGCGCCCAGTGACGGGACGATTGCCGAACAGCAAGGTGGCCTGATAGACATTCATTTCGACTTTGTAGCGGGTAACAACATTGTACTCAGGCGAAACCCACAGTTCACCCGTCAAAATATCAATCGCGTTGGTCGTTTGAACAGAGGGGTAATTCATCTGGGAGGGGGTAAAGCCATATTGCCACGATTTGTAGCCATTAATTAGCTCATTGGGACGGCCCGTTGGCTGGGCCAAATTGACCCCACCCAATAATTGACCTGCCTGCAAGGTGGCAATATCGCGGATTTTAGCAGGGTCGGTGATACATACGCCATTGGGATTAAGCATGTAGAAATTGTTGCTCAGGCGCACCACGTCTAAATTGCTGGCATCCCCTGAGAAGACATTGCCCAAAAATTCAATCCGCACCTGCCGCGCCACATTAAAGTCATCGTTCCAAATTTCGATCCGCATCGTGCTTTGGACATTGGGAGGATCGTCGGGAGTGGGTTCGCTATATGCACCATCAAAGCTCACCGTGATGACGACGTGCGAATAAACTGCCGTGCGTAAATTGTCGTCAATGCCGGGGAAGGACACCGTTGCAAAACCCGCTGGTGGGGCGACCTGCGTTAAATAGACGGCTGTTTGCAAATCGGTCAGGGTGGCAAGAGTGGGCACCACCACATCTTCATCCCCTGTCAGCTTATCCACCTCATCACACGCCCCGATCAACAAACCGATGAGACTTAGCACTAAGGCTACACTCCAAAATCGTACCCTTTTGGGATGACGACCCGTTTTCTCCATTCCGTATCTCCCTATAAAACCATTGCTGCAACAAGACCATCCCCAACTGGGATGATGGTTGAAAGTAAGCGCTTATCTGCTGCGACTCGGCGATTAAAGGCGTCAATATATTTCGCACTATTGGCACGGTGGGGGGTGGGCATTTTGGCGACGATGTTGCCGTGTTGGAAGGCATTGTGCGCCGTAATAAGGCCGCCCTTACGTACATGGTTAATCGCCCACTCCAAATAGACTTCATAGCCCTCTTTGTCGGCGTCAATAAAAACGAGGTCAAAAGGGCCATTAAGGGTCTTTAGATTTTGGGCGGCGTCCCCAACCAGAATATCCACTTTATGGCTAACTCTATTGGCATCCAGATTTTCACGGGCGATCTGGGCATGTCGCTGGTCTAATTCCAGCGTAATCAATTTGCCATCATCGGGCAGGCCACGCGCAATCCATGTGGCGCTGTATCCGGCCAATGTGCCGATTTCAACCACTTGTCTGGCTTGAATTAGGCGGGTGAGGAACATCAACATCCAGCCTTCTTCGGCGCGTAAATCAATCTGGGGGAGTCCCTGAATAGCCGTTTTTTCGCTAATTTGGCGCTGGGCATCCGTTTCGTCTACGTACAACTCTACAATATATTGTGATAGGGCATCTTGGATTTCAGGTTCAAAGACCAAATGGGGACGATGAGACATGATGTTTTGGTTCCTCAACTAATCCAATCGCGGTTGGCAACATCCCAGTTTCGATGACGATAGGCCCGTTTACATTCGATACAGACAAGGGCACTGTCTAAGCGACGATCTGTTCGCCAGCGGAAACGGACAGTTGCCAAATGATGGGAGCAGGTTGGACGATAGCATACCGGGCAGTAATCACCTTTTTCAAGACCGGAATCAGTAAAGGCCCGCTGCTCTTCCGGGCGTGACTGGCATACATGACAATAGGGAACGGACATCGGCTAAGTTTCTCCTTTACAGCGCCCCGCATTATAGCATTTTTTGGGCGATTGAATACGATAGACCCCCTGTTGGATTACATGACTACGTATTGACTTGCTATCCCCCCTCCGTTACAATCGGCACGCCGCAAAAGTAGTCAGGCAAACCATTTCAAAATCATTATGCCTGTCCTAAGAAGCATCTTAATTGGATACAACAGTACGGCTCTGAACTGATCCATCAGCCTCGCCAAAAGAGGATAGTCAGTGATAAGAGCTTTTGGTTGAGGAGTTCAACGAAAATGAGTGAAGCAGTCGTCTTACAAGCACAACCCCGTGAAGTAATAGGCAAGCAAGTTAAACAACTGCGTGCCGTTGGTCAAATCCCCGGTGTGATTTATGGCCCAAGCCAAAACCCAGTCCATATTATGATGGATTGGCCCCAACTGCGTGCCGTTCTGATTCAAGCAGGTGGAACGCACTTGGTAGATGTCAAAGTTCAAGACCAGACTTTTACCACTCTTATCCGTGTCGTAGACCGCCATCCTGTGCGCCGTGACGTGCTGCACGTGGATTTTTATGCGGTGAATCTGAATGAAACCATTATCAGCAGCATTCCGATTGAATTGATTAATGTAGAAAGCACGCAGGGACGCCTGCGAGGGCAAGTTGTTCAAGAAGCCCCAACGATTGAGGTTGAGTCGCTTCCCTCTGATATTCCAAGTAAAGTGATAGTAGACGTGTCGGTGCTGAAGGCTATCGGTGATATGATCCATGTCTCGGATTTGCCTGCCCTTGAAAAAGTGACCTACGCTAGTGACCCCCATATGGTTGTGGTGCGTTCGGTCTATGAGGGTGTGGATAGTGAAGCCGAAGAAGAAACCGCTGCCGAAGTTGCTCCTGCCGAACCAGAACGTATTACCCGTAAGAAGGAAGAATTCGAAGAAGAATAATTCCGCTGTTGGAGTAGCTTGCTCCGATGCAAACGATGAAATTTCCGGACTGTCAGCGATGGCAGTCCGTTTGGTTTCTGTTATCGAATGGTCAGGCATCTGACGATTCAGTGGGTACAATAAACAGACCAAAAAAAGATCAACCAACAGTCAGTTGAGGATTATGGATAGGCTAGACGGCGTTACTTTTTTCCAATTTACCAATGAAATTCTTTCCACAGCTATTGTCATCATCACCGCCTCGATGCTGTTATATAACATTACGCACCATGTCAGAGATCGGGTGACCCGCGCCTCCAGTATTTTGCTGGGGTGTGTCACCATTTCTTATATTGGAGACGTCTTTATCGCGCTTGAACCGAGTAAACCACAGGCCTTTGAAAACTGGTTTCGATTTCAGTGGCTCGGTTTGGCGATGATTCCAGCCGCTATGTTCCATCTCTCCGATGCACTGTTGGCTACTACGGGACGAGTTTCACGCGGACGGCGTCGGCGAGCCTCTCGCCTACTCTATGCCGTCGGAACGGTTTTTGCTTTGGCATCTTTATTTACCGATGCCATCGTTAAATCATTAGTTGAAAAACCTACATGGCATATGAAGCCGGGTAGTTTCTTCCTTGTCTATACGGCGTATTTTCTGGTGGCAGTTGGTTTTGCGGTGTTTAATGTTGTTCGGGCACGCCGCCGCTGCCTAACGACGCATACCCGCCGCCGGATGACCTATTTGTTGGCCGCATTTACCACTCCGGCATGGGGACTTTATCCCTACTCTCTGCTGCTGTCTATATTTTTTGATGATGTGGGCACACTTTCCAATGTCTGGATATGGGTTGTCTTTAACATCGCAAATGTGGCCGTGTTGGCGATGCTGGCGTTTATGGCCTATCCGCTCTCGTTTTTTGGAACCCATCAGCCAGACCGGGTGGTTAAGGCCGAACTCCTTGAATTTATGCTGCGTGGACCTGTTACAGGTACAGTGGTACTGGCCGCCATCCAAATATTCGCGGAGGCCACCAGTGTTTTGGGGATAGAGGGCCAGCAGTTTATCTCATTTGCGGCGGTCACGGTGGTATTGTGTATGCAATGGATGTTCACGGTGATTATGCCACGTTTGGAAGGCTGGTTGGTCTATACCCATGACCAAGAGCAGGCAAGACGATTGCAAACCATTAGTGAGCGATTGTTGACACGGGCTGATGCTGCCCAACTGCATGAAGCGATCCTTGCGGCGGTGTGTGACCAACTCCGAGTCCCAACGGCATTTGTAGCATCTATTGGGGAATGGGGTGCCCATTTGGAACAGGTAGTAGGCCGCATTCCGGAAGAAGATCGTGCCGCCACCGAAGAATTTTTGACCAACGGATTTTCAAATGGCAACGATCATGACCCATTGCCGGACGGACTTAAGCGCTCAGGCCGATACTTTGGCTGGCGATCATTTTGGCTAGTTCCGCTCTACAGCAAGGAGGGCGAAGAAAATACCCTCATTGGAATTATGGGTATTTGGGGACGCACCGCCGAACCGAATCTAAATGCCGAGGAAGAGGATACGTTGAATGCGCTTGTGCAGCGTTCGATACAGGTGCTCATGGATGAACGCCTGCAACGGCGTATTTTCTCGACGCTAGGCGAACTTATTCCGGCTACCAGCGCGACCCTTCAAAGAACCAACGTCAGCACCTTTGGGCAAGTTTCTATCAAGCCAGAAAAGATTGAGGTTGAGAGAAACAGGCTCACCGACAGCCCTGAGTTTATTGACTTGGTGCGAGATGCTCTGCGTGATTATTGGGGTGGGCCAAAACTGGCCGAAAGCAAACTATTGGAGCTTGGGATTGTTGACCATGTCGCCAAAACAGATGGCAACCGCGTTCATGCCCTACGGCGGGTATTGGTGGATGCGATTGAACGACTGCGGCCAGAGGGCCAGCAAAATCTAACCAAAGCCGAGTGGATTTTGTACAACATCCTCGAAATGCGTTTTATTCAAGGGCGACGTGTGCGCGATGTGGCGCTACGCTTGGCGATGAGCAATGCCGACTTTTATCGTAAGCAACGAGTGGCAATTGAAGAAGTGGCCCGTATCATCGCGGAAACAGAACAACGTCTTTTGGAAACAAACCAAGCCCAACCGCAAGCTGATTCTAACGATTCGACACTCGTTCCTGCCGACGCCTAACGATTTTCTAACTTGTACTTGCGTTGATTGTTAATAGTATGGTAGAGTGAGGAAAAAGTTTGTATGTGCTTTCTAGTGACCCAATATTTGCCTGCCTATAAGGGGTTATGGAATGTCGGAAAAAATTCTGGTTATAGACGACGAAGAAACCACCGTCCAACTTATTAGTATTTTGTTGGAGCGCCGGGGGTATGAAGTCATTAAGGCGTATCGGGCAGAAGATGGCTTACGCAAAGCCTATCGCAATCATCCTGATCTTGTTTTATTAGACATTATGATGCCCAATATGGACGGGTGGGAGGTTTGTCGGCGGCTACGGGAGCTTTCCGACGTGCCGATCATTTTCCTCACGGCACGCAGCGAAATCAAAGATGTGGTCAAAGGTTTGGAAATGGGAGCCGACGATTACATTGTCAAACCCTATGACAATGATGAATTAGTTGCGAGAGTGAAAGCGCATCTACGCCGTACACCAACGCCGACGGTTTCTGAAGAACTGGTATTTGATGGGGGCAATTTTCGCATCAATTTCCTTAACCGCGAGGTCAAGGTTAACGAGAAATTGGTACACTTGACTCCCAAAGAATTCAAACTTTTGGGAGTTTTGGTACGCAACGCAGGCCGGGTCATTTCACGTACCGATCTGGTTAAGGAGGCGTGGGGGCCAGAATATGCCGACGCTACGGATAGTCTGAAATTGTATATTCATTATCTCCGCCAAAAAATCGAGCCAGATGCGATGAACCCAATTTACATTCTTACCTCACGTGGGGTGGGTTATCGTTTTGCTAACCGCTAAATCCCGCTTTTTTACGAACCTTCCAAAACAGGGTAGAGTGTGACATTCTACTCTGTTTTTTATGCCATCTGTCACCATTGGCTCGTTCTGAAAATCACAAATTTGACAACCTAAAAAATCGGGATATGATTAAAACAAGTTTGGGAGCGCTCCCACAATATTTATTCAATTTGGGAGCGGCATTTAACTAATTTTTCTTGGCGCGAACTGTTATGGGCACTGATTTTGACAACGGAATCACCGATTTAAACCTAGAGGACATTGCACGCCTCAGTGGTGTTTCCCGTTCAACCGTTTCAAGGGTGGTCAATCACCATCCCAATGTCAGTGAAATCACTCGCCGCAAGGTGTTGGAAATTATTGAACGCTATAATTTCAAACCCCATCCCGCCGCACGCGCCCTAGCCTCCCAACGTGCCAACATCATTGGAATTCTCATTCCTCACATTGTCAGCGACCTGTTTACAGACCCATTTTTTTCCATCCTGTTGCAAGGCATTACTACCGCCGCCAATTCTGTGAATTACAGCCCCATCCTATGGCTGACGAGTGCCAATGTAGATGAGAGTGCTTTCTACGATCAGGTGTTCAATGACCGTCTTGCGGATGGCATGATTGTTGCATCCGCTACCGTAAATGCCTCATTCATCAAACGCCTTGATCAAAGGGGCAAACCCTACATCATCATAGGCCGGCCTTTTACCGCTTATGAACAAAGTAGCTATGTGGATTCGGAGAATGAGCAGGGTGCTCGTATGATGGTTGAGCATCTTATCAAACAGGGTCGGCGGCGTATCGGGATGATCACAGGTCGGTCAGGTCTGACATCGAGCCATGATCGTTTGCAAGGATATATTAGCGCCCTGCAACATGCCGATATTCCTATAGATATGCGCCTCATTACCCCGGCTGGGGATTATTCGGATGCGAGCGGCTATACAGGTATGAAACTGCTGCTGCATCACCGGATAGACGCGGTGTTTGCCGCCAATGATGTAATGGCTGCCAGCGCGATGCGGGCCATTAAAGAAGCGGGCCTGCGTATTCCAGAAGATATTGCCATCGGTGGTTTTGATGATATGGGGATTTCCCGTACCACTGAACCCCAGTTAACTACTGTTCAACAGCCAATAACCCAACTAGGAGATTATGCGGTGCGTGGCTTGATTGACCTGCTAGAGGGCAGAGTTGAGCCGCCATTTCAGCAAATGCTCCCGGTG
The DNA here is from genome assembly GCA_019913005.1 of Anaerolineae bacterium. Classification (GTDB taxonomy): domain Bacteria; phylum Chloroflexota; class Anaerolineae; order Aggregatilineales; family J027; genus CFX10. The sequence goes on along the minus strand of JAIOHL010000124.1, from coordinate 219,274 downwards.
AAATTGATCGTCCGTCAGTCGACCTAATTTTGTTAGGCGATGTTGGGAGCGCTCCCAACATTTAGGAGAATTTTTAAAGGAGGGTATTCCGCAGAATCAGAAATGAAACCTAATCAGTTCGTATTTGGCCTTAAAAATTTCGCTAGAGCCTATAAGGAGCTAAATGTCATGTCCAAGTTTTTGAAGAGGGGCCTCCCCGTATTAGTAATTGTTGCCCTGCTGGTTGTGGCGTTGCTGCCCAGTAACGATGCCAAGCCTGCCAAAGCTCAAGACCCGGTGACCATCCGGATTTTCGTCGGCGTTGGTACTGGCTATCTGCCCGAACAACAGGCCGCTCAGGTTGCGTTGGCTGATGAATGGAATGCCGCGCACGAAGACATCAAGATCGAATTCGAATTCCATGACAACGAAACCGCCCGCGACGAACTGCTGACGCAGGTCTCCGGTGGTGATGTCCCCGCTATCGTGGGGCCAGCCGGTGTCCGTACCGTGTATGAAGTTAGTGACCTGTGGGCCGACATTTCTGCCTATATTGAACAGGATGCTGAAGAACTGAATCTGGATGACTTTGACGCTGCAACTTTTGGCCTGTTTGAACTAAGTGGTCGTCAAATTGCCATGCCATTAGGGTTCTATCCCTCGTTCATTTATGTGAACGAAACGATATTTGAAGAAGCTGAAGTCGAGCTGCCCCCCACCGAATACGGTGCTTGGACCTATGAAGACCTAAAAGCCACCGCGATGGCCGTCACTCAGGACGCCAATGGTGTCTACAATGGTGAAGAAGGCTTTGATCCAGCCGCTATCGAAGTTTATGGCTACTATCCGTTCTGGACCAACTTCCGCGCCAGCACCATCGGCTTCAGCCCCGATGACGCCGGTGTTCAAATTGGTGAAGACGGCACCGTCACCGCTACGTTCAATCAAGATGCTTTCCGTCAGGCCGTCAAGTTCTTCCATGACGGTATCTTTGTTGACAACTTCATCCCCAATGCCGACGCTGAAGGCGCGATTGGCGAAGGCGTAACCAACCCCTTCACCTCCAACCGTATTGCGATGGGCCGCAGCCACACATGGCTGTTTGGTGGCATCAAGTCCGCGATGGATGATGGCAACTTCACTGCTAGCTGGAATGTCTATCCTGTGCCAGTCGCCCCCAATGGCAAGATTACAGCGGCTGTTCATGCTGACACCTTCGCCATGATGGAAGGTTTTGAAAACAAAGATGCGGCTTGGGAAGTTCTGAAGTGGCTCACCGCTCCTGAACAGTCCCTCAAACTGTGCCAAGTTTACGGTTGTATGCCCGCTCGTTTGTCTGGTCGCAGCGATTGGGAATCCTACTGGCTAGAAGCCTTCCCCTTCCTGAACCTCGACGTGGTTTATGGCGCGTTGGAATATCTCGATGCCCCCAATCACGAAGGGTATATGCCCAATTTTGCTCGCGCTTGGGACGCCCTTGAAGCCTTTTGGCAGGTCGTTCGTTCCGATCCAGCGGTAGATACGGATGCTGGTTTAGACGCGCTTAACGCCGAAGTTCAAGGCATCTTCGACGAAGCTGCCGCTGCCGAATAATAAGAAGAGTACCTCCTCTCACTCTGACTCCTTCTTCAGTGTTAAACTGGAGAAGGGGTCAACCCAATCATTGTTTAGGAGGATAAAGGATTTTCCAATGGCAACCGTGCAATCTGCCCCTACCACTCAAGTGCAAGCACCCGCTGTAGAAGAAAAACGTATCAAACTTACACCGCGCCGTGCGCAGATTCTTTGGGGATATTTTTTCTTAATCCCATGGATTATTGGCTTTTTTCTGTTCCTGCTTGGGCCAATGATCGCCTCGCTCTATCTTTCTATGACGGACTACAACATCCAACGACCCGGCGAGACCAAATTTATTGACACGGATAACTATGAAAAAATATTTTCATTACAGGTTATTCGGTCTGATGCGGACGAAGTGACCTTTAAATCGGGCTATACCGAGGCTTTTAGGATTGCTTCACTCCATTTTGGATCACGCGATCATGAAGTTTGGAAGGCGATCCAAGTCACCCTCACTTTTGCGGTGATCTCACTGCCGGTCAATCTGGGTCTAGCGTTGTTTTTCGCCCTGCTCACCAATACTAAGGTGCCGGGGGTCAGGTTGTTCCGCACCATTTATTACCTACCCAGTGTTATCCCATCTGTTGTGGCTGCTACGGTGTTCCAGCAATTTTTGCGGGGGCAAGACGGTTGGCTAAATGTCTATCTACTCAGCCCATTGGGCTTGGGGAGTCCAGAGTGGTTACAGGAACCAAGCCTCGCCGTGCCCGCCCTGACGATTATTGGGACATGGGGCATTGGGACAACGATGCTGATGTTCCTTGCTGGGTTGCAAAATGTGCCTACCGAGTTGTATGAGGCCTCTCAAGTAGACGGAGCCAACTATTGGTCACGTTTCCGCAATGTGACCCTGCCGATGATCTCACCTGTCATTCTCTATAATCTGGTGATTGGCTTAATCGGCACCTTCCAATATTTCGTGGTCGCCTATGTCTTGACCCCGCGTGGTGCTGGCGGCAACGATCTTTCGATGTATTTCTATAATCTCCATCTCTATCGAGAAGCCTATGTGTTTTTTGATATGGGCTATGCCTCCGCATTGGCTTGGATTCTGTTTATTGTGGTGTTGATTGTCACGATTTTGGTCTTCCGTAGTTCAAGCCGCTGGGTCTTCTATGCGGGAGGTAAATAGGTAATGGAACGTATACGCGGATTTATAAGCAACGATAATGCCAACCAGCGCAACTATATGAAGCGCGAAGTGTATAAGGTCATCGGCGCAGGTACGCTGCTGATGATTATGATTGGGATCGCAACCGTCTATCTCAGTCCGCTCGTCTATATGGGCAGCACCGCCCTCAAAACCGAAGGGCAATTGTCTGATCCTGATGACCCCATTGTTCCGATGTCTCCCCAGACCTATCATTATGTAAGTCCTGAAGTTGAAACTTTCCGCTACACCTATCGCCATCCGCAGACGCTTGACTATCAGGGTCAGCAACTGACGGTCTATGAAGTCATTCAGCAAGGCAAAATTTACAAATATGCCTTCCTCGAAACCCGCGATAATGTGAGCGTGTTTATTGACAGCGAAAATCCTGAAGCAGCCCCTATTGAACTTGAAATCGCTGTCGAAGACCTCAAACCAGCCCTTGTCAATGAACGGCTAGAAGTCAACCTCTATAACGTTGCCTATGAAGATGTGCGGGGCCAATTTGGGTTAGTCGAAGAATTAGAAGGCAATCGAACACTGTGGATGAATCCCGAAGAAATTAGCGAGCCGCCTTTTGAACTACCCATTGCCACCTCAGATGCCGAGATTATCCGTTTAGAGCAAGACCTCATTCTATATGAAGTCCCAGTAGATGGCGAAATCCGTGAACTGGCCTTACTCGAAACCGGACGGCGCGGCGCAAAGTTCATTGACCCCGAAAATCCGGATGCTGAACCCCTCGAATTGGATGTGCGGGTACGCGGGTTGGATAAAGTGTGGGACCTCGACCCCCACCCCGAAAACTTTACCGACGCGATGGATGCCATTGATTATTTCAAGCTGTTCGGCAACACTCTGTTTATCGCCCTCGTCAGTGGGCTTGGGGCGATGGTTTCGGCAACATTGGTGGCCTATGGGTTTACCCGCTTCAACATCCCCTATGCCAATATTCTGTTTATCATTTTGCTTTCGACCATTGTACTGCCACCACAGGTCACGCAAATCCCAACCTATATTGTGTACAACAAACTCGGCTGGATCGGGACGTTCTTCCCGCTCATCGTGCCGCATTTCTTCAGCAATGCCTACAATGTCTTTTTGCTGCGCCAATATATGATGGGTATCCCACTCGATATGGATGAGGCAGCCCGTGTGGACGGGGCGAACCCCTTCCAAATTTTGTGGTACGTCATTGTTCCAGCGGCACGTCCAGCCCTCGTCGCGGTCTATCTGTTCCACTTCTTGTTCTCGTGGAATGACTTCCAACAACCCCTGATCTACTTGGGGGGTGGTTCGGAAAATAGTGTGTTGGCGGTTGGCTTGGCAAACTTCACCCGTATCTACTCCTCGCAGCAAAATCTGATGATGGCGGCGGGGATATTGACCATGCTCGTTCCATTGGCGGTCTTCTTCTTCGCGCAACGCATCTTCATGCAAGGTGTGGTAATTACGGGGGTCGAAAAATAATGAAACGTCTGGTTTCGGCTCTTTTACTTCTTGGATTAATGGTGGGTGGTGTCAGTTGGGCGCAGGATGGGGGTTCTCCCCTCGCGCCCGCTGAAATCCCCGGTGAGGCTCTCTATATCCCCTTCCCGGTTGCTATCACGTTGGATGGTGATCTATCAGATTGGGCGGGGGTGCCCGTTTCTGTTGTTGATCGCGGACCAAGTCCTTCGGCAAACCCGGCTGAAAACGGGTCATTCACCGTAGCGGTGGCAGCGGACACTGACAATTTGTATATTTCCATGACCATGCCTGACCAGAATATCATCACAGGTCAGCATGGCAGTGAGTATTGGAATGAAGACTCACTGGAATTCTATCTCAATCTGTCCGGTGAACTCGCCACTCGTACCTACAGCGATACGATTTTTCAAGTCAACATCAATGCTGGCGACATTGGCAATACCGACCCGGCGGCGATTACCGTGACTGGAGTCAACGGTTCCAGAGCGCCTGTGCAAGCCTTCGTATTTAAGACCGATGATGGGTGGGGGTTTGAAGCCCAAGTTGCCCTGAATGGCGTCGTTACTCCGACACATGGTTTAGAAATTGGCTTTCAGGCCCATGCAAACGGTGCAAGTTCGGCAGACCGCGATGTGAAACTAATCTGGTCAAATGCGGATATGGGCGATAGCTCTTATCAAAATCCCAGTGTGTTCGGACGCGGCATCTTTTTTGAAGTGGGTCGCACCGATATTCCTGTACCCGCCCTACCAGAAGAACCCGCCGGTTTTGAAATGGACGATGCTGATTGGTCGGCATTGGTACGCGCCAGTTGGGAAGGCTATAAGCAGAATTACATCTTCTGTGGCGAGAACTGTGGCAATAACATGGGCCTCGTTTTCGACCCCAACATGGGCTATCAATCTGTCAGTGAGGGTATCGGCTATGGAATGTTAATGGCCGTGCTCATGAACGACCCACTCACCTTCAATACTATCTATGACGCAGCCTATCAAATGATGCTCGATCCAGAGACGGGCTTATTGAATTGGCGCATAGATAACACGGGTACTATCACTGGCTTCGGCTCTGCGACTGACGCAGAAGAAGATATTGCCCTTGCCTTGATCTTCGCGGAAAAGCGCGTCGAGCGTTCGGAATGGACACAGCATCCTGAACGGGCCTACGGTGAATATGCCAACCGCTGGATTGATGCCATTTATGAAAATGAAGTTGGCGATGGTCGTTATCTTACCCCCGGTGATGATTGGGCAGGTGAAGGCCAAGAAATCCTAAATCTCTCCTATTTCTCGCCCGCGTGGTATCGCATTTTTGACGATTTTCAGGGTACGACCCGCTGGCAGCCTGTGATTACCTACGGCTATCGCACACTCTATGTCACGGATGGTGCGCGTTTGGGTCTAGCTCCTGACTGGTCAACTTCGGAAGGTGGCCCGGCCTATGATTATTGCAATGCGACAGGCCGTCCCCTCGATACATGTAAATATGAGATGACTTACGACGCCATCCGTGTGCCTTGGCGCATTGGTTTGGACTGCATCTGGTTTGGCGATTCGCGGGCGTGTGATTGGTCAAAACGCAGCGCTCGATTTCTGAATACCCTACCCCCGGATCAGTTCGCCCGAATGTATGACATGAACGGCGTCTCCGTCGTGGACTATCAAAATGAGTTGATGGTCGCTATGTGGCTGGTGGCTGCTCATGCTGCCGAGGATACAGCCCTCGAAAATCGCTTGGGTGAACTGCTGTATGGTTATGCAGGTAGCGTACTAGGATCGGGTTATTGGAGCGGTACATCTCAATTCTATTTCGGTCAAAGTTTGGCTTGGTTCGGGGCAGCGGTTGTATCGGATGACTTCCGCAATCTGTATGCCGAACCCTGATTTTTAGATGATTACACCTACAGGAGCCATGATGGCATTTCCAAAGAATTTCCTGTGGGGTGCTGCGACAGCGAGTTACCAGATTGAAGGAGCCAGTCGCCAAGATGGTCGTGGCGAGTGTATCTGGACTCGTTTTTCGCACACTCCCGGCAAAGTTATGAACGGTGACACAGGGGATGTTGCCACCGATCACTATCATCGTTATGTTGAAGATGTCGCGTTGATGAAGGAACTGGGGCTACAGGCCTATCGCTTCTCGGTTTCGTGGCCGCGTGTCATCCCCAACGGGACAGGAACAACCAACCCCGCCGGACTTGATTTTTATGATCGGTTGGTGGATGAACTTCTGAGCGCGGGGATTATTCCAGCCGCGACCCTTTATCACTGGGATTTACCCCAAGCGCTGCAAAACCGAGGGGGTTGGCTCAATCGGGAAATTGTGGGATGGTTCTCCGATTACACCGATCAAATGACCCGCCGCTTGGGGGATCGTGTCAAAAACTGGATCACAATTAACGAGCCATTTGTAGCGGCGTTTGTTGGGTATACGTTTGCTGCCCATGCCCCCGGCTACAGCGATCCGCGTGCGGGACTGCTGGCTGCACACCACATGTTGTTGGCGCATGGCGCTGCAATGCAGGTTATTCGCCAAAATGTAGCGAATTCTGTTGCTGGTATTACACTCAATGTGAGTTGGGTTGACCCAGCCACGTCCTCTGAGGCGGATGTTCAAGCGGCCCGGCGGCATGATGGCTTTGTGAACCGCTGGTTTATTGACCCCGTTTTTAAGGGTGAATATCCTGCTGATATGCTCCAACTTTATGGTAGCGCGTTGGACGACATTGATGTAACCGAGATCAAGCAGGCCGCTGTGCCCCAAGATTTCCTCGGCATCAATTACTATACCCGCAACGTGATTAAAGATGATCCGAACGGGCATTATCTCAAAACCCATGAGATTAAGCCGGAGGGTGCTGGTTACACCCAAATGGGCTGGGAGCTTGCACCGGGGAGCCTAACTCAACTGTTGGTGCGGTTGCATCAGGAATATGCACCAAAAGCCTTGTGGATAACCGAAAATGGCGCGGCCTATCCCGACCCTGACCCGGTAAACGGCATGGTTGCTGACCCTGAACGCACCGATTACTTCAAAACCCATATCGCCGCTGTTGAAGTTGCCATCCAACAAGGGTCGCCAGTGACGGCCTATTTTGTGTGGAGTCTGCTCGACAATTTTGAATGGGCCTATGGCTATGATCGGCGTTTCGGCATCATCCATGTGGATTTCAAAACCTTAAAACGCACGATGAAACGAAGCGGTTTATGGTATCGAGACTATATAGCAAAAGTCACAGCAGGTTAGGGGGACAGGATGCGCTACGGTTATTTTGATGACGACGCCTGTGAATATGTGATTACTCGGCCCGATACCCCCCTGCCATGGATTAATTATCTGGGGAACGAAGCCTATTTTGGCATTATCTCGAATACAGCGGGTGGTTATTCGTTTTATCGGGATGCCCGACTGCGGCGTCTGACCCGCTATCGTTATAACAATGTGCCGTTTGATACGGGTGGACGTTATCTCTATTTGCGGGATAACACCTCCGGGGAATATTGGTCGCCCTCATGGCAACCAACCCGCACTCCACTGGATGAATACGCCTGTTATCATGGATTAGGTTATACGCGAATCGCCTCAAAGAATTATGGAATTGAGGCTTCCACCCGCTATTTTGTGCCATTGGGTGAAAACCTCGAAATTTGGCAGCTAACATTGACCAACCATCGTAGTACCCCGGCGGATATATCGGTATTTTCGTCGGTGGAATTCTGCCTATGGGATGCCAACGACGACATGACCAACTTCCAGCGCAATTTTAATATCGGCGAGGTCGAGGTCGAAGACAGTACGATTTATCATAAGACCGAGTATCGAGAGCGGCGCAATCATTTTGCCTACTTCGCCTGTTCCGAGTCGTTGGCGGGTTTTGATACATGGCGTGACACCTTTTTGGGGGCCTATCGCAATTGGGATACTCCGCTGGCTGTCGAACGCGGCGAGTCGTTTAATTCCATCGCGCATGGATGGGCGCCATTGGGGTCACATCATATCAAAGTAAGCCTCGCACCCTATGAAACGCACCAGATTATTTTTGTCTTGGGTTATCACGAGAATCCAAAAGATCAAAAATTTGATGGGCAGGGACTGATTAACAAAACCACTGTTCGCCCCATCATCCAAAAATATCTCAATCCGGTGCAGGTCGAGCGTTCATTTACCGATTTGCAGCTATATTGGGAGAAAACAGCGGGAGTGCTGCAAGTCAATACGCCCGATATTCACACCAACCGCATGGTCAATGTGTGGAATGCCTATCAATGTATGGTGACATTTAATATGTCGCGCTCGGCCTCCTTCTATGAATCAGGGATTGGCCGAGGGATGGGCTTCCGCGATTCCAACCAAGACCTGTTGGGTTTTGTTCATATGGTGCCTGCCCGTGCGCGGGAACGCATTCTCGATACTGCTGCTACGCAACTACCTACGGGTGGGGCATATCATCAATATCAGCCACTCACCAAACGTGGCAATGATGCGGTTGGCGGCAACTTCAATGATGACCCTTTGTGGTTGGTGCTGGGGGTTGCGGCATATATCAAAGAGACAGGCGATTGGGCTATCTTGGATGAATCTGTGCCGTATGATAACCGACCCGGCAGCGAAACCCCACTTTATGAACACCTAGAACGCAGCATCCAATATACGCTGGATCGGCTTGGCCCACATGAGTTGCCACTGATTGGACGGGCGGATTGGAATGACTGCCTGAACCTCAATACCTTCTCCGAAGAACCCGGTGAGTCGTTCCAAACAACCACCAACAAAGATGGCAAGGTTGCCGAATCTATCTTTATCGCAGGGTTGTTTATCCTTGCTGCCCAAGAAATGGTTGAAATGGCCCAGCAGCGTGGCGTGGACGTCCAGTGTTATCAAGATGCCGCCGCCAAGATGGAAACCACCATTTATGAACAGGGTTGGGATGGCAATTGGTTTTTGCGAGCCTATGATAACTTCGGTGACAAAGTTGGTTCGACTGAATGTGCTGAGGGACAGATTTTTATCGAACCGCAGGGTATATGCGTCATGGCGGGTGTCGGCTTGCAAAATGGGTTTGCGCGTAAAGCCCTCGATTCTGTGGAAGCGCATCTGGCGACCCCACATGGGATAGTATTACAGCAGCCACCCTATTCGCGCTACTATATCCATTTGGGCGAGATTTCGTCCTATCCCCCCGGCTACAAAGAAAACGCGGGGATTTTCTGTCACACCAACCCTTGGATCATGATTGCCGAGGTGGTGGCTGGCGACGGCAACCGTGCGTTTGATTACTACGCACGTCTCAATCCATCGGCCCGCGAAGAAATCAGCGAAGTACATCGCTGTGAGCCGTATGTCTATGCCCAGATGATCGCGGGTAAAGATGCTCCAACGCATGGGGAAGCGAAAAATTCGTGGCTTTCTGGGACGGCGGCGTGGAATTATGTCGCTATCACCCAATGGATTTTGGGTATCCGGCCCACTTTTGCCGGACTCCAAGTTGCCCCCGTCATCCCCGATGATTGGCAGGGCTTTACTGCCATCCGGCAATATCGCGGTGTTAACTACCATATTGAAGTAGTGCGCGTTGGACCGGGTAATCAATTGCAGCTTTCCGTTGAAGGCCAACCGTTAGAGGGAATGGTTGTCCCCTTCAATTTAGATCGCCCCGAGGTTCACGTCAAGGTGAGTATCGGTGCGTAAGATGTCCTAAACACTCCTAAATCTCCTAGCTCTAGCCCCTCAACTCGACCAAAGTTGGGGGGTCTTTTTTCCCACTTCCGTCCAAAGACCGAGCAAAAACCCACCGATTGGATGAATATCAAATGAGCTACTTGCGGGAACATATCAGGAAGACCATTCGTCCCATAATTGAATCTATCCCCTCATTCTCCACAGGAGGCAAATTCTTGATGAAATTTTCCAACCGGGTCCTGTCTACGATCTTAATATTGATGATTGTACTGGTCGCTGTTGTTCCAATGTCCTCTGTTTATGCAAATCCATCCCGCCAGACCGATCTTCATGGCTTGGTCGCGGTCTCCTTCCCCAGTGGCAGGGTTTCACCGGACGCCACCAAAATCGCCACACGGTATGTACCCACCGAGTTTAGGGATGGCTATAATGCAATGGCGGAGCGCGAGGGCGGTGTTGGTGGTGTCACCGATGCTTACGATATTGCGGTCTATGACATTGCCACAGGCGAAAGGACGACTATCGCAGGTCAACCCGCCGATGCGTCCTATTTTGTGGAGGGGCAAGAAGACCGTTATAACGTGCGCTCTAACCCCACATGGTCGCCCGATAGCACCCAATTGGCATGGACGGTCAATGAAAATAGCTCCGTTTATGGTGGTGCATTCCAATTAGTCATTTATGACCTTGCCACTGCCGCAGAATCCATTGTGGTTGGTGGCCTGTCACAGGATGGCATGACTCAAGTTGTCGGCCCTGAACTCATCTGGACAGAGGCGGGGATTTCGGTGCTCTATAATAACGACTTCCACTTCCAAATCGTGACTTATCAACCCGATGGTCAGTTGATTTCAACCATAGACCTGCCCGAACCGATGGCGCAATTTTTGCCGGTCATCACAGACAACGGTACTCACATCGCCATGCAGAATTTTCAACAAGTGTGGTTGTTGGCTGATTTGCAAACGGGTGTAGTTGCCGATGCGAGTGGTGTGCCTGAATTATTCAGCCCTTCCTCCGATTTCCAAACCCTGAGCGTTTTCCAGCAAATCCGCGTGGACACGATTGCCCAAATTTATGTAGGCTATCCTGATGGCAGTAGTGAACACCTCAATACCGCTAATTTGCCCGTGATTTCACCGGATGGATCGAGTATCGCCTATCGCATGGGTGGTAAGGTGATTATTCAAACTGCTGATACCGTCACCGAAGTGGATGACCCTGCGCTGGCAACCGGGAGCTTAATTTGGGGGCCGCAGGCATGGCGCCTCCGTGAAGGCGCCCCGAATGGATTTGCCAGCATGTCTCCTGAAACCCAAGCCGATATGTCCAATACCCCACTGCTAATGACCATGAGTAGTGATTTGTGGGCGTGGCGCAATACAGATGCTGCTCCAACCCGCATTACCAGCACCGGGGATGTCAGCCCTGCTGTGATTTCACCGGATGGCACACAGGCGATTTTCCGCACCACTACGGGTCGCTTTGGGGGTGGCTTTTCGACCTACCGGGATATTTGGCTGCTCGATTTGACCACTTATGAAACCCGCCCTTTGATGCAAGGTGACGCCACTGCTCCCGGTAACGATATTGTACGCCTGTCGCCAACATGGTCACCAGATGGCACACGGGTGGCATGGCTGGAAATGACCGACCCCGGATTTACCCATCAATTGGTGATCTATGATGTGAGCGAAGGCACGTTTAGCGTTTTGGCGTCTGATTTATCTTACCCTAACGGCGTATTTTCGACATGGGCGGTTTGGGGCAATTCTGGCATCGCAGTTGTCTATGACCTGCTTAACTATGAGACTGAAGTGCGCGTCTATAGCCCTGACGGTACGTTGCTGCTCAATATGAATCTGGGCGACATCGGGAGTCCTTATAATGTCATTTGGGTCAATGACGCCGGACAAGATAAAGTCGCACTCTTTAACAGCGGGATTGACAGCGAAGGACTGACTTTGATTGACCCAGTCACTGGTACAACCACCGCCGCTGCTGCACTAGAAATGGTCAGCCCTGCGACCACCGATGGAGCATTTACAGCCTTTAGTGATGATCACGGCAACTGGCAGGTTTTTAATGCCGACGGTCAGAGCATTGATAGGTTGGGCTTTGCCCATTATTCGGCCTTGAACATGATTTCAATTGCGCCGGATGGTCGTTCATTTGCCTTCAGTCGCTATGGGCAGGTGATTGTGTGGCATAACGGCGAGGCAATGGTGGTTCCAGCAACTGGCACAGAATATTCAGGTGAACAACCATTTGTAGCATGGGGATACGCCACCTATCGTATCCGTCCGACTCAATAACGCTACTTAACAAGAAAATTAGAAAGGGCGATGATTAAATGAGTCACCGCCCTTTTTGTTATCCAAGCTGAAAAATCCAATTTACGATGTGGCGGCGGGGGCGGTCTCCTCGCTGGCAAGTTCTATCGTGCTCAGGCTGACGATTTGCAAGGGAGGGAACAACTTCTTGATGACCCCCTTTTTATCGTCGGCGGAGAGCGTTGGGGCAGATTGGGCCAGCATATCGTTCGCTAACTGGAATAGATTACGGGCTAATTCTTGGCGCTGACGCTTGGCTTCCGATTCGCCTCCCGGTGCGTCCATTTCGGTCTCACTGAGTTTCTCGACCTTGCGATAGACTTCCAACGATTTCACTTGTTGTTTGCGCCAGGGCAAGATTACGGCTTTGACAAGGCTAATGGCATCCGGTACGCCATCAATTGCCACCCGAATATGAGAATGTTGGACGCTGGCGCTGATAGTGTTGATATGGACTTCGGAATGGCTGCGTTCGGCGGCTTCATCTATCACAAATTGAATTTGGGCAATCGCGTTGAGATATGGCCCAATTGTTGTCACTAGATGGTCGGGGGTCAATTTGCTGGTGGTTTCTTCGCCGTCTTCGGTTTCTACCAAAAAAATGGTCTGCTCATTGTAGACCGCCGAATTGAAATAGGCATAAATGGTAAGCTGGCCCAAACGGACTTGATCGCCATTGCGTAGAACATAAGCTTTAAAGGGGGTCAATTTGTTTTCATTAAGCCATGTACCATTGGTGCTGGCAAGGTCTTCAATGGTATAGCGTTTGTTGATGAAACTGATGAGGGCGTGCTGGCGAGATACACCTAATAAATGTGCTCCATAATTATTGAGGTCTACGGTGGGGGGGCGTTCACCGGGAATATGGCGACCCAAAATAATTTTGCCACGTCCTTTGACCAGCATGGGTTCACTTTCGCCCATCACAAACAACGCAATGGCATCACGATGGGTGCGGGTCAGTTGGGCTGCATGTTCAATCCGGGCTAGTCTGGCAGGCTGATCAGGGACTGGGACTGTAGTTACTTCGTCCCCTTTGAGGCTTTTCGTGACGCCACGTGGCGCACCAGTCGGCAGTGGTCGTTTACATTGGAGACACTGGGTTTGTTCAGTCGAATTCTCATACCCACAGCTAGGGCATACGATCACGTCTTTTTGCATAAGTTCAGTTTCCCTACTAGGTTGTACTGGTCTTTCCATTCGCAGTACACACGAATTCATAAAAGGAATAAACTTGTATTTGATCTGATAAAACTGCTTAACCATTCCCTTGAAAAATCATTGGACAATCTTCAAGGTTAAATCTTCTTGGCTTGAACGATCAACCTCGTTCGATACGTATTGGACAAAAAACTATAATCGGCACAAGTAATGAGCGTAAGTAGGTCGTTGTTTATTTCTGCAATAATATTTAAATCATTTGCGTCTGTCTCAAAAACTTGAGTCACAGTATACCGGATTTCGCGCTCTCCCGTATACAAAATTACTATATCACCCAATGTCAGTTCATCCAATTTTGCAAAAACCCCCGGTGTACCATCCCGTAATTCGATATGGCCCACCAAGATGACATGTTGTTCGCTGCCCGGCCTTGCAGTGCCTTCCAAATAGCCTACTTTGTGGCCGAGATTGGTAACATCCCAGCCATCTTGGGTCAGATATATTTCGGTCACGTCTGCATAAACCTGCGCCGCTGGAATCAGCAAAACAGGCCCTTGAGCTTGCGTGGGTGTCTGCAATTCTATACGTAGGGGGGTGTCGGTTGGGTTGCTCGGTTGGGACGCTGTGGCAGCAAAACGCCATAGCATAAAACTAATTCCAAGTACAATCCCCGCTAAAATTGCTACACTCACACAAGCAATAGGATGCTTTGGTTGTTTTCTAGGCCTCATTATTTTTTATGATGACCACTAGCATGGCTAAAAACCTTTAACTTGATTATACGCTAGTATCCTGACGTTAGCCTTGCAATTTGCTAACAATTCATCCCCTTTCTGTCAACCTCTACATTGTCGAAATGACCACTTGGCTTTACTATTAAATACCTTGGATGCCGTGTAAAGAAAATAATTAGCAGGAGTTTGGAACGGCGATGCGTGTACCTATCTCATGGTTGCGTGATTTTATAGATATTCCGGCAGATGTGTCGGTGGAATACCTTGCCGAGCGTTTGACGCTGGCCGGATTGGAAGTGAAAGGGATTGAATATCGGGGGATTCCCCAAAGTGCCGAGCGATTTGGCGTCCCGCCGAGTGACCACTTGGTATGGAATCGGGAAAAAATCCTGTTGGGCTATATTTATGAAGTGACCGCCCACCCCAACGCCGACAAGTTGGTATTAGCCGAAGTGGATTATGGCGGCGCTCAACGCGAAACCGTTGTAACCGGTGCTCCCAATTTGTTTGAATATAAAGGTCAGGGCCAACTGAATCCACCTTTGCTAACACCGTTTGCTCTTGAAGGCGCGGAAGTCATTGACGGGCATGGCGACGGCGTGCAGCGCATGATCCTCAAAGAAAAGGCCCTGCGCGGGATTCCGAATCGCTGTATGGTCTGTTCGGAAATGGAACTTGGTATTTCCAGCGAACACGAAGGCATCATGCTGTTGGAATATGCCACCTACAGCCGCTTTGCTCCCGGCACCCCCTTTGTAGAGGTGATGGGGGATGCCATCCTTGAAATTGATATTTTGCCGAATATCGCCCGTACCATGAGTATGTTGGGTGTGGCGCGTGAGGTCGCTGCATTGTTGGATTTACCCCTGCACGAGCCGGATTACACCCTGCCTCCCGCCAAAGGGGAACCTGTTGAAAAAGCGATTGGCATTGAAATTACCCATCCCGAACTGAATCCGCGTTTCACGGCTGCCCTGCTGCGGAATATCACCATCAAGCCGTCGCCCGCATGGATGCAGCACCGCCTGAAACTGGTCGGTCAGCGTCCGATCAACAATGTGGTGGATGTGAGCAATTATGTCATGTTTGAACTCGGCCAACCGACCCACGCCTTTGATTATGATATTCTGGCGCGGCGTGCCAAAGGTAAGCGACCCACCATCATTACCCGCCTGCCCGAAAATGGCGAGGAATTAACCACATTAGATGGCAAAAACCACAAACTCGCCCCACACAATTTATTAGTGGCAGATACGGCGGGTTCATTGAGTTTGGCGGGGGTGATGGGTGGTCTCGAATCCGAAGTGCAGGATGTTGACCCAGAAAAGGGCTTCCCCGGCTCACAAAATATTTTGTTTGAAGCAGCGTCTTGGAATTTCATCAACATTCGCAAAACCCAAAGCAATCTCAAGGTCTATAGTGAAGCCGGAGCGCGTTTCTCACGTGGGGTACATCCGGCAATGGCAATGCGCGGCTTGATTCGCGGTATTCAATTGATGGTCGAGGTTGCGGGTGCAGAATTAGCTCCTGGCATTGTGGACAACTATCCTGCCCCACCCGAAGTTGTTGTTGTTGAACTGCCAATGGCCGATGTGGAACGCTTGTTGGGGTTTGATGTGCCAATTGCGGAAGCGGCTGCCCTACTGCGCCGTCTGCAATTCACTGTGGAACAAAAAGCCAACACCTTGATTGTCACCGTTCCCGATCACCGCATGGATATTGCCACAGGGGTTATTGGTCGCTCGGACTTGACAGAAGAAATTGCCCGAATTTTCGGTTATGACCGTATCCCAAATACGATTATGTTTGATGAACTGCCTCCCCAGCGTGGCAACCCGGTGTTGGATTTAGAGGAGCGTGTGCGGGATTTGCTGGCTCAAGCCGGACTGCGCGAAGTGATTAATTATCGTTTTACCACGCCCGAACATGAATCCCTATTGACGCCAGATGGAGCAACCCAGTCGTGGCCCAAACGTGATTATGTTGAAATTGCTAATCCAATCAGTATGGAACGCACGGCCTTGCGCCAAACCTTGCTAACGGGACTGTTGGATAATGCCATCACCAATATTCATCACCACCCACGTCAACAATTGTTTGAGATTGGCCCGGTGTTTTATGCTAAACCGAATGACCTGCCCGATGAGTTCCGACATCTCGGTTTGCTCATGGCTGGCCCACGTGATGTGTCGGGTTGGATGGGTGGTGCTTCGCTCGATAACGTAGATTTTTATGATTTGAAGGGTGTGCTGGAATCGCTGCTCACTAACCTTAAAATTCCGGCACGATCCATTTCGTATGCTGCCACCGAACATGCCAGCTTCCACCCCGGACGGACGGCCTTGCTTAAAATCAATGGCAAGGAGGTTGGGGTTATCGGGGAAGTTCACCCATTGGTGCGTGAAGCCTTTGGATTGGGCATGGATTTGAGAAAACCGATTCTGGCGGCGGAACTCGATCTGGATGTGCTGCTGTCGTTTGTGCCCGCCGATCACACCGTTCAAGCCCTGCCGCAACTACCCCCGGCCTATCGGGACATCGCAGTGGTGGTGACGGAAAACACACAAGCCGCCGATCTGGAAAATATCATCTGGCAGTCAGGTGGTAAGGTGCTCAAAGAGGTCAAGTTGTTTGATGTTTATCGAGGGCAGCCGATTCCCGACGGACAAAAATCACTGGCCTATGCGCTGACCTTCCAAACCGACTCACAGACCCTCACCGATAAGGCCGTTAATGGCATCCAACAGCAGATTATCCGTGCGCTCGAAAAAGCGGGCGCTAAATTACGCACCTAAATAACGCGGCAAAAAATGCCCTGTGCTAATCAGTCACGCAGGGCATTTTTGTTTTAAATGAAATAAGGATAGTCTTTGTTCAAGACCGCCCTTTGAGAAATTACCGACTAATTACGTAGAGGGGAGCCGTTTTCCAACATATATTGGATACGGGCCAGTGTCTTTTCCTCGTGCATCAACGACAGGATGGTTTCACGCTCCAGATCGAGGATGTACTGTTCGTCCACCCACTGCGGTTCGCTGAGTCCGCCACCCGTGAGAATATAGGCCAGTTTGTTGGCGACCACAATGTCATATTCAGTGGCATAGTTGCCCTCGCGCAGCATCCACGCCCCGACCTCCAACGCCGATAGTGCATCCCGTCCGGCGGCCCAAATCTTGCCAGACCGCAGCGGCACATAATTCGGAATCAGGTGCAGCACTTCGCGTTTGGCCTCGGCTAATAGATGGTCGCGGTTCATCACGATACGGTCACCGGGGAGCAGGAAGCCCATTTCGCGGGCCTGCATTGCACTTTCGGACACCTTTGCCAATGCGATTTGTTCAAAGACCTTTTGCAGATGGGGCAGAACATCAGCATTCGGGGTAGCTTCCATGACCGGATTGACCACGCGGCGCAGGAGTTCTTTGCAACCACCCCAACCCGGAATCAGGCCAACGCCAAATTCGACCAGACCCATGTACAATTCGCTGTGGGCCACGATCCGCGCCCCGGCCATTGTAATTTCCGCGCCGCCGCCTAATGTCATGCCAAAGGGAGCAGTTACGACAGGCTTGGGAGCATAACGCAGCATTTGATACAGCGTTTGGGCCGAGCGCACGCCGTAATCGAGTTGATCCCATTGTTCGCTGTGAACCCCCATCACGACCATCATGAGGTTCGCACCGACGGAAAAGTTGTCGCCCTGATTGCTGATAACCAGTCCGTCAAAATGATCGTCTAATCGCTTCAGAGCTTTATCTGCCATTTCGATGATGTCGGCATCAATGGCGTTCATCTTGCTGTGAAATTCCAACAGGCCAACACCATCACCCATATCGAGCAAACTTGCTCCTTCTAGCCGTTCGACTTCTTTACCCTCGGCGCGGAGGGTATTGATGATGATGGTTCGCTTGTCTTCCTTAAGTGGGACATAACCCTTCTTGGTGGGGTCATAGTAGCCGACGACCACACCCTTGTCATTGCGTTGATAGAAGGTTGGGTGCCCGCTGTCTACCATCTCAAATACCCAACCTGCCACTTCATAACCGCTAGTGGCGAGGCGGGGCAAGGTTTCTGCCACACCGACAGCATCCCAGATTTCAAATGGCCCTAGTTCGTGGGCAAAGCCCCATTTGTTGGCATTATCAATGTCCACAATCGTGTTGGCAATCTCACCCAATTTCAGCGAGGCATAGGTAAACAGTGCGGCGTGCAAATGCCACAGATATTGCCCGGCACGATCCTCTTCATTAATCATGGCCTTGATGCGTGCGCCTGTATTTTCAATCTTGCGGTGTTTACCGACGCTCTCAAACCGGACTTTTTGTGGCTCTTCATATTCCAGTGTCTGCAAATTCAGCGGCATATGCACCCGTTCGCCCTTGACCGTGACGGTTTTATAGAAGCCCTGTTTGGTTTTGCGCCCCAAGAATTTGTTGCTCATTAGCCAGTCAAAGAGTTGATCGGCCTTTTCGTGATGCAGCACATCGCGCCAAGGGTCATCCACCACCGCATCGTACAAATTGCGACCCACATACACACTGACATCAATCCCGACCAAATCTTGCAGACGGAAAGTGGCGGTTTTGGGATGTCCGATTAGTGGGCCAGTGATGGCGTCTATTTCTTCCACCGTATAGCCATTGTCCAGCGCGTAATTGATGCCGACACTGCCGATGATGCTGATAAAGCGGTTGGCGATGAAGTTGGGGGTGTCCTTACACAGTACGCAGCCTTTACCAAGCCGCTCTGAGCCAAATTTAAACATGAAATCCACAAGGGCCGGGTCGGTTTCGGGATGTGGGATGATCTCCAATAGTTTTAGGTAGCGGGGCGGATTAAAAAAGTGTGTACCGAGGAAATGGCGGCGGAAATCCTCGCTGCGGCCCTGACAAATGGCGGCAATGCTCAAACCAGAGGTGTTGGTCGTGATGATTGAGCCGGGTTTACGCACGGCATCAATCCGCGCCATCAAGTCCTGTTTAATCGGCAGTTTTTCAATGATGACTTCGACCACCCAATCGGCATCGGCTAATTTTGACAGGTCGTCTTCGGTGTTGCCTGTCGTGACCAATTCCACGTCGGCGGCTTTAAAAAATTGGGCGGGTTTGCCTTTAATCAAATTCGTGAGATTGCCGTTGACAATTGCATTGCGTTTCGCGGGAGCATCACCGGGTTTGGTATCCGGGGCGGGGATGTCGAGCAGCAGCACTGGGATGCCGACACTGGCTAACAGCGCCGCAATCCCACCACCCATCGTACCAGAGCCGATGACTGCCGCCTTGCGAATTTGATAACTCATGGGGATTCCTCTTCTCCTATTTTGAATACTCTAGCGTAAAGACTGACTCGCGCTTCGCAGTCAGGGGGATATATTATTCAAATCGTCATTTGATTATCGGGAGAAGATTATACCCACAGTTCCGAAATGTGGCACAAAATTTAGGAGTCTTTTTTGAATCCGAAAGGAATTTCTTAGCCTATAAATTTGCAGACAATTTGTTCGTTGTCATAGTCTATCAATACGTTTTCTCGAATCACTTCATCCAGACGAAACAAGTTTTCAAACCCTAACCGCTTTTCTGTAAAAACTGCATCCAGAAACATTTCGGCATCGGCAGGCGTTTTACCTTCGTATGACGAGGCTATTCTAATTTGTCTGCCCAAATCAGAGGTGTAGATAACTTTATCGTCTTGCATAAATGTAGCCCCTTCTCTCGTTATGATGGAGATATTTCCATCTCGCCAGATTGTACCTACAAGAGTGCCGTGTGCGGATTTGATTCCATGTCCAATTTCGACCCCATATGCCTCCCATATACCTTGAATGTCGCATTTAAGAATAATCTCATTCAGTTTCATTCCCTCTAAGTGTCGAAGGTATTGGAGAAATCTTTCAGCATCCATCTTTACAATAACTCAATGTCCGCTGAATGAGTACCTTCGCCATTTCTACCCGATATTCACGGCTGCCCCAATGGTCGCTCGGCGGGTCGAGTTTGAGGGCGGCTAATGCGCGGTCAACATCACCGTTGGTCTCGATGAGGATTTCGTCTACTGCCCCCAATGGTATCGGATGGTCGGCCACACCACACAGCGCCAACCGGACATCATGCAATTTACCATTCGCATCACGATCCAAATACCCCACTGCACCAACAATGGGGTCATCGGCAGGGGTGCGGGCCACTTTTTCAAAAGCATGGCGGGCAGTAGGTGAACCTTTTTCGAGTGCAATTTCAGTAATCAAGGCCTGCTGGATTTCCGGTTTGGGGGCGGTTAGCCAATCGTGAATAAAGCGCGGCCACCCATTGGCATCCACTTGGGCATCCAGCGCGGTGAGGGCGGTCAGCAAAATCGAATTAGGCCGCTGTTCCACCAACACATCTCCGATGGTCAGGGTGTTGCGTTGATTGATGGGTGCTTCCAATCTCAACATTTCCGCTAGGAATTTGGCATTAGGAATTTTTTCCGCCAATTCCAAGCAGGTTTGATGGGCCTTTTCCAATGTCATCATACTGCCCAATGAAAAACCCGCATCAAAAACCCGGTGACGATTTAATTTTAATTTGGAGAGGTCAACCACTGCTGTCACATGAGTTGGCGATTCACGATGCAGCGCCACGCCTCCGTATAAGGGACGGGTATTGCGTTCTGTTAACAAATGAATCGCTTCGTCAATCGTGGTCGGGTGGTGAATGTTATTTAGTCGAATGAGCATATTTTCGCCTCAAAAAAGTTGGAGAGGTTTTGACCTCTCCAATTATAGCACTACCTAGAACTGCTCTAAAAAGCGCAGGTCGTTGGCCCAGAAATTGCGGATGTCATCAATGCTGTGTTTTCGCATGGCGATGCGCTCTGGCCCCATGCCAAACGCGAAACCGCTCCAAACCGTCGGGTCATAACCGCCATTTTGCAGCACAACGGGATGTACCATTCCGCAGCCCATAATTTCAATCCAACCGCTGTATTTACAGACCGAGCAGCCTTCACCGCCGCACAACGAACACGACACGTCCACTTCCATGCTCGGCTCGGTGAAGGGGAAGTACGAAGCGCGATACCGCACTTGTGCGTCCTGCCCATACATGCGTTTGGCAAATTCGGCGATGGTGCCTTTCAAATCCGACATGCGAATGCCTTTGCCCACCGCCAAGCCCTCCACCTGATGGAATTGGATTTCGCTGCGGTTGCTGATTTGCTCATAGCGATAACACATCCCCGGCAAAATCACGCGAATCGGCTTTGTGCCGTTATCGCCATATTCCCACATCGCGCGAACCTGCCCACCGGAGGTATGGGTACGCAAAATCACATCTTCCTGCGTAGTGTAGAAGGTGTCTTGCATATCCCGCGCCGGGTGGTAGGGCGGAATATTCAACATCGTGAAGTTGACCTCATCCGACTCGACATCCCGTGAACGATAGACTTGGAAACCCATCTCGCCCCAAATAGCCTGAATCCGTCGCAGCATTTGGGTGCTGGGATGCAAACCCCCCGTTGGACGTGGGCGCCCCGGCAAAGTAACATCCAATTCCCCTTCTTCCAATGACCGCCCCAATTCAATTTGGCGGATGGCAGTGGCGCGTTCTTCATGGGCCGTCATCAATAGATTTTTGATGTCATTGGCCCGTTTCCCAAAGGCAGCGCGTTGAGCTTCGGCGAGTTTGCCCGTTTCGCGCAGCATCAGGGTTAATTGGCCCTTGCGACCTAGAAACTTAATTTCCCAACCTTCGAGGGTATCCGAATCATTGATGCCCTTTAGTTCCTGAAGCGCATCTTGATAGATTTTTTCGAGTTCCGCTTGCATTCCTCACCTCATCATAAAATAGAAACCGAGTGATAGCAGCACCAGCCATAGGGTTGATGCCAAAAATGTCACAAGTCGGCGGCGCATCCGGGCTTGATAACCCACTGGCTCATGATACCCCGAACGCCGCAGGGCAATACCCATTGCAATCAGCGATGACCATACCCCGATGACCACGATAATGATGCGCTCAATTGGGCTGGCGGGCATATCCAAAACTTGCTCCTGAAAAATCAGGGTAAACAATACCAACCAAGTCACCAATAGAAAACGCTCAAAATAGGGCAGCCATGTCGTTCGTAGCGTATTTTCAGAGAGTTGGGCTTCATGGAGGGGAGTCCGACCTCCACTGACATATGCCCCCATTGCACGCGACACAACATCGTAAAAAGTTTTGTCAATACGTCTGCCCTCTGGCTCGTCTTCGGGTGATTGCATAAATGACCTCCTTAACCTAAGGCCACGAAAATGCAAAAACGCCCATCCATGACACGATTTTTTTCCGAAAAACCGTTATCAGGGACGAGCGCCGTATATTTCACCGAACTCGCGGTACCACCCTGTTTGCCCGGTCATGATTTTGGCATGACCAAGCCACTTGATTTCACCCATTAACGCCGGGTTTTGCGGAGCTACCTACACAGCAATCATGTTTTTAGCAGTCATGATGCCTTCAGCAGTCGGCTCAGGAGTGAATTCGGCGGGTTGCGGCGCGGTGGTGGCTTGCAGCCAATGGCCTCCACTCTCTGACAATTGTGCTTCCAATAGCCCGCGTACTGGTCTCCGTCAATGCCTTTGGTAAAAATGAGTATGCCAGAAAGTTACCTATGGGTCAATAGGATGGCCTTCAACTTGGCGACACCTCAATGCTTTTTGTCATAATTTTACGATACACCTTAGCTATATCCTGTTATTAAGGATTGAAATTTCAAGAACTACGCTAAAATGAACTATAATCCTATCTGCGTTGATCACTATAACGAGAAACGAGAAGTCGTGTGGAACTCCAAACCAAACAACTAAATCCCCAAGCAATTCTCATACACATCAACGGACGTTTTGATGCGGCAGTGGTTGAGCTGGTCAAACGGGTATGGATTGAAGACGAGACGATTCAATTTGTCGTTGCCGACCTTTCAGAAACTACCTTTATTGACTCTATCGGCTTGGCGACCCTTGTCAGCGGTCTAAAATCTACTCGACAGCGGGGTGGTGAACTCATTTTGTTAAAACCCACCGAACCTGTCAAAGTTATCTTGGAACTGACGCGCATGAACATGGTTTTTAAGATAGCGACAACCGTAGATGAAGTGGAAGCCCTCACAAAAGCATCATGACTGATCGAACGCTGAATGAGGTTTTCGCCTATAAAAAACGCATTGCCGAGCTTGAGTCTGAACTTGACGAAATGACCATTGCTTTGGCCCAAGCATGGGATCAATTGGTCCCATTTTTACAAGCCGCCCCTACCCAAGCCACCTCGACCCTCGATATTGTGCCTGTCCTCGAATCCATCATTGCCGCGATTGATGCCCGGATGGGTGCGGTTTACCTCAAACACGATGATGAATGGCTAACGATTCCGCTTGAAATGGTCAATGTACGTGATTTCTACAAACATCTTGACCAATTGGAGTCGGGTCAGATCATCCACATGCACAACATCCCGGCATGGCATGGCAGGCCAACGCATTGGATGTTTATGCCCATTCTCATTAATGGCAAGGTCGTTGGTGCAATCGGTGTAGGGCTTGAGGAGGGCGAGCGCGAATTTACAGCTTTGGATGCGCGTGTATTGACCCGTATGACCGAACGTGCGGCCAGTCAAATTGTTGCTGCTAATTTGGCCGAAAGCCAAGCCCGCGAAGCCCAACTTGCCCGTGAAGTCCAAATCGCCAGCCTTATTCAACGGTCTATCCAACCCTTGACTGTGCCACGCTTACCCACAATTGAAATGGCCGCCCATTGGATGCCTGCCTCAACCGTTGGCGGTGACGCATGGGGCTGGGTACTACAACCCTCTGGTCAATTGGCCTGCTTCATTTTGGATGTGGCGGGTAAGGGGCTTCCGGCGGCGTTGGGGGCGGTTTCGCTGCATACAGCCCTAAAAATGACCCTGCATCTCGGCCTAAATCCAGTGGATGCGCTGGCAACGGTGAATACCGAAGTCTATGAAGCCTATACCAACGCGGGTCTTTTGGCGACGGCTACTGTCATCAGAATTGATCCCAGTAGTGGTGAAGTTGAACATGCCAACGCTGGTCACACCCCGACCCTTGTACGGACTGGAAACAAATGGTCGCTCTGGAACGCTTCGGCCCCACCGTTGGGAGTTTTGCCGGATATTCAGCCACAATGCGACTATCGAATTCTACAATCGGGCGACCTGCTCATTTGTTATAGTGACGGTTTCAGCGAAATTGAGACCCCGCAGGGACTTTGGGGAACGCAGGGACTATTACATGCTATCCCAGACCATGCCACGAATGTTGAATTTGCCGTTCAAAATATCATGGCGGCGGTTGAAAATCTTCCAAATTATGGCGCTGCTGCTGATGACCAAACCATTATGGGCCTGTCGTTTTTGTAGAGATGGCCTAGTAAGGCATTGATGATGGTATATGACAAAATGATCATTGCTGCGGACTTCGCCGAACTGCATAAGGTTTCGGAGTTTATCGAGAGTGTACTCAATCGGGTGGATTCCCACGCGCGTTCTCAAATGGTCTTGGCAATCCACGAATTATGCCTCAATATTGTTGAACATGC
Organism: Anaerolineae bacterium; assembly: GCA_019913005.1. Lineage (GTDB taxonomy): Bacteria > Chloroflexota > Anaerolineae > Aggregatilineales > J027 > CFX10. The sequence continues at coordinate 194,572 of JAIOHL010000124.1, read as the reverse complement.
CTATGCTGGGGCACCCGGCAGCATTGAATTAGAAGTCTTTTTAGACGACGGTCAGTTTGAACTGCAAGTCCATGATGATGGCCCACACGCTTATTTTGGTACACCCGAAATTGTTCCCCCCGACCCTAATGATTATCCTGAGGGTGGCTGGGGATTGTATATCTTGCATCAAGTCATGGACAATATTAAATATCGGCGTCTGGAAGCAGGTAATGAATGGCGACTGTTGAAAAATTTGGAGTAATCGAGTAATGACCCCCATAGTGTTAGTGGTAGATGATGAAAGCGTGACACGTCGATTAGTTGCTTACACCCTTAAGACGTTAGGGATTGAAGTTATTGGGGCTGCGGACGGATATGAGGCACTTGCTATCGCCAAAGAGCAGGTTTTTAACCTTGCAATTGTGGATATTGGCCTGCCGGATATGGATGGTTTTGAACTGATTCGTCATCTTAAAGCTGATGATAAAAACGCCAATATACCTATTATTACTTTTACTGCACGGAACGAACCCCAAGATGAGGCAGTGGCTTTTGAACTAGGCGCAGTTGGGTTTCTCTATAAACCATTTAGTACCCAAGAATTGCGTGAGATTGTGACCCGTCATCTGCAAATGGAATAGCCTTATTGCTCCGGAATTTTTGAGGCGAAAGTGTTAATCTCCAACGGGTAATTTGCCCACATCATACAAATGTCTGGTAGTTTCATGTTTGCTTTCAGTGGGTAGACTCAGTGTAAATTTAAAGAGACTGCCGTGCCCTACCTCGCTTTCCACTTCGATTTTTCCACCCATAAGTTGTACAAGCTGCTGTGCGACTGCCAAACCCAGCCCTGTTCCGCCATACCGTCGAGTGGTTGACCCATCGCCCTGTATAAAACTATCGAAAATTCGAGCGATTTGTTCTGGGGGGATGCCGATACCCGTGTCCTGTACCTCGAAACGCAGCCGGGCCAGTGCTGGTGTAACGGAGACCTGCCGCACCGCAATTCGTATTTTGCCTTCCTGTGTAAATTTCACTGCGTTGCTGGCAAGATTGTAAAGCACTTGGTACAGTCGGTTTCTGTCACCAATAACCCGCATTACTGGTTCTATCTCCGCCACAAAGGTCAAGTGTTTGGCCTGCAACTGCCGTTCCAAATTCGCCTGTACCTCAGCGACCAATTTATTCAGGTCAATGAGTTCATTTTCGAGTACCAATCGTCCGGCTTCAATTTTGGAGAAATCCAAGACGCTGTTCACGATATACAGGAGTTTTTGGCTGCTTTCATGGGCGGCTTCCGTAAAATCGTGTTGTTCGGGGTTGAGAGGCGTCTCCAATAGCAGTTCCAACATACCAATAATGCCCGTCATGGGGGTGCGCAGTTCATGGCTCATATTTGATATGAACTCACTTTTGATTTTTGCTAGGCGAAGTTCTTCGTCGCGGGCCTGAATGAGCAGGTGGGCATTTTGCTGGCGCTCCAACAAGCGGGCATAACTTTCGGCAATCGTTCGAAGCGTGGTAATTTCTTCTGGTAGCCATTCACGGGTTCGCCGTCTTTCATCAAACCCAATGAACCCTTGCACCCGACCCCCAAAATAGAATGGCAGCACCAAAACAGTCTCAATTTTCTGGTGTACCAAAACTTCGCGTATATCGGGAGGTAGTTCAGAATTATACGTCGGTGCGATCACACCATTGTGCGTGAGCAGCGGCACAAGGGACGGGAAAAGCTCCTCATAAGGTATATCTTGAAGAAGCTCGAATTGGCTTTGAATTTCTGGGGCGCACCATTCCAACACGTTATCCATCAGGGGTTCATGGTCCCTAAAGTGAAATACGAAGGCCCGCGTCACATCAAAAAATTTGCCAGTGATTGCCATTGCCTTTTGCATGGCCGCGTCGGCGTCTTCATCATGTAAAAACAGATGGGTGATTTGCCGCAAGACTTGTTCGAGTTCTAACAATCGCGCCTGACGTTGCTTGGCGCGGGCCGCATCAGTGATATCTCGATAATGCCATAGATTCCCTAAGTGTTCCCCAGCAAAAGTAATGGGCGCATAATCACGCTCCAATACCCGTCCATCTTTAAGCACCAGTTCTTCGGCAACCACTATTGTTCTTGCGCCCAGAATGGCATCAACCCGCTCATTGAAATCCGGATCAGTAAATAAATCTTGAGAGGCTTCGGAGACTTTGCAGCAGTCGTTCCCAATCAGCAATTGTGGTGAGACAGGGATCCTGAAGAGCTTACAAAAAGCCTCATTGATGAGCACTATTTTACGGTGTTCATTTTCTACCAAAATCCCATCTTGTAGATTCTCAATCAGGGCACTTAGGCGTTGTGTGGTGCGTTGAAGTTCATCGTGAATCTTTTTCCCGTCGGTTATGCGGCTTTGTAATTCTTGTTGGTGATCCGCTTCTAGTTGATTACGATGATGGATGGAGAGGACGAGCAGCGTATTGATGAAGGCTAGGAACAGGATGGAATAAAGGATTTCATCCTGAAGAAGAAAACCCCATAAGATCAACAGGGGCACTATTGAAAGTATCGCAATGATGATGGTGGTACGCAGGGATAGCAGTAGACCACTTAGCAGCACGACCACCACCAAATAAATCGCATACCCGCCTATGACCGATGAATCAATGATATTGGAGGCATAGATACCTAAAAAAGTAAGGACAACTGCCAGACGTGCCGCCAATTTATAGTATAGTGAACCACTGAGCCGGTAGATAACAGATAGTCCTATTAAAACAAGAAAAATAAGCCCTAGTTCAATATATTGAACAATGCGACGCTGGTTGCTTACTTCAACGCTTAAAATAAGGCTGACAAGAGTAAGTCCTATAAATAGAATGAGCAGTGAGGTTAAGAGACGCGCTTGTCGTCTCGCATCAGGACACTCAAGCGAAGGATGTGGTCGGGTTAGCTGCTGCCAAAGATTCTCAAAATACTGAGTTGGATTCATGTCATACTGTTATAAATCATCGTAAACTATCTTATAGATAAGCATAGCACAGACCACCCAAAATGGCTCTTAATATTTCCATCATCTAACGTATCTGCTCCTTTAGAAAAATCTGAAAAAAAGACTACCCCCCCGATAAAAAAATAGAGTATAATAGTTAAACGCTTAACTACTATTTATTTTTAAGATCAGATTGAATTTTTTATGCCAACTTTAGCTGAAGTTGCTGAAAAAGCAGGCGTTTCGATAGCCACTGTCTCAAAAGTGCTATCCAATACTCCCTATTTCACTGAGGAAACTCGCCGCAAAGTGATGTCAGCGGTTGAGGAATTAGGGTATTTGCCGAATTTGGCGGCTCGTGCGCTGTCCTCTGGCAAAACCCATCTCATCGGAGTGGTCTTTCCCTACGTCTATGAAGGCATCTTCACCGATCCCCTTGTGCAATATATCTTGGAAGGCATTGAAGCAGAATGTAACGCGCGTGGTTACAACATTCTTCTCAGCACGCCTCGCCTCAGCTCTGATGGCCCAGACGAAAACTATCGACAGTTGCTCCGCAGCAACTACTTAGAAGGTATCGTTGCCTTAGATAACGTGCCGCTCGGCTCCGTTCTATCGCCCTCCTTGCGGAAAAATACCCCTGCCGTCGCTATTGGGTATGGCGATCATCCCCATTATGTTCGCAGCGACGATCTACAGGGCAGTACCACTCTAATGGAGCATGTCATTAGTTTGGGACATCGGCGCATTGGGATATTGACCGTTGATGAGTCCTTGCACTATTCCATTCAAATGCGCCATGTAGGACTAGATCAGGTGGCGGAGGAAGCCGGGTTAAATTATGCCCATCTGCCTAAATATGATCGAGGCGATTTTTCAATCGCCAGTGGGATGCAGGGGTCAGCAGCGCTTTTGGAACACTATGATGACCTAACTGCACTGGTCTGCATCAATGACCGTATGGCATTAGGGGCGATTCAGCAAGTTCAAAAAATGGGCCTGAAAGTGCCCGACGACATCACCATCGTCGGTTATGACGACATCCTCTCAGCCCAACTATTTTCCCCTGCACTCACCACGATTGACCAGCGTGCGCCGGAGCTAGGGCATCAGGCAGCCCAAATGTTATTTGCACTTCTCAATAACGAAAATCCCGACTCGGTGGTTATTCCGACTCAACTGCGTGTCCGAGAATCATCGGCTCCACCGAAAGTATCTCGCTAGTCAAAATTTCGATTGAAAGGAGAACGTTTCAGCGATTGAAAAAAGCGGGAGTTGATTTTTATACCCTTGTTTTCTTTGAATCCGTTTCGAGTGATTTAGGAGGTCTCTAAAATGTTTAAGCGTTTACTTGTATTGGTGATTCTGGCGGCGCTGCTGTTGCCGATATTTGCGGTCAATGCACAGGATGAAATCACCCTGCGTTGGCGTACCCGCCCTGACAATCAGGCCGAAATTGATGTTTACCAAGCCGCCAGTGACGAAATTGACGCCGCTTGGGACGGCGTAACCCTCCAATATGAACCCGGTGGTTCCGAAACCGCCAGCTATCAGGACGTGCTGGTTACAGAACTAACTGGGGGTACTGCCCCCGACGTGTTTTGGATTCCCGGCACCGATGTGGCCCGTTTTGCAAAGTTGGGCTTGATTCTGAACCTGAACGACCTTGCGGCCCAGTCCGAAGGTTTCAGCAAGGACGATTTCTATCCCCAAATTATGGAACACCTTAGCTACTCACTAGATGGCAGTGATACCCTGTGGGGATTACCCCGCGATGCCTCGGCATTTGCCATCTACTACAACGAAGACCTTTTTGACGAAGCAGGCCTAGATTACCCGGCGGAAGGCTGGACATGGGAAGACTTCCGTGCCGCTGGTGAAGAAATCACGGCGCTGGGTGGCGACATCAAGGGCTTTGGTATGAGCAACTGGTGGGCGCCATATGGTTACTTTATCAATGCCGCTGGCTCCGGCTTTTTTAATGAAGACTATACGGGCTGCGGTCTGGCGAATGAAAACACCGTTGTTGGTTTGGAAACACTGGCGAGTCTCTATGAGGATGGTCTAGCTGTTCCTTATGGCGAAGACCCTGAACCTGTTTTCCATGCTGGCAATGTGGGCATGTTCATGAATGGTCGTTGGGCGACTCCCGGCGTAGTGGCAAATGCCACATTCGGTTGGAATGTCGCGGAACTACCCGTTGGCCCCGGCGGCCCCAGCAACTGGCTGTTCTGGGGTGCGTATGTGGTAAATGCGAATACCGAACACCCACAGGAAGCATGGGAATTGGTCATGAAACTGACTAGCCCAGAAATTCAAGGCAAGATCGCTGGCTTGGGCGCCAACATCCCCAGTCGTGTAGGTGGTTCAGGTGTAGAAGATTTCCTAGCCACGTTCTCTGATCTTGGTGTTAACAACCAAGCATTCATCAATGGCTTGACCTACGGTGTTGCCGAAAACCCGGTGTGGACAGGTGACTGGACGGGTATCGTAACCATTCTCGATAGTCAAGTCGCGTCGGTGGTTGGGGGCGATCTATCGCCGCAAGAATTTGCTGACACTATCTGTGCTCAGGTTGATCCATTTTTTGCCACCGAATAAAACATCGTTATAACCTCATGGGGGGATGGGCTATCCTCCCCTTTTTTTCCCCAATCATCATTTGAGTTAGGGCAAGGGGGCGAAAATTATATGGCAACTTTGACAAAAACCGAGAGTATCAGCCCAATGAGGGAGCGGAAAAATCTTCCATTGGCAATCCCCGCCAGTATTGTTTTGAATATTGCAACGATTGCGATGAGTGTTTTGCTGGCGTTGAATGTTTTTGATTTGGATGAGTTTTATGCTTTAGGAGATACCGTTCAATATTTTGTAGGGGGCATCGCGCTTGTTCCTGCGGTTGCCGCCGCTGCTGCGATTATCCTCCTGATTATGAAAAATCCAAATGGACGTTTTCTGTCTCTCACCCTGCATTTCTTGGGAATGACTGCTTCGTCCATTTATTTGCTGCACATCTGGGGTATCTTTGCGGGATTTGATGCCATCGCAGGCGCCCTGTATGAAAATTCTGCATGGTTGTGGGGCCTAGTCATTGCGTATGCCCTCTATTGGCTTGCAGGTCGCCTGAATAATAGTAAGCTCCTTAGCAGTCGTATCGAGATGGTAGCGGTTGGAATTGGCATGTTGGCGCTGATTGGCCTGTTATTTTTTGGTGGCATTTTGGAAGCGACTGCCGACATCTTGGGTAAGTACGACCAATTGGAGACATGGGTTGCCACCGCGCTCATGATTGTCTTTGGGGTTGTAGCTTATGGGATGCTGATGTTAGGGGAGTATTTTGGCGAAACCACCGACCAGCGTACCGCGTGGCAGGGGTGGTTGATGTTGTCGCCTAATATTATCGGTTTTATAATTTTTTTTGCGGGGCCACTGTTACTGTCACTCTATCTCAGCTTTACAGATAGCGTTGGCGTCAAAGAGCCGAATTTCATCGGACTGGATAATTATAGCCAAGCCCTTTCGCTTCAATTTACAACGCAGGGCGAAGACGACCAATATGCTCAGGATGCGCTGGATGCAGGCTATCGAGTCTTGGAAACCGTCACAGTCGGCGACAAAACAACCGTTATCGGGGCGAAAGATGTCTATTTTTGGATCAGCCTTCGCAATACCTTTATGTTTTGCCTGATGTTGATTCCCCTAGCAACGATTCCTGCGCTGGTGTTGGCGGTTGTTCTCAATTCCAAGATACCCGGCATGAAGATTTACCGCGCGGCATTCTTTTTGCCGTCCGTCGCGGCGGTGGTCGGGATTGCTCTGATTTGGCGTATCGCTCTATATAGCTCCAGTATCGGCTTTATCAACTATGCCCTGACTGAATTTACGAGATTCTTGAACGCTACTTTTGGCACATCTTTTGCTGATACGGAAATCGGCTGGCTAAGTGATACGCGCTATATGATGTTTTCGATGGTACTGATGGCGGCGTGGCAGGTGGTGGGGTTCAATATGGTGTTGTTTTTGGCGGGTATTCAGGGGATTCCAAACGACCTCTATGAAGCGGCGCAAGTGGATGGCGCAAACCAACTCAATCAATTCCGGTTTATTACACTCCCACAGCTTCGCCCAACCACCTTTTTTGTGATTGTGACAACCATCATCAACGGCTTGCAGGTCTTTAATGAACCCTTTGTGCTGTTTCGTGGCGCGGCTTTCCCAGATGAAGTGCGTACAGCCGTGTTGAATCTCTATCTTAGAGGTTTCCAAGATATTCTATTCGGCTATTCCTCGGCGTTGGCATGGATGTTGTTTGCCATCATTTTTGCGGTAACACTCATCCAATTCCGGCTCAACCGCGAGAAGACAGCCTAAGGAGACCACATGATGCAAAAAGAACCAACCCACGAACTCAAAGTTTGGGCGTCACGCGGCTGCATCCACCTGTTTCTGCTGACTTTTGGCTTTATCATGTTGTTTCCCTTTATTTACATGATTCTGGCCTCATTAAAAAATAATCAGGATTTTGCAAGTAATCCACGCCGCCTGCTGCCTTTTACCCAACTCGATACAGCTTTTCAAGATACTCAAGTCCCACTGTATTCCTTTAACGTCAACGGGGATGAACGGGATGCAGTGATCGCCAGTGGAGATGACGACAAAGTTGAATTTGGGTATTTAACCACCCGTGTCGCACTTGAGGCCGAACTCAAATTAGACAACCACGCCAATGCCCGCCGCCGTCCCGAAGTTTTTTTGGCCCTGCCGATTGGCTGGGTTACAAGCGATGGTACAGAAGTCGAACTAGATAAAACCTCTGATGCTGAAATTACCCTGAGCCGAGCAGACACTAAAGTCGAATTAACTGACCGCAACAATCGTACCAATGAATTTACTGCCTATAACCTGATGATGGATGGACAAGCCCAAAGCACTACCCTGACCCTTTATGACATTACCGTTCCCCTGTTTGCCTACAGTGGTAGTCGGCTAAAAGGGGATGAATGGGTGCTGGTCAACACCGGACGCGAAGAAACTCTCTTAGATAAAGAAGGTAATGATCGGGGGTATCTGGTTTTTGAACTGCGCAGCGGGGATTCTGCCCAAGAATTGCTAATGGCTTCCAATTCAACGGTGACAGCCTTCGTTGACCCCGAAGACATCAATTTTGTGGTTTATACCAGCCCGGCTGAGACAGTCAAAGCAGCAGAGAAGATCGAATTTCAATTGCGAAATTACGATACCGTTTTGGGGCGAGGTGAAGACCAGAGTCTGAAATTGGACCGTCCTCTCGTCAACACCATCCTTGTGACAATCTCGGTGGTGTTGGGGCAAATTGTCACCTCGGTATTTGGGGGTTATGCCTTTTCACGGATTGATTTTAAAGGGCGTGATACGCTGTTCCTTGCCTATCTTGGTTCCATCATGATCCCCTTTGTCGTGCTGATTGTGCCGATGTACAAGCTCATGGTGGCGATTGAATGGAATGACCGCATTGTCTCGTTGATCGTGCCTTGGATATTTTCAGCTTATGGCACGTTCCTAATGCGCCAGTTCTTTGTGACTTTTCCCAAAGAAATCGAAGAGGCCGCCTTGCTGGATGGATGCAGTCGTTTACGAATTCTGTGGCGCGTTTTTGTCCCCCTCAGCACCCCGGTCATCGCAACACAGGCCATTTTCACCTTCCTCTATGCGTGGAATAGCTTCATCTGGCCGCTGGTGATTATCAGTACCAATAATAAAGACAATCATGTGCTAACCCTATCGCTGATTACCTTGAGCAACATCCACGCCGATAAACCCAACTTGGTACTGACCGGGGCCGCCGTGATGATCTTGCCGCCAATTTTGGTATTTATCCTTGCCCAGAAATATTTTGTGGAAGGGATTACTTCCTCTGGCTTGAAAGGATAATCTATTTTCGAGTAAGCTATATCAACATTTGAAACTGGAAACTTAAGGGGGACGGCTCACATTGGGTCGTCCCTCATTCATCATTGAATAAGTGCCCTTCTTTTAATTAACCCCTCAACTAGATGGAGTGTCCTCATGTCCGTTTTGACCGGATGTGCCTACTACCCCGAACAATGGCCCAAAGAGTATTGGCCCAACGATGCCCGTATGATGCGCGAAGTCGGCCTCAGTGTCGTGCGCCTTGCCGAGTTTGCGTGGGATAAGATGGAACCAAGTGCGGGGGTTTATGATTTTGATTGGCTGGAAGAGGCTATCCAAATCTTGGCGTCGGAGGGGCTAAAAATTGTTCTTTGCACTCCCACGCCAACCCCACCCCCATGGCTAACCCATCTGTATCCCGACATCCTACGGGTCAATGAGCATGGGATTCGCATTAGCCCCGGTGCGCGGCGTCAACCCTGTGGCAACGTTCCAGCCTTCCAAGAATATGCTTTTAACATCGTGGCCCGTATCGCTGAGCGATTTGGACAACATCCGGCGGTCATTGGCTGGCAGATTGACAACGAATTTGGTGTGGGGCAGACTACCCGCTGCTATTGTGACCACTGCCGTCGCCGATTTCATGAATGGCTGCGCGAGAAATACGGCACACTCGACACCTTGAATGCGGCATGGGGCACGCAGTTTTGGGGCATGACCTACCGCGATTGGGCACATATCCCGATTCCCGGTATTACCACCGAACCACAAAACCCCTCCATGCTACTAGACTATCGTCGTTTTTCGTCCAATACATGGGAACGGTTTCAGCGTAGGCAAATTGAAATTCTCCGCCCTCTATCGCCCGGACGTTGGATTACCCATAATTTCATGATTCGGCATTGGTCATTGGATTATTGGAAACTTGCTGAAGATTTGGACTTTGTTTCTTACGATAATTATCCGCATGGCATGTCGGGGCCAATTGAGACTGCTCTCAATCTGGATTTAATGCACAGTTTCAAACGTCAGACGTTTTGGGTAATGGAACAGCAGCCGGGGCCAGTGAATTGGCATCTTTACAATCCGCCTGTGCCAGATGGACAGGTGCGGCTGTGGAGTCATCAAGCAGTAGCACATGGGGCGTCAGCGATTATTTATTTCCGTTTTCGGGCCGGACGCACAGGCCAAGAACAATATCATCGTGGCCTTTTGAAATGGGACAACAGCCCCGACCAAAGCTATTATGAAAGTCAACAAGTCAGCCGCGAAGTTTCGCCCCTGCCGAGTTTCACTCGCCCCCAAGCCAAAGTCGGCATTATCTACGATTACAGCGATTTGTGGGCAATCGAACTTGAACCCTATAACCGCGATTTCAGCTATTACACCCTCGTCAATGAAATATATGCGGGTTTTTGGAAACACAATATCGCGGTAGATTTTTTACCACGTGGCGCGGATTTAACGGGTTATGAGACAGTGATTGTCCCTGCCCCGATTTTGATTCACCCCGGCGAGGTCGAAAAATGGCAAAAATGGGTCGAGCAAGGCGGACGGCTGATCTATACCTTTCGATCCTATGTGCGCCATGCCAGCAATATCGCTACAGCGTGTACCCTGCCTGTTGGCCTAGCTGATTTGATTGGGGCACGGGTACTCGATTATTACAGTGTGCCGCCAGAAAGTTATACCGAATGGCCCAGCCATCGCCTCGGTAAACACGTTCAACAGACCAGTGGTGCAAAATCGCAATTTGCCTATAAAATTTGGGTAGAGGTGTTAGAATCCAGCACGGCTCGACCCTTGCTCATCTATTCCGATGGCCGCCTTGCCAATCAAGTTGGGGCGACGGTGAATACTGTGGGGTCAGGTGAAGCGTTTTATATCGGCTGCTGGCCCGAAGACTTCGCCGCTTTGCTTGAGGCCCTCCAAATCATTCCTGATGCAAGTGAGTCCATAAAATTGGGAGCTTTGTTGGGGGATGATGGCTTTAGATGGCAAGTCGAAATGAACCATACTGATACTCCAACAGATAGCTTGTCAGGATATGACGCACGTTATACAAGGATAGATGGCTGATGAAAGACACAAAGATCGAAATAGATTATCACTTCCCTTATGACGTGCAAAAGGAATCATGGGAGCATGGCTTTATTTGGCGTGGAGTAGATGAGATATTCATCGAACTCGGCAGTGACCATTGGTATGGTGGGGGTGGTTTACTTCACCAACAGTGGCCGCTGGAAAAAATCGCCATGTATCCAGCGCCCTTTATTACCAGCGACAACGGACGCACGGGTTTGCTTGGTATCTTGCATCCTTTTTGGTGGAATTCCAAAGGTGGCGGGGTGCTGATCGAAGGGGATGAGGTCGAAGTTGGTTTTAATGCCCCAGTGCATGGTGAGCCGCCCGATCATAGCTTTTCTGTGGCTGCCCCTTTTGACATCCGCCCTCAACTGGCCGCTGGTATCGAAACAACCCAGCAGCTACGCATCAAGGGCAAAAACTTGACGCTGCGTTTTTTTGAATGTGATAACCCCCGCCAAGTCGTAGAAGCCTATTGGACACTGTTGAAAATCACCCCGTCGCCACCGGATCACGTGATTGAAAAACCGCTGTGGACAACGTGGGCACATTTCAAAAACCATATTTCGCATGATAAGGTGCTTGGTTTTGCCCACAAGATGGTGGAGCATGGATTTCCGTGCAGCATCCTCGGCATTGACGCCAAATGGCAGGATGAATTCGGCAATACCCGCTTTGATTTAGCAAAATTTCCTAATCCAGCCCAGACCATCGCGGCTTTGCATGAAATGGGCTTACATGTCACGTTATGGTGTGTGCCGTTTTTTATGGAGACATCGGCGCATTTTAAGCCCGCCCTTGAGTTGGGGTATGTCATCAAAAACCCCGATGGCACACCCTACATTGGAACATGGTGGGAAGGCAAAGCAGCCTTTTTGGATGTCACCAATCCCGATGCCATGCGCTGGCACTTGGATAATTTGGAACGGCTTGCCAAAGAAATCAACTTGGACGGCTTTAAGTTCGACGCGGGGGAGGCGATGTTTTATGACATTCCCAATACCGTGCGGCATCATTCCGGCGCACCAAACTATGCTACCCGTCACTATATCGAGAACGCTGCCCAACGTTTCGCATGGTCAGACAGTCGTTCGGCATGGTTTAGCCAATCCCAGCCGATGTTGTTTCGCCAGTGGGACAAGGCGACCCAATGGGGATATGCCAATGGCCTTGCCAGTGTAATTACCCAAGCGATGACCATCCATTTATTGGGCTATCCCTACAGCTTTCCCGATATGATTGGTGGCAATCAGTATGGCGAGGATAAACCAACTGCCGAATTGCTGATCCGCTGGGCACAGGCCGTCGCGCCCATGCCGATTATTCAATTCAGCATTCCCCCTTGGGAATATGGTGATGAATGTGCCCAGATATGTGCCCGTTATGCCCAATTACATGGCGACTTGGCAGGGTTAAATAAGTCGCTGGCCCGTCAGCAAGTGCCGATTGTTCGCCCGATTTGGTGGTTAGCCCCCCAAGATGAAACCGCCTTGATTTGTGATGATGAATACCTGATTGGTGAGGAATTGTTGGTTGCCCCCGTCATGCAAGAAGGCGCACGTCAACGCGACATCTATTTGCCGCCGGGGAAATGGGCCAGCTATTGGAGGGAATCTGAACAGCACACAGGTGGACAATGGTTGCGCGATTATCCTGCTCCATTGGATGTACTGCCGCTGTTTGTGCGAGTGGACTAATTTAGAGGGGCGACCTATCAAAAATCGCCTCTTTTTGGATTTGTTTTAACCCTGCTGATATTCCTCGAATAGCAAATCGAAGCGCCGGATGCTGTCACTCAAACCGCCGATTCGATACCGCGCCAGCCAGTTGGTCTTTTGCTGCTCTACCAGTTGCCCTAATTCCGCTGCCAATGCTTGAGGGGATTGATCCCGCTCACCGAGCACCCATAAGATACGTTTAGCCGAGTGGCGCAGCAGATTCGCGGCTTGTTGATACTCAGCGCTTACCAGATGGCTTTCATTAGTCTCGAATTGGGCTTGGGACAGTCGCCCAATAATTGTATCTACCTGCTGAATGAAATTCCGCAAATTTTCAACTGTCAGTGGCTGATCGGCCTTATCCAGTCCCGCCAAAATAAATTGACGTGGCATCTGCAAACTGTAAACCAGTGTATTGCCATTATGCCGACGCGGATCAATCAACTGATAGACATTGCCCAAATCATAGGCCAGCTTGCCCATGACCCCGGCCTTGTCGCAGAAGGCATATAAATCCAATGCCGTTGCAATATCGAGGTTGGTATTGGAGACTACACACCACGACATCGCCGCGCCATAGGCAAATCCCAAATAGGCGGGTGAAAGTGGCTGCCAATGTCCCCCATCACCCCATTCGGTGTTGAGATACCCCATTGCCCCATAGTTGCGCCCATTGGTCGCGGCGGTGCGTAAATTACCCATAGCATTATCGGTGCGGCCCGCCAAACTGTTCCATGTGGACGTGCCGGGGCAAACATAAAATTCCAGCCCTGCCGCCGCCATTAGCTTACATTCGGATTCAGCCGGGTTGTTGGCCTCATATCCCCACAGCATCGGAATGGCATCCGCAGGGAGTTCTGGCACCAAATCAGGATATTTCACGATGATGTCGCCCCAAAACTGCATTTGATGTCCGCTGGCTGTAACCTTCTCGTACAGCTTCAGCAAATATTCCAGATAAACCTGCCCACCGCGTGCCTCAACCACTGCTTGGCTCTTGCCCTTACCCAATTCCCACGGCTCATCGCCCCCAACGTTAAACAGGCGGCTGGTGAAATGGGGCAATAGCTCATCGTAGAGACCGTAGATCAATTCGAGGCTGCCGGGGTCAAGTGGATTAAGGGTGCTGGGAGGGCGAATTTTGCCGGGTAAATCCCACGACACGCTGAATCCCTCCGGCTTTTCCGCTAATCCCAGATAGCGTGGGAATTTAAGCCAGCGTTCCATATGTCCAAGACTGTTTTGATTCGGCACAAGTTGGATATGCCGCCGACGGCAAAAAGCATCCAATTCTAAAATCTCTTGTCCAGTAAAAGGGGATGCCTCGGCCCACACCTCGCGGTGATGTTGATAGGCAAAGGTGTGTTCCATATACAATTGCAGTTGATTGACCTTCCAACTTGCCAGCTTGTCAATCAAGGCATGTAGCGTTTCCATTGTCGGCACGCGGTCCCGGCTGACATCCAACATCACCCCTCGTGCAGGGAAATCGGGGAAATCTTCAATAGCAAGAGTGGGTAATTCGCTGCCGTAGAATTGCAACAATTGGCATAAGGTACAGACGCCATAATAAACTCCTGCTGCATCTGCCCCATGAATCACGATTCGCCCATTTTCAGCCCACAACGCATAGCCTTCCGCAATCGGCACGGTGTCGTCAATGGCTAGTTGCAGACCGATATTTTCGTAGTGTGCCCCTGCGACGATAGGCCAATTGAACCCCACAGCGATAAGGGCTTTTTGGGCGGTTTGGGCCTCGAATAATAGCTCTGATGAGGCAATGGCGATCAGTGCGTGCGTTGGTAATTGGAATGTGCCACCCAAATAATTCAACTGGCGCGGCATGGGGAGCAAGATCAAGGATTTTTCAGGCATATGAGTGTCCTACTGTGCAATCTAAACCGAATAAAGCTGACGGTTGGTCGTTTCGATAATGTGGTCACGGTACTGCGTAAAATTAATTCCGACCTGCTCCATACCGAGCATCGCTGCTCCAACAACAGGCGGGGCATTCAACCGTACCAGTGTCGCGCCGGGGGAAACGGTGTGTATGGTCTCGCGCATCACCTCTTCAATCAAGGGTGTGCCTTTATAAAAACTGCCTGCCAGCACGACTTCAAATTCGAGTGATTCTATTTCGATCTGATGGATCACCCCAATCGCCAACCCCGCCAACTCTTGGCTCATCCAGCGAATAATACTTTCGGCGACGGCATCGCCTTGATGAAAGGCTTTAAAAACCAGTTCGGCGTCAGTGGCCCGCATACGGAGGCGTTCCCGCGCTATGCCTTCCAACAAATCCAACACGCCGTTGACCTGATAATGTTCCACAAAAATTTGGGTAATCAGGGTTTTTGGCCCACGCAGTGACCATTCACGGGCTATCGCGTCATAGGCTTTATAGACCAGTTCAATACCGCCGCCGTACTCGCCAAACCACTGCCCATTACCTGTCACCCGACCTTCTTTTCCGGCCCGATTGCGCCCTCGACAGTTGCAACTTGTCCCCGCCGAAACGGAAACCCCCCAACCCTGCTTTGCCCCTGCAATCAAGCCAATCATCGCATCGTTGACGAATTGATAAGGCGCGTTCATGCCGAGGGTATCAATCACTTGGTGCATCAGAACACCATCCGAGGGCCAATCGTACCCCGCGATGCCAAAGCCCGCCCCGCTGATATGTTCCGGTTTCAAAGCCGCATGGTTCAGGGCCGCGTTGACCACCACATGCAGAGCATCTCGAAAACCATCTGGCCCTAGCACCTCATGATTCCCCGGCCCTCCCGCACCAAAACCAACCGCAGTTCCAGATTCATCAATAATCAGGGCATGGCATTTGGTGTTACCGACATCTACCCCTAAAAAATAGCGCATAGTGACTTGTCCAGCTTAGTTAAATTGAGGTAAATAGCTGCGATGGGTGGCAAGCAGGTCATTTAACACCGCCTGAACTCGGTCAGCCGTTGGCCCCAATGGATGCACTAGCAGAGCTTCATAGGCGGCTTTGCGATCCCCATGTACCGCTGCTTCCACCGTCAATAGCTCATAGGCTTTGATCTGCGCCACCAATCCAAAACAGGCCATTGGCAGGGGTTTGGCAGGTAGGGGCGTAATGCCGGATTTATTGACCTTGCACGGAATTTCGAGTACCCAATCACTAGGCCAGCCTTCAACTGCGCTGCGATGGGGAGTGTTGACGATATGTGTCTCGCCTAAATCATTATAGTGGGCATTCAGCAGTTGCGTCGCCACCGTCGAATAATAGGCTCCGCCGCGCTGCATCAACCCTTCTGGTGGGACACTCCGATCTGGTTCGGCATATTGCGCGAGCAGTCCTTTTTCAATCTCCATGACCCGCTCGGCTCGTGAGGGAGGCCATTTTTCCTGTGCGGCCAATTTTTTGTCGGTGTAGTAGAAATATTGCAGGTAGCCATTGGGGATCATTTGCAGGGTTTCAATTGTACCAACATCCCAAGCATCATTTTCGCCACTCCGCAGAGATTCGATGTAGCCTTGCATCACTTGGGGCCACACATCCTCACCGTCAATGCGGAAACCGCGATGCCATGTTAGGTGGTTCAGACCGAGTGTATCGAGTTCCGCCCGTTCTGGCTCGACGGTTAATCCCGCTTTTGCCAACTGCTCTAAAATGGACATCTTGGTCGTGATTGGCCCATTACAAACGCCTACTGCTGGTATATCGGCGGCATAACGCGACAAGGCTTCGGTGACCAACCCGGCTGGATTTGTAAAATTGACCAGCATGGCCCCCGGCGCGGCGAGTTCTCGCATATCGTAGGCGATTTTGAGGATGACCGGAATGGTGCGTAATGCTTTTGCCATGCCGCCGATGCCAGTGGTTTCTTGCCCAATGAGGCCATGTCGCCGACCCAAATATTCATCTTCACGACGGGCCTGCATCCATCCCACGCGCAGTTGGGTGGTGACATAATTTGCGCCGCGCACCGCTTCCCGCTGGTCGGTGGTCAGATGTACCTCAAATGGTGCTCCGGCGGCCTTGACCATGCGTTGAGCGAACTTGCCGACAATCTCCAATCGTTCTGGCAAAATATCCATCAACCAGAGTTCTTTGATGGGGAAGCTCCCGACACGCTCCAAAAATCCATTAATCAGTTCCGGGGTGTATGATGAACCCCCGCCAATGACCGCAACTTTCATTATTCCATTACCTTTCCAATGCTTTCATAGACCGCATGTCAACAGCATCCACACGAGCGCCGAATCACCAATTCTGTCGGCAAGAGTGTTATCAATCCGACTTCTTCGCCACGTATCACTTTCACCAATTGTTCCACTGCGATACGGGCCGCTTGTTCGATGGGCGCACGCACCGTCGTCAAGGGTGGGTCGAGATAGGCCGCCAATCGAATATCATCAAATCCCACCAGAGCAATATCTTCGGGGATGCGTAATTCCGCCTCCTTCAGTGCTATCATCACGCCAATCGCCGAATCATCATCTGCGGCAAAAATCACTTCAGCTTTCAGTCCCTGCTCAACCCAACGCGAGACCGAGAGATGGGCTTGGGCCTCATCAAATCCGCCAAAAGACACCAACTTGGGGTCAAAAGGAATGTTATGGGCGGCAAGGCTCTCTTGATAACCGATTTTGCGCCAATAGGCATCTTCGTGACTGTCTGGCCCTTCCAAAAACGCGATTTTCCGATAGCCGCGTTTTTCAACCAAGTAATCCACCATACGCCGCGCCCCATCTTTGTTTTCGACGGTGACGCATGGGATACTTAAATTGGGGGGTGAGGAGCGATACAGCAGTACCATTGGGAAGCCAATTTTGTGCAGCCTTAGAATTTCTTCTTTGGGCAGGCTGTCTGCGAAGACAATGAGGCCATCCGTACTGTTTTCGCCCAGTGGATAGGATGTTTTATCTAGGCCATGTGTCGCGCTAATTAGTAAGTCCATACCCCTTTGCCGCACCGCATTTTCGACGCCCCTCAACATTGGCAGGAAAAACTCGCCGTTGACTTCATCAATCAACAGCCCAATGGCATTGGTGCGACGACTGGCAAGACCACGTGCCGCCGCATTAGGTCTGTAATTCAGGGCTTCAATTGCCGCATAGACTTTCGCCGCTGCCTCAGGGGAAACTGGCCCGGTTTTATTGATGACCCGGCTGACCGTCGCCGTCGAAACCCCGGCATATTGGGCGACTTCTACAATCGTAATGCGGCTTGAATCATCCATGTGCATGAGCCACTCTCAGTAACCAGATGTAAGCGCTTACATAGCATAGCGAATAACTCTGCCCTCGTCAAGGAAAAGAGCTTGAAATTCACTATAACGTGTGTCTGAGTCGCCGTTATTTAAGGTTGACTAATCCGGCGGAGGTAGGTGTAAAACCACATTGTGTATAAAACTCATGCAGGAGTGGTTCGTAATCCACATGAATCCATTCGATGCCATGACGACGGGCTGCATCAATTCCCATGCGAACCATTTGGAGGCCAATCCCCCGGTGTTGAAAAACGGGATGCACGGTGGTATCTAACAAAAAAGCGTGGACGCCGCCATCCCATGCAAAATTTACAAACCCTACCACTTGACCCTCTATATAAGCGCAGACATAAAGCAAACTGTGGGTCAGTATCGGGCCAAAATCTCGGGATGAATGATTGTTCCATGCATCGGCAAATAAGGTATTTAGTTCATCATTGGTGACGACAGGGCTAATTTTAATTTCCACTTTGCACCTCTTGAGAGACATGCAAGGAAAAGAAAAGGGCAGTTTCATCACCAAGATTGATGAACGAGTGCCATAACCCCGCTGGGAGGATAAACGCCATGCCGTGTTCAAGGTCATGTTCATAGATCGATGACGAGTTTTCATTTTCGGCATAACGCAGCCGTGAGTGGCCCTGTAGCACATAATTGACTTCTGTCGCCATTTCATGCACATGCCAGCGGATGTTATTGCCAACCTCGATTTTGAGGATCATCATATCATCGGGTGTCTGATTGGGGCGGTTCGCGAAATATTTGACCTCGACCCCGGCTACCACTGGGCTAGGTGTCCATGCCAACTGCTGTAAATAGATGATTTCGGGTATACGCATGGTGAAAAACTCCTATAATAAATCCGCGAAAATGTGCTATAAATTGGACTGCACTATTGTCTCATCATCCTTATAAAAACAAGCGCTTATTTAAATTTTATATCGAGGTTGGCTATGTTTGGTGGAATTGAAGCAGGTGGAACTGAATTTGTCTGCGCGGTTGGAACTGACCCTCAAAATATCGTCATTAGTGAACCGATGTCTACGACAACCCCTGCCGAAACGTTTCAGCAAGTCATTGCGTTTTTCCGTCAACACCCCCCGGTGAAGAAGATTGGCATTGGGTCGTTTGGCCCGGTGGATATTCACCGCAATTCTCCCACCTTTGGGTATATCACCACGACTCCTAAACCCGGTTGGGCCAATACCGATTTCGCCGGGGTGATTAGCCGAGAATTGGGTGTGCCTGTCGAATTTGATACCGATGTCAATACGGCGGCACTGGGAGAGCACAAATGGGGTGCGGCAGTCGGGCTGGATGATTTTCTCTATCTGACTATTGGGACGGGTGTGGGCGGTGGCGTGATGGTCAATGGTCGTTTGGCGCATGGCTTGATTCATCCCGAATTGGGTCATATCCTGCTGCCACGTGACCCTGCCAAAGACCCCTTTGAGGGCAACTGCCCCTATCACAAAGATTGCTTGGAGGGGTTGACCACCGGGCCAGCCCTGCAAAAACGGTGGAAGGTCGCCCCCAAGACCCTGCCTGTTGACCATCCGGCGTGGGCATTGGAAGCGGAATATATCGCTATCGCCCTCGTGAATTTTGCTTGTACCCTCTCCCCCAAGCGGATTATTTTGGGGGGCGGAGTCATGCGCCAAACCCAGCTTTTCCCGATGATCCGCAGTAAATTCCAGACTTTGCTGAATGGCTATTTGCAGCACCCGGCCATCTTACAGGATGTGGATAACTATATTGTGCCACCTGCGCTGGGCGACCATGCCGGGGTGTTGGGGGCGATTGCGCTGGCCCAACAGTAAATTTTGATGTAGAGGCAAGGTTAAGGCTCACCCAATATGAGTTAACAGATACGGGGTAACTGTTCACCAATTTGCATGGCAACGACCCGCGTGCCGCCAATGCCTGTGCGGGATGTGACTTTGCCCCGATGTTCACTCACCACCTCGCCAATGATTGCGGCATCTTGGCCCAATGGATGTTGGCGCATGGTCTCCAAAATGGCGTCAGCATCTTCAGGAGCGACAATGGCTAACAGCTTGCCCTCGTTGGCAACATACAGCGGATCCATCCCCAACAATTCACAGGCCGCCGCGACTTCGGGCCGCACGGGGAATTGGCGCTCATCCAATGCAATGCCGACACCCGCCGATTTCGCAATTTCATTCAGCGATGAGGCCACCCCGCCGCGTGTGGGGTCACGCAAGACATGAATGTTCGTTGAACATTGCAGCATCGCTGCGACAAGGCCATTTAACGGCGCGGAATCGCTACGGATAGGGCTTTCAAATTCCAAACCCTCACGCACGCTCATAATCGCCATACCGTGATCGCCAATCGTGCCGCTAATCAAAATCTGATCACCGGGGCGGGCATTCTGGGGCGCGATGTCAATACCAGCCGGAATCAAACCCACGCCGCTAGTATTGATATAAATTTGATCGCCATGCCCCTTATCAACGACTTTGGTATCGCCCGTCACAACCTGTACATTGGCGATACGCGCCGCAGTAGCCAATAAATCCACCAAACTCCCCAACGTATTCATCGGCAGGCCTTCTTCCAAAATCATGCCAACACTCAGGAACAGCGGAGTCGCCCCCAACATGGCGAGATCATTGACCGTGCCGTTAATGGCTAGGTCGGCGATGCTGCCACCGGGGAAAAATAGAGGCCGCACCACATAGGAGTCGGTAGAAAATGCCAACCGCTGTCCACCAACAGCTAGGGCAGCCCCATCTGCCAGTGAACTGAGCATGGGGTTATGAAAAGCGGGCACAAAAAGATGCTCCACCAAATCGTTGGAAAGTTTGCCGCCGCCACCGTGCCCCATCACGATTTGAGGATAATCCCGCAGCGGGAGGGGACAGACCCAATTATCGAAATCTATCATGGGGCTACCTGTTCGTGTTCGATGAAACGACCATAATTGTAATAAGCCGCACACGCCCCTTCGCTGGAAACCATCGTCGCGCCGAGCGGTTTGGACGGTGTACATTCTTTACCAAAGGCAGGGCATAGGTGGGGTTTGATCAGCCCTTGCAGCACTTCCCCACTGCGGCAGATGGCGGATTCTTGGGTATGAATATCACCTACTTGGAAACGGATGGCGGCGTCCATATCCCGATAGGCCGCGTTTAGCTGCCAGCCACTTTGTGGAATCATGCCAATGCCGCGCCACGTCCGGTCACATACTTCAAACACATCTTGCATGACCTTTTGGGCGGGGAGATTGCCTTCGCGCTGCACGGCCCGTGAATAGG
This sequence comes from Anaerolineae bacterium, assembly GCA_019913005.1. Lineage (GTDB taxonomy): Bacteria > Chloroflexota > Anaerolineae > Aggregatilineales > J027 > CFX10. Next base: position 173,390 of record JAIOHL010000124.1, on the reverse strand, counting down.
CATTTTCAACTTCGTGCCGACTCGCTTCTAATTGCAGAACCGCATGATAAACGCCGTTCAGTACATCCAGCGGTTCAAAACCTGTAACCACAATCGGGACGTGATATTTTTCAGCAAGAGGTTCGTACTGCCAATAACCCATGACACTGCACACATGCCCCGCTGCCAAAAATGCCTGCACACGACAGGTAGGGGACTGCATTAGAGCTTCGATGGCAGGTGGCACAAGCACGTGTGAAACCAACATCGAGAAATTCTTGAGTCCCTGCTTTTTGGCTACCACTAGCGCTTGGGCATTGGCGGGGGCGGTTGTTTCAAAGCCGATGCCGAAAAAGACTACCTGCTTATCGGGATTATCACGAGCCACTTTGAGCGCATCGAGGGGAGAGTACACAATCCGTATATCCCCACCCTGACTCTTGACGGCAAACAGGTCATGGTCACTGCCGGGGACACGCAGCATATCACCAAAGGAACAAAAAATGACATTCGGTTGGGCGGCAATGGCAAGGGCTTTGTCAATCGTTTCCAGTGGGGTGACACAGACTGGACAGCCGGGGCCGTGAATCAGTTCAATTTCAGGCGGCAGCAGTTGGTCAATGCCGTTGCGGATGATCGAATGGGTCTGTCCGCCACAAACCTCCATCATAGCCCAAGGGCGGGTGGTGATTTGGTGGATTTCGTAGAGCAGTTTCTGCACGAGGTCATTATCGCGGAATTCAGTGAGATACTTCATTGGTGGTGTTCCTTCAAGAATTTCACTCTAGGTGTTCCGGGTTTAATTCTTCTTCCAGAACGCCTAGTTCCTCAAACATTTTGAGTGTTTCTAGGGCAGATTCTTCGTCAAGCCGGGTGATGGCAAACCCAACATGCACGATGGTGTAATCCCCTACAACGGCTTCGGGAACATATTCAAGGCAGACCTCTTTGACGATGCCGCCGAAATTGACCTTGCCCATACGAACCCCATCGAGTTCATACACTTCTTTGATTTGACCGGGAACCCCTAAGCACATGGTTACTGCTCCTTGTGTCTCAATTGAATTTGTTTTGCGCCAATGACGGCCTGCCCTAATGCTAATCCACCATCATTCGGCGGCACAGCCCGATGTACCAGCACCTCAAAACCACTTTGGGTAAGGGCTTGGTTGGTCAGGCTCAATAGCAATACATTTTGAAACACGCCCCCGCTCAAGGCAACTCGATGAATGCCTGTTTTTTGACGTAACAAGTCACAAATTTTCAGAATCGTATCGGCTACCCCACGATGGAATTTGCCCGCGATGAGATTAGGGGAGACCCCCTGCTGTAAATCGTCCACTATGGCCCTAAATACCGGATTAGCATCGAGTTGGATCGGTTCATCTGGCAGGATTTCTAGGGCAAACGAGTAACCCTCATCCGTCGGCGTAGCCATGCTTTCAAGTTCAATGGCAGCTTGGGCTTCATATGAGACGATTTGGCGTATCCCGATCAACGCGGCAACGGCATCAAATAGGCGACCCATACTGCTGGTGGGGACAGTGTTGAAGCCGCTCTCAAACTGACGGGTCAAAATGCGCTGTTCGACGCTAGGGCAGGCCGCAACCGGGGGCAGCCATTCGTCCCATTTGATACCTGCTGACCAAAGATGGGCCAGCGCCACACGATAGGGTTTTTTGACCGCCGTATCACCCCCGGCCAACGGAATATATTTGAGATGGGCCACCCGCTCAAAATGGGCATAATCCGCCAGCAAAAATTCACCACCCCAAATCGCTCCGTCCGTGCCATAGCCTGTGCCATCCAGACAAACACCAATAATGGGGGATTGTCCCGTGTCGGCATGTTCGGCTAGGACAGCGGCGATATGGGCGTGATGGTGCTGCACTTGAATCAAGGGTAGGTTATTGGCGCTGGCATATTCATTGGCCCAAGTGGTCGTTAGGTAATTGGGATGCAGATCACAAATCACCGCTTCCGGTTGCAGACCATAGAGCGTCGAAAAATGATTTATTGAGGCGGTGAAGGCATTTAGGGTTTCGATATTTTCCATATCGCCGATATGTTGGCTCAAAAAGGCGTGCCGATGATGGGTCAGGCAAAAGGTATTTTTGAGTTCGCCGCCTGTCGCCAAGACTGTCGCCGCGTCAAAGGGCAGTTTGACAGGGAAGGGAGTATAACCGCGTGAACGACGAATAGGTAGTTCGTTTTCATTATGAATCCGCAGCACCGAATCATCACAGGCGATATGGATGGGACGATTATGCAGCATAAAGCCATCTACCAGCGGCGCGAGATGTTGCAGGGCTTCGTCATTGTCTTTGCAGATCGGTTCGCCGCTGAAATTGCCGGAGGTCATGACCAACGGGTAATCGTCCAATAGTAAATAATGGAGTGGGGCATAGGGGAGCATCACCCCGACAGATTGATTATCCGGCGCAACTAGTTCCGACAGGCTGTTTGATTGGCGTTTTCGGAGCAGCACAATCGGGCGCTGGGGACTCTGCAACAGGGCGGCCTCGGCGGGATTAATCTCGGCAAGCTGATGGGCCATTTCCAAATCGCGCACCATGATGGCAAAGGGTTTGTCCACACGTCCCTTACGCTCGCGCAGCACTTGCAGGGCGGTGTCGGAACGGGCATCACAGGCTAGATGAAACCCACCAATTCCTTTGACGGCGATAATTTGGTTAGTGGCAAAGGCTTGTTTGGTTAGGGCAATCGCGGCGTCTTCTTCGATGACCTCTCCCGAATGGGTCTGAAACCAAAGATGGGGGCCGCAGACGGGACAGGCATTCGGTTGGGCATTAAAACGCCGATTCAGCGGATCATGATATTCGGTGGTGCAGTCGTGGCACATCTCAAAACTTGCCATTGTGGTCTTAGGGCGGTCATACGGAATACCCTGAATGATGGTGAAACGCGGGCCACAGTTGGTGCAGTTAATAAAGGGATAGTGATAGCGGCGGTTGGTGGGGTCAAGTAATTCCCGCAGGCAGTCGTCGCAAATGGCAATGTCGGGTGGCAAGAGGGCTGTTAGCTGGTCACTGGCTTGGCTGGCGACAATCACAAAATCGTGGTCATGGGCGGGTGTAACGGATTCCACCTGCACCGAATCCAAACGGGCTAAGGGTGGGGGTTGATGAAGCAGGGCTGTCTGAAATCGGGCAAGATCTTCGGGTGTGCCTTCAATCTCGATAAATACCCCCTCCCCGTTATTGCCGACGTGTCCCGCAAGGTTATGCTGTTGGGCCAAGCCGTAGACAAAGGGGCGAAAACCGACGCCTTGTACAATGCCCTGAATGGTGAGACGTAAGCGTTGGCGTTCTGGCGATGTTGTGGACATGATGAGCCTTGATGCTTGGTTTTTTGGCAATGAGCCTATTCGGCGACTAACGCAAAGGTGTTTTCCCGACTGGTGATGAGATGTTGAATCCAATTCTCCATGCCCACGCCGGTCTTGGCGGAGGTTTCCATGACCATCATGCCGGGATGCACCGCTTGGATATTGGCAAGGGCGACTGGCTTGTCAAATTCAACCGCCACCGCAATGTCCATTTTGGTCAAGACGGCTATATCGGCTGAATGAAACATGGTCGGATATTTGAGCGGTTTATCTTCGCCCTCGGTGACAGAAAGCACTACCGCCCGTACATGTTCACCTAAATCGTAGCTGGCCGGGCAGACAAGATTGCCGACATTCTCAATAAACAGGAATTCGATTTGACTTAAATCCAAGCCCCAATCGGTCAGGTGAGTGCTAATCATATCGGCTTCGAGATGGCAGTTGCCGCCTGTCTGGATTTGGCGGACGGGCGCACCGCTGCGGGCCAAGCGATTGGCATCATTATCCGTCGCTAGATCACCCACCAGCGCGGCGGGTCGGTGGCCTGCTTGGATAAGGCGGCGCAGTGTATCTTCTAAAAGGGCCGTTTTGCCAGCACCGGGGCTGGACACTAGATTGATGACCAAGACATGGGCGGCGTTAAATTGATCGCGCAGGGTGTGAGCGAGAATGTCATTTTTTTCCAAAACACCGCGTCGGATTTCAAGAATGCGTGGGGTGCTCATCTTCTTCGGCCTCCAATGATAGGATTTCCAGTTCACGGCCTTGTCGAATATCGTTGCTAAAAGTCCCACAGACGGGGCAGCAAAATGCCTGTACCGTGTCCAAAGTCGCCGTTTGTTGGCATTGTGGGCAATAAATCACAACAGGCAGTTCTTCAATGAGGAGTTGAGAGCCTTCAAGGAGCGTACCTGCACTAGCGATGTCATAACAAAAGAGGAGGGAGTCTTTAACCACCCCCGCCAGCGCTCCTAATTGCAATCGTACCGCTGTCACTCGCTGCACATTAGCTCGTTGGGCGGCGGTGTTGGCAATCTCGACAAGATTTTGGGCAATCGAAAGTTCGTGCATCAATGACTAGGGGCAATCCCCCTCGGTTCCAATGGTTTCAGATGAAAACGAGTATAGAGCGCCGAGGGCGAAGTCACCAGTGACAAATGATATATATGTTGTCAGCACCTAGCATCTATTTACCACGCTTTATCAAACGCTATCTTCAAGCGCCTCCGGGTAATATTCATCCACATTGGTAGGGCTGACAAAAAAGTGTTCGGTATAGGTGGCAAGAGGAGCTTCAATCCCTTCCAGAATATCCAACGCCAAACGAGTCAGGGCTGGCCCATAATCTTCGGGGCGGAAGGCGGTGGACCCCACGATACTGGACTGTTCCTTTCGCATCTCGGCACGAATTCGACGATCAGCGCCTTGCCCTACAATCAATAAATTACCCTCGCAGCCAATATCGCTGGCGACCCGTAATGTCCCAATGGCGGCATCATCATTAAAACAAATCACCGCGCATCGTGAATGGGGCGGCAAGGCGTTTAGGGTCTTTTCCATACTGGGATATAGACCATCACTGGTGTTGTCTGAATCCACCCAGATGATTTTTTCCGCTGGGATGGTATTCAATTGCTGCTGCAAACCATCCATCTGCCCTTTAATCCGTAGGGCTGGAAGCTGGCCTGCCCGTTTTTGTTCGACCACAATCACCAAATCGAATTGACCCTGCCAGCGGGTTTCAATCGCCTTAGCCAGTTCTACACCCGCGATTTGCCCTGCTACATAATTGTTGACGCCAAAATACCGTGCCCCCACCATCGGAATATCTACTGCAATCACGGGGATATGGGCCTGTTGAAATTTGTGGGCAATTAGGTTGCCGATGCTCTCATCAATCTGGTATTCAATCGCCAAATCGAGGTCTTGGGACAATAGTTCGTCGGCAACTTGAAGGGCTATCTGCGGGTCAAGCTGATTATCGGCGACGATAAGTTCAATCTGTTTACTTTCTTCAGCGGCTTTTTGCAGACTGCGGCGCACATCACGGCTGAAGGGGGTGTTTTCCGAAAGATTGCCGAACCCCACCCGAAAATAACGCCGTTCGCCATTGGTGGACATATAGGAACGGGTGGTTTGTTCGCTGCAAATCACCACATGGGTGTTGGTCGAGCGGATATAGTCAATCGTCTCGCGGCTGATTTGTTCGTCGGTGATGAAGTAGTGCATTTCATCAAGGGAGGCAAAGCGTGTTAGGCCCACCTGTCCGATTTTACTGGAATCCAGCAGGGCGATGCGTTTTTGGGCGGCTTGCAGCATGAGGCTTTTCATTTTGGCTTCTTGCAAATCCATTTCAAAAAAGCCCATTTCAGGGGTAAAGCCGCTACATGACACAAAGGCGGTTTGGATACGATAGTCCTGTAGCAGCTGCTCACTAATCGAGCCTGTGATGGAATTCCCGTTGGGGCGCAGAATCCCTCCCAAAATAATAATGGTATTGGAGGGTTCTTTTGCCAATAGGCGGGCGACATCAATGCCGTTGGTAAAGACGGTCAAATTGCGGCGGTCAGCGAGGAATGAGGCGATATGGAAAACGGTGGAACTGGCATCGAACATAATGACGTCGCCGTCTTCGATCATCCCCGCGGCCCAACGCGCAATCCACTTTTTTTCTTCGGCTTTTTCAAGCACTTTCTGGGCCAGATAGGAGGAGACTAGGCCAGTCGGGGGTTGACCAACTTTGGCAACTGCCCCACCGCGTATCCGCACCAATTGACCCTGCTCTCCCAATGCCTCCAAATCATTACGAATGGTGCTTTCCGAGACATCTAAGTATTCAGCCAACTGCGCCACGCGCACACTCGAATATTCTTGCACCAAGCGCAAAATCGTTTGATGACGTTCGTATGCACTTGCCGATTTTTCCATATCTGCCCATCAACATTCAAAATTTGGAATCGCAATTTCTTTTAGTATACACCGAGATTTCGAGAATCGGGGTCAAATTATTCTCGATAATTCTCGATAATTCTCGAAATTTGCAGAAAATTCTCGAAAAAGTTGCAATTTTCGAGAATCACTATTAGAATGTGAAATGAGTTTAGGAAAAAAACACTTTGGATTTTTAAGAAATGACTGCTGATCCGTTATTAGAAATTCGGAATGTCTCCAAGCAGTTCGGCGCAACAAAGGCGCTCAGTTCCGTTTCACTAAGCCTGTATCCGGGTGAAGTCCACGCTCTGCTCGGCGAAAATGGTGCGGGCAAATCCACCCTCATCAAAATCATGACGGGTATTTATCAACCCGACAGCGGCGAAATTCTGTTGCAAGGCCGCCTGATTTCCCTGCACAATTCCGCTCAAGCCCAAAAACACGGCATTGCCGCCATCTATCAAGAACCACTGGTTTTTCCCGATTTAAACATTGCCGAAAACATCTTCATCAGCCATCAGCGGCGTAATCCGTTGGTGCGATGGGGCAAACTCTATCGTGATGCCGAAAAGGTACTGGCACAGTTGGGTGTGGCGCTGGATGTTCGGGCATTGGCACGCGGTTTGCCTTTGGCGGCGCAACAAACCGTCGAGATTGCCAAAGCGATTTCGATGGATGTGCGGGTGCTGATTATGGATGAACCTACCGCCTCACTGTCTATCCATGAGGTCAAACAGCTATTCGGCCTCGTTCGAAATCTGCGAAAAGCAGGCGTGGCGATTTTGTTTATCAGTCACCGCTTGGATGAGGTATTTGAAATCGCGGATCGGGTAACGGTGTTCCGCGACGGTCAATTTATCTCAACCGCTCCAGTAGTTGAGGTTATGCCAGAGCAGGCCATTCGAGATATGGTCGGGCGCGAAATCGGCGATATTTTTGTGAAAGAACCGAGTCCACGCGGCGACGTGGTGCTGTCCGTCAAGGAATTGACCCGCGAACCCCGTTTCCACCATATCAATTTTGATTTGCACGCGGGTGAAGTGTTGGGATTGGCAGGTCTCGTTGGGGCGGGTCGCACCGATGTGGCCCTCGCTCTGTTTGGCATCGCCCCGGCCCAGCATGGACACATTACCTATCTTGGCAAAGAAGTTCACCTCCATTCCCCTAAACAAGCAACACGCATGGGCATCGTGTATGTGCCAGAAGATCGGCGTCAGCATGGCTTGGTGCTGCCGATGTCGCTGATGGCAAATATTTCGCTGCCGAGCGTGAAAAATTATCGGAATCAATGGGGTATGGTACAGCGCGGCAAAGAAGTGACAACTGCCGAACAGTATCGCCAGCAGCTTTCGATTCGCACCTCCTCTCTATCTATGCCAGCGGGCAAACTGTCGGGAGGCAATCAACAAAAAGTCGTGCTGAGTAAGTGGCTGAATACTAAGCCGCGCCTGCTGATTCTCGATGAGCCGACACGCGGGATTGATGTTGGGGCGAAGCAGGAAGTACATCGCCTCATTAACCAACTGGCGCAACAGGGCATGGCGATTTTGATGATTTCATCGGATTTGCCGGAAGTATTGGCGATGAGTGACCGAATTTTGGTGATGCGTGAGGGTCAACAGATGGGCATTTTTGAACGGCACGAAGCCACGCAGGAAATCATTATGGCGGCTGCCATTGGGCAGACGTTAGATGTAGCAGCAGAAAGGGCGGCGGCCAATGCGTAGAATACGACGATGGGTGCCCTTACAACGGCTGCGTGAATTCAGCCTTGTGATTATTCTCATTATTGTGGTGTTTATTTTTGGCAATCAAATAGACAATTATTACACCCCCCGCACGTTTAATCGTATCTCTTCGACGGTGGCCCTGATTACCCTTGTTGCTGTGGGGCAAACGATGGTTGTGCTGACGCGCAATGTGGATTTGTCGGTGGGGTCCGTGGTTGGATTTACCGCCTATTATGTGGGACGGTATGTCAGCAAAAATGAAGATATAGCCCCCTTAATGCTGGCGGCGCTGGCAATGGGTATCGGGGCGGGGATGGGACTGATTAACGGCCTTTTGGTAGCCTATGGACGTATCCCAGCGATTGTTGTAACCCTCGGCACAATGGCAATTTATCGTGGGGCACTGGTTGAATATTCCGACTCTAAATCGGTTGCCACACGCCAACTCCCCGATTGGATTAAGGAACTCCCTCAAGAAAGCATACTCAAATTCGGCGAATACGAACTGCGGGCACTGCCAGCCATCGCATTGGTGGCGGTCATTGTGTTCTTCTTTTTGCTGCTCTATAGCTCATTTGGCCGCCGCCTCTATGCCATTGGGTCAAGCCCGGAGGCCGCCAATCTAGCGGGTATCCGTGCCCCGCGCATGGTGACACTGGCCTTTACGATGTGTGGTGCGATGGCCGGACTGGGTGGAATGCTCTATTTGGCGCGTTTTGGCACGATTACGGTGGATGCGGCACGCGGCATGGAGTTACAGGTGGTCGCGGCAGTAGTGGTCGGAGGGGTCAATATCCTCGGTGGCTCTGGTACGGTGCTCGGCGCGATGCTCGGCGCGATCCTGATCGGCACGATTGAGCAAAGCCTGATTCGCATGAATATCAACGAATTTTGGAAAGATGCCTTGTTGGGCTTGTGCATTATTATCGCGGTGACGGTAGATCGCATCTTGATTAATCAACTGACGCCGTGGTGGTCGAGAACGGAGCTTCAACGGATGCCGGAGGAACCCCATGCAGCAGTCTAAACGATGGGCATGGCTGAAAAGCTGGGAAGCCCTCATGTTCATCATCCTGTGCACGGTAGTGGTTGCTAATCTGCGCCTATCCGAGCATTACCTTGACCTGAATAACCTTGCCAATATCTTTCACCTTTCGATTGAAAAGTCGCTGGTCGTCCTGATCATGGCCTTTGTGATTATCAACGGCGAAATTGACCTTTCGGTGGCTTCAGTTATGGGGCTTTCAGCAACGGTCTTGGCAGAACGGTATGATGCGGGGTGGCCGATTGCAGCGGGTTTTGCGCTGGCCCTTTGTGTAGGCGTCCTATGCGGCCTGTTGAATGGCCTTTTTGCGGCCTACATGGGCATTCCCTCCCTAATTGTGACCCTAGCAGGCTCGATTGGGTATCGCGGTGTGGCACGTATCTTGTTGGAAGATCGTTCAGTCGGTGATTTCCCAAGTTGGTTCACATCACTAGGACAAGATGGCATTATCGGGCCGTTCCCTATCACGATATTTGTGTTTATCGCCCTATTCATTTTGGGGTTCGTGATTTTGCAGTACAGCGTATTTGGACGGTATGTCTATGCCATCGGCAACAATCGGGCAGCGGCGGAATATGCCGGAATTAATGCCAAGCAGGTCAAAGTCACAATTTTTATGGCATCTGGCCTAATAGCAGCCCTCGCTGGCGCGTTTTATGCGGCCCGTTTAGGCAACGTTCGGGCCAATGCTGCGGAAGGGTTTGAACTCGACATCATCACGATTGTGCTATTGGGTGGCGCCAGCATCTTTGGCGGCACAGGCACGATGATTGGTGTGGGCCTGTCCCTGCTGGTGGTGCTGAATTTACGCAACGGCATGTCACTTTCCAATGTAGACGGCAACACTCAGACAAGCGTGATTGGCTTGTTGTTGATCCTATCGGTATTGGTACCCAATCTAATTCAAATACTCCAACGATTAGTACCTCGTCTGTTTACGGCAATATCTAGAATCTTAAATAAAGGAGGTGCGACAGAGCCAAAATCGCAGGTCAGTGTTCACCAATAAATACATCATAAATCACAGGAGTAGAGCGAATGCGAAAATTACAATTGTTGCTGGTTGCCCTCGTACTGTTGACCCTGACGGGTGGATTGGTGCGGGCACAAGACCCCGAACCCATCAAAGCAGAACCCGGTGTTGAACTCAATATGGTGCTGCTGCCCAAAACGCTGGGAAATGCCGTGTTTGATGAGGCTCATGAAGGCGCAATCGAAGCTCATGAGGAATTGGAAAATCCCGGCGAATTGATTTTCAACGCCCCGACGCCCGATAATGCCATCCCCGGTCAAATCGAAATCATTGAAGCCTCCATTACCCAAGAAGTGGATGCAATTATGATTTCTGCCAACGACTATGAACAACTGCTGCCCTCCACCACCAAAGCGATGGAAGATGACATCACGGTTGTGACATGGGACTCACCCGTTTCACCTGAGGGCGAAGACCTGTTCATCGCTCAGGTAGACTTCACCGAAGTTGGGTCCGTTATGGCAAATATGGCCCTCAGTATTCTCGGCGAAGATGGTGGTCAATTTGCTATCCTCTCCGCCACACCCGATGCCTCCAACCAAAATGCGTGGATTGAAGCCATGCAGACCCTGTTGGAAGAAGACGAGCAGTATGCCAACCTCGAGTTGGTAGACATTGTGTATGGCAATGACGACCCCGATGACAGCTACAACGAAGCCCTCGGTTTGGTAGACAGCTATCCTGATCTTGAACTGATTATGGCCCCCACTACCGTTGGTATTGCGGCAGCGGCTAAGGCCATGCAAGACGAAGAACTGTGCGGCGAAGTTGCGGTATCAGGTCTTGGCCTGCCCTCTGAAATGCAAGAATTCGTTGAAAATGGCTGTTCCCAAGAATTTGCGCTGTGGAGCTTCAAAGATTTGGGTTATCTGACCTACTATGTGTCCTATCTGTTGGCCTCCGGCGCAATGGAAGCCGAAGAAGGCGTCGTGTTTGAGGCGGGCCGGATGGGAACGTATACCATCGAAGCCGACCCGAACCGTGAAGATGGACTGCGTGTTCTGATGGGGCCATTCAGCGTTTACAATGCCGATAACCTCGAAGAATGGGCAGCGGGTGGCGATGAAGAGGGTGAACCAGAAGTCGAAGCCACCGAAGAAGCGAACTAACCGACCATCTTTTTACCATAAATCTATCTTCAACCCCTCTCGCGTGTTGGGAGGGGTTGGAAATCAGGGACATGCCACATCACCAAAGGGGTTTCTGATGAAACGGGTTGGCTTTGTCTTAAAAGTACGACAAGAACTTATTGAAGACTATAAAAAACACCATCAGCACGTATGGGATGAAATGCAAGCGGCTTTACGGGCGACGGGTTGGCACAACTATTCCTTATTTATGCGTCCGGACGGCCTGTTATTTGGTTATTTTGAGACGCCAATTTCCTTACAAGCAGCGCAGGCGGCGATGGCTCAAACCGATGTCAACCAACGTTGGCAGGATATGATGAGTCCCTATTTTGAAATTCCTGAAGGGGCACACCCCGATCAACTATTTATGGAACTGGAAGAAGTCTTCCATCTGGATTAATCATGATGACACCTAGCGATTCTCGACTGGAACAGGCCTATCAGTTGGCGAAGGAACGTTATGCTGCGCTTGGTGTAGATACCGACGCAGCGTTGGCCCAGTTGAAGACCGTCCCTATTAGCCTACACTGCTGGCAAGGCGATGATGTTGGCGGTTTTGAAGATCCGGATCGCGGGTTGGGGGGCGGCCTGATGACAACAGGCAATTATCCCGGCAAGGCTCGCACCGCCGATGAACTCCGCCGTGATTTGGACATGGCCTACAGCTTAATCCCCGGTCAACATCGCCTCAATCTGCACGCAATCTATTTGGAAACAACCCAAAAAGTTGAGCGCACCGATATTCGGCCAGAACATTTTGCCGGGTGGGTGGATTGGGCCAAAGCCAATGGGCACGGAATTGATTTCAACTCCACCCTATTTTCGCACCCGCTGGCAGATGATGGATTGACACTCTCGCATCCAGACCCGACCATCCGTCAATTTTGGATTGACCACTGCATCGCTACCCGTCGCATTGGGGCGTATTTTGGTCAGGAATTAGGGACGCCGTGTGTCACCAATGTTTGGATACCGGACGGCTATAAAGATTTGCCTGCTGACCGCCTCGGCCCGCGTGAACGACTCAAAAATGCCCTAGATGCGGTATTCACTGAGAAACTAAATCCACAGCATAACCTTGATGCTGTCGAAAGTAAATTATTTGGCATCGGGTCGGAAAGTTATGTGGTTGGCTCACACGAATTTTATTTAGGCTATGCCGTCACCAATCGGACGCTGCTCTGCTTGGATTCGGGCCATTTTCATCCTACCGAAAGCATCGCGGATAAGATTTCTTCAACCCTGCTCTATTTGGATGAAATTCTTCTACATGTTAGTCGTGGAGTGCGGTGGGATAGCGATCATGTCGTAATTTGGAGCGACGACCTTGCCGCGATTATGCAAGAAATTGTGCGGGGCGACTTTTTGAAACGAGTGCATATCGGCCTCGACTTTTTTGATGCCAGTATCAACCGCATTGCCGCGTGGGTGATTGGGACACGGAATGCGCTACGTGCCCTTTTATCGGCGCTATTAGAACCTCGATCCCTCCTCCGCCAATATGAACAAGAGGGCAATTTCGCGGCACGCTTGGCATTGATGGAAGAACTGAAAGGACTGCCATTTGGAGCGGTGTGGGATTATTACTGTTATCAACAGAATGTGCTTGTTGGAATGGCCTTTATGGATAAAATCGCTGCGTATGAGAAAAAGGTTTTGACACAGCGAGGATAGAGCAAGCAACCATGACCGCACGAAAAACGGTGCTGGCAGTGGATTTGGGGGCAGAATCGGGCCGTATAATGGCGGCACATTTTGATGGGACACAGCTTCATTTAGAGGAATTACATCGCTTCACCAATCCCGTAACGCTTGTGCGTGGCACGATGCATTGGGATATTTTACACCTGTGGCGGAGTATTCAGCAGGGTATTGAGCTAGGCAAAAAGCATCACCCCACCAGTCTCGGTGTGGATACATGGGCGATTGATTTTGGCTTGTTGGATGAACAGGGTAGCCTGATTGCCAATCCGGTATGTTACCGCGACAGTCGTACCAATGGCATGATGGAAGCAGCCTTTGCCAAAGTCCCCCAGCGCGAGATATTTGAGCAGACGGGCATCCAATTTATGCCGATTAACACGCTCTATCAGTTACTCAGTTTGGTCGAGGCTCAATCACCTTTGCTGGATATAGCCCAAACGTTTTTGACCATCCCTGACCTGCTAAATTATTGGCTGACGGGGGTCAAGGTCTGCGAATTTACCAATGCCACTACCACGCAGATGCTAAATCCCCGCAGTGGTCAGTGGGCCAATGATATGCTCAGTCGCTTGGGTATTCCAACCACCATACTGCCGGAAATCGTTCCGCCGGGGACAAAATTGGGGACGTATGAGGGAATTCCGGTGATTGCTCCTGCGACCCATGATACCGGCAGCGCGGTGGCGGCTGTCCCCACGCAAAAATCGAACTACGCCTATATCAGCAGCGGCACATGGAGTTTGGTCGGTTTAGAAGTTGAGCACGCAGTTATTACGAATGAATCGTTCGAGGCCAATGTCACGAATGAAGGCGGGGTAGCAGGAACGTATCGCCTTCTGAAAAATGTGATGGGCCTGTGGATTATCCAACAATGTCGGGCGACATGGGCGGCACAGGGTCAAGAGTACAGCTATGCTGAATTGGTTGAGCTGGCGAGACAAGCCGCACCGTTGCGTTCAACTATTGATGTAGACGATGGGCGATTTTTGGCCCCCGGTGACCATCCCCAACATATTCGGGATTGGTGTACAGAGCATCAACAACCCATACCGGATTCAATTGGCGCGGTGGTGCGGTGTGTATTGGAAAGTTTGGCCCTTAAATATCGCACTGTGATTGAGCGCTTGCAAGCCATTTCAGGGCAGGCCGTCGAGGTGATTCATATTGTAGGGGGGGGTACACAAAACGCACTGCTTAATCAATTGACTGCCGATGCTACTGGAATTCCGGTAGTAACCGGGCCAATTGAAGCAACCGTATTGGGTAATGCCGTTGTCCAATTAATGGCGCAGGGTGAAATCGGTAGCCTGCGCGAGGCCCGTCAATTATTGGCAAATATGGGCCTCACCAAGACTTATGTGCCGCAAAATATAGGCGATTGGCCTGAGAAGAATTAAGAGAACAGGATTTACATGACCTTCACGCTTCAACATCCGCGCCAACAATTGGTGCAAATTATCAACCGCATCTATTATGGGGGTTTAACCACGCTTTCTGGTGGCAACCTCTCGACATTGGATGACGAGGGCAATATTTGGATTACGCCTGCTGGCATTGATAAAGGCAACCTGACACCTGCCGATATGGTGTGTGTGCAACCAGACGGCACAGCGATTGGCCTACATCCCCCCTCCTCCGAACTACCTTTCCATCGCGCTATCTATGCCCAACGGCCCGATGTACGTGCCGTCGTCCATGCCCATGCTCCTGCGTTAGTGGCGTTTAGCATTGTGCGCCAAATTCCCGACACTCGTTTGATTCCACAGGCTCGTCGTGTATGTGGGCATGTCGGGTATGCGCCCTATGCCTTGCCGGGGAGCGAAATATTAGGGGCAAACATCGCAGGTACGTTCGCACAGGGGTTTGATGTGGTGTTGCTCGAAAATCATGGTGTGGCGACCTCCGGCAGCACTCTATTAGAGGCATTCCAACGTCTTGAAACGCTCGATTTTTGCGCCCGTACCCAACTCTATGCCCAAACATTAGGCGATATATCCACCCTGACCGATGAGCAGATTGCCTTATTTGACAATTGGGCTGACCATTTGCCCGAATTTACCCCGACCTATCACAGCAGCCACGAACGCGAACTGCGCCATCAGATGTCCGATTTAGTCGGACGTGCGTGTGAACGGCATTTGATGATTAGCACCGAGGGGGTCATGTCAGCGCGGGTCGAAGGCAACACGTTCTTGATTACCCCGACGGGTATGGATCGGCGCAGCATCGGGTATGAAGATGTGGTATTGATCCAAAATGGGCAGCGCGAACAGGGTAAAAATCCGAGTCGGGCAGTTGAACTCCACATCAAAATTTATCAATGCCACCCAGAAGTTAACTGCATTATTACGGCCCAATCCCCGTATGCCACCGCCTATGCTATCGGCCTGCATCCATTTGATACCAAGACTATCCCCGAAAGTTATATCTTGCTCCAAGATGTTCCCAAATTGCCCTATGGAGTGCAGTTTACAGATCGGCAGGTCATCGCAGAGGCCATTTCGGAACAACATCCGGTGCTGTTGCTGCAAAATGACTGTGTGCTGACGGTGGGCAAAAATATCCTGCAAGCCTTTGACCGACTCGAAGTGGTGGAATTTACCGCTCGTTCATTGATTTATGCTGTGCCGATTGGCAGTGTAGTGCCGATTGAGGAACGCGATATTCAAGCCTTAGAAAAGAAATTTCTGCAACGCTAAAAAGGGAATCTTATGTCTGTTTATCGCCCTGATGAATACCGTCATGTGAATTATCTGTGGGATGATGCCCACGCCGCTAAACTTGACCCGGTTGATCGGCTGGTTTATCGCTCCAATATCTTAGGCAGCGACCAGCGCATCACCAACACAGGAGGCGGCAACACGTCCTCCAAAATTATGATGACCGACCCGTTAACTGGGGAACAGGTTGAGGTGATGTGGGTGAAGGGATCGGGGGGTGATCTCCGCACCGCTAAACGCGCCAACTTCGCTTCGCTGTATATGTCGAAGTTGATGGCCCTGCAAGGCATCTATGGCGCGGCGGAAGTGAAGGGGGCTAAGACGCCGATTGAAGATCAAATGGTCGGCATGTATCCACATACCACGTTTAATCTCAACCCGGCGGCGACTTCGATTGATACCCCGCTTCACGCCTTTGTCCCTTATAAACATGTGGATCACACCCACCCCGACGCGGTAATAGCGATTGCAGCGTGCAGCGATGGTAAGGCACTCACCAAAGCCATCTATGGGGATGAGGTCGTTTGGGTGGACTGGCAGCGCCCCGGCTTCGATCTTGGGCTGAAATTGCAGGCGACCATCGCGCAGCACCCCGGCATCAAAGGCATCATTTTGGGGGGACACGGCCTGATTAATTGGGCTAATGATGACAAGGAATGTTATGAACTCTCCCTGACCCTCATCGAAAAAGCTGCCCGTTATTTAGCTGACCATGATAAAGGTGCGGCGACTTATGGCGGGTTTAATTATCAGCCCCTTCCCGATGAACGGCGTAATCAGGTGCTTGGTGAAGTTTTACCTCAATTGCGCGGCTTGGTTTCACAAAAGAATCGGTTTATCGGCACGATTCAGGCCACTGATGCTATGCTGCGCTTCGTCAACAGCCACGATGCCGCACGATTGGCTGAATTAGGGACTTCGTGCCCCGATCATTTTTTGCGGACGAAGATTAAGCCGCTGTATGTGGATTGGAATCCGCAAACGGAAGATACCGCCATCCTGATGCACAAATTGACGGCAGGTATTGAGCAATATCGTCTGGATTACACCGCGTATTACGAAGCCTGCAAGCAGCCTGATTCCCCTGCCATGCGTGACCCCAACCCCAGTGTAATCTTGATACCGGGGATCGGCGCAGTGGCATGGGGGAAAAACAAAAGCGAATCACGAGTGACGGCGGAATTTTATAGCAACGCGGTCAATGTCATGCGGGGTGCAGAAGCGATTGGTCAATATGTGGCCTTGCCCCGCCAAGAAGCCTTTGATATTGAATATTGGCTGCTGGAAGAAGCTAAACTGCGCCGGATGCCTCCTGAAGCCACTTTAGCGCGGCGGGTGGTGGTAGTGATCGGTGCGGGCAGTGGCATTGGCAAGGCTGCCGCCCAACGGGTTGCCAAAGAGGGGGCGCATGTGGTGTGTGCCGATTTGGATTTGGCTTCAGCCGAAACCACTGCCAACGAGCTAACTGCCAAATATGGGATGGGCATTGGAGTGGCAGGAACTGGTATTTCGGGATGTGGGCCAGCAATTGGTTTATCGGTTGACATCACCAAACGTGAGAGTGTCCGCCAGTTTTATCAGACCATTTTGCAAGCCTATGGTGGGTTGGATGATGTGATTGTCACTGCCGGAGTGTTTGTGCCGCCAGATAAAGAAGGGCACATTTCGGATGAAAAATGGCGTTTTACCTTTGATGTTAATGTCATGGGTGGCTATATCACGGCGGATGAGGCATGGGCCATTTGGAAAGCACAGGGGTTACGAGGTAGTTTGGTATTGACGACCAGTGTCAATGCCACCGTGTCCAAGAAAGGCTCGTTGGCCTATGACACCAGCAAAGCCGCCGCTAACCATTTGGTGCGGGAATTGGCAATCGAATTGTCCCCACTGGTTCGGGTCAATGGCCTTGCCCCAGCGACGGTGGTGGAGGGTAGTACCATGTTCCCGCGTGACCGAGTGATTAGCTCATTGGTCAAATACAATATAAGCCACAATGAAAGTGAAAGCACGGAAGCATTGCGCTCTAAACTCGCCAATTTCTACGCCCAGCGTACTCTGACCAAACAAGCCATTACGCCTGAAGATCAAGCCGAAGTTGCCTATTTGTTAATTAGCCCGGCTTTTAGCAAGACAACTGGTCAAGTGTTCAGCGTGGATGGTGGGTTGCACGAAGCCTTTTTGCGGTAAACTAAGCGGACTGGTGGGATTGTGGCTGTTTTTTCCATAGACCCATCTCTACCCGAAAAACTATATTGACATTGGGGTTAGCTTTTGCTATACTTATACTCGCTTTAATAATCAGGAGGCGTGGTGTAGCGGTTAACATGCTGCCCTGTCAAGGCAGAGACCGCGGGTTCGAATCCCGTCGCTTCCGTCTGTGTAAAAATGCAGAATCCACCGTATCCAAGCTAGGTTCGGTGGATTTTGTGTTTTCTAGCAGGGCGAATAGTTTCCAGAGTAGAAACCTCATAAGTTCCCAACACTTTTGTCTTACCACTTAGCGAATCTACATACGTCGAATTTCGTGTCACAAAATTAGGCGGTTCAAGTGACTACCCTAAATCAACGTTTTTAACTACACATATTCAAAACGCTTTCTTCATGACCTCTACACAAGTTTCCGGCATTCTTTCAAACATGAACAACGAATATTTGAGGAGTGAATCTCATGTTGAAGAAAATCATTGTCGGACTACTCGTTTTGACCATCGTTGGTGCAGGAGCATACGCGCTGTTGGCTGAGGAGAAAAGCACCGCATTGGAAACATCAAAAGTAATTTCCCCAACCGAAACAAATGAGCCGGCTACAGGCCAAATCAACGGTACGCCTCAACCAGTCCAAGCATCCGTGAGCAATGTAGGGGAAGTGTGGAGTGGCCGTGGGACGATTCTGGAATTGACCACCGTTGGCATGGCATTAGCATTAGATGACGGAAGTGAAGTGTATGTCGAATTAGGATCACCTGAATACTGGCAGGCACAGGACATCACTCTGAATGCTGGCGGCATCGTCACGGTAGACGGCTTTTTCAACGGCACAGATTATCACGCTCGCACAGTAACCACTTCCGATGGGGCAATTCTTTCGTTGCGTAATGAGGCCGGACAACCCCTGTGGTCGGGTGGAAATACAAGTAGTGGCACAGGAGAATTTGGTGGACAGGGGCAGGTGCAAATTCCTGCCGATCAATGGGTGACAGTTGAAGGTAGTGTGACCGCGCTAACCAACAATGGCGTGATTATACAGACACCAGATGCTCACGCTCTGACTATTTCATTCGGACGGGCCGATTTCTGGCAGATCCAGAGCATCGTCTTTGAGGTCGGAGACGCTATTTCAATGCTCGGTTTCTGGCAAGGGGATCAATTCAATCCCGGTCAGGTAACGAAAGTCTCGACAGGTGAACGTATCCTACTGCGTGACCCCAATGGACGCCCCTTATGGGCAGGGCCGGGACGTGGGCAAGGACAAGGGGCTGGACAACACACTACCCCCATCCCAACCACCGAGGCAAATCAGTAACCGAATGCTGAAGCCCCCTAAACTTTGGAGCGAAACCTCATGACCGATCCACTTGATCCCCGACCTGAAGACCTGAAGCAGCGTGTTTGGGAGTCCATCCAGCGGGATGAACTCCCTCCCCGCGATGATCGTGGACGAATGCGCGTCGTAATGAATAACCTTGTGCTACACCTGCATCCAAGCAAAGTTGCTAAAGCGAGCCTCAAATTTACCTATACATGGGGCTTGGGCGGACTGGCTTTGTTACTCGTTATGCTGTTATCCCTAACGGGGGTGATGCTGATGTTTGTCTATACCCCCTCCCCTGACACTGCCTATCAAGACATGCTCAGTTTACAAACCGAAATTCGTTTCGGCCAGTTTATTCGCAATGTCCATCATTGGAGCGGCAACCTGCTCGTTATTGTTGCCTTTCTCCACATGCTGCGGGTGTTTTTTACAGGCGGTTTTCGTACCCCGCGTGAATTCAACTGGATATTGGGTCTCTCGCTACTATTGCTGGTTATCGCCGCGAACTTTACCGGTTATCTGCTACCGTGGGATCAATTGGCGTATTGGGCTGTGACCGTCGGCTCAAGTCTATTGAGTTTCGTACCCCTAATTGGCGAAGGATTACGTAATTTCTTGCTCGGTGGGCCAGAAGTCAGCGCCGCGACGCTCACCAATTTTTATGGACTGCATGTGGCGATCATCCCTCTTACACTCATGGGTGTTATCTCGTTTCATATTTGGCGGGTGCGGAAAGATGGTCTGAGTATCCCCCATAGACTGGATGGTTCAATAGATGGCGCGACAGGGCATCAGATCGAAAAAGTCACCACGCTGCCTCATCTGGTTTCGCGTGAATTGGCTTTTGCGCTGGTGATGACAGGCGCAATTCTGTTGTGGTCGGTCTGGGTGGATGCACCACTTGAGACCGCCGCAAACCCAGATCACAGCCCTAATCCTGCCAAAGCCGCATGGTATTTTATGGGCCTGCAAGAACTCTTACTGCATTTTCATCCAGTATTCGGCGCGATAGTTATTCCACTACTTGGGTTGGGGATGCTGGCATTCTTGCCCTATCAACGCTTTGACTTGAGCGCCGAGGGGGTCTGGTTTCGCTCTCAAAAAGGGCGATGGATGGCCTATGTTGGAGCAATAACAGGCATAGTTGGTGTGCCGCTGTTGGTGCTGCTGGATGAATATTACCTAGATTTACCGGGGACATTTCCGAATCTGCCCACTGCTATCAGCAACGGCTGGATTCCGCTGGCAGCGCTCCTGCTGATGCTCATCACCTATTATGATGGCATGAAGCGATTTTTCAAGGCATCAGCGTGCGAAACCCGGCAGAGTGTTTTTGTCCTTCTGGTGATGTCTTTTATTGTGTTGACCGTCATCGGTGTCGCGTTTCGAGGTGAAGGTATGACATTGATGGCCCCATGGGAGGTGCAGTGATGACGGATAGGGTACATGTTGAAAATACGGTGTCACGCCGTGATTTCCTTAAAATTGCGTGGGGGGCAGCCGGAGCGTTGGCACTGGTCGAGGCGGCGGGTGTTGGTTTGAGTTTCTTTGCCCCGCGTATCGTAGAGGGCGAGTTCGGGGGGGGTTTTGAGGCCGGGTTGGTGGATTCATTCCCTGTCGGGAGTGTCACGCCATTTACACAGGGACGGTTTTATCTGGTGCGGATGTCGGACGGTGGATTTTTGGCACTCTATCGCAAATGTACCCATCTTGGCTGTGCGGTGCCTTGGAACCCAGCGGAGGGGCGTTTTGTCTGCCCCTGCCATGCATCTGCCTTCGAGAGGGATGGCACGGTGATAAATCCCCCTGCGCCGCGCCCATTGGATCGGTTTGTGGTCACGATTGAGGACGGTATGGTGAAGGTGGATACCGGGAAAGCGATTAGCCGAGACAAAACGAGTGCGGACGATCTGGTTTACGCAGGAGGTGTGGCATGACTCGGCAAACGATGTGGATTGCCTTAATTGGGACGTTGATGATTTCGGCGGCATTTAGCATCGCACTGGCCCGCGAATCAGATCGTCAGGCGGATGCAGCAGCAGAATTGCAGGCGGCCATGGTCACGGAAGGCACAGACCTCTATGCTGTGAACTGCGTAGCCTGTCATGGGGCAAGCGGTGAAGGCATCGCGGCCTATCCTCCACTCACTGCGGTAGTTGGCATGGACGAGCGAACCATCTTCAATACCGTCGAACGTGGACGCTATAACACCGCAATGGCAGCCTTTGGGGTTGAAGAGGGGGGTACTCTCACCGCCATGCAAATTGAAAGTCTAGTCGCCATGTTGCGAGCGGATACATGGGATACGGTTGCGACACGAGTGGCGGAACTTGATTTGACGCCGCCGAAAATTGTGGTCGCTGAGATTCCTGCCGAAACGTTGGCAATGGTGCAGGTGTTACCCAATGGGGATGTACTTGCCGAAGGGTTAACAATCTATGCAGAAAACTGCGCAGCCTGTCACGGTGCAAATGGGGAGGGTTCAACTCTCGCCCCCGCCCTCAATACCGATGAATTACGGATGCGATTGAGCGATGCCGACATTGCACGGATTATCCAAGAGGGTGTACCGGGTACACTTATGGCTTCATGGACTAGCGCCCTTGATGTCAATCAACAGCAGGCCGTTGTTGCATTGATCAGTGGGTGGGGTGAACTCAATACGATTGGGGTGAACTTGCCTGTCATCGAAACCGCGCCATTGGATACCAGCCCCGAAGCCACCGCTAAAGGACAGCAGTTATTCAATTTGTTGTGTACCCAGTGTCATGGGATAGATGGCTATGGTTCGGCGATTGCCCCTGCTCTGAATAATCAGACCTTCCTCAATCAGACCCCAGATGCCGCCATTCAGCAAATCATCGCAGGTGGAGTAACAGGAACTAACATGCCTGCATGGGGAGGCTATCTGACCGACGCCGATATTGCCGCGATTACAGCCTATTTACGCAGCCTAGCGCCAACCGCGCCGATTGTCGCACCCGCACAGCCCTAGCCGCGTATAATAATGGCTGTGCCAGAAAGGACAGTGGGATGGTACATAAAATATTGGTCGCCGACGATGAACAGACGATATTGGATACCGTGAGAGCCTATCTAATGGAGGCGGGTTTGCAGGTCGTCACGGTGAAAAATGGACGGGAGGCGGTTTTTGCCTTCCGTCATGAAAACCCGGCCCTTGTTATCTTGGATGTAATGATGCCGGAGATGGATGGATGGGAAGCCGCCCGTCTAATTCGTAAGGAAAGTCAAGTTCCGCTGCTATTTTTGACCGCGCGAGTAGACGACATTGACCATGTGACTGGTTTGGAAATCGGTGCGGATGAATATATCACCAAACCATTTAGCCCGCGTGTATTGGTCGCTCATGTGCGGGCTTTGCTGCGACGCACCTATGGTGAACTGGGTAATGTTGCCCCGGTTTGGCGTGTGGGCGAATTGGAAGTCAACAGCGAAACCCATACCGTCACACGTGCTGGCACACGCATCGAATTAACGCCTACCGAATTTGAGTTATTGGCGACGCTGATTGCCAGACCGGGGCGCGTATTTTCTCGCGTGGAACTGCTAGATCGCTTACAAGGACAAAGTTTTGCCGCGTTTGAACGGGCCATTGACGTACATATCAAAAATCTGCGGGCCAAGATCGAGACCGACCCGCGCGAACCGCAGTACATTGAGACCGTCTTTGGTGTAGGCTATCGGATGCGGGAGGGAAAATGAAACGGCTCTCAGTGCGCCTCTCATTGGCATTTCTTCTCTCGGCATGGGTTGGGATTGGGGCGATGGTGCTGTCCGTACAACGCACGGTTGATGCCAGTTTCCGTCAGTATGTCAATACCCGCGCGAATGAACCCGACCCTGAACAAATCACCCGCCTTGAAAACTACTATGTGACCAACGATTCATGGGAGGGAGTAGAAACCGTTCTGAGCGGGCGTGGCTCTGGCAATGGTGGTGGCTCAGGACGTGGGGCGACTTTTTCCATCGCCGACCAGAATGGCATCGTTATGGCTTCAACTGATCCGACCCAAGTGGGGAAGCACCTCTCAGATGACACGCTTGAGAAGGCATTTCCTCTGATGCAAGAAGATACTCAAGTCGGCTGGTTATTCCGTCAAACCCCCGGTGCGCAGGCGCTGGGGTCAGCCGAGGTTGCTTTTTTGGAGGAATCGAATCGCTGGCTCACGGTTGCAGGGGTCGGAGCAACTCTTTTGGCCCTAGTAGTTGGCAGTGTGTTTGCATGGACATTGGCCCGCCCCCTGCGTGAATTGACCTATGCTGCCCGTGATCTTTCTGTCGGGCAGTTAGGACGCCAAGTACAAACACGCGGCACAGTTGAAGTGGAAACATTGGCAGCCGAGTTTAATACGATGTCACAGGCGCTCGCTGAGGCCGAAACACTCCGTCAGCGCATGGCAGCGGATGTGGCTCATGAACTGCGTACCCCTGTCACAGTGCTGCGTGGTTATTTGGAGGCGATGTTAGATGGAGTATATCCTCTCGATACTCCCCATATTGCGGTGGCCCACGATCAAGTCATCCATCTTGCCCAGTTGGTCGAAGATTTGCGCGTATTGACCCTTGCCGAAGCCAAACGCCTGCCGCTTGAGTTTACACAACTTGACCCCACCGTATTTATCAGCCAAATGATGGAATCCTTTGAACCGCTTGCCCTTGATGGCAATATCCATCTTACCCATGAAATTGCTCCCAATCTCCCATCTGTAAAGGCCGATTTCACCCGCATACGCCAAGTATTATCCAATTTGCTCACTAATGCCCTACGCCATACTCCTGCTGAGGGTGAAATCGCCCTTCAAGTGATAACTGTGCCTAGTGGAGTCCGTTTCAGTGTGAGCAATACGGGCAGTCAGCTTAGTGATACCGATGCAGTGCGGGTATTTCAACCTTTCTGGCGAGCCGATGCCGCTGTTGAACGTGATAGTGCTGGCAGTGGTTTGGGATTAGCCATCAGCCGCGAAATCGTTGTCTTGCACGGCGGGTCAATGGTGGTTGAAAGCAGCGACAATCGGGTGACCTTTGTTTTTATCCTCCCTACTGCCTGAATTTAGGATGTGTAAAACAGTTTATCTCCCGTTACATTGCCATTCAGATATTGATTCGTTTACTCCATGATATAAGTTTGATTTAGGGTAATAATCTGCGATCTTGCTTGTTAATGCAAAACGAGGATTCCGCTTTTCTTCCACCCGTTTTCTCGATACGGCAATGACATGAAATCAATCAAACTTGATATGAAATGATATATTTTGTGATATTTATCATAATATATCATACTTTCTTTACTTTGATTGTCCAATCTATGAAGTAAGAATAGGCAGAACCTTACAGTAAGGAGGAGTTGGATGGATACATTAGACCTCTCTAGGCTGCAATTCACTGTCACCACAATTTATCATTTCTTTTTTTTGTACCGCTTTCGTTAGGACTCACAACTCTGGTCGCCATTATGCACACGGCTTATGCGCGTACAGGCAAAGAAGAGTACGAAAATATGACAAAGTTCTGGGGCAGACTGCTTGTCATCAATTTTGCGATGGGGGTCGTGACCGGGATTGTCATGGAGTTTCAGTTCGGCATGAACTGGTCGGAATATGACCGTATTATGGGGGATATTTTTGGTGCTCCGTTGGCGATTGAAGCGTTAATAGCTTTCTTTTTGGAATCCACCTTTTTAGGCATTTGGATTTTTGGGTGGAATAAACTTCGCAAAGGGCTGCACGTCTTTCGATTTGGATGTTGGCGCTCGGCACGAACATATCAGCACTCTGGATTTTGATCGCCAATTTGGGCAGGCCACTTTTGTTGCATGGGGGTTGGTAGGGTATCTTGCTGGCTATGAGTTGCTTTTGCACCTGAGATGCCAGTTGCCTTACCCAATTGGGTGCCGGGCAATGGGCAGGGTGAATCGAACGATCATCCCTCCCCCCTCTCGATTTTCTGCCCAGATATAGTTTTTATGGGCTTCAATAATTCCTCGACAGATCGAAAGCCCTAAACCTGTTCCACCTGCTACTTGGGATGCCCCTTCTGAGCGATAGAACTTATCAAAAATTCGGGGTAACTCCTCCGGTGAGACTCCACTTCCATGATCCATGACGGCAATAGTGATAAAACTGTCGGCACTGGCTTGAATCTCAATCAGCGAACCGGGCGGTGTGTACTTTGCGGCATTATCCAACAGATTGACCATCACCTGCACAATCAACACAAAATCGGCAGAGACCAATGGCAAGTCGGGCGGAATATCAACGCGAACTTTGTGGTTGAGTAACCGCTCCTTCATATGAGACAGCGCAACACCGATCATCTCTTGGACATCGGAGGGGGATTGGCGAAGCGACACTGCATTAGCCTCCAAGCGAGTCATATCTAGCAAATTCCCAACCAGTTGGTTTAATCGGGTTGTTTCTTCCCATGCCCCTTGAATCAATTCGGATTTAGCAGTTTCATCGAGAAAATTGGCTTGATCACGCAGACTGCTTAATGCCCCCGCGATAGATACCAGTGGCGTTCTTAGATCGTGTGATATCGAATTGAGCAGTGCTGACTGGAGCTTTTCAGCTTCGTGTAACAGTTGGGTCTGCTGTGCTTTTTCGGCAAGTAGAGTCGCATCAATCCCCAATGCAGCCTGACTTGCAAAAGCATCTAACAGACGGTTGCGTTCTGGCGTAGGCTCTTTCTCCTGCCGGAAACGGACTCCCAGCACTCCAATGGTACTCTGAGCAGTCTTGAGTGGCAGATAACGACCAGCAGTAGCAGGCAGTGTGTGGGTACCGTGTCCAGCAGGTTGCTTGTGAGCATACACCCACTGCGCGGTGGTGGCCTCGCCAGTGGTTAAAGGATAGTGGTCGGTCATGATTTTCAATTCGAGTGTGTTGTGTTCATACAACCAGATCACCACATCCGCATTAAATGTCTGGCTGGTATGAGCAAGGACACTTTGAAGTACCGCATTAAGCTCAACGCTGGCAGAAAGATCACGACTAAAAGCATAGAGAGCCATCGCCTGCAATTCACGTTGTTCGGCGGCTCTGGCATGTTCTCGTACACGTGCGGCAAGCCTCGCGCTCACCAACCCCACGATTAACAGCCCTGCAAAGGTCAAAAGATAGCCAGCATCGTGAACCAGAAATGTCCAGCGCGGTGGCACGAAAAAGAAGTTGAACGCAAAAACGCTCAAAACCGCCGTCAGTGTCGCTGCACCGCGTCCATAGCGAATGGCGGCCATCAAGACCACCAACTGATAAAACATCACTAAATTGGTAGGTGAAATGAATGGTGCAAGGGGCAGTCCCAGTACGGAGGTCATGCAAACGAGGCCAATAGCCGCCAGATAGCGCTTAAGATGCAACCTACCAGCCGGGCGAATAAGGGGCGACGACAGTTCAACCGGAGCGGCGCTGCTGATCACATAAATATCAATATGGCCGCTTCTACGAATAAGCTGATCTACGATTGACCCCTTGAAGAATTCCAGCCAGCGTGGTTTGAGCGGTTTGCCAACGATGATTTTGGTAATGTTATGGGTGTTGGCGTACTGCATCAGCGACTCAGCAATATTGTCGCCGGGCAGTGTGACCAGCTTCGCGCCCAATTCCTCCGCCAGCCGCAGGTTATTGGCAATTTGAGCACTGTCTTCTGCGCCAAGTTGGGCGTCCGCAGGTGTTTCAATATAAACGGCGTGCCATTCGGCATCAAGTTCCTTCGCCAAACGTTTGGCAGTCCGAATCAAACGCTGGCTGAGGGGATTGGGGCTGATTGAAACAAGCAGGCGTTCCCCGGCTGCCCAAGGGCCGCTGATCGCCCGCTGCTGCATATAGGTATTCATCTGTTCATCCACACGCCGGGCCGTTCGCCGTAAAGCAATTTCACGCAATGCAGTCAGGTTGCCTTGCCGGAAGAATTTCTGTGTGACTTGTGCAGCCTGTTCCGGGATATGAACTTTGCCTTCATGTAAACGCTGGATCAATTCTTCTGGTGGCAGATCAACCAGCACGATTTGATCCGCTAGGTCGAGAATTCGATCTGGAATTGTTTCCCGTACTACAATTCCAGTAATCTGTGCAACGATATCATTCAGGCTTTCAAGATTTTGGATATTGAGCGTTGTGTAGACATCAATCCCCGCATTCAAAAGTTCTTCTACATCCTGATAGCGTTTTGTATGGCGCATACCCGGTGAATTAGAATGGGCAAGCTCATCTATTAGAACCAGTTCCGGAAGACGCTTCAGAATGGCATCCAGATTCATTTCTGGGAGGGTGATGCCGTGATAGTGGATCATCTGGCGCGGGATAAATACGAGATCACGGGCAAGGAGATCGGTTTCGGCACGCCCGTGTGTCTCAACATAGCCTGCCACAACAGCAACCCCTTCTTCAAGATGTTGCTGTGCGGCTTCCAGCATTGTATAGGTTTTCCCAACCCCGGCAGCATAGCCAAGAAAGATTTTGAGCTTGCCTCGTAAACGCTCCCCATCTTTCGGGTGCCCATACCTTGGCATCGCATCGGACTCAGAGTGTAATGGGTTCATTATGTCTCGCTAAACGGTACTAGGACATCCAGTCCTATTTTAGCAGCCCGTTCGCGCTGGATAATTTAAGATGAGGCGTGAGACACCTGATGATGGTGATCTGTCGAATGTTCAAACGTAACTTTGAATCCGGGTGGTAGCGGTAAGCTGTCTAGATTTACCTGTTTGATATTCAACGCTACATTTTCAACTTCCATCATCGCATCCCGCAGGAATTTATCGGTGGACATATGTAACCAGTTATAAGGGAAACGGGTACGTAATGCCCCAATATAGACCTGAAAATAGACATTCGGGTATTGTTCGCGGAGTTCCTGCAAAACACGGGCGACACTCGCATACAAATCTCGGTAAGGCTCCTCCACAACCTTTGCAATCTGTGGATTCCATCCGTTTTTCGCTAATATTCTATCAGACCATTCCCGGAAGGTTGTCGCTCGTTTGGGGTTCACATTGATGTGGATGATATAGAGAGGTAGATTGCGCTGTAAAATGGCTTCTGCAACGTTGACCGCCAGCTTTGACCACGTATCACAGAAGTAAATTGCCAGTTCCTTATGGATAGCCGGATCAAAAACCTGTGGCTTTTCTTCAAAAATGGGAACTTCATCCAGATGCAGTCGTGCAGCCGTTTCTTTGTAATGGCGATGGATGCGGAAAAAGACCCAGACTAGTGAAGGAATTAACAGGACGATGAACCATGCACCGCTGGTGAACTTGGTGATGATGAAGACGAACATCACAATCAAGGTTACGCTTGAGCCTGTCCCGGAGATGAGCAGTTTGGGTAGCCAGTGCGGATCATAGGTGATGTCGGTCTCAAGCCCGTGTGCAACTTGCCCCGGTTTAAGCCGACCTGCCCGCCAGAAACGCCGCGTCATGCCGGCCTGACTGATGGTAAAGCCCAGAAACACCCCGATTGCATAGAGTGGAATCAACCGCGTTACAACTGCTCTAGTCACAAGCACAATCACAATAGAGCAGATAGCCAGTGTCAGGATACCCCATGTGAAAACGAGACGGCGGCCTCGATAGGTAAGCTGACGGGGCAGAAAGCCATCACCGCTATGTAGTGCAGCAAGTTGGGGAAAATCAGCAAAGGGCGTATTAGCGGCCATAAACAATACAGCAAAAGCGCCTGCGATGGTCAGGATATAGGCTAGATAGCCAATTCCTTCCTCCCCGTAGACGGCACGTGCCATCTGGCTGATCACTGTTTCTTCGTGGGAAGGAACAGCTTCAATCGCGTTCGCAAGGATGGTAATGCTCAAGAACAGTGTGACGAGCAGGATACTCATCACCACGAGTGTATTTGCGGCGTTTTTAGCTCTCGGCTGGCGGAACAACTGCGTGTCATTCGAGATCGCCTCAATGCCTGTCAGCGCCGCGCACCCGGAGGAAAACGCTCGCAGGAGCAGGAGCAAGGTGATGGGGGTTAGAACATCATGCTGAATGGCTTCGACATTATGAACTGTATCCAGTGTGCCTGTTGCCAGCTTGAAAAAGCCTAGCCCAAGCATGAGAAAGATGGTAATAAGAAAGAAGTATGTGGGCATGGCAAAGAGACGGGCACTTTCCTTCACACCACGCAAATTGAGGAAAGCCATAAACACGATAATGAGAATGGTTATCTCAACTCGATAGGTAACGAGTTGAGGGAAAACGCTGATTACATTTGCTACCCCAGCACTAATACTCACGGCGACAGTCAAGATGTAATCGGTTAGAAGTGCTGCACCTGTAACTTGGGCAAACTCTTCACCCAAATTTTCTTTGGCGACGCGATAGCCACCACCCCCGGCGGGATTGGAGAAAATGGTCTGCCGATAGGAAATCGTCACGATCACGATCAGCGTAGCAATGGCAAGGGCAATTGGAATGGAGATAGCACCCCCGTGAAAACCAAGCAGGACAAATGAGCCAATCGCCGCTGTGTTTAGGATGATCAGAATTTCTTCGGTGGCATAAGCGACTGACGATAACGCATCACTCGCCAGCACCGCTAAGGCAATAAAATTAGGCGCGGTCTGGTGCTGGATCGCATCGGTTTCTAATCTTTGACCTAGTAGGGCTTTCCCGATACGCTCATGGACATCATAGAAATTCATCGTTTGTGATCCCTTTGGCGTGATTGATACGAAAGATTGGTCAGTTTTGAATCTCCAATCCCTTCCTGATTTAAAGTTGCTTCATGCCGCTTATACCCAGTGCATAACTATTGCGTAATAAAATATAGTAATTATAATTTCCAATATTTTTGCTGACTTTTAGCGACGGTATAGCGAATAGGACGAATAGGGAAATGGCTGTCAGTAGATAAACCTGCCACCACGGAGTGGCTTGGTGCGATTTCTGCCTAATGGCTGGTTGATTTTTGTTTTTTCGCCGAGAAATCGGGCTTAGTGCTTTATAGATATCTTCATAAACAGTCATGAATGGTTCGCATGTCCTGTGCATGGGTCTAAATCAAAATTTGCTGCTTGCTAGTGTAGAAAATTTGGAGTCAAAAAGGTGGCAAGAATCATCTGATAAGTATCAAGAAAGTATCAAGGCTTTTGCAAGGACTTTGGTTTGCGCTACTATGGAGACATCTAGCGATAAGGTGAGGTTTGGATCTGAATCCGGTTGAAAGTAGCCTGATGAGGGAATGAGCATGGACAAGCAGGGTGGTCATGTTTTGATTGTTGATGATGAACGTGCTATCCGACGCTTCCTGCGCACATCGCTCTCAGCCCAAGGTTACCATATTACGGAGGCAGCCACCGGGGAGGAAGCGCTTACAGCCACTGTTCAGAGTACACCCGATCTCATCATTCTTGATTTGGGGCTACCGGGGATGGATGGCGTGGAAGTCACACGCCGCCTGCGGGAATGGACACAAGTTCCTATCATTATTCTCTCTGTAATTCAGGATGAAGGTAACAAAATTCGAGCACTTGATGCAGGCGCAGATGATTACCTGACCAAACCATTTGGAATTGGTGAACTAATGGCAAGAATGCGTGCTGCAATGCGCCATGTGGTTACCAATATATCCGATCCTATCTTCAAGAGCGGTGGCCTTGAAGTTGATGTGGTGAGCCGGATTGTAAAAGTGACAGGAGAAGAAATTCAGCTTACGCCAACCGAGTACGATTTACTGCGGGTGCTGGTCAAGTATGCTGGTAAAGTCTTAACTCACAGCCAACTCCTGCGGGAAGTACGCGGCACAGATTACCAAGATGACAGCCATCTTCTGCGGGTTCATATGAGCAACTTGCGTCGTAAAATTGAGCCTGACCCGAACCAGCCACAATACATTATGACAGAGCCGGGAGTTGGCTATCGGCTACTGCTGGAAGAATAACATCGAAAATTCCTTATGTTTTTTAGGTAACTTGTAAACAAAGTATATAATTCATGTTTGTGTGTATAATATTAGATCATCTACGGTAACACAACCTCGTTATCGGAAAAACTATTTATTAGAAAATCTCCAACAAAGGGTTTTTTCATACAGCAATCCCTCACACACACGGTCTCTGCTTTTCATTCGTCACCATAATCAAAACCGCATCAGTTGATTTGTCTCCACTATCGTTGACCGCTTGCTCGTTACAGGGGGGAGAATGTCAATAGAAATCGGGACAAATTTCACTTGTGTTGTGGTCTGAATAAGTCTAGCGTGAAGGCTATTCCACTGCACTTCCATTGACTGTCACCTATCAGTTGACTGGATTGGAGGCCTCTATGGGAACCGCAACCCTCCCCACGATTCAAGGCTATGTGGTACACGAAGAAATTGAAAGCGGTGGTTTCGGGGTAGTGTATCGCGCCACTCAGCCGTTGTTGGGTCGTGATGTTGCCATCAAATTCATCCTACCCCGTTTTGCCAATGAACCCGACTTTGTCCGTAATTTTGAAGCCGAAGCGCAGCGTGTGGCCCGCTTGGAGCACCCCCATATCGTGCCGGTGTATGACTACTGGCGTGATCCGCATGGGGCATATCTGGTCATGCGCTGGCTACCCCATACACTTAAGACTCGCTTGCAACAAGGCCCATTGACGCTCACCGAAACCCTCCACTTATTGGATCAGGTTGCCGATGCGCTGGCGGCTACCCATCGTCAGGGGGTGATTCACCGCGATGTCAAACCGGGCAATATTTTGTTAGATGATCAGAACAACTATTATTTGACCGATTTTGGAATCGCCAAAGATTTGTTGAGCCGGGCGATGACAGGCAGCCATATTATGAAAGGCACGGTGGCCTACATCGCCCCCGAACAAGCGCGTGGCGAAGTAGTCTCACCCCAAACCGATATCTATAGTCTGGGTGTAATGCTCTACGAGGTCTTGGTCGGCCAGCATCCGTTTGAGGGCCTGAGTTCAGCCGCTATGATTGTCAAACATCTCAATGAACCCCTGCCCGATTTGCCCCCGCAATTCAAATTCCCGATAGAGCTAAACGCGGTTTTGCAAAAAGCCACTGCCAAGCAACCGATTGACCGCTATAGCGATGCTCTACAATTCGCCAAAGCCTTTCGAGTCGCCATGCCGACTGTGGCGGAAGAGACAAGCACTGGAGTAGGGCGTGCCATTGTAGAAGAGCAGCCCACGACAATGGGCAACCTTGTATTGCGAAATCCCTACAAAGGTCTGCACGCTTTTGAACTGATGGACGCGGGCGACTTTTTTGGCCGTGAGTCACTGGTCAACCAACTTCTGACCCGACTCCAAGACGATCACCCCTATCAGCATTTTTTGGCAGTCGTGGGGCCGAGCGGCAGCGGTAAGTCGAGTGTGGTCAAGGCCGGACTCCTCCCGGCTTTACGGGCCGGATACCTACCGGGGTCGCAGGAATGGTTCACAGTCGAAATGTCCCCCGGCGAACACCCGCTCCAAGAACTGACCAATGCCCTCAACCGTGTGGCGACCAAGCCGATTTCGCGGATTTCGGAACAACTACAGGCAGATCGGCGGGGGTTGATCTGGGCGGTGGCAAGCCTATTGAGTGAGGATGCGCGGCTAGTGTTGGTGGTAGATCAATTTGAGGAGCTGTTTACCACCAGTGTAGACGATGACGAGGTAGCCCAGTTTTTGGAAGTGCTGCGGGTAGCCGTCAACGATGCTTCCAGTGGTGTGCGTGTCCTCATCACCTTACGAGCCGACTTCATGGATCGGCCTTTGCAGCATTTGGAGTTCGGTGATTTGCTTAAACAGCGCATCGAATATGTACTGCCGTTATCCCCCGCTGAGTTGGGGCAGGCTATTACCTGTCCAGCCGAACAAGTTGGGCTACACGTTGAAACCGGCTTGGTGACAGCGATTGTGGCGGATGTGCAAGATGAGCCGGGCGCCTTACCTCTGCTGCAATACACCCTGACCGAACTATTTGAACAACGCGACAACCATGCCTTGACCTTGGCCGCCTATCAGCAGTTGGGTGGCTTGTCAGGGGCTTTAGCCCAGCGGGCTGACCAGATTTTTGAGCAGTTTCCCGCTTCCCAGCAAGGCCTGATTCGCCAACTGTTCATGCGTCTCGTGACGTTGGGAGAGGGGGTGGAAGATACACGGCGCCGGGTACGGCAATCCGAGTTATTGGCTCTTGTTGACGACTCCACTGCGTTGTTGGAGGTCTTGGAACCCTTTGGACAGGCGCGATTGCTCACCTTTGACCGTGAACCGATCACCCGTGAACCGACGGCTGAGGTCGCGCATGAGGCCCTGATTCGAGAGTGGCGACGATTGCGAACATGGTTAGATGACAGTCGTTACGACATCCGTCAACAGCGCTTGCTTGCTGCTGCCGCACAGGAGTGGGATGGTGTTAAACGTGACAAAAGCTACCTTCTGACGGGTTCGCGGTTGGCCCAATTTGAAGGCTGGGTTGGTCAGACCCATATCGCCTTAACGCCAGATGAACACAGATTTCTAGAAACCAGTATTCTTGAGGATAATCGGCAGAAAATAAATCGGCGGCGATCACGGAACGCACTGATGATTACATCTGCGGCAATTGCCTTGATTATGACCGTTTTGGCACTGTTGGCGCTGAATGCACGCTCGGACGCACAACAAGAACGAGATAAAGCCCAACGTGCAGCCGAGGTTAGACGAAGCCTAGCGCTTGCCGCGAATGCCAAAGATGCTCTTGCAAGCAATGATACTGATCTTGCCATCGCCCTAGCCTTAGAAGCCATCGCTATCCCAAATCCACCTATCGAGGCAGAACAAGCGCTGGCTGCTGCTATCTATGCACCCGGCACACGTCGTGTTTTGACAGGCCACGCGGATTCTGTCAATGATGTTGCCTTTAGCCCTGACGGTAAATATGCGGTTTCTGGTGGGGGGAGACCGTCATTTGACGAAGTTAGAGGGGTAAGTATATTGTTCCCCGATAATATCTACGATTACAGTCTTCGTCTATGGAACCTAGAAACAGGTGAGCAAATACAGCGTTTTGAAGGTCATACCGACACGATTTTTTCAGTAGCCTTCAGTCCCGATGGACGTTATGTGGCCTCCGGGTCGGCTGACAAATCCGTGATTATATGGGATGTTCAGACACGTGAGCAATTTCGACGCTTTGAGACGGTACATAAAGTTCATAGCATAGCCTTTAGCCCCGATGGACAACACTTGCTGGCGGGTGAACAACGAGATGTGATCGCCCTGTGGAATATCCCAGATAATCGCTTGATCTATGAAATTAGCACGTTTGCGGAAGAAACCACTTCGTTTCACTATATTTGGAGCATAGCCTTTAGCCCCGATGGTCGCTATACAGCTATCGGATTGGGGCCATTGGGCTATGCCACTTCCGGAGGTATTAAGCTCATTGATTTTCAGACAGGCGAGGTAATACGTGCCTTCAATTTGAGTATGCCCATCCGAAATATCGCCTTCAATCCGGTTGACAGTCGCTATGTTCTGTTAACTGGATTCGAACCAATGCCGAACACATTTGGTCAAGGGCTTAGTAGCTCCTACGCCATGTTGTTTGACCTTGAAACCGGGCAAGAGATCCGACGTTTTCGGCATGGTTTTATGCCCATTGCTGAATCCGGGTTTAGTCCAGATGGACATTTGATCGTCACCGGAGCTGCTGACCAATTGATTATCCTTTGGGACGTTGAGACAGGAGAAGCGGTACAGCGTCTATCAGGACATTCGTCTTATATCACGAGTGCAAAATTTAGCCCGAATGGTGAGCATCTGTTGTCCGCTTCGTCAGACGGCACCATTCGCCTATGGGATATTCGCAACGGTGCAGAGATTCGGCAGTTTGCAGGGCACAGTGGGCGGGTCATTGACATTCAGTTCACCCCAGACGGACGGCAAGCCGTTTCGGGAGGTAGTGGACGAGAGTTATTTATTTGGAATGTTGAAACAGGAGACCAAATTCGAAGGATATATGGACATGCCAGTGGCGTGAACTGTGTTTGGGTGAGCACCGATGGCAAAACGATCATTTCAGGTGATTATGGCGGTGTTTTCAGACAATGGGATGCTCAAACAGGCGAGGAAAAGGCAGAGCCAATCTCAATTGACGTTAGAAGTTGGGGTTGCGACATTGATACGGCTGGACATTATGGATTATCAGCAACCGCCGGAAGTGGAACTGTTGTACAGACTCCAGCGGATGTTGCCCCAGCTTATGTTGATATGACTACCGGCGAAATTGTCCGGGTTCTCAGAGGGCATACAAGCCTCATATATGGAGTAGATATCAGCCCTGATGGGCGCTATGCACTGACTGGCTCTGAGGATAACTCCGTTCGCTATTGGGATTTGTCAACCGGCGAACAAAAATGTGTTTTTGAAGATCAACAGGGGAGCGTTTGGGACGTTGCTATCAGTCCTGATGGGCGTTACGGCCTCTCGGGTTCGGGGGACCGCTCGGTAGTGTTGCGGGACTTAATAGCCTGCACAGAAATCCGCCGCTTTGAAGGTCACAGTATGCGAGTCAGTGATGTCGAATTTAGCCCCGATGGACTTTATGCCCTATCAGGCTCAGAAGACCGTAGTTTGATTCTATGGGATGTTGCCACAGGCACAGAAATCCGCCGTTTTGAAGGGCATGAGCGATGGGTGACCGATGTCGCTTTCAGCCCGGATGGACGCTATGCTCTGTCGGGCAGTGAACGCGGTGAGTTGATTTTGTGGCGGCTGTCGGATACCCCAGAAGAGATTATCGCTTGGGCGCAAAACAATCGTTATGTGCGCGATCTAACCTGTACCGAACGTGAGCGTTATGATGTTACGCCTCGGTGCGATTCTCACGGATATTTCCCTACACGCACACCCTATCCCACCCTCACGCCAAGCCCTGTTCTAAGTGCGACGCCTACTTTGGATACCACACGTACAACTCTAACACCAACATGGACCCTACAGCCCACGAACACGCCGGTTGTAAATACACTGGCTCCGACCATGACACCTGTTCCTAGAGGTAGTATCACACTTGGAATTCAAGCGATGGGGGTAGTTTCTGGGCGTTCTAAAGAAACTATGTCCCGAGATGTGTGGACGTTTGAAGGTTCGGTTGGTCAGACAATCCAAATCAGTAACGGCAATCTCGACTTACTCATTTCCATTTACACTCCTAGTCGGACCTTGCTCATTGAAAGTACCTCCGATATAGACTCTATAAGCCTGCCTGAAACGGGTACTTACATATTCTTACTGCAACCGGGGAGTACGGGGGCCGGAGGGAGATATGTATTTATGGTGAACAATGTTACTGATTGAACATTTGGGAATTGGGCCAATCTCAGATTTTTTGGATCGAGACGGCGTGAAGGCCACAAAAAGGAGCATGTAGATTTGATGTCAATCTCCTATATTTGCTATATAAGATCGCAAATCAGGTCTTCAGAATATTTTTTACAAGGGCCACCATTTCGGCGAAGGATGCAGCTTGCCCACGAGTCTGCATAGCCTCAAAAGCATCATTTTCGAATTGGGCCTTGTAGGTGTCCAATAGCATCTGGGTCTTGGCTCTCGTTTCGGGAGCAAGGGCGCGTTGATGCAGCACAAAACTAAGCACCACCACTGCCTCACGCGGATGGTCGAATTGGCCCAATATTTCACTTAGCCCGACCAGCGTATCAAGGGCAATGAGGGGCAAGTTGGCATTTTCAGCCGTATCCAGCGCGTCAAGAAAATAAGAGGTGGCGTCATTCATAAGGCCCATCTGAAGGGCGTTATTGCCAAGTGAGGCTTGCGCCCACGCAATACCCTGTTCATAGTTTAAAGCCTGATAT
Source organism: Anaerolineae bacterium (assembly GCA_019913005.1). GTDB lineage: Bacteria > Chloroflexota > Anaerolineae > Aggregatilineales > J027 > CFX10. Next base: position 136,426 of record JAIOHL010000124.1, on the reverse strand, counting down.
TCCCGAAGGCTTTTGAGCAGCCGTTCATGGGCCTGCACATGCTGACCCCGGTGCTGATGCATCTGCCCCCGCTGCCAATCAAGATTGGCTTGGCCCCGTGGACGAATGTCCCCTTGCGATTGCTCAGGTAGCTTTTTCAGTACATCCTCAGCTTGGTCTTCATGGCCCATGTCATTCAACAACTTGGCATAACGCCAGATCACACTGTCAATCCGCGAGATCGAGCCTTCATCCAACAGAGGGGAGTTGGCTTCAATCAACTGCCGTGCTTCAAGGCGCTGGGTATCAGTAGAGGCCAGTTCTGCTAACAACCCTGCTGACAAGATATGGGCATCATGGGCATCGAGGTCGGCCAACAACAAAACCCCTTGGCGGGTCATTTTGTAGCCCGCTTCTCGCTGTCCCGTCCGACCCAAGAAATAGCCATAGAGTGCTAAACACCGCCCATAGTTAACTCCAGCCTCACCTTCGGTTTGACCCTCCAAGACCTGCACGGCAGATCGAAAGGTGTTCATTCCCTCTTGCAGCCAACTCCGGGCATCGAACAATGCCCACAAGCCCTCGCGCAGTCGGTTCATCGTCTCAAAATCGCGGTTCGAAAGTGCGATCTGCCATGCCTGCTGAATATTCTCAAAATCTTCCAACGCCACCTGCGGCATTCCGCCAACAATTTCGGATTCATGCTCCATCAGGAAACCTGCGAAATATTGACCATGGATAGTTTCGAGTTGCCTAATAAAGTCGGGGTCTGCCTGTAACTTTTCGATAAGATACTGCTGGAACAACTCATGGATAGTATAACGCTGACCGATGCGGTAGATAAGCGATTTACTCAATAACAGATTCAACATTCGGAGGCCAGCCCCGGCGACTTGTTGGGCGGCTGATCGTGTGAACCCTCCGCGAAAAACCGCCAATCGCAGCAAGGTCTCCCGCTCGGCCTCATTAAGTCGTCCCCATGTACTATCAAAAATTGCTCGGATACTACGATGCCGCGCTGGGACATCCACCTGTCGCACTTCAAGCAGGTCAAGGTTTTGCCGGATTTCGTCGCGGATTTCACTGGGAGTCAGCGCCGATACCCAACTGGCGGCAAGATCGAGGGCGAGGGGCATTCCACGCACCAAACGACAAATTTCATCAATCGCGGCCTCTTGGCTTTCTACCACCCGGAACGCGGCATCGGTACGTCGCGCACTTTGCACAAATAATTCCGCTGCATCACTGGTCACGCCATTTTCTGGTGGACTGAAATTTAAGCCGTCGAGAGGAAAAAGCGTCTCGCCCCGTAAATACAGCATCTCGCGGGAGGTCACTAGGATATGCAGATGGGGCATATCGGCAAGCCACTCCGTGACTAATTCTGCACCATCCAACAGATGCTCAAAATTATCGAGAATCCACAACATCCTCTGATCCGCGACATAATCCCCCAAGGTTGCGGATACCCGATCATCCGAATATGATTCCAATCCCAGTGTAGTGATAATACTTGGCACAATTTGATTGACCGACGTCAAGTCAGCTAGGCGAATAAAATAGACCCCATCCGGGAACAAGGCCATCACTTCCTCCGCGACCTTTAGCGCTAGGCGGGACTTGCCAATTCCCCCAAGCCCAATGATGGTGATAAGACGTGCATCGGACTGTTCAAGCAGTTGCCGGATTTCTGCTCGTTCAGTTCTGCGCCCTACAAAGGGTGTCAAGTGGCTGGGTAGATTATTGGGAATGCTGCGGATGAGACTCGAAATGGAGGTAATAGAGGTGCTGGTTGGTTGGGCTACATATTCCGTGAGCGGGTCGCCTGCGCGAATACGTTCATACAGGGCGGTTGTCGTTTGGTCAGGTTCAATACCAAATGCCGTTAGGAGCAGTTGACGACAGCCCTGATATTGCTTTAGGGCTGCTGCCCTTTGACCGGAAAGGGTTAAGAAGATCATATACAGGCGATGGGCTTCTTCATCTAGTTCATCAAGTTTCAATAGATTGTTGACAATTTCGATGCCTCGCTCAAGACGCCCTTGCTTAAGATGATAATTGACCAATAATCGCAGGCCATTCAGGACTCGCCGCAATAAGCGTTCACGTTCCCCCGTGGCCCACCGCTCAAATTCCGGGCTATCTACATAGAATCCCTCAAGGAAGTTGCCCTGATAACGTCTGATAATCCCTTCAAGTTCAATCGCTTGTTCATCATCCAGTAGTTCATTCCCAGACACTAATTGCGATTCCAACTCCGCGAAATCAAACTGAACGATCTCGGCAAAATCCACCGCTACAAAGTCGCCACGTGGAGCCACAATGAAATCCCCAAAGGTCTGCCGCAGATTGCTCAACATTCGCCGGAAGTTGCGCTGGGCATCTGCTTGGGAATACCCCTCCCAAAACATCTCAGCCAGTGTCTCACGCGGATGTGGTCGGCCTGTCGCCACCAGATAGACTAATAAAGCCGCATCCTTACGGGTCTCAAAGGCCACCTCCTGACCGTTGATAGACACCCGCAAGCCACCCAGCGTATTGACCGCCATTTGAGCGGAATCCATCGCACGACCCCCTGCTTTGGTCTGGTCGAATATTTCTCGAACGTTATTGGTACGCATTCTCCACAGTGACCGAATGCCCCTTGTCTATGCTGTTTTCAGCATTGAGTAATGAGCGGAGGCCACCATGTTCCAGTTTCACACATTCTACACCAAGCGCCTGATTTGGAAAGCGATTCTCGTTTTGTTGGTCGTCATCGTTACAGGCCAGCACCTGCATGTGATGGCAGTCGGGCCAAACCTCAAAGACGTCAACGTCGAAGATTTGGTAAACATGGTCGAGCAGGGTGATGGTCAAACGGCAGTTGTGCAAATCAGTGAAGTCGCCTACGCATTGGGTCGCTTTGCTCCCGCCCCAAACGATACGGTGGTCTTTGATCCCTTTATGTCGCGCCAAATACGCGGTGCCGTCATTGACTTTGATGAATTACCCAGCGCTTGCACGGGCAGCAAAAACGCCAAAGTGGGCGTTGACAAAGAAACCTGTGCCAACGAATTCTGGGCACAAGAAACCACTGTGAGGTTTGGACGCTCCTTCTTTACGACCCGACAGGACGATGGTACCGTCGTGATTCGCAGTGCCGATGACATACTGGCGACCTTCATTGAAGAAACTGGTCATTCGTGGCAAGAATATCTCTATGAAACCAATGGTCGTGGTGGTCAACGTATCCAAGTAACCACGATTGCTGAGTCTGAACGTTGGGCGGCTGGCCGTGAATATCAGGTCAAACGCTATATCCTAAATCTTGACGGTAGCCTGTTGAATTTGTCGGAGGAGCAACGCAACAACCTAAAGTCACAAATATGCCTCGGTTATGCCAACCCCATCGGCGCTGAAGTCCCGGCCTATGGTGCGCCTGCCGACTGGCCCAATCCCGAAGGCTGGCCCACTGCCAACCCTACGCTGGATGAGCTAACCAGCTTCTGTGCCGATATAGTCGTTGAACCTGATTTCTAAGTTCGCCACCAACACACACGAAAGACTAAAGAGCAGATTTCCCATCTGCTCTTTTTTGTCACTAGTGTTATGGAGGACATTGCCGCTCGATATAGGATTTTTGACAGCCCTCTAGGTTGGCCCCGACGCTCGACAATGGCAATTAACTCCTCCAATAATGTTCATCTTCAAATACATCGAGCGAATTGTGCCGTATTTGCTGGGGACAAAAGCTAAACGTGAGTTTATCTAAAACTCGATATTCAATGTACTTTGAATGCTTGGCGTAACCAGTTGGCGAAAATAAGCGTCCATTTTCTCCGGCGTGACAGGCATGTTGTTATCCAACCACCATTTCAGCAAAGTTAGGAAAGCGCCCGTAATGTAATGGGTCACAATCGGCAGGGGAATTGGAGATGAACGTTCGCCCAGTTTCTGTTTAAGCTCGGCCTCGAGGTGGGCATTTAAGTGTGCCTCAAATGCCTTAAAAATCACTTCAATCCCTTTGCCCCAGACCAGTGCCTTATAAAGATGATGGTTTTCTTGGGTATGTTGGAACACTTTTAGGGTGGGAAACAGGGTATATTCGTCTTGATAAGCTGCTTCCCCCAGATGTCGCCCCACTTCCTCAAACTGGCTGGTCAGCAAATCTTCTTTATCCAAATAATGGGCATAAAACGTGGATCGGCCCACGTTTGCACGGTCAATGATGTCCTGCACCGTAATGGACTCATAGTTCTTTTCTAACATCAGTTCGAGCAGGGCCGTCGTAAGCAACTGACGAGTCCGCTGAGATCGGCGGTCATTTTTTGTGTTTTTCATAGACACTTTGCGCTTTCTGTTCAATAGCGGATATTTTGCGCTTTTTGTTGATTGAATCCCATTCCTCAATCCCATTATACTACAAATCGAACAATGTGTTCATTATCGAATAGAGTGTAAGGAATCGAAGATGGGGAATCAACGTAATAATGGCAGCCGTGCGCCAGCAACCGACGTAGTGCGGCTCAAGCAAGTCTCCAAAACCTATGAAACCAGCGCGGGAAGTTTTCACGCCCTTAAAACTATTGATCTGAACATTCAGCCTAGTGAATTTGTGGCAGTGGTAGGCAAGTCGGGGAGTGGGAAATCAACCCTCCTCAATGTCATTACAGGAATTGATCGTGTTACATCAGGCGAGGTATGGGTCAATAACACTGCCCTGCATACCCTCAATGAAAATCAATTGGCTATTTGGCGGGGACGCACTATAGGGATCGTTTTTCAATTCTTTCAATTGCTGCCGACGCTGACGGTCATTGAAAATGTGATGCTCCCAATGGATTTTGCTGGTCATCTGACCGGCAAACAGCGCAAAGCCCGTGCGATGGAACTCTTAACCCTAGTCGGGATTGAGTCACAAGCCTATAAATTACCAAATGCGCTCTCTGGTGGGCAACAGCAGCGGGCAGCTATTGCCCGTGCCTTAGCCAATGATCCATCCATTATTGTCGCCGATGAACCCACTGGAAATTTGGATAGCCACACCTCCGAAATCATCCTTGAATTGTTTGCCTCCCTGATACAAGAGGGTAAAACGATTTTGATGGTTACCCACGAACCCAATATATCGCAGTATACCAATCGAACTATTACGTTGGCTGACGGCGCAATCCTCAGTGACGTGATGCCCGAAAGGGGAGGCTATGCTCAACCCACGCTGGCGTAAGGTGCTGCGCGACATTCAACAAAATAGGGGGCGTACCGGGTTAACCATAGGCGCTATCGTGGTGGGAATTTTCAGCATCTCTTGGGTTTCCAGTGTCTACAGCATTCTCTCCCGCGAACTGCATGATAACTATCTTGATACGAATCCAGCATCGGCCATTTTATACACCGATGCGACTAGCCCGGAACTGATGCAGGGCCTTGAAAATCTTCCTAATATTGCCCAAGCCGAGGCAATGGAAAGCATCTCAGGTCGTGTTTGGATAGAAGGGGAATGGAAAACTCTAGAACTCTTTGTTCGGCAGGATTTTGAACACATCCGTATCAACCAACTTGCACCTGAAGATGGCGACTATCCACCTCCCAATGGCGAAATAGTGCTGGAACGCATGGCCTTGTCGGTGGCGGATGCGGAAATAGGTGACAGCCTTCTCATCCAAATTCCCGGTCAGCCCCAAGCGTCACTCCGAATCGCGGGAACACTCCATGACATCAACCTTGCCCCCGCGTGGCAAGAGGAGATGATCTATGGCTATGTCACCATCGAAACGGTCACCGAACTTGGTATCACGCCTCGGCTAAATGAAATTCGCATTGTGGTGACGGGCGATACTTCCGATGAGCAGCATATCCGCGAAGTCAGCCAGCAGACCACCGATTGGATGGAAACTCAGGGTCATCCGGTCTATCGTGTGCAAATCCCAATGCCCAACGAACACCCACTACAATCTCAAATGGACTCCGCCCTGCTATTGTTGGCGGCGCTGGGTGCGATGGCAATTTTGCTGAGTGCGGTGCTGATTGGCAATACTATCGGTGCTCTCCTTGCCCAACAAGTTCGCCAAATCGCTGTAATGAAGGCCATTGGTGCCCGCCACCAGCAGGTCACTACCTTATATTTTGGCATGGTATTGCTCCTAAGCAGTACAGCAGCCATTATCGCCTTGCCTTTGGGGATATTGGTGGGGCGCGGGATTGCTGATTTCATGGCCTTCATGCTGAATTTCAATATCCAGAGTTATCGCATCCCACATCTGGTGATTCTGCTGCAACTGGGAGTGGGCTTGGGTATTCCACTATTGGCCTCAGCCTATCCGATTTACAGAGGTACACGCCTTACAGTTCGTGAAGCCCTCAGCGACTATGGGATTGCTCAAAGCCAATTTGGAGAAAGTTGGTTTGACCGCCTGTTAGTACGGTTGCAGGGTTTAGCCCGACCTTTGATGCTAGCTATCCGCAATACATTTCGCCGCCGCGCACGTCTTGTACTCACTTTCAGCACATTGGCGATAGGGGGTGCGGTTTTCATGGCTGCCCTCAATGTACGGGCTTCGCTATTTAGGACAATTGATTTGCGATATGAAGGTCTTCACTATGATCTAAATCTCGCCTTCGACAAACCCTATCCAATCGAGGCAATTGAAACTACAGCCACCAGTGTACCGGGGGTCGTGTCTGCCGAGAGTTGGGGGCGTGGTTCAGCCGCCATCATTAGCGAAGATGGAATCGCAGGCAATGCCTTTGTTCTGCTTGCCCCTCCAGTGGCAACTAAGCTGATTGATCCCATGCTGATTGAGGGACAGTGGCTGTCGCAAGAAAACGGGATTGTGCTAAATCACAATCTGCTGGTTGAATACCCTGATATTAACATAGGGGATAAAATCACCCTCAATCTCAACAACCACCCTAGCACATGGCAGGTAATTGGCTTTGTACGGGAGCCGATTGCCCCCCCTCTCGCCTATGTCGCCTATACCGATTTCGCGCGTGTGACAGGTGAAACCGGCTATGCCCAAAGTCTATATCTTGTCACCGAACAACATGATGAGGTCAGCCTACAGACTCTTAAGCAGCAACTTGAAGATGCCTTTGCGACTCAAAACGTCTCGATTACGACCAATCAAAACAGCTTTGAGCGTCGCCAGATTATGGAAAACCATGCCATGCTCATCACGAGTTTTCTGTTATTGGCAACTGTGATGAGCACGATTGTCGGTGGATTAGGCTTGATGACCACCATGAGTATTAATGTTTTAGAGCGCACCCGAGAAATTGGCGTCATGCGAGCCATCGGTGCATCCAACACCGCCCTACTCAAAATCATCCTCATCGAAGCCATGCTCACCGGGATTCTGAGTTGGATATTGGCGGCGGTGATCGCCACCCCCATTAGCTATATCCTGTCCCAGTCGTTGGGCGAAACCATGCTGAACACCTCGCTGGATTTTGCCATCAGCCCGATTGGTTTTGTACTTTGGTTGGGGGTAGTTGTGCTTTTTTCAATTGCGGCGAGTCTGCCACCTGCTCGGAGCGCCACTCGTTTAACTGTCCGTGACGTTTTAGCCTACGAATAATCTGGAGAATACATCATGACTCACACAAAAGCCGTTCGTATCGGATTCATCCTCGTTGCGATTGTGCTCCTCCTTTTGACGCTTCATTTTGGCGGGAGTTGGTTGTTCGAAACTTTCAAAGAGATGCACGGTATGTAGAAACAATACACTGATGATAGGGGTATCTCTGAAAGTGTTTGGGGATACCCTCTCGCATTTCCTCACAGTTGGCAGAAATTGGGATTTTTACCTCGTCAGGTTGCGTCAGGATTCTGTCAATTGCTTATGAACTAGGCGTAGGCATAGTAGGGCAACCCTCTAATTCGCGTTGATTGATTCCGTATCTAAGCCATCCTAAAATTGAAATAGCAGCAATGATATTTAGGAAGACCTCAGATGCGAAAAATCATTAGTTTGTTCGTGTTGGTGGCCCTTTTTTCAATCTCCATTTTTATCTTTCCAGAGGACACAACGGCCCAGAGTAATGATGCGTGGTCGCAGATCGTGCCGCGTGCTAGTTTTGGTTACGGCGGGCTACTTTCGGTCTATTGGTCACCGCTGAGTGGTCAACTGGCGGCAGCGAGCGAAACTGGCTTCCAGTTTTGGAACGAAAACCTTGAACTCGAAGGCGAACGGCGTTTTGACGAACCCGCTTTTGGGCCGGTACTCTTTAGCCCTGATATGCGATACGTCGCTGTCGAACAGGATGGTGGACTGATTATCCGCCAAACCCGTGACTGGGCACCCGTGTTGGCGCTCGGTCAATTTGGCTCTCCCTCGTGGAGTCCAGACAGTCGTTATCTGGCGGTCTGGGCAGGCAACACCCTGCGGTTCTGGGATGTACAGCGAGCCGAGGTCACTCTTGAGATAGATGAATTAATCAGCAATGGGGGCGCGGTGCAATGGAGTCCTGATAGCGCCGTCGTCGCTGTCGCTGGTCCCGGTGCGATTGTGATGATTCGTACCGACACAGGCGACATTGTGCGAATCCACCCCTTCGATACAATCCGCGATTTTGATTGGAGTGCTGATGGCAAATGGTTCGCCATCATCGGCCTCAAAGATCCGCTACCACCCGATTTTGATTATGAGCATGAGCCAATTCTGTATGATCTGGTGCGAATGGATGCCATCACAGGGGAAATTGTCGCCACTTATGATACGTTCTCGGCAGGCATCCCCGGCAGTCGTCATGGCGCGGATAATTTTGTTGCCATCAGCCCGAACGGTCAATATATTGCCGCTTATTTGAGGCGCTGGGAGCCAGAATCAGACGGCACTTTGGTTGTCCAAGAAACCTCCCCAACGCCCTCCCAATCAGATTCAGGAGAAGACATGTCGGCGGAGGATGCCGAAGACCTTCAAATTATGATTGATGAGATTGTGTTATGGGCCTTTGAGGTGGATGAGTCGGGTGAACTGCTCAATAACCTAGTGGATGTGTTATTGGCAACTGAAGGGGACAATGTTAGCTCGGCTCTGCGCCTTATCGAAGAGGTTTATCACGCTGCCCAAGCAAATGATCTGGAACGCGCCCGTCATTTAATTGAAACAGGTAGCGCTTCTGTTGGCACTGCCTCGCTATCCCCGACCAATCCGATTCAATCTACCGGTCCCACACAAGAACGTTGGGTAGAGGTTGGCATGGGGGTTTGGGATTTGGAATCACACCAGCCGATGCAAAATTTTTCCAATCTGGAACGGCCACTTCAGCAGGTTGGTTATGTTTCGTGGTCGCCAGATGGAGCCTATTTTGCGACCTCGCGTGATCGTACCCTAACCGTATTTGAAGCCGCCAATGGAGAAATTGTCAACAGCCTACGCGCCTATATCAGCAGCACCAATGAGACTTTCTGGACGGATGATGGCACGCAGTTGGTCGCAGCAGGTGGTTTATGGGATGTTGCGGGGGTACTGCCCACTTATGTGAGTGTTGCCCCACGCCCTCCTGCCTCACCGCCAGTTGATCTTAGGTTTTTGGAGCCAAATCCTGCTACATGGGATTATAATGCCCCGCCTTATGAGTGGCATGTTGAGCAGGTTTATGCTGATCGGGGACTCGTCATTACCTATGAGCAGGATATTGAGTATCCGGGTACACCCGAATATGAAGACGAAGAGCCGCCAGAAGAGCGGTATATCATTTGGGATATTCCCTCAAAACAGCGCTTAGAGGAACGCACCAATCTTGGTGAACAAACGGCATGGCTTTATGACCTTGAAAATGCGAATGAACGCGCCAATGGCAACACCTACTTTAATCTTTTGCGGACAACCCGGTTCGTGTCCATTGGAGATGATGAAATCATTGACCTCCGCACCCGCGAGATGACCCGCCTCGAAGTCAATCGCTATGAATGGCGGGAAGTCTGGTTTGGCCCACATGGGGATCACATTTATGCCTATGACACTGACCAGCGCTTCAAGGCGTTTGATCCGGTCACGGGTCGCCTGCTCTATGAAACCGTGCCTGCTGATCGCAATTCTATGCGCTATACCTCCGACAATTCCCGTTTTACGGTTGTGGATGGGTCGGGTACGGTCTATGCCTACGATTCGGTTTCGGGTGAGTTGCTGCTAGAGGCGTACACTGGCAACACCTATCCGCTGATTTTGTGGAGCGATGACTACCAACGGATAGCGATTGGCGGCGACAATGATGCCATCCTGATCTATGAAATCCCAACACAGAAACGCTTGACCATCCTGCGCGGGCATCACAATGATATTTTGAGCATGGATTGGAACCCGGCTTGCGATTATACAAACATCGCCGTCTGTCGTTATATGTTTGTTTCGTCCGATGCGGATGGGCGGGTGGTGTTATGGGGTGTGCCCGATGGAACGGAAGTGGTGCTAAACCTGCCCGAATATCCTGCCGAAGCATCTTTGGATTTGCCTGTGGCGGCGATTGATTATGGCGCACTTGAACCCCTTTGGACGTATGTTGCCGAGACCGAAACTTTTGGGCGATCAGCGGCGCGTTGGGTTTCATGGGAAAAATGTGCCATCTCGGTCAGCGGTTATATCTACGACGCGAATCTGAAGTTGTTAGATGAATACCCTGATGATGCAGGGTGTGCTGATACACCCATCAGCGGCGAAAACTACCCTTATGTTGGGCGGGACACCGTGTACGATGTGGCCGTCAGTGACGATGGCGGACGTCTTTTCACAGCAGAAGGCATCGGCGGGCCAAATACCAAAACGGGTTGGTTGCGTGAATGGAACAGCGAGAGTGGCCGATTTATCACCTATTGGGGTGGAGGCAATCCGCCCTATAATCAAATTGAAATATCTCCAGACGGGAACTGGATTGCTACCGCGACGATGAGCTATTACGGTTCGGGAGGGCGTGGTCAACTCTGGTCGGCGGATACACACGTTCTCTATCACAGTCTAATCGGGCATACCGATGACATCACCAGCCTATTCTGGCATCCGATCACCGGGCAGATTATCACCACCAGCGATGATGGTAGTGTGCGAATGTGGAACACGGACGGGGAAGAAATCGCCCGCTGGCAGCATGAAACCCGTGCCCCTATCCGTGCGTTACAATGGGGAACACAGATTGATACCCTGCTTATCAGTGCAGGCAGTGACTTGTATGTACTCGATTCCTATACCCTAGCCGAAACACGGCGATTCAGTGGTGTCGGGGGCGGTGATTTCGACTGGTCGCCCGAAAGAGACCAACTGGTGGTCATTGGCGCGGACGCTGTCGTGCGTATCCTTGATTTCGCCAGTGCGTCGGTGCTGAAAGCCGAACGCCGCCATATGCCCTCCATTACCTATCTCGCATGGCATCCGAGTGGGGACTATCTGGCGGTTGCTCGCAGCAATGGTAGCGTGATTCTGTTAGATGCTCTCACGGGGAATGTACGAGTTACTCTTCGCGCCACTGGGCCAGAAATTCGCCAGATGAATTGGAGTCCCGATGGCGAAAAATTGTTACTCGACTTAACTGAGGATGCCGTCGAAATCCTCAATGGCACATCGGGCGAACTCATTACCCGCATTGAAAATCAGTGGAAACGGGCCGGGGCATGGTGGAGTCCAGATAGCACACGTATTGCCTTTGGTGCCTATCCTGACCCAAATATGGGCGTTTATACCTCGACTTCATTGGTGTGGGTACATGATGCGACCACCGGGGCGGCCCTACAACAACTTTCCCTCGATTGGGATGATTACATTTGGTATTGGAATGTCAAACCATTTAACTTGTCATGGTCAGACGACAGCCAGCGCCTCGCTGCGTTTTATGGCGGACGCCTGCGCGTGTGGGAGTTGACCGGGCCAGAAGGCGTGATTTTGGCGACCCATACCGACATTGGGCGCGAAATGGCCTTGACCGTCTGGGGCGACAATGTTCTCAATTTCTGGACAACGACTGGGCATGGCACTCTTGGGTTGAACAGCGGCGAACTGACCTATATTGAGCAAGGCGGTCTGCCCGCCGGGACCCTAATGCGATCTGATGGCAATGTCTTGCTGGCCCAGAGTCAGATTCTGGATTTCACCACCTTCTACCCCTTGCAAAATATCAACGGCTTTACCGACGCGGATTGGCATCCCACCTGCTGGACATCCGATTGCCCAGCGATTTTGGCGGTGGCTTCGGGTTCCAACGTGACGATGTATGGCTATAAAGCCGAGGAGGAATAAGTCCATGAAATCCAAATTACTCCCCCTCATCTGTACACTCATCCTGTCGTTGGTCGTTGTGCCGCCGACCAGCAGCAGCCCATCGCGCCAAAGCAGTGAACGGGTGCGGATTACGCCAGAAAATGCACTCGAAATAAACCCACTGATGATTTTTGAAGATCACGCTGCGCCCGTATTTGAAATCGTGTTCGCCCCTGAAAATGATCCCTTGTTGATGGCTGCCCATAGTAAGGACAATACAGCAAAACTTTGGGATATTTCGACAGGAGATGAAAGCTATTTTGCGGAAATTCTCAAGCTGGATGAAGGTGCATATCCGATTGCTTTTGGGTTGCACGAGTCGCCTGTCAGCTTTGCATATGGTTTCGGAAACATAATCCTCACTAATTCAGCTTTACCTGAACTCAAAGGGCATCAGGGCAAAATCCAAAAATTAACATTTGTGCCTCCTGATGGTAACTTGCTCGCGTCTAGCAGTGAAGATGGTACAGTCCGAATCTGGGATGTGCAAAACGTAACAGAACTTGTTATCTTGCGTGGTTTTGAAGGAGCGTCCCAAATTCTATCTTTTAGCCCAGACGGCAGCATTTTAGCTGCATCCAATCGCTCGGCAGATGACTCTATCAATGAAATTCGTTTTTGGAAGGTCAATACTCAATCAAATCAACAGATTGTTGTTCCCGGCCAACCGCCTCTTGCGTTCAGTCCTGATAGTTCACTTGTTGCATTCGTGAGTGATGATTCTAGCGTTGAAGTCAAACTTATTGACAAAGTAATCCGGGAAGAAACGGGTTCCACGATTGCGGTTTTGGAGGGCCACACAGATTTGATACGAGATTTAGCTTTTCATCCGGATGGTTTAATGATTGCAACAGCAAGTGGCGATAAAACCATTAGCTTGTGGAATGCAGTGACTGGAGAGGAATATGCTGTTTTACTTGGGCACACCGACACCGTGCATAGTATTGCATTCAGTCCGGATGGAAGATTGTTGGCTTCAGCAAGTTTAGATGGCACGATTCGTCTATGGGATACACAGACCTTTGAGGAACTGACGGTTTTACATGGGCATACCGGATCAAGTATTTTTGTAACCTTTAGCCCTGATGGAACATTGTTAGCTTCAGCAGGTGGAGAGGATAATGATGTGATAATTTGGGGTGTTGGCCCTGCAATCCAATTACCCGGAATTACATCTGTCCCACCTCAGTCAACTTTGGTTCGCATCAATAATTACGAGGCCATCTGTGCAAATCCGGTTGCAGGCGGTAGCTGGCCCACAGGCAATCTCCCTTACACCGCCTACCCGCCGGATGATTTACCCGCTGAAGTGCAATCCACCCTCGAAACAGGTATTGATGTCATCATTTGCCATGCCTACTCGACGCTGCGTATCGAAAACTGCCACTATCTCGGCCCCGGCAACTATTCCTATATCTATATCCGTTACCGCACCGATGACACCGTACAACTGGTCAATTATGAAACAGGGCAAGTCATCACACAGCGCAAATTTGAAGGGGCAGATCCGCCTGCCTGCCCGGACGAAATTATACGTGGCGAAATTTATGGCGACCCGCCGACCCCCGATCAATGGTTGTTTTGGGTCTTGGATGAGTTATATCAAAGGTAAAAGATGATGCTGACCCTGCATAAATCCTGCATTATTGGAATTGCCAGTCTACTCCTGATGGTGTTAACCCTCCCAGTCATGGCACAAGGCGGGGGCCATGCTTCTCCCTATGACCCGACAGATTTTCGCCCGTTAGGTCGTTTCACCATCAATGCGAATGAATTGGTTTATAGTCCGGATGGGTATCACATCATCGGCCTTCAAGAAGTGCTGCAAGAACCCCCCGCCGAAGATGAGACTACGGACGCTTCGGATGAAACCGATTCAACTGACCAAGAATCCGTCTACGTTCGGATGCTGACCATGTGGGATATTCGCGGTGGCAAAATCGTGTGGAGTGTGCAACTACCTGACCGCAATTGGGAGCGCATTGAATTTTCTCCCGATGGTACCACGATTATGGTACAAACGACCCTTCCTTACCCTAACGAAGAAGAAGTGCGCCTGACTTTTTATGACGCAGCGACGGGTGAGATTATCAGCCAGACGGGGAATATTGACATCATCAATGCACCCATCATCCCCGGTGATTTGCCGCAGGGCCTCTATGCCGAGTCGCACTATACCGCCGATGGGAATCATGTGATAGTCAGCTATTATCGCCGTACCGAAGCCCCTCAATGTGGCATCTGGGAGATGGCGCTGGCAAATTTGTTATGGGAAAAAGATACCCTCTGTGGGTCCGTTAACTCTGATGGCCTTTATATGTTAGTGCCAGAGCCGCACGCCAATACCTATAGCGCCTATCGCCAACTGGCTGCCTATGACCTTCTGACGGGTGAACTTATATCGGTATCGGAAGATGAAGTTGCCGACTATGCTTGGCTGGATACGACCCATGTGCTGATTCACCGACCCTATGGCGACCCGCCGATTGTGTGGGACATCCTCAGCAATACCCGCGCCGTGTTGGATTTGCCGTCGCCACTGGGGATTTTCTGGCCTGATGTTTTGCAGGGGCGGCTACTTTATCACAATGGCACGACCATGTTTGTGTGGGAGATGCGTACTGGCAAACTGCTGCGTCAGGTCAATATCACAGGGCGGCCTGTGATCCAACCAGATCGCGTTTTGTTCCTGCAAACTGATGACAATTGGGTTGAGCTTGAACCCGAAGATCGCAATGAGGCATTTGTTGCCACCGATTTTGAAACAGGCGAGGTGATTTGGAAAGCGCGTTGGCAGCACGATTATCTGGAAATTAGCCCGGACGGATTGATTGCGGCTGCTTTTGATGGGGTATTATACTCGGTAGATATTTTTGACCTGACCACTGGAAAACAATTGGGCAGCATCCCCACCCTCTCCGATTATTACTATCTCACGCCGGAATGGGATTGGCTGGTGCAGCCATCGTATAATGTTTTTGTGGTTTGGGGGCCGCCTTCGCAGGTCGGTCTATTTGAGGATCCGCCTTCTATAAAGACCGTTGCGGATACTGAACTGCGCTATGAACCTATCGCGGGTTATTCCTCGGCCCGCACCTTATCTGCTGGTCAATATTTGTGGACCGTCGGGCGAACGGGTAACAGCGCATGGATTCATGTGGAGGATGCGCGAGGTTCACGCTACTGGGTAGAAGCTGATACGATTGAATTCCTTGTTCCTATCGAAGAAATCCCAAGCGACGAATAATCTGGTTCGCAAAAATGGCGTCACCCTAATGTATGCCGATGGTAAGCGTTAGGGTGATGGGGCAATAGCTGCAATTACCTGTTGCGTAATTCTAGTGGAAGGAATTCCATTCAGTGCAGCGATTTCCTGTCTTTGGTTTTCCTTTGTTGATAAGCCAATATTGGGGTCATATTTCAACAAAGGGGGTACCATCTCATATTGAAGTGACAATCGCTCAACTCTATGGGTATCCATGATTTTAGAGGGTGTTAACCCCGTGAGGTGTTTTAACGACCTAGTCAGATGCGGTTGATCGAAATAGCCTGCCATGTAAACAGTATCGAGAATGGATGTGCCATGCTTGAGGAGGTTGGTGGCATAGCGGGCACGCTCAATTTGATTGATAGCGGTTTGTGTGAGTCCAGTCGCCTGTACAAAACGGCGCTGTACAGTGCGTAGTGTTGCCTCTACGGGCTGACCCTGTAGCACAGCATCCACAAGTGGATCATATACTAGTAAACCATCCTGTACTAGCCAGTCTACAAAAGTATCGGCATTCTCAAAATCGGGAAATTCCCAAGCCGAGCCATTCAACCAAAAGGATTGACTAGTTGCTTCCGGCAAATTCACATCTTGGCGATCCATGACCCTTGTGGGTGGTAGATGGGGCATAAATGTGCCGGGTTTAAATACAATGCCCATAAATTCGGCATCCGGGGGACAGTAGGCAGGAGTCGCCCGAATCTCTGGCCCGCGCACGGTGAAGGTTGTCGTACCTCGATGCTTCGTCACGACCATGTTATAGTGAATTCCGGCCATCGAGATAAAATCACCAGCATCTTCACTTTGACTGCGCCAAATCGTTTCGACGAATGGCGAATCGGATAACCTTTCCTCACCGTTTAAGTCCATGTTGTTTTGCTACCGTCCGTGTGTCTAAAAAAAACTGATGAGGGATGATTTAGACTGCTTGAAAAATTATTATAGCACAAACGTCCTATTTTGATCTGATGAAATGAATAGAAACCTAAATGCGCTTGACCCCCATATGAACGAGCATCTTTATAATAGATAAAGAGACCATCGGTCAAATTTTTGAACTGCATGAGAGGGTGTTGTTATGACCCATATTTTATTGATTGATGATGATGTGATGCTCACTGGCCCATTACGTGCTTCGTTTGAGCGTCTCAATTATACGGTTTCCGTCGCTAATGACGGACATACCGGATTGAGTATGGCCCTTGTCAACAAACCCGATGTAATTGTGTTAGATGTGATGATGCCGGGGTTAACGGGCTGGAAAGTTTGTGAGGCCATCCGGGAACACAGCACTGTACCGATTATTATGTTAACCGCCCTAGACGACAGCGTAGATCGTATTCGAGGGCTGGAACTTGGGGCGGATGATTATTTGGTCAAACCCTTCGGTTTTCAGGAACTATTGGCTCATATCAAAGCCATGCTGCGGCGGGTCAATTTAGACACGGGCGTAGACCCGACCAAGAAAGTCATACGAATTGGCGACCTTGAAGTCAACCTAGAAGCACGCACTGTCAGTCGTCAAGGGGTTGCGTTGGTGCTGCGCCAAAAAGAGTATGACCTCTTGATTTTGCTGATGACCAATCTTGGCAAGGTTGTCACACGCGGCGAAATTTTTGATCAGATTTGGGGAACAGATTGGCTAGGGGATACGCGCACACTGGATGTGCATATCCGTTGGCTGCGTACCAAAATTGAAGATGACCCCGGCAATCCGGTTTATTTACAAACCATTCGTGGAATTGGCTACCGCTTTGACGATCCCGCCAAAGGAAGTGTGGGTGAATGATGATGTGGAAACCCGGTATTCGCCGCCGTCTGCTCTTAACCTCAACACTGATCATCATCTTGGGTCTGTCCACCCTATTTTTTTTGACAGGCCGTCAACTGAATGATGCCACCATCGAATTTTATCTGCACGATATTGAATCTGAAGCGCTCTTGACTGCTGGGGTAACGCAGGGGATTTTGGAGGAGGAAGAAGGCCATGACCCGGCCCTACTCGATGCTTGGCTCGCTCGTCGTCAAACGCTTGCCAGCCACCAACTGACCTTGTTGGACAATGAGGGACGAGTGATTGCCAGCACCAATGACTCTGTTCCACTTGGGTTGCGGCTTTACAGTCCTGAGATCGTAGCGGCTTTACAGTCACACACAGCACATAATATTCGCTACACCGGAAAAGAAGAATTAGCCTATGCTGCTGCCCCTGTCCTCTATGAAGGCGATATTTTGGGTGTAATTCAGGTCGCTGCCCCAATGCAGCCCGCGTATGAGGATGCCCGTGAGCGTTGGGCCGAATTAATCGTTGAGGCAGGTGTTATCCTGCTCCTAAGTTTGGCGGTAAGTTTGTGGTTGGGCCAAACCATCACCCGCCCAATCCGCCAATTACACGCCTCGGCCCTACACATAGCAAACGGTGCACTCGATGAGCGCATCATCATAAAATCCAAAGATGAAATCGGGCAGTTGGGGGAGGCATTCAATTATATGGCGACGCAAGTCAACAATCTATTGAACACACAGCGTAGCTTTGTCAGCAATGCCGCCCACGAACTCCGCACCCCGCTGATGAGTCTCAAACTTCGCACCCAATCCCTATTGACCGAAAATTTGCCGGATGACCAGAAAACCACTTACTTACAAGAAATTGATTCGGAGGTCAATCGCCTTGCCTCAGTGGTCACGGATTTGCTGATTCTGGCCCGGATAGATGAAGGCAAACATGAACGACGCCTTGAGCCATTTGATGTATCGGCTTTTTTCAGTGATGCCGCACGTCAGGCTAACATCCAAGCCCGTCAGCATCGTCAACAGTTTCGTGCCACTTTGCCCGATAGCCTGCCGGACGTGGCAATCGGCATGAATGATCTGAGGATTGTGCTGGATAACCTCTTGAGCAACGCCATGAAATACACCCCCGCCGAAGGTACAATTCAATTGGAGGTATCCAGCGATACCCACCTGCATATTCAGGTGTCAGATAATGGGGAGGGATTCGCCCCCGAACACCAATCCATGCTATTTGAGCGTTTCTATCGGGTAGATCGCCCTAATGGTCGTTTGGTATCGGGAACAGGCTTAGGTCTGGCAGTGGTCAAAACAATCGTTGAGCATTATGGTGGACAAATTCAAGCGAATAGTTCGGGGGTGGGCAAGGGCGCGACGTTTACCATCCAATTGCCATTGGAAGCGCCTTCAACAACTTAAGGTCGTTTAGCTCCTGCTTGTTTGGTTGCTTTGTTGGGTGCCCCGCCTGTTTTGCCTAGACGATAGACCAATAGCCCACTTACGGCCAGCACACCCACCGCCATGCTTACTTTGAAGCCGAGTAGGTGAGCATCTGTACCCGCCAATAGAGCATGGAGGGTGATTAAACCATAGCTGCCATAGCTGAGGTAGTGCAGTCGCCTCCAGTTCTGATGCCCAATATGCTTCTTGATGGAAAAACTTAGCGCGACGATTAAGCCTACCCAGAATGCCAGCACTCCGAGTCCCACCGCAAAGGGACGATAGGGGCCAACAAACGGAACAACCAAATCGCGGATATGATAGACATAATAATCGTCACGCAGCAGCAGCAACGCATGTCCCACCGCGAAAATCAGCGATAAATAGGAGATGGTGCTGTGTAGGAGCATCGAAAGCACCCCCGGTGACCAATCCTTCACCAATCGGCTACTCACCGCCAGACCCCAGACCATCGCAATTGTCATCAGGAAATAGGCTGATAACCCTGCCGAGCGTACCAAGTGCCAATTGAGGGTGGTATCGCCCGCTAAAGAGATATTGAATGTGCCGCGCTGCCATACCCATGCGGCTGAAATCAGGACAACCGCCATACTGAAGATAATTGAGAGGGTATCCATCCACCGTGCTGGCTTGACCATTGCTCAAAATTCCTTTCTTGTTACAGGTGTAAAAAATTTCCCCTATCTGTCAAGTGGTAGGGGAAATTGGGTTACAACGGAAACTCATCAACTAATCGTCATCTTCACCATCGTCACCACCATCGTCGTCGTGGTCTTCATGTTCCTCATGCTCGTATTCGTCGTCATCATCGTAATAGCCTGACCCAGATGATGCGGGTTGTAGGGCGATTTGTGGTACGGATGAGGTCATGCGCAGTGGGATGTTGAAGATGGTTAGGCTGTCGCAACTCCCACTCAATGTCCCCAATGAGCGATCTAGCCATGCCGAGCCATTCGGCAGCCCAATCAGCAACCAGTTTTGTTCGGTGTTTGTGCCACCCACCGGATAGACCTCATTGCGGAAACCATAATCCAAAACGCTGTAGCCAGTGCCGGGGCCGCTACGAAGATTGGCCGAACTCACATCAATGGTGAGTGTACAAGCCTCAACTGCACTCGCGGATTGCCCACTTGTTTGGTCGGGTGAGTTCTGTGCAACGGTGGTAGTCGTGTCGGTGGTCGGTGTGGTGGCAACTGCAACAGGCAGGCTTGACGGATTGGCGGGAACAACCGTTACGGCGGCCATCGTGTGTTGATTGGGATTGGTATTGAGCATGGTTAATTGGTAGTCACCGCCGTCCATTGAAAGGCGCATCCCATCAATCGAGCCAGCATAAACAGTGGCGACTGCGACGCCTTCGCCATCTACCAATTGAGCTGTCACAGGCGCACCCGGAAAGGACGCCGTAACAGTGTTGGCATTCCCATCGGCAGGTAGGGAAACGGACACGACTGAATTGGGATTGGTGCTATCAAGAAATGTATCCAATTCTTGACCGGGAGCAATCATCTCGCCATCTATAAGCGCCAAGCCTGAATCCATTGTCAAGTCGTTTTGCGACGTTATCTTGACATACCCTTCCGTGATACCTGCTAGTCGTTCAACTGAGAGGGTATGGGGGGCAGCGTTGGGGGCGAAATGTAGTTCAAGTGCATGAACACGGGCATCATTCATCAAAAAGACGACATTCCCCGCGTTATCCGTCACCGTGACGGACGCACCTGATAATTCCAGCGCAACCGCCCCCGTCGTATCCGGTGGTATGGTAATCACCACGTCAATACCGGGGGTCGCATCGTTAAGGGTAATGACATTCGGGTCGCCCTGTGCAGCAGCGTGCTGTACCTTTGCCCCACTTGCTACAGCGAAGACGACGAGCAGCAAACTGAGAATCAATCCATACGAAAACCGTTTCATCGAGAAATTCTCCTTATAAACTTTCGGTGAGATGTTGTAGAAATCGGGAACTTGCAAGAACCGTGCCATCATTGCGTGTGACCAAGCCCGCGCCCTGCCATTGATGATGCAGCCATTCCAATCCGGCATCACTACCCAGTAGAAACACGCCTTTGGCAAAGGCTTCAGCGGTAGGGGCATGTGGATGAATAATCGTGACCGTGAGTACATCGGTATCGGCGGGTTGTCCGGTGCGTGGGTCAATGATGTGATGCTGCGTCCGCCCGTTGACAATCCAATGGCGATAGTCTATGCCTGTTGTGACGACACTGGCGTTGGTGATTTTGAGATTGACCAATGCGGGGACATCCTCGGCATCCCCCGCCTCTGCGACGGTTACATCCCATGCCCGTCCACGTGCGACCAGATCACCACCGACATCCACCAAACAGGATCCCCATTTGGATAACTGATTGGCAATCATCTCGGCGGCCCATCCTTTGGCAATACCCCCCAAATCCACTTGACTGTGAGCAGGTAGCCACACCATCTGTTTGGTTAAATCCACTTCAAACTGATCCCACGCTGGAATATGAACTGCCTCTAATGTCCCTTTGATTTCAGGTTGGGTCTGCATTTGGGCAAAGGGTCGGTCATAACCTACTGCTATCAACGCCTCCAGAATCAACGGGTTATACAAGCCCTCCGTCAAACGAGCTGCCTGACGTGCCGCATGGAGATTTTCGAGCAGGATGGGGCTGACCTTGACCCACTGACCGGCCCGCCGATTTAACTGCGAAAGTTCACTGTCGGGCCGAAAACGTGACAGAATATCCTCGTAGCCCTCAAACTGCTCTGGGATATGCTGCAAAATCGCTTCCCCGTTGGCATCTGCTTCAAGCCAAACATTGACTTGGCAGCCCATCGCTCGAAAGTTGCGGTGATACAGTCGCAAGGTAGCCATTAACGGGATGATCTCGTAGTAGGTTGTTGGGGCATCGAAATCGTGACGGGTTGGGACTGTATGGGATTGGGCGGCATAATCTGGGACGTCACTTGATTCGTCGGGGTGCTGCCAGAAGCCGTTGTATTGACTGATGATGGATTGGAAGAAACAGCAGGCGCGACATTGGCCGTTGTTTGATTGGCAGGCCGACGAATAATCGTGATGGAAGGTGCGCTTTCGGTGATGATAGTCGGCTCAACATTGACTACTTCTGTATTGACCGCCTGTGTAGGTTCGGCAACGGCGTCGGCCTGAGTAGTTGCCTGCAAATCCAATAGGGCTAAACTTTGTGCGCCTACGATGGTAGCAATGGTGCTGCCCGTTACCAGTGAAGTCCGTACAATAAAACGTCGTGCGGGTGTCATATCTAAATCCCTTCAGATTTCCTTTAATCCACTCAACATGTCATTAGGATAAGGAATTCTCTGAAGGGTGTTTTTAACGTTGACTCAAATGTGCCTTAAATCTTCGTTAAATGGTTTCATTGGAATATGATGGCCTCAAATGCCATAACCAAGCCACTGTATCGAGGCAGAATTTCAGATAGAACCTATTTAGGCATACGTGTCTACAAGCGAATAAACCCTCAGATTTTGATATAAAGTTTCTTCTTGCAGGGGGGTATCAAGTGTCAATTGTACTGTACGGGGTTGATTTGGCCGCAGATGGAAGAAGTTATCGGAGAATTTAGCTCCGGGAAGGTCTAACCAGACATATAGGGCAGCGACATCTGATCGCAAGGTGACTTGCCCTTCTGTATCGGAATTTAGATGTATCTCTTGTTGAATATGCGGTGTTGCTAGTTCAAGGTGCTTGGGACGGCTGATCGTCACCAGATTTTCCGAAACCTTTTCATTGCCTACCCGTAATTCCAGCCATACCAGCAGATTACGCGGCGAATACTCGTCTACATAGGAGGTTAGGTCAATGACTTCGATACATTGGGTCGAACAGGGATTGATGGTGACTGCTAATTCCCCTTGAAGAAGTGATTGCCCCGCCGCAGTAGTCACCTGATAACGTGCCGTGCCTTGTGTTGTCTCGCCTAAATCACTGGTGACATGAATTTCAACCGTCTGGGTTTGGTTGTTTTCTAAGCCGGAAATCAACAAGGGGGCATAGAAGTTCCGGGCCATATAATGTAGGGCCTTCCAATTCTCCTTCCAATCCAATGATGACCAACTCGGCGCACCCCACATATCATTGAGTTGCCAATAGAGCGTCCCCATGGTGCGTGGCATATTACGCCGCCAATGTTCGACGGCATATTTCATCGCCATGCCTTGTAATATCTGGCTTAACCACAGCGTTTTCTCAAAAGACGTGGGTAGGCGGAACCAATCCAACAGATAATGAATAATGGTGCTGTTGCCAATGCCGCTGCGCTGATGATGCTCCATCACGTAACTGGTGATATTGCGATCCTCTGGCAAGGTGAATTCATAAACCGTTGCGGGTTCGGGGAAGGATTGGAAACCAAATTCGCTGCAAAAGCGATCTAAGCGGGTGCGATACCATTCAAATGGTTCTTTCCCATGCCACACGCTCCATAAGTGGGTATCTCCCCATGCTGGATTCATATGGTCGCTGCGATCTCCGTAGGGGCTGTGGGGACTCCCCGGCCAATAGGCGGTTTGTGGGGCAAGTTCCCGTACTTGGTCGCCAATTAGGGTATCAAAGAGATGGCTATATTCCTCCCAACTCATCGCGGTAAGCCAGTCCGGATGGGAAAGTCCCTGTTCAATTTCATTGTTGCCACACCACAACGCGATACACGCATGGTGGCGGATACGGCGCACATTTTCTTGCACTTCGGCCATCACATTGGCGACAAACGCTTCATCGCGGCTAGGATAGGTGCCACAGGCAAACATGAAATCTTGCCAGACGGTAATACCATATTGGTCACACAGGTCATAGAAAATATCGCTTTCATAGAAACCGCCACCCCATACCCGCAGCATATTCATATTGGCGTCTACGGCAGCACGAATCAACCGTTCATATTCAGCAGGACTAGTTTGCCCGGGATAGGGGCTGGCTGGAATCCAGTTCGCCCCTTTTGCAAAAAACGGCACCCCATTGCAAGCGAAATAGAACGATTCACCCCATGCGTCATGGTGACGTTCAAGAGTGAGTGTCCGCAGGCCTATACGCCGTGTCTGCGTATCTAAGACATTGCCGGGCTGATCGTACAAAGTCACTTCGAGATCATACAGGGGTTGTGCGCCCATGTTGTGGGGAAACCATAATTCTGGTTCAGCGATGGGCAGGGTCAGTTGTGCTGTGTTATCTTCTTGTGTCACCGCTTCCGACTGCGCCACCCGTTTCCCCTTGAACGAAACCCCCACCTTGATTGAAAGCGATTTTGTGTCTACCCCCTCAACAGTAGCTTGAAGATTCAAAGTTACCTGATTTGGGACATGGTTTTGCAGGATAGATAAATCTTGCAGGCGGGCGGTGTTATAGGCCACGATTTCGACATCCCGCCAAATGCCGCTCGTAACCATTTTGGGACCCCAATCCCAACCGAAATTGCAGGGTTCTTTGCGAAGCCATGCACCTGTGCTGATTCGCATTGGTTCGACCCAACCCGCCATTGCCCCTTTTTCGGCATCCATCCAACGCATATAGGGCATTGGGGCGGCGAGGTCAACTTCCAGCAAGTTTTCGCCTACCCGCAAAACGGATTTGATGTCGAACTCCCATGAGCGGAACATATTTTCGGCTCGGCCAAGTTCGATACCATTCACACGCACGGTTGCCAGCGTATCTAAGCCATGAAAGCGCAGCAGTACCCGGTCATGTGCCAGTATATCTGCCGAGACGACGAAAGATCGCGTATATCGCCAATCTGTTTCCCCAATCCACATTTGGCTGAGTTCATTGGTACGATAAAATGGGTCTTCCAATAATCCATTTGCCAACAGATCGGTATGGACACAACCCGGTACCGTCGCAGGGATCGGGGTGCCATCCCCTTTTTTGAATAATGACCATGCCCCATTGAGAGTGATCTTGTGCATACTATAAGCCCTTGAAAGATTCTGCCTTCCAATAAATTATGCCCACAATCTCACCTAACTGCACGTAATACACTCTGCATTGAGTTCAGCGATACGTTCGGGATAGATCGCTTGCAGACGCAGCACCTCGGCAAAAAACATGCTGTAGTGATAGTTCACTTTCCAGATATTGGCTTTCCAAGTTCCAACCGGGGCCAAGTCATCTCGACTGTCGAGCGAATCAAACAGACCCCCATATTCCTGATCGGTGAGCAAGGCGTTAAACAGGTACTCGACATTTTTGAACATCTCGGCATATCGGTCTTCCCCGCGCACAATGAGGAAATGCAGGAGCGCACGGGCGGTTTCGGCCTGCGCCCACCAAATATAGAACGGGTTGTCGGGATTGCCATCAAGTGGTTGCCCATCATAATCGGTGATTTCATGCAGCATTCCACCCGTAGTCGGGTCAATGGAGTAGGCTTCGCAGAACGCCAGCAGCTTATAGGCCGTATCCAACCATTCCGGATTAAAACCACGTTCGATGGCCCGACTCAGCAAATAGGCCAGTTCGATATTATGCCCGGTGGTGGCGTGGCGTGCCCCTGACCACTGTGTTTCGCGGCTGTAGGGGGCTTGGGCGGGTTGCCAATTTTCATCATAGTTATAGGCCACATAGCCTCGATCTGAAAAATCCTCTTGGTCATGATACAGTGTGCCGACCAAAAAATCGCCGCATTGATTAATCCAACCATCTACTTCGGTTTGAGTATCTCCCGTCGTGACATCATGCAGACTGAGCAGGGCTTCAAAGAAATGGGTGAATACGTCCACATTGTTGACACCAATTACTTCACTGAAATCGCGCGAAAAACCGGGGGCGATGGCACAGACATAAGCGGGGTCAAGAAATTCGGTGGTGAATACATCAAGTTGTTCCAGCGCAGCCGCGAGATGATCGGGATTTTGAGTAACACTGTAGGCTTGAGCCAATGCAAAAATGGGGTGTACGTTGCCATAGCCCTGTTTCATAGGGTCAACGGTGTCACCTTTTGCATTCACCAGCCAATAAAAACCGCCATAGGTGTCATCCCAAAAGTTAGTCAGCAGAAACTCTACCCCAAGATTGACTGCCTTTAGAAAACGTTCACCGTCTTCCGGCCCGGCGGCGCGATAGGCTTCAACATTCATGTAAATGGCGCGACTCTGGGCAATACTGGTACTGGCCTCAAGGCGCTCCTGCCGCCAGCGCTGATCGAGTTGCACATGGAAATAGCCGTTGAAGTCATCTTGATAGACCCCCATGCCGGATTCACCATCTAAACCCCCGTTCCAGAGGTCAGCGGTGGTAATCAGGTTTGCGTGATACCAATCCACGTCCAAGAACAGCGATTGATCGTAGGTGCTGTAATTGCCGGGGTCGGTGGCTTTCGCGGGTGCAATACCGACCACCAATAGGAGAATCAAAGTCAAAATAACGGTTTGTTGTCGTAAAAGGCGCATATTTTTATCCTTATGGGCGCTGAACCAAAAACGCACAACCTTGAAGCCGTTCGAGGCTGATATTCCAAGTGATGCCTTGCTCCGCTTGTATGATGAATACGGATTGCTGATCGAGAACCGTGCATACCTGCCAATTGGTGCCACTCACAGGTAGGGTGACAGTCGTTTCTTCACTTGATTGCAGGTGATTGATAACCAGCACGATATGGGCGCTGTCATCAGATTTCGACCATACAGCCACTTCAACATCGGGGTGTGACGAAGTTATGGGAGGGTGAATATTCGCTTCGATCAACAGGTCACTGATAAATTGGCGTAGGGCCGCATCTTGCCGAACATGGAACGGGAACATTTTGCCGAGGTCATAATAGCCGGGGTAGGGGGTGTAATCCCAGCCGAGATAGCTGCCTGCCAAGATAATCGTGCCTTTCCCTTGTGGAATGCGACAGATAGCAGGTGTGCCGTGTTCAAAGTGGGCCAAGACCTCGGTATCTTCCGGCACATACAGCGGTGCGGCCCGTAAATAAACAGGTACGGGTATACCATCCGGCAGGCTATAGATACGCGGTTGTGGATGATTCGTGCGCCATTGGCTAAATAATGGGGGATAGGCGTCGTTGATATGAGGCGCATGATCGGCAATCAGCAAACCACCACGTTCTGCAAAATCGAGCAGTGCATCGTGAACAGATTGGGGTAATGCAGCACACCCCAACGCGAACAGTGCCTGATAAATCCGTTGGGCCAAAATGCCATTGCTCACCTGTGTTTCGGAGACAATATCTACCGGGTAGCCTAGCTGTACCAGTAATTGATACATCAACAGCGTGTCATAGGTATGGTTGTCTTCGAGTTCTGCGCTCATCGTCGTCCATGAATACAACAAAGCGATTTTGGCTTGGCTAAGGCGATACCCTTCTAGCATTTTGACAAGAGCGGCATATTCCGCGTTGGCTTGGGTGGTCTTGCGAATCATGCGATAGCGGATTTGGTCAAGGTCGGCCTGTTCTAGCGGGCGTTTCATGTGGTAATCAGTGTTCCCCACAATCCCCGGTAGTTCCGTCCACCACACTAAGCCTAATGCCCCGTGTGCTAACGCCGAGTAGATTTGCTCACTCATGCTGTTTTCGGGCAGTTGATACCCTAGCCAGCTATTAAACGCCTGCCCATTGGCGGTAATTAAACCCTGAAAACCCATCGCGCTCCGCATGACATCTTTGGCGTAGTCGTACACATAGCAGACATAGCGCGTATCGAACTCCAGTGGATACATATCTTCATGCCCAAAATCCAAGACTGTCCCCATGCGCCACCAATCATTACCCGTATAAACCGACTGCCATGACGCCGGATAGAAGTCATTGCATTCATGGGTTGCCCAGACAGGGTGTACCGCTTTGGTCGCTTGTATAACCTGATTCAAAAAATCAGGAATGGCGTTGGCGTGGCAATCCCACCACTGCTGCCAGACTACTGGGTCGCGGTCATCTACCGGAGGGGGGGTATCGGGATTTAGCTGATGCGCGGACAGATATTCTCGCCATGCCGCCTTGCAATAATCACAATAGCAGTTGGGTTTCATATGCCCACCGCCGAACTCCGGCACACTGTTGCGGTAGTAGGCCTCGTGGACGAAATTCATCAATGGCTGACCTTCAATGCGATAGAGGGCTGGGTGGTCGCCAAAATCGCGGAAAAACCCGACGGCCCGATTAGTGGCTAACCCCAGCAGGGTGGGGTGCCGAAAACACCCCATATTCCAATAGCGCGGGTCATCGGAGGTCGTACCATCGGCATTGACAATTTTGACTTCGGGGTGATCTTTCAATTGCAAAAACTGACCCAGTGCCGGGACGACAGATAGGCCGATTTTATACGCATGGTCAAGCAGGCCACTCAATCCTGCCGGATTGTTGGCATCATAAAACGGGTCAAAAAACAGCCAGATACAGGCCAACCCACATGCTTTGAAGACATCCAAGTCACGCTCGATTTGCTGGGGTGTCCAGTTGGCGCGTGGGTAGTAGTAAACACCGAGAATTGGATTGGTGTATGTGTAATTCATGCGGGTTTGACCTTGATGGCTAAATCACGGCTAAAAGTGGGGAGTGGGATGGTCAGCACGCCATCAGCACTCTCGACAACTTCGGATTGCAGGATGGTTCCGGCAAGGGTGTCCCATATCTCTACTTGATATGCCCCGGTTGGTAAATCACTCACCTCCAAGACCGCCCCTTCAATTTCGGGGAAGGTAATCGCATAAGGGTCTTCAACCTTATCCCGCAGATTTTTGAGATAGGCTTTTTCGAGATATTGGGCCGAATAATCGCGGTTGACCACCCATAGCAGGGCCGTATCTTCAGCTTGTAGACCCAGTATCCGTGCTTTGGTACGTTCAGCAAAATCGGCGTTCGGTTTAGACCACTGATAGGCGGCAAGGTCTTCATCTTTAAAAAAGGCCGATATACCCATATAGAGTTGATTCCACAAATTATTGGGATGAATGTAAGTGTCCCACCACCAACTCATGCCCGTGCCTGCTGCTCCGGTCATCGGCGCTCCCCAAATGCCAAGGTGCATTTCTACCCCTTGAAGATCATAGATCAGTGCTCCGCTGTTACGACCAAACTCTCCGACCAAGAAGGGCTTGTCGGGATAGGCAGCAGACCACTCCTCAAGCGCATTGCCAAAGGTGCGCGGGAAATCATCGCGGTCATAAAAATGATCTTGGGCAAAATCGAGCGGCGACCACACCCCTTCGAGCGCGACAGGTGAACCGGAATGCGTGACTAGATGATGGTAGGGGTCAATTTTATCTAATAGTGCCGTGTTGCGCTCAATCCAAGGGGTGAGGATTTCTTCGCTGGAAAGGGGCGTCCAATTGATTTCATTCCACCATTCCCATGCCATGATATTCGGTGAATAGCCCCACCGTGCCACGATGTAACGCAGCCGCTGTTCCCAAAAACGAATGGCTTCGGGATTAGTCGCAAAACATTCAGGGGTCTCGCACGGGCCGCCATTTTCCGCATTATAGGGATTGAGATCCCACTCTGGATTGACGCTCGTATTGAACTGGCCGTGATTCAATAGGGTCAACATAATATAGATGCCGCGTTCCTCGGCTAGTTCAATCACCCGGTCTAGCTCATAGGCACGGAATTGGCGTTTGTCGTAATTTCCCAAGCCCGTATCCGTCCACTCAATGGTCATATTCCAAGGGGCCATCCACAAGCGGATGAAATTACCCCCGCTGGCTTGCAGAGCATCCAACCATGTGGTGTAGTCGGAAATAGTGTCGCCATTGCTCCATGCCACATCGAGACCCACCGGGAAATAGGGAGAACCATCATCAAAGGCAAAATAGCGAGGATTCCGATTATCCACCCGCACAAACCCCGGCAAACTTGATTCACCTGCCACCAAAGTACCTGTTTCACTTTGTAGACTGCTGGTGGCGGTGGAGGCCATCACTTGATAGCGGTACTCGCCGATTTCTTGGGGGGTAAAGCGCACCCGCCACGCAAAATTATTGGTAGCGATAGGCCGGCCTGTGTCTTCACTAAAATCGTGGTAGTAGAAGGCGGGGATGGTAATTTCCCGACCCGATGGCGCTTCAAACTGGACTTCGACCCGAATATCGGTGGGGTCATAGGGGTTGGTAAAGGTCGCATCGAGGGTCACTTCGAGTTCAAATTTTTCATACAAGCCAACCTCAGATGTCAGTGGTGACACATTTTGGATGGCGCGAACTTCAGATGTCCCGTCTGAAACGACAGGTGCTTCCTCCGTTGGAACTGGCGTGGATTCAATTGGGGTATCTGTTGCGCTAAAAATATCCGGTGCATTTTCGAGGGCGGGGTCATGGTTTTCGGCGGGTGTTCCGTACACCTCAAATTCCCACAGTGAATATCCCCAACTCGTTGCCCGCTTGATCCCATTCATACGGACAAAACGTGCAGTTGCCGCTTCTGAGGGGGTGATGTCATCTGTCCCACCGTCGCCAGTGGTTTCACTAAACACAGTTTGCCATGCTGCCCCATCCCAGACCTGCAATTCGTACTCTCCCCCATAGGCTGCTTCCCATGTGAGAATGAATTGGGTGATTTTGAACACACCTGCCAAGTCAACCGCCAACCACTGTTCGTCGGCATATTCGGTTGACCAGCGTGTGTTGTCGAGGCCATCCACCGCGTATTCAGGCAAATACCCGCCGTTTTCAATCGTCGAGGAGATGGCTTGTTTGCCGAGCGCGACATTTTCCTGAGTGGGGTCTTGTGCCCGCACCGTTGGTGATAGTTTGGGTGATTTTCCAAATGAAAAGAGCAGCAAAAACCCCAACAAAAATAGCCAAAGCTTTTTTCGCATGATGTATTCCATTTCTTCTAATAGAAATAAAAGCCCCCATTGCAGGCAGGGGCTTATCTATTCGCCTATCCCTTAACGCTGGTGACGGCGATCCCTTGAATAAATTGTTTTTGGAATGCGATGAAGAGAATCAGGGTCGGAATCGAGGTCAACAATGCGGCGGCCATCGCCACCCCTTGTTTAGTCGCACCAGAGAATGGGTCTACCATTGTGGTCATAATCAATGGCAGTGTACGTAGTTCTTCGGAACGAATGACAATGAGCGGCCATACAAGATTGTTCCATTCATTGAGCCAGATAAACAGACCCATCGAAACAAGGGCTGGCCCAACCAGTGGCAGTACCAGACTTCGGAAAATCCGAAATTCACTTGCCCCATCCAAGCGTCCTGCTTCCAACATTTCGTCTGGCAAAGACAGCATATATTGTCGTAGGAAAAACAGCGCGAAGGCTTTGGGCAGGGCGGGAATCAGCAAGGCCCAATACGAATCTATCCACCCAAAATCACTCACATTGAGGAAGTTGGGGATGATGGTTACTTGCCAAGGAATCATCATGGAGGCGATAAACATCAGGAAGAAGAAATCGCGTCCGGGGAATTTATGTTTGGCAAGCACAAATGCGGCCAACGCTGCGATCATGAGGGATGCAACGGTGATGGACGCCGAAATGAACACGCTATTAAACAAGTAACGGAAAAATCCAAACTCTGTACCGGGATAAATTTGGAATAACCCGCGTGTATGGTCGGGGGGGAGTTCTCCTTTGGCATCATAGAAGCTATTAAGGGTAGGTTTCTCCACGATAAACGTCGGTGGAATGCGGTTAAGTTCGGGAACACTCTTAAATGCCCCCAGCAGCATCCAATAGTAGGGAATGAGGGTAAACACAGCGACAAACAGGGCAAATACGAGACCCGTGCGCTCCAATAGAATTGTGTTGCGGCTTCTGTTGATCATGGTTAATAAGCCTCATTCACTCGCCCAACCCGGAGGTTGATTAGCGTAAAGAAGAAAATGACGATGAAGAGTACCCACGCAATTGCGGAAGCGTAACCCATTTGGAACAGCCGGAAACCCTTGTCATAGAGATACGGAACAACAGTTAAGCCGGAATCCAGCGGGCCACCCAGACCCTCCGAATTCGCATAGAGAATGTAGATCGAATCGAAAACTTGGAAACCACCGATAATGCTCGTAATCACAACATAGAGGGTGGTTGGGCGTAAGAGAGGCCACGTAATGCGACGGAACGAAGCCCAAGGGCCCGCCCCGTCAATCGCAGCCACCTCGTAAAGTTCTTGGTTGATGTTTTGCAGGCCAGCAAGGAAGAGAATCATGTTGTAGCCGAATCCCCCCCAAATCGCCATAATTACCAAAACAGGCATTGTCCATCCGGGGTCATTGAGAAATGAGATGGGCTGACTCACAATGCCGTTTTCGATCAGCATATTATTGAGCAGGCCATAGGATTGTCCTCTAAAAATCCAACCCCAAATGACCGTGACAGCAATGCTGGCAGTAACGGATGGCAGGAAAAAAACCATGCGTAGGAAATAATTTACCCGAGACTGTTTCCGTAAGATTAACGCTACTAACAGACCCAGAACGAGCTTGCCCACTACTGTATAGGCCACAAAGTAGAGGGTATTGACAATCGCCGTCCAAAAGCGAGGGTCACGAGCACCGATGACATAATTATTGCCAAAAAGGTCATAGGTTTTCCATTCCCGATAGCCTTCGCCGAGGAGATCGCGGGACGAGACAAAAGCTACGGTACACTGTTTGCCTTCTTCGGCCTCATATGCGGCGACTTCACTTTCGGGGCGTTTGCGGCGGCCACATTGGTACATGCGCTCCCCGCTTTCTTCATCATACAACGGAGTTTGTTCGCGGATTTGCAGACTTAGTAATTCGGTATAGTTATCAAAGCCAATATACTTCGATTCGTCAGTCGAAACAGCGCTGTAGTCTTTAAAACTGACGTTGGCGGATTGAAAAACGGGCACGATTATAAAAACAAAAAAGGGAATGAACATTGGCAATAACATAATATAGGAAACTCGTGACCGCCATGCCCGTATCCATACCGATGACGCCGAAGTTTTTTTTAGAACTTTAGGCGGGGCGGTGACGGAGACCGCTTTTGTACTCATGGTTCCTCTCCAATCGGTATTGCTTAGAACAGAAGGTCAGAGAACCCTCTGACCTTCCGCCTAAAATTCTGATGAATCGTTAACTAACCACCATATTCCTCGATGCCAGCGTTGAGAATGTCCGAAATCTCGGCTAGGGCATCTTCGAAATCTTTTTCTTCAAACAGAACCGATTGCAGCACCAAGTCAACGTCGGCATTGCTTTCCTCCCAACCGGGGCAAATGGGCGGACCAGAGGCGTCAGTCAATTGGGTTGCTATAGCGGCCTGAACATCATCGCCACCCTTGATCAGGTCGTAGTTTTCAACTTGGGGCGGAACGTGAATCGAATTTGCATTGGAAATGGACAGTTCGGTCAACATTTCTTGGGCTTCACGAGTGCTGAGATACATCATGAATTCGAACGCTGCATCCACATTTTCAGAATAGGAGAAGATACCCATACCCTTGCCACCGATGAAAGCGTTGAAGCTACCAGTTGGGCCAGCGGGTACTGGGGCGGCTGACCAAGTGCCTTCCAAATCGGGGTGAGCAACGTTGATACCAGTCGCTTCCCATTCACCACTGAAGGCATAGTCGAGTGCACCAGCCTCGAAGCCGTCCGCGATATTGACCTGTTCCGCCGGGAAACCATAGTCTTCATACAGAGCGGTGTAGAATTCCAACGCGGCGAGGCCCTCATCGCTGTCAATCGCGGCAGCCGAGCAGTCTTCGGTATACCAATCCGCACCAGCCTCTTTCAAAATGCCTTGGAAGCCAATCCATGAGGTATTCCCCCAACTCCAACCACCCTTTAGACCTGCGTCAGCGGCGGCAGCAACATCTTCCCAAGTCGCAGGAGCAGCGAGACCCGCTTCTTCGAAAGTGGTCGTGCGATAGTACATCAGCATGATGTCGAGGTTATAGGGGATGTAATAGACATTGCCTTCCGTCGTCAAAATCGCGTTATAGAAGGCGGGGTTGCTGATTTCAGCAATATGCGCGATTTCTTCGGGATAGCGTTCACCAAGATCAACCATACCTCCGAGCGAACCCAACGAAATACCCCAACTCATACCACCTGAGATGATGTCCGGGCCGGAGCCATCGGCAACAGCGGCGAGGGATTGGGCATACGCATCACCCCAGCCAACTGCAGTTACTGTCACTGGAACGCCGGAGGTCTCAGTCCATTTATCGGCAACTTCTTGAAGAATTGCCGCACCTGTGTCATCACCTGTCAGCCAGAACGTAATGCCATCTTGTCCATGTACAACGGGCGTCTTGGGGGCGGGAACAAAGGATAGTAATACTGCTGCGACTACGAGAATCGAAAGACGCATTTTCATAATAGTTCTCCTGCATATTGAACAATTTACGAAATGAAGTTAACCTATAGATATACAGCTATCAGATCAGTCCGCTCCTTCCTTTCACTCTAGCTCTCTCATGCGTTTGGAAAATCACCGGGCGTGGTGCTAATCCTCAAGATAGCGAACGCTACTGCGGGTAATGAGTTGGGTTGATACGACGGTTTTGATAGCTGCTTTATCCGCATCATCCATGCGATCTCGCAGCAGGCGCAGGGCCATTGTCCCCATCAAGACTTTATCCACATGGATGGTGGTTAAGGGGGGAATGACTTCCTGTGCCAGATCAATATCATCAAATCCAACGATTGAGACATCCTCCGGTACACGCAACCCGATGTGTCGTATGGCATTGATCACACCGAGTGCTGTCTCATCATTACATGCAAAAATGGCTGTAATCTCTGGAGATTTGTGAAGAAGCCGAATGGTCGCTTCAAAGGCTCCTTGCCGAGTCAAATATCCATCTTCGATATAAGTATCATGAATGCCCACTTGGGCCAAAGCCACCAAATAACCTTGTCGTCGTTCGAGGACGCTGGGATAGGATTCGGGATTACTGCCGATCAACCCAATATGACGATGATTGTTTTCAATAAGATGCGAAACGGCCTTGATTGCCCCACCTAGATTATCAATCACCACACTATCGAACATCGTGTTGACCGAGGTATAGGCATCTACCAGAACGATACTTCTGCCCAGTCGCATACTAATGTCGGAAATCGCTTGTTCGAGGAATGCCCCCACGATGATGACCCCATCTACCAGATCGTTAAGCAGCATGGCAGGCCAGCTTAAGGTATGGTTTCGCTCATCCACTTCCACATTGGCATACATGAGGTTGATATTGTTGCGCTGACATTCACGCTCAACCCCGACGATGATATGTGAATAGAATGGGTTCACAATTAACTGATCGTCTTGACGGCGTTTAGTCAACAAGCCAACTGTAGAGAGGGATGTGGCAAGGGGGGAATTGCCCGCTATTCTGGGGCGATAACCGAGCGTGGACGCTGCATCGAGGACCCGTTCACGCATTTCGGGGGTAACGTTCGGCTTGTTATTTAGCACAAGCGACACACTACTCAGCGATACCCCTGCTATTTTAGCGATTTCTCGCATGGTAGGATTTTTTGTCATAAGCGTCCATAAAACAAATCGAACTTGTTCTAAAACTTTTTATATGTTAATCTATTTTTAATGTTGTGTCAAATTGTTCAGGTGAAAAGGTATTGGAGAGACTCCCCGATGGTTACAGATGCTGCTTTACCCAAAGTGTCGATGCTTGGCAATCCGCTGCCCAATATCCCTTGGGAAGATCGCCCTTTGGATTCAAATGCGGTGGTTTGGCGCTATAGCAATAATCCAATTATTCCTCGGCACGCTACGCCAACATCTAACAGTATTTTTAACAGCGCGGCGGTGCCATTTAATGGTGGTTATGCAGGGGTTTTTCGAGTAGACGACACTCGAAGAATTATGACTTTGCACACGGGGCACAGTTCCGATGGTATCCATTGGCATATTCAACCAGAGCCGATTGAATGGAAGTTTGAGGATCAAGAACTCGGTGAGTTTGTGCATCGCTATGATCCCCGGGTGGTGTGGCTCGAAGATCGTTATTACGTGACATGGTGCAATGGTTATCATGGCCCAACCATTGGCATTGGTTATACCTATGATTTTGAGGAATTTCATTTTTTAGAAAACGCATTTTTGCCTTATAACCGCAATGGTGTGTTATTCCCTCGCAAAATTAATGGTAAATATGCGATGTTGAGCCGTCCCAGTGATACCGGACATACCCCCTTTGGTGATATTTTCTACAGCGAAAGCCCGGATATGATACATTGGGGACGGCATCGTTTTGTCATGAAACCCAAAGGCTGGCGCTGGGAAAGTACCAAAATTGGGGCGGGGCCGATTCCAATTGAAACCAGTGAAGGCTGGTTGCTGATTTATCATGGCGTGTTGACCTCATGTAATGGCTTCGTCTACAGCATGGGGGCCGCCTTGCTTGATCTTGATGAGCCATGGAAGGTCATGTATCGCGCTGCGCCGTATCTGATGTCACCACAGATGTTGTACGAATGTGTAGGAGATGTACCAAACGTGGTGTTTCCATGTGCAGCCCTGCATGACCCGGATACAGGCCGCATTACGATTTATTATGGTGCTGCCGATACGGTCACAGGCTTGGCATTTACACAGGTGGATGAACTCATAGCTTTCATCAAGGCGAATTCGGAAGTCTAGAGGCCAAAAGGGGGATACAACATTCGACAAAAAACTAACTCCACCCCAATCTGGGTTTATCGGTCATATCGTTGATCTAGTTCTGGCGGGCCTAGCGCGTGATAGCCAGCTAGGGGGCGGCGATGTGGCCGATAAATATCTAGCCAACACAATCTAGCCCTGCAATTGAAATGTCTCTAACTCAACGCAGGCCAGCGCTGCATTAGGCCAAGCGAACCAATGCCGTGATACCACCGCATTCGTTATAGGGTCAACCGCCTCCGGTAGTGCCCCATCCCATTGAGCCGCCGACATCAGATTTTCCCGTGCCTTTTTTTCGCGGTCAGCATCACCAAGCACCTGTGCCACAATCAGTTCTTGCACATCGCCTAAAGGCCATGCCGCACGGGTATGCACTGAACCAAGCCGTCCTGCATAATAGCCCCCCTCGTTTTCCGGCGACCATGCGAACTGGATGGTTGCACGCCAAACTGGGTCATCCGCGCCACAAAATTTCCAGATCGGCGCAAGCACCAGTGGAAAATCGTTGGCATCGTGATAAAAATGAAAGTGGCCTTCGCCGTCGGTGGCATAAGCATAAATTGGCCCAAATGGGGGATGCTCGGCGACGAAAGATTGTTGAATGGCAGCGCGGATATGGTCGGCCCACATGAGGAATGTTTTTTGCTTCTCGCTGTCACCCGAAAACACATTGGCGAGTTTCATCAGGGTGCGCCAGAACAAAATATGGCTCGAAAGATGATAGGGCAACGCGATGGGGTCATCGGCGGGGGTTTCATCCGTCGGGAACAGCCACCCATCGGGATTTTTTCTGCGGGCCAGCAAGGTATCCAAAATGGTGCTGACCTGCGATTGGAGGCGTTCAAATGTGGCATGGTCGCCTGTTTCTTGAACGTATTCGGCAAATTCCAAGAGCGGCCATAATTGCTGATCGAGTTGGAAAGCGGGGTCTTTTTGCCTGCCATTGGCGAGATAACACCGTCCCCATACGCCGCCGAGTCGCTCGGCGATTTCAAACATCCAAATCAGATGCCGCCGAACAATATCGTGCATTTCCTTTGTCCAACTAAGTAGCGCCCGTGCCACATAATAGGCGTCCCGATTCCACGAGAGCGGCAGCAGCATATGATCGGTAATGATACAAATGCCATGATTTACTGGGACGGCCATCCGCACAGCATAGAATAGCCCCCGCCGTAACAATAGCTCATCTTCTATGCCGTGCCAGCGTTCATGCCACTTATCCAAAAGCTCTAGCAAAACTCCAACCGTGAGACCCCTTGGAGATTTATAACTGTCAATCCGGATATCGGTGTTCTCTGGACTGAAGTCGTAAACAAACATTTGAAAAAATCCCGGATATGGCCCGTTAATAAGATATGACCCACTGTCGAGAAGATCCATTGAATCTTTCATAACATTGTTTTCAAACAGAATATTTATGGGGCCAAATTCTTCTCTCTCAAAACGTTCCTCTTTGGGCAAACCCCAAATATTAACCTTTGACCCAATTACCGGGTTTTTGATAACTATCAAACCGTCTTTGATTGAAGCTTGCGTCGAAACGAGGGACTGTGGGATTGGTCCCCCCTCCGTCAATTGAGTATAGGCACATCTTTGGAGAGAAATTTTACCCGCCCAACGAGGCTGTTTTTTATCACTCTGCCACACCTGTACGACTAAATTTCCATGTACAAACGTCGAGACTCTAGCCGTAGAGTTATCCTCGAATGTGAAAACGAGAGTAGTCCAAAAACTCGGCCCGACAATGACCTCTCGCTTGAGAATAGGGTCATCAAAAACAAGCCCAAACCCCTCTAATTGTGCCAATCCTGCGCGATAGGCCCGCACCGCCGATGGGTTATACCGTTGATCTTCATGGAACGGATCGGCGGAGGTCAGCGTGACATAGCCATGTTGAGGGTGATACCAATTCAGCGCGATAATTCGTCCATTCCAATCGAGACTGCCATTAATCCCATTTGCCCCAAAATCCAGCGGTTTAAAATTTTCGGGCCGTTCGGTCAAAGATTGCGGTTGATCTAGTAAAACTCGTGCCATTTGGCTGATTATCCTGTCGCGCTGAAGTGATTAAAAAATGGACTATCTATGCGAGTACCTTATCCAAACTCGGTGCGATGGCCTGTCCGGTATCTCGATCCATCCAGCGAATTTTGGCGGGCGGGAAGCGAATATAGACGGTTTCATGGGCATGGACTTTGAAATCGGGATGGGTCGAAACCTTCAAAATATCCTCACTAATGCGGATGGTCAGTAAGTTTTGTGACCCCAACGGCTCAACGACTTCCACCATTACTGCCAGCGCATCGGGAGCGGGGGAGGCCAACGTCTCCATATTTTCGGCACGAATACCCACAAAAATGGACTTGCCCTCATAAGCCCGCAGTGGCTCATTCATTTCGGCGGGTGGGGATAGATGGAAATCCCCAATATTAACCTTGATTGCCCCATCATCACGCTGTACCTGTCCACGCAAAAAATTCATAGGTGGGTTGCCGATAAAACTGCCAACAAATTGATTGGCGGGCAAATCATACACACGGGTTGGGTTATCAAACTGCAAAATCTGGCCCTGTTTCATTACCGCGATACGATCCCCCATGCTGAGGGCCTCAATCTGGTCGTGGGTGACATAAATAGTGGTGGCTTTTAATCGCGCCAATAGGGATTTTAGTTCGGCCCGCATCTCCAAGCGCAATAGGGCATCCAAATTGCTCAGGGGTTCATCCATCAGCAGCACTTCGGATTCCACCGCGATGGCCCTTGCCACCGCCACCCGCTGCCGCTGACCGCCACTCATCGCACCGGGGTAGCGATCCAGCATATTTTCGATGTGCAGCAGTTTTGCCGCGTTCTGCACCCGTTCTTCCACTACCTCTTTGGGTGATTTCCGCATCTTCAGGCCAAAGGCGATGTTGTCGTAGACTTTCATATGCGGGAAGATGGCGTAATTTTGAAACACCATTGAGATATTACGGTCTTTGGGAGGCAGATAAGTGACATCGCGGTTGCCGATCATGACGCGGCCCTCATCCAGCATCCCCAACCCGGCAATGGCCCGCAGTAGGGTCGTCTTTCCGCAGCCAGATGGCCCCAGCAGCACCACAAATTCGCGGTCATTCACCGTCAAATCCACTTCATCCACCGCCACAAATTTGCCAAACCGCTTAATTGCTTTTTCAACGACTATTTCAGCCATAATTGTTCTCCTAAAAGCGGGGATTATTTATTCAACTGCCCATACATGTTAAAGAGATAGCGCCGGATGAAAAAAATGAAGATCAGCGACGGGATAAGCATGAAGAACCCACCCGCGAATTTGAAGGGGTCGCCTGATTTATCCAGTGTATACAAAATTTGGGCTGGCAGGGTGCGATTAGTCAGAGTCAGCAAAATCGCCGCAAAGACTTCATTCCACGATAGCACGAATGTCAAAATCGCCGCCGCCGCAATCCCGGGCATGGCAAGCGGCAAAACCACCTTCCAGAAGGCTTTGGCGGGGGTGCAGCCAAAAATCCGCGCTGCTTCCTCCAATTCATAGGGCACGCCAGCAAAAACACTCGCCACCACCAAAATTGTTGTTGGTAGAGTAAGGGCGGTGTGCATCAGGGCCAGACTGTACACCTTGTCGTACATATCCCATTTAATAAAGGTGATCGCCAACGGCACAGCAAGGACAACAATCGGGAAAGCACGTACCGACAAAATCCCCAAGCGAATGGCATCACGCCCCGGAAACAGATACCGCGCAATGGCATAACCCGCCGGAATCGCCAATAGGGTTGATAAAATCAGCGTGATGATGGCGACCACGATGCTATTACGCGCCGCTCGTTGAATGCCATCTGTATTGAGGAAGAAATCCATTGTTTCAGTGGAGGCCGGGATAGGGGCAAAATGCTTAGGGTAATTGCGCACATCTTCGGGGGTGCTGAATGCCATCGTGCCAATCAACCAAATCGGCACCAAAATCCACAGCGCGATGAGACAGGCCAAAACATAAATGCTACCCCGGCGAATCGAATGGCGTCGTTTGGCCCGGTTGCGATCTGCCGCCGTCGCTTCCATACTTGGACGGGTAGTAGTCGAGTTCATGGGTGTTTCAAGGGTGGTCATAGGTTTTTCGATGCCTCTTCTTGGCTACGCACGGCTCGCAAATAGAACAGGGAAATCCCTAGCGACAGCACCATAATAAATAAGGCATAGACAGCCGCAACGTTGGCGTTGTTATAACGGGCCGGGTCATACCAGCGATAGGTTTCGTTTGCCAACACCGTCAGCACATCACCGCCCGTAATCGCCACAACCACCGCGAAAACCTGAAACGCTAAAATCGTGCGGAGGATAAGGGCCACTTGTAAACTCGGCTTCAATAAGGGCAAGATGATGTAACGAATGCGCTGCCACAAGGTCGCGCCGAAGACTTCCCCCGCCTCCATGTAATCGCGTGAGATGGCTTGGAGGCCCGAAACGACAATTACCATGACGATGGAAGTCGCCCGCCAAACCTCCGCCAAGACAATCGCCGCAATCATCCATTCGCGGTTGCTGGCCTGAATAAAGATATAGGGCTTATCAATCAGCCCCACTGTATCCAAAAACGAATTGAGAAAGCCACGTTGGGTAAAAATCGAATACCACAAAATACCGGATGCAAGGTCAGAAACGCCGAGAGGAATGGCATAGATATAGAGAAAAATATTGCTGCCGCGAATCCGGCTTTGAATAATCAAACCCATGATAATAGCGAGGGTAAATTGCAGTGGCAGGATCAACACAATCAAAATCAGTGTCGTAATCAATGCCCGCTTAAAACGATAATCATTAAACATGCGTTCGGCAAAGTCGGTTGTCCATTCTTTGGTGGGTTCACCTGCAACCACCCGCGCTGTTTCGGAGGTGCGGCGGTTTTCGATAAATACACTCTTTTGATTGACCCAGCCCGTTACTGTATTGCCATTTATGTCTTCCCCCTCAACTTGAAACCAGAAAATCGGACGGATGCGACCATTCGGCAGGGTTTCTTCGAGTTGCAGCCGATCCAAGATAGTTACGATGGTCTGCAATTTGACCTGCCCACCAAGTTCCGCGTTCTCGTCCGGCTCATCCCGTAGGCTCAAAATTGCACTGTCTTTTTGGAAAGCCAGCCGAAACGACTCATACATGGGATAGGCAAAAAATATGACGAGATACAACAGCGAGGGCAATAAGAGTAAGTAGGGCGTCCAGCTAAATTTTTTCATCTATTCAAACCCCCTGAACGTATAAACAAGGAAATATGGGGGATACCCACCCCTGACGAAAAGGAGTGGGTAAAGATATTGGATTCAAATTACTCGACTTGGCAGGGGCCTTCGCTAACAGGATCGGGTGCCCAGCACGCTGCGCCTGTTTCGGTCATCAGGGTTTGCAATACGCCACCCTGCTCTTCCAACACTGTCGCCGCATCTTCGCCATCTACGACCACGCGGGTAAAGGCGTCGCGGAAGATTTGATTGATCTCACCGCCACGATCACCCAAACCAACGGGCAGTAATGATGGAATGGCGTCTTCGGAATTCTGTTGGGCCAACACTGCGGCGGCCTGAATCGCCACGCCTTCCGGCAGATTGGTCATATCCACTTCCGAAATCACCGGGTAGAAACCAAGTTCAGCTAGAATTTGGCTCTGGGTTTCAGGCGATAGCAAGAAGCGGATGAATTCTTCAGCGCTGTCGGGGTTAGGGCTGGTGAATGGAATTCCCAACCCGACTACCACCGGCATGTAGCCACGTCCCGCTGGGCCAGCCGGAGCGGGGAAGGCAACGAAGTTTTCGGGTTCGGCATCAAAGGCGGGTTTTAGACGCGCCACATGATCGAACGCGACCAATACCTCACCCGACAACAGGGGTTCGTTCATGAAGTCATAGTTGATGCTTTCGGGGTTTACATAGGGCCACAACTGGTCACGGAAGAATACCAACATATCTATCGCCGCTTGGCTCTTGAACTGTGTGACCATCCCACCTGTGAATGAAGGCCACGCATAGCCCTCAAGGAAGCGATGGAACAGACCTGCCACCGGGAAGCCGAGTTTGGCCTCGCCCGTCGCATCGTACATATTCTTGGCCCAAGCCGCCAATTGTTCCCATGTCAGCGCGTTGATGTCTGCACCCTCTGGTAGATATTGCAGCGCGTCTTGGTGGGCCGCCATTGTATAGGTGGCCTGCATCCAAGGAATGTAGTATTGATAATCCTCGGTGCCCATCTTGCCAAGCGCTACAAAATCGTCATTGACATCATATTCGGCTTCGATTTCAGCCAATAGGTCAGTCAGGTCGAACATCAGGTCGTTGGTGACGAGGGTTGGGAACGTGCCATGCAGCGCTCCCACCACATCATTAACACCTTCGCCCGTTTCCCCTTCAGCCTTCAATAAATCGAGAGCCGGGCCTTCTTCAGAGGGCACAAACTCAACTGTGCCATCTTCAAACCCTTCGAAAATGGCACGGGCTTTGTCGCTTTCTTCAACCACATTAAATTGGGTGGAAATGAAGGTCACTTTGTTGTCGTCCTGCGCGGTGGCGATTGCTCCACCAATGAACGACATTACCACGAGCAAAATAATCAGATGACGGGTTGCCTTAAACATGATCCTATTTATCTCCTCTAACTCTTGCTAAGATTACGGGTCTGTTTTTTTGCTGTTGGCCCTCATTCCTTTTGGCCTGCCTTGAAACTGCTAAAAGGCGTGGGGGCTAATGATGCACCTCCTTCTTTTTTAGGTAAGCTTAGGGCCACTCGATGCCCGTACAACCAATTTGGGTTGCAACAAAATCTGAGATTCGGGGAGGTCTTCCCCGCGAACAATCGCCAATAACATGTGTACTAACCGCTGCCCAATTTCATAAATCGGCTGTTGGATCGTTGTCAGAGCGGGGTGGGCATATTCCGCCGCTGGGATGTCATCAAATCCCGCTACGGCAACATCTGGCCCGACCTGTAAACCACGCCCTTGAATCGCGCTCATCGTTCCCAACGCCATGAGGTCATTACAGGCGATAATGGCCGTCAAAAGTGGATGTGTATCCAGCAGGCGTTGTGCGCCGCGATAGCCACCGGAACGCAGCAAATCCCCATACACGACGTAATCGGCCTGATATTCAAGCCCCCCATGCGCCAATCCTTCTCGATAGCCGTTGTGCCGATAGTCGGTATAGGCAATATCCTCTGGTGGCAAAATGAGGCCTATGCGCCGATGGCCTAATTCAATCAAAAACTCGGTCAATATTCTCAATCCCGCCTGACTATCCACATCAATGAAGGGGTAGTCGTTTGGTTCGCCCGGTGCGCTACGACCTGATACGACAAAGGGATGGCCCTGTTCCTGTAAATAAGCGATGCGCGGGTCATGTTGACGGGTGCGTGCTAAAACCATTCCGTCTACCCGATTGCCACGTACCATCCGGCGATAGGCTGCCATTTCTTCCTCACCGGGGATTTGGGTGCTGATTAGCAAGTCATACCGTTCGCGGGATGCGGCATCCCCAACGCCGGTGAGCAATTGACTAAAAAAATCATGGGCCGAAAATGTTTGATCGTTGGCCGGGATGACCATTCCGATAGTCTGGGTACTGAGTCCGCGTAGGTGTCGGGCGGGGAGGTTCGGTTCGTATCCAAGTGAATTTGCTACACTGATGATGTGCTGGCGCGTTTGCTCATTGACATCATCGTAACCACTTAAGGCTCTTGATACCGTTGTGACTGAATATCCCGATTTCTCGGCAATATCTTTTAGTGTAGCGCCCATAACGAATTCTTTAAAATAATAAGTGAAAACGTTTCGGATTTTGTGTAAAATCTAACCCGAAACGTTTCGGATGTCAAGAAAATTATTTGGGATGATAAAGATGGCTACAAAACCTGTGGTAATTATTGACCCCCACTTTCGCACCATGCACGAAATTTTTGAGGATACGGATTTAGCTCGACTGCATCAACTAGCCACCGTCCTGTGGGCCCAAGATGACCCCATGCCTATGGACGAATTTGCGGCGGCAATTCCCCAAGCCGAAGCAGTGGTCTGTGCCGATTGGCGCTATGGCCCAGAAGCGCTAAAAAATGCCACAAAGCTACGTGCTGTGCTGACGGTTTCGGGAGGATTTCCCCGCCAAATTGATTATGAGGAGTG
This sequence comes from Anaerolineae bacterium, assembly GCA_019913005.1. GTDB lineage: Bacteria > Chloroflexota > Anaerolineae > Aggregatilineales > J027 > CFX10. The sequence goes on along the minus strand of JAIOHL010000124.1, from coordinate 91,962 downwards.
TTTTGGGCGCAGTATTCGTGTACTGTCGGCGGCTCCGGCTTTTGCCCGCTCCGTTGCAGAAATGGCAATGGCGATGGCGCTTGCGGCGGGACGCGACATTGTGGTAAGTGATCGAGAAATGCGCCGGGGCAATGAGCGCTGGCTACACGCGGGCAATACAGAAGCATTTATGCTCTATGGTAAACCAGTGGGTTTTATTGGCTACGGCAGTATCGCACAAGCCCTTCACCCGCTACTGATGCCGTTCGGGGTGAATATCAGCGTCTATGACCCATGGCTAGGGTCGGGCTATTTACGTAGCCGAGGGGTGACACCTGTTGAATTCGATGAATTATTGACCACCTCCAAAGTGATTTTTGTCCTTGCGGCTCCCAGTCACGAAAACCGTGCGTTACTCTCGCGTGAGAAACTTGCCCTGATTCAGCCGGGAGCAGTTTTGGTATTAGTCAGTCGGGCTCATGTGGTAGATTTTGATGCCTTGACAGAGATGGTGGCCGAAGGACGTTTTAAAGTGGCGATTGACGTGTTCCCGACTGAGCCATTGGAGGCGAATCACCCCTTGCGAAGTGCTGAGTCGGCGATTCTATCACCCCACAAAGCTGGCCCAACGATTGAAGGCTGTCATGAAATTGGACAAATGGTGGTAGATGACCTCGAAGCTATCTTGCAGGGCTTACCTCCACAACGGATGCAAAATGCGCAACCCGAACTCATTTATCGTTATGCCACTAACACCATAAAACAGCGAAAGTAGCCACCCCATGACCATTCAACAATCATTTTCGTGGGACGGATTTGCGCGGACAGGCATTGATCCTGAAGCATTAATTAAAGGGGCAGCCGAAATCGGGTTTGCAGGAATAGAGTTGGTGGACTCCAACTATTGGCCGATGATCCGTGACTATGGCCTACGGATTGTTTCCACCAACGGTCATGCCCTTGCTCCCGAAGGCATCAATCATCCCGGTCATTTCGTATCTATTGAGAAAAGCATTTTGGCTGCATTAGAAAAGGCTATAGAATGGGGCATCCCATATATCTTGTGTTTTAGCGGCAATCGTTATGGCATTGATCAAGCGGTAGCTGCTGAAATCGCCGCCCAAAATCTGAGCCGCCTTGCCCCACATTTCGCAAATACGGACGTAACGTTGGTGATGGAATTGCTCAACAGCAAAGTGCCGGGACGTGATTATCAGGCTGACAACTCCGCATGGGGTGTTAAAGTCTGCCGGATGGTCAATTCGCCGCATGTTCGATTGCTGTACGACATCTTCCATATGCAAATCATGGAAGGCGACCTTATCCATACTATTCGAGAGCATCATGCCTATTTCGGCCATTATCACACGGCGGGTAACCCGGGCCGCCATGATTTGGACGATGACCAAGAGATTTATTATCCAGCGGTGTTCCGTGCGATTGGTGAAACAGGACACATGGGGTATATCGGGCACGAATTTTTTCCTAAACACAACGCACTTGACTCGTTGCAATCGGCGTTTGAACTATGTGAAGCAGCACTTGTGAATCCTGTCGTAAAATAATGGCAGTCAAGAAATTTTCGAGGCTGGCCTGAGGGCGGAGGTGACTTGACCCCAATACCAATTTCTGATTTAATGAGAACATCAGTTCCAATAAACAGATTCAACGTAGCGCTTTATTACCCTTGCTCTATCTATTCTGAGGACAAAACAAGATGCCCCAATCCTCACTGTTAGACATGCGAGTGTATACCTCCACTGAAAAACGTGATGTAAAAAAAGTTCCCTTCCTTGAACTCTTTGAGAACCGCCTTCAAGGGATTGTATCTAGCGGTTCCGATGTTGAGCGGGTCTACGTCTCCTATTTTGAAGCCGGTAGCCTTGATTATTGTTGCAGCACGAATAATAACCGTCCCTGTGGTGGTCTGCGTGGCGCACCTTGCGGTCATCTTGAGGCATTATTGAGCGAGGCCATTATCCAATTTGGCTTTGATGCGGTGGGTCGTTTTTTACGCATAGATACCACCCAAGTAGACTCGATCCGCAAAATCCTAGCTGGCGCTGGAAATAATACAGGTCTATATGCGGGCGAAATCTTCAGTCGTTTTCTGGGCGACCTTGAATTATTAGAGCTTCCAAGCAGTGATAAGCCCCTCACCACCATGACGTGGTTCAATGGATAGGGCGGCGATATGCTGGAAAATCTGAACATGGAGCTGAATGGCGTGAAAGCAATTCAAACCACCATAGCCGACTTGGATGCCTGTTTTTTGCACGGGTTTGTTGGCGGACAGCATGAAATATTGGCGGCTTTACCAGCCCTATTCGACGGTACACCTCTCTATCCCCGCCTTCAAACCAGCGTACAGGCGATGGCCCAAAACACGTTTATCGAGGGCCACTTTGTCACCCTTGCAGCGGCCCGTAGCTCCCTACAAGGGACACTTTATGATCTACTGCGTCATTACGCACTGACGGCTTTAGGGCGATCAGCGACCACCCCAACCGATCACTTGCCCATAGCACCCACTCAAACTGACCCCCTGCTCGACAGCACCCGCGAATGGTTGATGGAGTTGGCGATTGCTGGTTTTGCACGTCTTGAACGTGAGGCGGTTACGTCATTTTATTCAACACTAACCCAATTGCGTGCTAATCCTGCAACCGTTTCTCATGCCGCCTTGTTGACAGGTTTTTTCCATGAACTTATCACCGCCCTCCCAGTCAAATCCACCACTGACGTCCCATTACTGCGTTGGGTGGACTTATGGAGTCGCGCCATGTTAGATGCGGTTGGTTTGGCTGACCCTCCGCCCCCTATTCCAGCGAGTGGAACGCTCTATCCCCTCGGTGTTGAGCTACGCCAACATTCGCGTTTTGTCAGCCTTATGATCTACGGGGTCTTAAAGCAGGATGACGTTGCGCAATGGGTGCGCCAAACGTGGTCATCTTTTAAAGCCACCGCCATACAAGGCAATGAACTATGGCTGATGTTCCCCCAAGCACAACCGCTACTTGAACATCTTTTGCAGGGCAAAGCCATGAATTTGCGCGATATGCCGATGCTGCCCTATGGCGATTTTTTGTGGGATGCCAATGCGATTGAGTCGGGGAAAAGATTTAAGCCGCTCGATATTGCCTTAGCATACTGTGGTATTGGGCAAGCTCTATTTGTGTCGCCCGTGCCTCCCATAGAACGCCATCCCGTCCAACTGGCCGAACCGATAGCCCTAACCAATTACACCATTCAAGATAGTCACCTGTATCTCAAAGAGGGCGTAGCATTAGCTCTAGATTCACGCCGCGCCGGATTGACCGCCGAAGAACTTACCGGAACGACATCGCTTTTGGGATTACTCCACTACGATGTAGGTGAATGGTCAATTCAACCGTTGCTGACGAATAACCCTGCTGGAAAATTTGAGTTCGCGGGTCGGGCAGGGGTGGAATTATTAAGGAAACCGCCTAAGACCAGCACCGTATCCATTTTACAAGAGCGTGCCAGCCGTCTGTTGCGAAAGTGAGCCAACCCTGATGCTGTCATCGCCTATTGTTCACCGTCGCCAAGTGGTCTACTGGCGTTTGCTGTCGGCTATGTTTGGTTATACCGAACAAGCAGGGAATTTTGAGACGATGGCCCTTGCAATTACCCGTGAAGTTGACTTACCGGAGTACATCCTTGACCCACACATTAGCATTGATACGCTGTTACATCATTATCCCGAACTGGAAACCGAATTTACCCTCGAAATTCCCCCGGAAGAACCCGAAACGGCTACACTGCGGCGAGGACTGATTTTTTCCAAGCTGTTATTGAATGCGTTTGGCCCCAATACCCAAACCAATCTCTGCACCGCCAATCAATATGCCCAGTGGTTAAAAGATGTCGAACACCTCGAACGGGCCTTAAATTGTCCACGCGGGTCGCTGCGTGGGAACGCCCCTTTACCCGGTACTGGGAAAGGTCAGGGTAACGGGGCGGGTGGTGACTCCGTTATGGCTGCTGGGGGTGGCGGGGCAGGCATGGGTATCGGGAGTGGGTTCAATATCCCCCTAGAAGAAATTCAGCGGGCAATTAAAGGTCTCGAAAATGACCTCATCAAACGCATGGCCCTGCGCGAACTGCTGCAAGATAATCGCCTTGCTGCTCAAATGCAGCCTTCAATGGCACTCGTCGAACAGCTTTTACGTGATAAAGCTAATCTTTCCGGCAACGCTCTGAAAAATGCCAAACGCCTCATTCGTCAATATGTGGATGAACTGGCCGAGGTACTCCGACTACAGGTCAAGCAAACCCCATCTGGCAAAATTGATCGGTCTGTTCCTCCCAAACGGGTTTTTCGCAATCTTGACCTTAAGCGTACCATTTGGAAAAACCTGACTAACTGGAATGAAGAAGATAAGCGACTCTATGTGGATCGCCTGTATTACAAACATACCGGACGTAAAAGGCTACCCACTCGCCTCATTGTGGTGGTGGATCAATCGGGTTCAATGGTGGATGCGATGGTGCAGTGTACCATCCTCGCTTCGATATTTTCCGGACTGCCGGATGTAGATGTCCATCTCATCGCCTTTGATACACGGGTGCTTGACCTTACTCCTTGGGTTGGTGATCCATTTGAAGTCTTGATGCGAACCCAATTAGGCGGTGGCACGCATATTCGATATGCCCTACAGCAAGCCACCGAAAAAATCCAAGATCCCCGCCGAACAGCTCTCGTCCTCATCACTGATTTTTATGAAGGGGGTAGCAATCAGGAATTGCTCGATACCATTCGTACTCTCAAAGAAAGCAAAGTGCATTTTATCCCAGTCGGGTCGGTCAATAGTTCTGGTTATGCCAGTGTGAACGATTGGTTTCGCACACGCCTAAAAGATATGGGATTGCCCGTTCTGACAGGTAGTCCCAAAAAATTGATTGCCGAGTTGAAGAAACTCATTGTGGCCTAGAGGAGAATTTCATGAGTGACACTATTTTGCGTTTACCTGCCGAAGCCAAATATGCCGACGAACTGGATTTCTTAGCCTCGGCTGATCGTGGACAGCGGCCTGCCAATTGGCGACTGACCCCACGCATGGTACGGATTTTTGTCCTCGGCAGCACGCCCGCCGATAAACTTGAATATCCCATTGCCCAAAAGTGGTTTGGTGACCCGGCTATTGTTGAACGGGCCATCGTCACCCTTGCTTCTGATCGTGGGTTGCTGCTCATCGGCGACCCCGGCACAGGCAAAAGTTGGTTGGCCGAACTCCTTGCCGCCGCGATTTGTGGCAATTCCACCTACGTGGTGCAAGGCACAGCCGGAACGACGGAAGATCAAATCAAATATTCATGGAATGTGGCCCTTGTGATCGCCGCTGGACAATCCCTTAACTCGCTTATCCCATCACCCATTATGACGGCCATGCAGCAGGGCGCGATGGGGCGTTTTGAAGAATTGACCCGCTGCACCAGCGATGTCCAAGACGCCCTTATTTCAATCATGAGTGAAAAATATGTCGCCATCCCTGAACTAAAAGACGATAACACCGTTTTTGCCCGTTCCGGTTTTAACCTCATTGCCACCGCCAACAGTCGGGACCGCGGGGTGAATGATTTGTCCTCGGCCCTCAAGCGCCGCTTTAATTTTGTCCATATCCCCATCGTGACCAATAAGAAGCAAGAACGCGAGATAATCCTGTTCCGGACTCAGGAACTTCTCCAACGCCAAAGTTTTAGTGTCAATGTCCCGCCGACCCTGCTAGATGTCTTGTTGCAAACCTTTGCTGATTTACGTGAGGTCAGCAATGCCGCCACTTCTGAAGATACCCGGCTCGAATCCTCGTTGTCTACTGCCGAGCAGATTGGTGTTTTGGAAGACGCCGTCCTCTATTCCAATTATTTCGGCGAAAGTCAGCTAACCGCCCGATTGGTAGCACGATCATTGGTCGGAACATTAGTACGCCGCCTGCCCGAAGATATTGTGGTCATGAGCAAGTTTTGGAACAGCGTGATTGCTAAACGCAGCGAAGAACAGCGCGGCGATTGGCAGGATTTTCTCGTTGGCGGTCAAGAAGCTATGCAAACCATTCAAAAGTGACGTATGACGCATACCGAGACCCTATCACTACTCAATGAGCAGCTTTTATCGGCTGCCCAAGCCTTTGCCGAAGATGCGAGCGGCTTATCTGATTTATTGACCCGTTTTGTGCAGGATGTCGAACGGGCCATGCGTGAGCCGTTGGATATTTTTCCGGTGTGCCATCACTCACCCGCTTCAGCTTTACATATGGTACGCCGTTTGCAGACACAACCTCCCAAAGTGATTTATATGGAACTCTGTGAGGATATGTTGCCCCTCATTGAAAATCTGCGCGATTGCAAACTGCCGGTGGCGTTACATGCATTCGCCGCCGAAAGCAGCACGCTCCCTCCCGACGCTCTCCCAGTCATGGTTGTTGCTCCTTTGACCGAGGCCTCGGCTGAATATCAAGCCATTGCCTATTGCCTGACTCATCCCGAAACCGAATTGGTGTTTGTAGATCGGGCTGTAGACTATATTTTTCAGTGGGATGACGACTGGAAACGCGATCTTGAGCAATTAGAGGCGGAGGATGAAGCCGTCGAGCGGGAAAATGCCGGATTGCATGGCACAGCGGTGGGGGTGACAGTAGGTGAATTGATGCCTACCTTTGATGAGTTTCTACATTTTTTGCTGCGAAACTCCAACACGCGCTATTTTGCTGAATGGTGGGATCAATATGTGGAACGTGCCATCATCAACGCGGACTATGCCACCTATAAACAAGTAATGGTATTGGTCGGTAGCCTCCTGCGTCATTTGGGGCGACACACCGAAGATGTGCGGGTTGACCTCTTGCGCGAACGTTACATGTGGACCCGCATCAAACAACACATGCACCAACACGCTATTCAGCCACACGAAGCCATGTACATCTGTGGGGCAGCCCATGTCGGCAGTGAAGTCGAAGAATTTGGGACATCCAGTACCCTGATCTGGGAGTTGCCACCCCACACCGATACGCGCTGGTTATATGGCCTGATTCCTTCCAGTTTTGCCGCCATCGAACGCCAATTTAGCCATCCGGCGGGGACGGTTTCATTAGCCGAAGGCACGTGGGATAAAAGCCTCAAAACCGAAAAAATCAAGCCATTCGATTTGAAAAAGCCTGATGCTGTCACCCGTAAGCCAACCTTGCGCGAAATGACCCGCAACCCCCACGTGTTGGCTGAATTTTTAACACAGCCCCCGGCCTATGCTGCTGCGGATAAAGAACAATTACTGCAATGGTGTGTGCAGATTGTGGCCCTTGCCCGCAAAAACGGCTATCTCGCCAGCACCGCCGATTCGATTGCCATTTACGAAACCGCAATTTTGTTGGCCCAAATGCGTAATCGCCAACATCCAACCCCCTACGATTTTCAAGATGCAGCCATCACCTGTTTAGAAAAAGACCGCACTCCTAAAAAACGAACCATTGCCCATCTTTGTCAAATTCTACTTGGTGGGGATCGTGTGGGTACAGTTGGTTATGCCTCCCTGCCACCGTTGGCCCAAGATATTTATGATCGCCTTGCTCCCTTAGAGGTTGACCTTTTTGCCAAGACCAATCAGCGGGCATTGATGGATTTCAAAACCCGCCCTGACCGCCGAGCCTGCTCCGAAATTCTATGGAAACTGCACTACCTATTTGGCAACCTTGTAGTCAGACCCATTGTCGGGGAACGTAAGCTGGGTCATATTCCCATTCAGGAATCATGGGATGTTTTGATTGGCAAGCACCAGCGCGAAATTATCCAATTGGGCTATGAGGGTGTCACGCTCGAACAGGTACTCGAACAGCGCATGAAAGCATTGGCTTTCGCTGAAAATGCGACGGCGGCCATTGCGCTGAAAACGGCTGAAGATGCCCTGATCTACAGGATAAGTCCGCGTCTTGTGCGTGAATTGGGCCTGCACGCCATTACATTACTAAAACAGGAAACCAGTGCCACCGATGCCCCCGATATTTTTCAACGTGCCCGTCGTCTGGTGCATTATTATCGTACCCAACCGGGCGGTCTCCCCGATTGGTTAGAAGCACTCATCACCACTGGTTATGCCCATTACGCTGCAATGCTCCCCCAAGCGTTTGCCGATATGGGGACACGCCCTGAGCAAATCGCCGGGATGTTGGGATTTATTTTTACCCTAGAAAGCTTGGCTTTAGCGCTCGGCTGTCAGCGTAATCAACTGCTGCTTGGTCTACAGGGTGCGGCCCAAAATGAAATCCCGCCCGACAAGTTAGGCTTATTATGGACAAGTGAATGGCTGTTGGGTCTGCGGGATATTGCGAGTATGCGTGAATTCCTCACCCAAATCCTCAGCGACGCCCTGCGTTTACCAACCCTGCCCCAATATCTCAATGGGTTTGTGCTGGCCTTGAATTTTGCGCCGGGGATTGCGCAGTTTGTGGTCGAGTTGTTAAGTCATATTTTCGGCTCCGTCACCGACAATACGCTCCTCATGTGGTTGCCGAGTCTCATTCTTCAACTCCGCCAGCATCACACGATTTTGCAGCCGCTTATCAAAGAAGCATCGGTTGTTTTTCCGACCTCACTGCAAGGTTTTATGAATTGGCAGTCCCCTTGGGCAGAAACACGCACTCCTGTTCCAAGCCTTCAGACTACCATCTCTCCCCAACTTGCCGAGGTGCGCGATCATCTGTTGGTTGCTCCCGCCGCGACCCATGCCATTGCCGCATGGTTGGGCCTTGACCTTGCCACAAGCCTAACCGATACAACGGTCAACTCGCTTTTACGGGCCTATCCTGAATCTACGAATGCACTTGCGACTTTCATTGACGGAAAGATTATCCGGGCATAGGTGAAGATTTTGGCTGTTTGAGGTGGATGAGAAGCACAACGGGATTTTACCCAAAGATGAGGTGGGCAAAATCCCGTTGAAAGATAAACTAGACTTCGCCTAAGTATGCCTTACGTACCGTTTCATTTTGTTGCAGTGATTTGGCATCATCGGCAAGGGTAATTATGCCCGTCTGCATCACATAGCCACGATTGGCGACATCGAGTGCCATCAATGCGTTCTGTTCGACTAGCAAAATGGTCGTGCCTTGCTCATTCAGATAGGTGATGATGCGGAAAATGTCGCGCACCAACAAGGGGGCGAGACCCATGGAAGGTTCGTCTAGCAGCAAAATGCGCGGACGGCCCATCATGGCGCGGCCCATCGCCAACATTTGCTGCTCCCCACCCGAAAGCGTCCCACCTAATTGGCGTTCGCGTTCCTTAAGACGTGGGAAGGTAGCAAAGACAAATTCCAAATCTTGAGCAATACCATCGTGGTCGCCGCGTGTAAACGCACCCATGTCCAAATTTTCACGCACCGACAGCCGCTTAAAAATTTTGCGACCCTCAGGGGATTGACCCACACCCCGCGCCACGATTTCATGTGGGCGCATACGGCTAATGTCCTCGTCATCCAAAATCACTTTGCCAGAAGCAGCGGGCACAATCCCGCAAATGGTGTTCAGGGTGGTGGTTTTGCCTGCACCGTTCCCACCAATCAATGTCACGATTTCGCCTTCGTCAACCGTCAGCGAAATACCTTTGAGCGCATGGATTTTGCCATAATAGGTGTGCAGGTCTTTGACTTCTAAAAGTGCCATATTTCATCAATTCTCTTTATTCTTTTCCGGGCCGTTTAGTTTTCTAATTCTTCTGGCGGCTTGCCCAAATAGGCTTCAATCACCAACGGGTCACGCTGTACCTCGGCGGGTGTGCCTTCCGAAATCTTGCGCCCATAATCCAAAACCGATACCTGATCCGAAATATCCATGACCAAACTCATATCGTGTTCGATTAGGAAAATAGTCAGCCCGCGTTCATCGCGCAAACGGCGAATGAAGCGCATCATGTCTTCGGTCTCTTGGGGGTTCATACCAGCGGCAGGCTCATCCAGCAGGAGTAATATGGGATCACTGGCAAGCGCCCGTGCAATTTCTAGCCGTCGTTGAGCGCCATACGAGAGATTGGTCGCGGCAAAGTCCCCCATGCCGCCGAGGTCAATGAATTCGAGTAAATCAAACGCCTTGACCAGCGCCATATCTTCCTCATAGCGATTTTTGCCATGCCGCAAGGCACCACCAACCGGGCCAGCACCAAGCCGGGTGTGCATTCCCGCCAGAATATTTTCGAGGGCCGTCATGCCGTGAAAGAGATGGATATTTTGATAGGTACGGGCAATCCCAAGCGCGGTAATTTCATCAGTGCGCAGGCCTGCGATATTGTGCCCCATGAAATAAATCGCCCCGGCGTCTGGCGTATAAAAACCCGTCACAATATTAAAGAAGGTGGTTTTACCTGCTCCATTTGGCCCTATCAAGCTGGCAATCATGCCCTTTTTAATTTGTAGGCTGACATTATTAACTGCCGTCAATCCGCCGAATCGTTTAGTGACATCATGTACATCTAATACCAAGCTGTCGCTGTAGGATTTTTTAGTCACCTGCCACCTCCTCACGTTGGATTTCTTCGCGCTTGGGTTTAATAGTAGCTCGCAGTTTGCGTGCGCGTTCTTCCAATGAGGCTAGTGGCGCAGGCATCAACCCCGCCGGACGTACCAGCATCATGACTACCAATAGCGCCCCGAATGTCAGATAACGATATTCCTCTAGGGCGCGGAGCATTTGTGGCAAGCCAACCAGCACAATCGTCCCAACAATCACACCGGGGATGCTGCCAACCCCGCCGATAATTACTAACGACAGCACGTTAATCGAAATCCCCAACGAAAAGTCAGCCGGGAAGATGTTATTTTGGCGAGCGGCGAACAATAACCCCGAAACGCCCGCAAAACTCGCACCAATCGCAAAGGCCAACAGCTTGGAATTGACCAAATTGATTCCCTGCGCTTGGGCGATGTCTTCATCACTGCGGATGGCTGTCCATGTACGTCCTAACCGGGAAGCACGTAGGCGGGTCGAAAAGACGGCGATTAGCCCTGCCCCTACCAGCGCCAAGTAGAGGAGAATCATATTTTGTTCGGCGGTGGTCGGATTACCCGCTACCGGCTTATGAATATTACTTGCCCCGAATGGCCCACCTGTGATATTTTCCAGATTTTCAAGGCTGATACTGATAATCTCTCCAAAGCCGAGGGTCACGATAGCGAGATAGTCACTTCGCAGTCGCAGCACTGGGAAACCCAGCAAGACCCCCGTCATCGCCGAGGCAAAAACCGCTAGAATCAATCCGATGAAAAACGGCGAGGCCCGTTCAATGTCATCAAAAACCCCAGCTTTTCTTAGGACATAGGTTGACCCAAACGCTACCATGACTGCGATCACCACCAACACCAACGAGATCAGCGGCGGGGGCTGGTCTTGCCAAAGGCGGGCCATCCGGTGGGTCTGGACAGCGGACTCTTTGACCCGCGCATTCTGTTTGGAGCGCAACCAGACATTCGCCAGCAAGAAAATCACCAGCGGCACAACAATAATTGCCGTCACTAGTGTAAACGCGAGGTCGTTGGCGTGGTCAACCGTCAGGCGCTGACGATTGGATTCGACCAACGCATAGACATAGGCACCCATTGCAAAAAACGCCACATAGCCGAGGTCAAGCAGACCCGCATATCCGACCACAATATTGAGACCCAAGCCCAACATGGCGTAAATGGCGACTTGCAGCATCACGCCAGTTTGATATTGATCCATAAACAGCGGGGTTGCCATGACCATTGCAAGGCCCGTGTTGATAACGAAAGTGGATTCAAACTGCTCGGCGGTGAGAGTCCCGCGTAAGGCATTAAAGGTCAGCATCGCCGCTAGGAAAAATGCTGCTCCCAAACTGGCACTTTCTTCGCTTTCAAAAATGCCGAGATGGATGGTGGGTTCAATAAAATAAACCTCGTTGGCTTGGATACGCCACATCGCCAGCAAAAACACTAGCCAGATTGGAACGAGGATGATGAGCAGTTGTATCAGATAGGGCAGGCGGTAGGCTTTATAGCGGGTATTCCGCATGGCTAACATTAGGGCGATAATGACCAAGAAGCCTGCGATGAGTTGGAAATTTTGGGCTGCACGTGGGCCAAATCCTAGATCGGTCAATTCCAATATCGGGCCATTTTCAATGTTTTTACTGCGTACCTCGTGCCAAAATGAAGTGTCATAACTCATGCTGACGCTGACGAACAAAAACAGGAAAAACAAAATGGGCAGGATTAAACGCCCCCAATGGAGGATTTCGGGGATGATAGACTGAACCCATTTCCCACCCGCGTTTTTGCCAAGATTTCGGTTTAGCTTGGCGCGAATGTCTTGCCAATGTACCAGCGACAGTGCATGATAAATCAGCGTCGTTGCCAAACCAATGATGCCTAAGCTCAACGCCGCACCATATAAACCGCCGAGCTTCAAAATTCCAAAATTGAAAACGTGGATTTTGTCATCATTAATTTTAAGCGTCATGGGATTGGTTCGGAGTGGGGCATCTGCCGGAAATTCTTGCGTTACAGGGTCAATCTCCGGGTTAGCAAATAGTTCTTCCGCCGGTACACCTGATAATTCAGTCGTCGTGCGGGGTTTGATTTCAAAAAAATAATCGTTGACGTTGGTGCCATTCGCCTGCCACCGATTAATTAGGCTCATAAACAGTAGGAAGGGGATGGCCGTCCCGATACCCAGTGCCACCCCATTTGCCACCAATTGTTTCCATCCCGCCCGACCTTCAAAGCGGCGCACGGTCACAATTGCAAACGTGATCGTTGTAAGCACAAACAGCGGAATGGCAAGCGGCGCTAAATCTTCACGTCCCGGCATCCCGGCAGGCAGGCCAATGACGATGAAGAAAAGGATTACCCCCCCATTGATCAACCCGCGCGTAAAACCCTCTTGGACATAAGGATACTGGTGGATGAGTCTTCGCAGCATCGTTACACCTTCTTCTCCGCCACAATTTCACCCAATAACCCGGTTGGCCGGAAGATGATCACCAAAACGAGCAGACTAAACGCAATCACGTTTTGCCAAGAGGTGTTAAAGCCCAATGCTGTCGGGCCAAGTGCTTCGGCTAGGCCCAAAAAGAATCCGCCGACCACTGCGCCGGGAATATTCCCGATACCCCCCAGAACAGCCGAAGTAAAGGCTTTCAGACCGTAGCTAAATCCAAAGAGGGGTTTGACTTGTTCGCCGCGAAAACCGAGCATCACCCCGGTTGCGCCAGCCAGTGCCGCGCCGAGGATAAAAGTAATCACAATCACACGGTCAACATTAGCACCCATCAATGCGGCGGTATTTTTGTCTTCCGCCACTGCTCGCATCGCCCGACCAAATTTGGTACGCCGGACGATAAAAATCAACAGTGCCATTAGACCGAATGCGAGTAGGGTCATTACCAAGCCAACCTTACTAATCGGCACAATCCCAAATGAACCTAAATCAAGGTCAATCGTCACTGGGTCACTCAATAAACGCGGGGAACGATAGACACGCGGAATTGGCCCGAACATGCGTAAGGCGACCTGTTGCAAGAAAATAGAAGCCCCAATCGCGCTAATCAGAGGGGTTAAGCGGGGTGCATGGCGCAGTGGACGATACGCGATACGTTCTAGAACAATCACCGCCAGTACCGACGTGAGCATCCCAATAGCCAGCACAAATAATAACCCAACAATCGTAATCACTAGTTCGTAAATATGTGGTGCGGTCAAGCCTAAGCCCAGCAGAGCACCATAGCCGACTGCTGCGCCTAACAAAATACGAATGGGCAAACTGAGCACAGTTACACGCCAACGCGGAGCCGCAACCACATCTTCTGCTGATGAACGCTTGCGAAAACGTCCTGCAATATCTTCCAATGGTAGGAACAGCAGCACCACCCCCAATGGGACAAGTACCGCCGCCACCGATGCCGCACCGGCCTCAAAGGAACGTTCACCGCCGTTGACCATAACCATCAACCCGAACCAGCCGCCATACGCCCCCAGCATCATGATTTCGCCATGTGCGAAGTTAATCATGAACAAGATGCCGTAAACCAGCGTATAGCCTAATGCAATCAGGGCGTAAATGCCGCCGCGAATAATGCCTGTTTGAAGCAATCCTAACCAGATATTGAGCGGCAGAGGGTCGTCACGCACTACACTGGATACCCGACTGGCGACGATGATAAATAAAATCGCCCCAGCATAGTTGGTAATGAGTTTGCTGATTGGATCATTGCTTTCGGATTGGGTACGAAAGTATAAAGCGATGGCAAAAATGACTGCCCCGGTAATTGCATATACCGTAAGCGCAACACCTACAATTTTCTCAATATCTACAATCCATTGACTTGGTGGATCACCCAAAAGTGTTGAAGTTTGAGCAATAATCCAGAGGATGCGTAGGATGGAAAAAATGGCGGCAAAACGGAAGTAGCGCCCTGCATAGGCGTCCACGTCAGCAGCCCCCATCTGTCGAAATTGCATCAATGGCGACGAGAGGCGCTGCCCCTGACTCGGTTGTGCCATAAACAATATTCTCCACAATAAAGCAAGCGTAAATTAAGTTGGTTAATCCGAATAATTAGACCAAAACAGGGGCGAGATTGCAAACCCCGCCCCTGTAGGTTTAGTTTAAATGGACAGATGAGCCTGTCTATTCGGTGGGTGGCACCAGCACACCATCAATGATGTGAACCACACCGTTGCCAGCCAGAATGTCGGCAGTGGTAATGGTATACATACCATTGATCGTGACGGTATCGCCATCAACAGCAACTGTCAATGGGGCACCATTCACGGTGGTGAGTTCACCAGCGGCAAGATCGGCCAGCGTTATATTACCCGGCACGACATGATAGAGCAGAAGGCCAGACAATATGGTTGGGTCGGCCAGTGCCTGATTGACCAATTCCGCATTGGCAGCCATGAAGGTATTAAACGCTTCATCACTGGGCGCGAAAATGGTGAAGGGGCCTTCGCCAGTCAGTGCCGCCACAGCATCGGCGCCCGCCATTGGCAGAACACTTGCTAAAGTGGTCAGGTTGGCTTGTCCCGCAACGGCGTCCACAACAGTGGCATAATCACCCATCGCGGCTTCACCACCGTCACCTTCGGCGTCGGCACCAAATTGCAGTTCGGCGGGCACTTCGACACTAACCCAAGCGCCATCTTCGACCAGATTCATGCTGATGACACCAGCACCGCATTCACCAGTCGCAGGATCGCAAGTCAGGGTACCCGTCAGGCCAGCATAATCGGTAGTGTTGCGAATCGCCAAAATCAGTTCTTCGCGGTTGATGACGAGGTTGCCATCGGCATCAACGGTTGCAACAGTTTCAATGGCGTTCATGATGATATTGGCGGCATCATAAGCGTGAGCATGATACGGGCCGAGTTCGTCCGGCGCAACACCAAATTCGGTTTCATAACGAGCTTTGAAGGCTTCCAGAGCTTCGGCATCGGCAAAGCTAGAGGTGTCAACGAAGCTGGCATAGCTGCCATTGGCGGCCTCACCAGCGGCGTCAAGATACCCTTGAGTATAGGTACCATCGTCTGACATGAAGATGGTGTCTGCCAAGCCGACTTCCTTCATTTGTGAAACCAACAGGGCCGCCTGTAGTTCATAACCAGCAAAGAACAGCACGGCGGGTGGTTCAGCAGCCAGTGTTGTCAACACAGCGCGATAGTCTTGTTCATCGGAGCTAATCACAAGCAGTTCACCACCGTTGGCAACCGTACCACCGAGTTCGGCGTATACCGCTGCAACCGTCTCAGCCAGACCCTTGCCATAATCGCTGTTGTCGTGAACAACGGCTAACGTGGTTGCACCCAACACATTGTAGATATAACGCGCGTCAACCGTCCCTTGCGCTTCGTCGGTGAAGGCAACACGGTTGAAGGTGTCATAGCCTTTAGCAGGCAGGAAAGCAGCCGTCGAGGAAGGCGACACGCTGGGGATACGGGCCTGCACATAGACATCAATCGCGGCGCTGGTTGCACCAGAGCAAACATGACCGACGACGGCAACCACCTGTGGATCGGAAGCGAACAAGTTGGCAACGTTGGTCGCATCTTCACCGACGCAGCGGTCATCTTGCACATCGAGTTCAACTTGGAAGCCCTGAATACCACCGGCTTCATTCCGGTCCAAAACGGCGACACGCCCACCGTTGGCAATGTCCTGACCGGGTGCCGCAAGGACATTAGAGAGGTCAGTTCCCAAACCAATCTTGATGGGTTCGCCCGCCGGTACGACCACCTGAGTCGCGTCCGACTGGAACTGGACAGACTTGCTGGTATTACTAATATTGGCATACGCGGGCGTTACCATTACGAGTAAAGCCAACAGTACCGCCACAAAACGGAAACGCTTTGAAGAAAACATAATCTAAATTACCTCCACGCATGGAACGTTTAAGGTTTATCTTAATCGGATACGGCGCTTTGGCGTGTAAAACTCGCCAGAGCATGGGGTAATTATTATCCAGATGGTCGCCGATTTGTCAAAAATTCTTGCCGAATTCTTATCTATCCTCCCTGAATTTAGGGGGTGAATTCAAGATTGTGGTTGGCAAAAAGGTTGAATCAGTTTTAAACTTAGAGGTGCTGATAATGTTTATTTGTAGAACTTATTTGGAGAGCCGCCCCATGTCCACCGTTTGGCCCTTACCTAAAGTGACCTATACGCCCCTCAATATGACCACTGAAACCCGCCCAGTGGCACTATTAACTTCCGAAACGGCATGGACAAATTTCGGCAGCCTTTTGAATCTGCCCCTTGTGGTTCAGGCTGAACCAACAAGCAATGACCACGACCTATTGGATTATCTGGCCGATCATCTACCATCACAAACAGGGGTGATTTATGTTTTAGGACAAGGTATACCCTTGACGGCTGGCATGATTGTAGCCAATAAAAATAAGCTACCATTGGTGGTCGTTCCTACCGCTATCAGCAGTGATGAAATTTTTGAGCCACATGTAACCCTCCCCGCCGAGGGCTTGATGCACCGCCTCGAAGTTGGCCCCGCCTCAGAGGTAATTATTGACTGGAGCGTGATCGAAGCCGCCCCAGCCTATGAACGTGCTTCTGGAATTGTGGATGTAGTGGCAATTGTGACGGCTTTGCTCGACTGGCGTTATGCTGCCAAACTCAACCGCAATACTCCCGAACAGCAGTTTTCACAATGGGGTGCAGGTGTTGCTGCCGGACTCGCTACCCAAGCGATCAAGAGTGCCAAAGAAATTGGTGAGGGTAAAATTGAAGCCCTCCGCACCCTCGTAGATTTACTCATGATGTCGGTGCAGTTGGCTAATCAACTCGGTCATGATCGCCATGAAGAAGGCACAGAACATTATCTCGCTTTTTCGATGGGCAATCAGGGCGCGAAATTCGATCATGCCGAAGCCGTCGGGCCGGGGATTCTATTCGCCTCTGCCCTACACGGACAAGACCCATCTGCGCTGCGTGATGCGCTGGTAATGAGCGGGGTGCGCCTTGACCAACTGCGCTTCGGGGATGTGCGGTTAGCGATTAATGACCTGCCCAATTTCTGCAACAGCAATAACTTGCCGTTTGGCATCGGGCATGAAATTGACCCCTTCTCTGAGCAGGTGGCAAAGGCGTTGGACAAGGCGGGTTTGGTGGAGCAGATCCCCGCAGCGTGGCAGGCTGCCCCTACTATTGTTGAACCTGCCGCCCCAACTTCTGATACGAGTCCTTTAGCCCCTCCGTCAATGGGCTAGGAATCGAGTAGCGAGGTTAACGCCGCCCCCGCCCAATATTGAGGGCATCCACCAACATCCCATAGGCGGTGGTGGTGGGACTGCTGTTCCCTTCAATGAGGGTGATATTTGGCAGGACATCGGTCTCAAACGTCACCGCCGAGGCTGTCTGTGTAATATTTGCCAGCGGGTCAGTTAAAGGCAGCGGTATTGGTCGCACTGAAGTTTTGACTTTATCGCCCTCGCGTACAGCCTCACATACCAATTTGATGTGTTTGCCTGCTTTTACCGCCACCTGTGCATCTTGCACGGTAACGTTGCGAATACCTGTACGGTCTACATCGCCGGGCCGCAAATCCGCCCCCATCACGACGTTTGCCAAGATGGTAATTTTGACTGAGGCATCCCAGCCATCAATATCATTGCTGGGGTCGGTTTCGGCAAGACCCGCACGCTGCATTTCGGCCACTGCTTCTTCAAAGGATGTGCCTTCTTCCAGACGGGTCAACACCGAATTGGTGGTGCTGTTTAAGATGCCGCGTATCCGGTTGGTTTGCAGCCCTAACATGCCTTCTCGCGCAATTGAATGGAGAGGCATCCCATCCATGACCGTGCTTTCAAAAAAGAATCCTAGCCCTTTGGATTGAGCCAATGCTTTTAATTCCCGATAGCCGAATGCGACAGGCCCTTTGTTGGCGGTAACAACATGCTTGCCCGCATTCAACGCCGCCCGCACATAATCCAGCGCGGGTTGTCCAGTGCGCGGATCAAGCACCGTCGCTTCCAAAATAATTTCGGCAGGGACTTGCTGGATAAACGCAAAGGTGTCGTTTACAGGCTGGCCGACATGCAGTGTATTGAGCGATTGACCGGACTTCACCAATTGCAATGCCGCCGCCAGATCAATGCCTGCCGGATTAATCGCCATCCCCTTGCTGTTGGTGGCAATCCCTACCACCTTGAGTTCGGTGTCGAGGGTCTGCTTAAGATAATCCTGTTTGCGGAGCAGCAGTTCTGCAAAGGCTTTTAACACATTCCCAAAGCCGAGAAGGGCGATTTTATGTTCCACTCCATGACTCCTTAAGTGGTCTCAGGGAGTGCTTCCCCCTGATAGGCCAGAATGATCTTCTTACGAGGTATACCCCTTTGAACAAGGGCATTAACTAGTGGTTTATCGGTAGTATCCGACTCAATCACCACGAAATCACCACTGACGCGGGCCATCACGACAGCCCTGGCGGGTTCATTGGCAGGTGGTTTCCCAATGCTAATCACAGTGTAAACTTGGCGAACTTCATCATTTACAACTTGTAAAGTCGCATTTAGAGAAGGGCCTGCATATTGCTCAGTCTCTTCTCGAACTAGCTTTGTCAGTTTTTCCATTCGACTACCTCCGCTAACTCTACATCAATCAACAGGAGTTTAATCTCTAAGCTACTGATAACGAGTTGTCCAAGTGGTTCCGTCAGGATTCCTTCGTATGCTTCAAGAGAAACCGCCAGATAAATTGGCAGGTTCAGGCCTAGTTTCTTGATGGCAGCGCGATAGACACTATATTGACCCGCCGCCTCCATTAAATGATGCACAGCGGAATAATCACTGTCGAACACTTTGATCTCAACAACTATCTGCCTGCCATCTTCGTACCAAGCTAATATATCTGGATAAAGATCACGCTCCCCGATACGGATATTGAGCGGTTTATCTGATACCTGCCAACCCGCTTGTCGGAGCGCGTGAACAACTTCCAGATGATAGCGGTCTTTGGCAGGCATTTACCCTAATTCCCACTACGAACTTGGACAAAATTCAGCTTCGACAATTCGCGTGCCTGCCGATCAGCATGATAGCTGCTGCGTACCAATGGGCCGGATTCGACCCATTTAAAGCCCAAGTCAAGGCCGATACGCTTCAATTCATCAAATTCAGCAGGCTCATAATAGCGGTCAATCGGTAGGTGCAATCGGCTTGGCTGCAAATATTGACCCAGTGTCAAAATATCCACTTTCAATTCAGCCAGATCACGCATAACCTCGACCACTTCATCAAAGGTCTCACCCAAGCCCAACATAATGCCTGTTTTGGTCAGCACCAATGAATCCATCGCCTTTGCATTCCGCAGCGTAGTCAACGCCCATTCATATTTATCCTGCGGCTGCACTTTCTTAAACAGGCGCGGCACGGTCTCAACATTGTGATTCAAAATTTCGGGTTGGGCTTCCATCACAATGCTGAGGGCATCTTTATTACCTTTGAAATCGGGAATCAGCACTTCAATGCTGCACCCCGGTTGTAATTGACGGATGCGGCGGATGACCATTGCAAAAATCGGCGCACCCCCGTCGGCCCGTTCGTCGCGGTTGACGCTAGTGATAACGACATGCCGTAGATTCATTTGTTTGACGGCTTGGGCCACCCGCATCGGCTCCATCCAGTCCATGTCCTCTGGCATCCCGGTCTTAATATCACAAAAGCCGCACGAACGGGTACAGGTATCGCCGAGCATCAAAAAGGTCGCCGTGCCGCTGCCCCAACATTCACCCAAATTGGGACACATGGCCTCTTCACAGACGGTATGCAGTGTTTTGCTCCGCATCTGTGATTTGACAAATTCATAAGTGTCGCCGCCGGGGGCACGTACCTTAATCCATGCAGGCCGCCGACCTGCGACAACCCCTTCTGGGTTATGTCGTTTGCTGCCTCGCACCCCATGACGCGGGTTGTCTGATGGTGATGAATCGCTCAGAACGGGTATATCTTGGGGGTTAATCACATCCGCCACGTTGCACTTCCTTCGTTAGCCTTGACGATAAAATATTATACCCTGTCAAAAAGTTGCATCGGCATATACTTGGCGCGACCCCGTATCCACAAAACCCAATCCCTCGGCTAATTCGCGGGAGGGGTCATTGCGTGTTTCCACTAAGTACAAAGGGACGCGGCCCTCTCGTAAAATTTGCTCAACCAATGCTGCCACGACACTTTTGCCATAGCCCCGTTCGCGTGCCGCCGTGTCGGTATTAACATAAATTTCGGCAAAACCGGGACTCTGCCAATTAACCCCTGCCACTGACACAACCTGCCCATTCCCCGCCACAATTTCCATGCGCGGTGTGCCATTCGCAGCTTTTTTGCGCTGCACCAGCACGTTCATGACCGGATTAAAGCGGGTCACATCCAAACGGTAAATGCTAAATATTTTCTGGTTTTCGAGGGTTAGGCTGTCCCCCACAATAGGAATTTGATTCATGCTGGCGAAAAAAATGTAGGGGCGACCCGGTACAAGGGCCTGCTGTAATAATTCGCGTGCGACCTCAGTTGTCTTGCAGCGCATGGTGACAAGAGGGCGAAACAAATCTTGCCCGGTTTGAAATCGCCCCACAAAACCCTGTACTGCCCCGGAGCCATTCACCGAAGTAAAAAGCGCCGAACGTGCCGGATCATGAAACAGGGCATAATAGGCAGTTGGCGCATCGGTTGGGTTGGCGTCGTCCAACAATTGGCGGACGTGCTGGCGTTGTATGCTTAGGGACATTTTTGCTCGATTTAGACTGTTAGTTAGGTTCATGCCAGATCGCACTGGCAAAACACTGCTCAGGCAAGCTGATATGCTTAGTTTCAATGAGTGTATCAATTGCTGCTGAGTATGCCAGATGGTCATACCAGCAGAAGAACTCGGCGAACCCATGTCGTGCATAGTGGCTGGCGTGAAGGCTGCTATACAAGTCGCGTATCGAGGTTTCCTGCTGTTTGTAAGTCTGAATTATCGTGTCAATGTGTGGATGTATCCCTTTTGTCCATAATGTTGAATCATCAGGCTCAATCAAGTGAATGCCAAGCTGCTGAGAGAGTGATTCTGGTGAATCGGCCTGTTCCAACATTGCCTTTGCTCGTTGATGCAGCAGATTACGCTCGTGATTGGGTTCTCCCTGAATATGATATTGTCCAAAAGTAATCAAAAACCAATTTGACCATTGTAGGGTCATCTGATTTTGACCATACTTCCCAAGCTGGTCTTCCATACCTTCAATCATCCAGAAGTAGTAATGAGCATCTGGCGCGTCTGGTGAAGGACG
Source organism: Anaerolineae bacterium (assembly GCA_019913005.1). Lineage (GTDB taxonomy): Bacteria > Chloroflexota > Anaerolineae > Aggregatilineales > J027 > CFX10. Next base: position 70,188 of record JAIOHL010000124.1, on the reverse strand, counting down.
TTTGGGGGCGGGTGGCATCAAATCCTGATTATCCATCAGCGTATAAAGCAAGCCAATATCTAATAGGCGATCACCGACGAGAATAAAGGCATAATCCGCAAAAGCGCCAGCCTTGCATAGAGAAAGCTGATTAAAAAGAGCTTCCAGTAGATTCCAATTCCGTATAAGTTGATTGGCAAAAATCCGCCCAATTTCCTGTGCATGTCGGACAATCCGCTGAACTTCAGCTGCATTGGCGATGAAAAAGGTTGGTCTATAACTATTTCCATGCGGTTCAATCAAGCAGTAGTCCAGCAAGCGATTTAATATTCCTCGAATCTCATCGTCGCTCAGTTCTAGTTGCGCTCCAATGAGGTTATATAAAACACCTTGATGGAGCTTCATAAGCATTTGCTGGCTAATGGTGGTTATAGCAGCATAAGGTTTACCACTACCTGCCATTATCGCATGAAGTCCAGACAGATTACTCATGAGCCGCTACTATCTCAAATCTCTGATTAAGTTCATTGTTGTTTCAAGATTACGGATTCAAGCGATGCAGCATACGCGCATAAGGAATCGTTTCGCGGATGTGTGGCAAGCCACAAATCCATGCAACGGTGCGTTCGACACCCAAACCGAATCCGGCGTGTGGCACACTCCCATAACGGCGCAAATCCAGATACCACCGATAATTTTCGGGATTAATGCCGATTTCTTTGACCCGTTCCGCCAGCAGCGCCCCATCATAAATACGCTCACTGCCCCCCGTGATTTCGCCATAACCTTCCGGTGCGAGCAGATCAACGCTGCGGCACACTTCCTTACGGCCCGCTACTGGCTGCATATAAAAGGCTTTGACAGCGGTGGGGTAGTGATACACAAACACCGGACGGTCAAAGCGTTCAGCGACGGCAGTTTCATGCGGGCTACCAAAATCCGTGCCCCATTCCATGTGCAGCAGTTGTTTTTGTTCGGCATCGGTGGTTTCGGCTTCCAATTGTTTTAACATCTCCACCGCGTCATCATAGGCGATGCGTGGGAACGGTGCTTTGACATTCTGCAATTTGGTCGTATCGCGTTCAATCAGGGCCAGTTCCAATTTGCGTGTTTCAAGGACGGTCTGCACGATATAGCTGACAAATTCCTCTTCCATCGCCATCAAATCTTCCAGCGAGAAATAGGCCATTTCCGGCTCAACCATCCAAAATTCAATCAGATGGCGGCGCGTCTTGGATTTTTCGGCGCGGAAGGTCGGCCCAAAGGCATACACCTTGCCAAACGACATCATGTTGGCTTCGTTATAAAGCTGACCCGTTTGCGCGAGATAGGCAGGCGTCCCAAAATAGTCCAATTCAAACAGGTCGGTAGAATTTTCGCCTGCATTGCTAGACAAAATAGGGGTATCCACCAACGTGTACCCATGATTATCCAACCAATCCCGAATCGCCTTGATGACGGTGGCACGGATACGCAAAATGGCCCATTGGCGGGAGGATCGTACCCACAAATGGCGATTGTCCATCAAAAATTCAACGCCGTGTTCCTTCGGGGTGATCGGATAGTCTTCAGCCATCTGCACGATTTCAAGATTTTTGATGCCGATTTCGTATCCACCGGGGAAACCGGGAGCACGTTCATCCTTGCGGACGACCCCCGTTACAATCAGCGAGGATTCTTGCGGGATACGCTTGGCTATGTCAAAGACTTCTTCCGACAAGTCGGCTTGGAAGGCCACACATTGAATCAAGCCGCTGCCATCGCGTACTTTCAGAAATAAGAGCTTGCCTTTGCCCGTTTTGTTATACAGCCAGCCTTTAAGAGTCACTTCCTGCCCTTCATAGCCAGCAATGTTTTCGATTAGAACAGTCACGTCATAAATCCTTTGTAGACTGGGTAAATGATGGTATTCTAACTTTCCGCCATAAGAGGGTCAAGTTTTATCATTTACCCTACAGCGGTTTTTATGTTGGCTGACCCGCATTTCGAACTGGCTTCAACCCGGCGGCTTTAGTCTCGTGTCGCAACGGTCTATATTCTTACCAGCTTGCCGCTGCATAGATTTCGCGCAAAAATCGGCTCGGATAGATCGCCAGCAAGCGTGTACGCTCAAAACCTATCTGTTTTGCCATCTTTTCCCATTTCGGATATGAAAAAGGATGTGGAACCCATGTGTTACCGGAATCGGTATTGTACTCCACGATCAGGATACGCCCTTCCGGTTTCAAATAACCTTTGATTTGCTGCAAGACAGTTTGCTTATGACGATCAGCGACAAAATGCAGTGAATTCGCCATAACCACCCCATCCAACGGCGGCAATTCCAACGCTTCAGTGAAATCGCCCTTAAGGTAATGTACGGTATTTTCAGGAAAACGCGCTTGCATGATCTTGGCTTGTTCTTGCAGCGACCCGCGATCTTTATCTACCGAATAAATCTCACCCGTCGGCCCGATCAGCTCTGCCAGTGCAAGGGTAAACGCCCCTGTCCCCGATCCCAAATCGGCCCAAACTCCGCCTGCCTGTGGGATGCCGTCTCGCAGCAAATCAAGATGATTTTGATGATTCATTTGTTTGGATAGTCCTAATCCGCTTGGAATCCGTTGGTTCGATGTGTCTTGTCGCAAAACGGCTTATTCTTAGACCCGCCGCAGCGACACAGCCATGTCTCAGTTCCCTGAAAAATCACCTCGCCATTTGCGTTTAAGATGCGAAAATTCCCCGCAACCCCAATTGGCCCATTCTGGTTGAGTGTAATAACCATCCGTGTTTCACTATCCGATAAATCTTTAATCGTGGTAGTTTCGGGCAGGCCGGGATCAGTGAATCCAGCCGCGATATGACTGTTATCGCAAAACGGCTTAAATTGGGATGCCCCACACCGACACAACGCCACCCGCGTATCATTTAGAATGAGGCTGCCGTTACTGCTGACTACTTCGACATTGCCCCGCACATGCAATGGCCCATTTGGTTCAATCTGGATGGTATTTTCTTGAGGGATGGCTTCGGGTAGGCCGCCATCCGTTCGTTGATAATGAAGCGCCCCGGTTGGGCACTGTTCGATCACTTTAGCAAGTTCATCGGCGTTTGCGTGTTGAGGCTGAATCCAAGGCCGCTCTTCCCGATTAAAAACTGTTGGAAGGCCGTGTACGCATTTTTCGGCATGGATGCAGCGCTTTAGCTCATATTGCACGGTAATGCCTTGTCCCTGATATTCATGAATTTTAGCCACTTGATTTCCTCGCCATAAATTACTATTGTTTATTGCAGAGTTGACGCATGGGAAAAAGTATATCTTACAGGTAGCCAAAATCGGGATGGATGAGCAAACCAAATCACAATTACAGCAGGCCTATGCTTTAATTAAGGCTGGAAATCGTGCCGATGCACTGAAGCTAATTGACCCCATTCTCAAAAGCGAACCAGATAATGAAATGGCATGGTGGTTAGCCGCTAACACTGTTACCAACCCTCGCCATGTCGAATACGCCTTGAACCAAGTCCTGCGTATTAATCCCAATCACGGTGGGGCTAAAGCCAAACTCGCCGAATTGATTTTTGAGGTTGCCCCTGTTCCAGCACCTTTTGCTACACCAGTTCTTGAACCCTCCAAAACAACAAACTGGATGCCGTCGCAGTCACCTCCGGCCAAGCAAAATCAATCATCACATTTGCTGACGGGGGTCTTGGTTGTGATTGCGGTAGGCCTCTTGATGGGTGTCATTGCAGCAGTCATTATTGTGTTAGGTAAGGATGATAAGCCATCTTCGCCTACTCAGTCTGCTTTTAACGCTAATCCAACGCCTAATGCACCCATAGACAACTCTGAGGCAGTCCCAACACGGCCAAGTGCCGAGGGTCGTGAAGAACTTCCCCCGACATGGACGCCCAATCCCACTATTCCAACTGCGACTCTGCCACCCTATTACACCAGCACACCCCGCCCAACCGATACGCCATTTTCTACGTCGCGCCCCATCGTAACGATAGACCCGGTAAATTTTGGCGATACCTATTGGCTTGGCAATGGCGATGGCACAACAATGGAATTGTATTATGCCAATGGTCGTTACTGGCGATTCTATGAATTTCCGGTCACGATATATTTCGAGAGCGAAGGCAGTGACCTCATTTGGGATTACGCGGTGAAAAACGCGATTGCGGAACTCAATCAGGTCATTGAGGTTGAGCGAACCGACGACGAGCGGCAGGCCGATATTGTCCTAAAAATTGTAGATGCGATTCAGCTTGCCAAAGAATGCGAAGTCAGCGATATTTTTGTGGTGGCGGGGTGTGCCACCTTCCGCACATGGGGTGGCAGTGCGCGGCCCGACTTTAGGGGATTTGCCTTTGTTTCCACTGCTGCTTTTTATCCGGTTGCGGCGACTCTGCATGAGCTTGTCCATTCGCTGGGGGTGGTCGTCCACAGCCCCGACCCCGATGACATTATGTATTTTCAAGAAACCCCCAATACATCACTTTCTATCCGTGATATCAATACTCTGCGACGCTTATATGGTTCTCCCTCATTCGGTGATTAAATGAAAAGAGGGGCATCTATTGGCCCCTCTTCCAAAAATCCATATATCCTGCGCTGAGGACTATTCGTTCCAATAGAGCATCAAGGCGTTCGATACGCGCCGTTCGCCATCATAACCAAAATCGTTGACGAAGCCGCGATCAATCCACAAACTGGATGAACCGCCGCCGTCAAATTCCATCGCCGTCTGTGCTCCATAGCGAATCATCAAATCGGCCAATTCCTCTTGGGTAATCCCTGCACCGAGTTCATAACCTTCGACCATCACCAGAATCAAGGTTCTGGTATCGCGGTTATAACCAACTGCCGAGCGTGGAATATGCACATCAAAATAGTGGGCTTCACGGAATCGGTCATCAAATTCTTCACAGACCCGTCGTGCCTCGGATACATTGGGGTCACAATCTTGGCGGAAGCGTCCATTCTTCACAATAATTGGCCCTCCACTGATGGCATTTTCATAATTACGCCAATCGGGGTGGGTTTCCAAATTGACTTGGAGCGTGTCCCCGATTTCGACATTTTCTTTCAGCCATTTACCCGCGTCGGTAAACGTCCCCGCCCGCAGCACATAATGACCGTCCGGGATTTCCATAAAGCGGTCAACCACAATATCCAACACTTCAAATTCGGGACTGAGCAGCACACGGGTGCCATCATATCCCCATTTGACAAGCAGCCGACGCATGTGGTCGGTGTAGATGCACAGCCACGCTGGGTCGCAGGGTAGATTGGCAAGCTGCAAGGGGATAATGCTGCCCGTTTCTGCAATCACCGTCGCAGGCCACGTCCACGATTCGGTGAAGTAGCCGATATAGACATTATGATTTTCGGTGATGGCAAAAGTGGCCCGATGTTTGGGGGCAATCACAAGTTCCCCGTCAATCACGGTCAGGCCCTGTGGCATATAGTTTCCACCATAGAAGTCGCCGTTGATGGCAACAAACGCGCCTGCCTCTTTGACCATATCCGAAACGAGGGTCGCCGTTGAATCCGGCACCGCCCCAAGATGTACCCCCACATCCACGTTCGGATTATTCAGATCGGCAATCAAGATGTGCGCTTGTAAAGTAATCTTTTCATCCACCTCATGCTCATAACGCACATACAGCATTCCATCATTCAACTTAAATATTTGATCTTCGTCAGTGAAATCAATGCCTTGCGCGAATGCTGGCAGGTCTACCTCTTCCGGCGCGGCGGGAGCGGATTCAATGTTTAGATTCTCACCCGTGTCCGGTAGATTGGTGCATTTTCCATACAAATTCACATTTTCCCACCAGACCCAACCAATAAAATTGATTGGGTCGCCTGCCTCAACTTGAAGCCATTCACCGTCATCATCTTGGCCTAAGACGCGCATTTTAAAGCCAGACACAGCCACTTTCTCGATGCCATAATTGGTGCTGGGGCCAATACGCAAATTGGCGGCGCCATTCCATTTCACCTCTGCAAAACAGGCTTGGCTGGCGGTGCGATTGGCAGCATGGGCGATGGAACGGGAAGGGGGATCAACCTGCCAGATGCTTCCAAGCAAAATTCCCAACAATGCAAGCAAAGTAATCGAACGAAGATAGGTTGTACGCGACAAAACAACGACTCCTCTAAATCTTCCTATTAATGCTAGGGTATTCATAAGAATGCTAAAATCGGGGACATTGTAGCAGGTTCGTAGAAATAAAAAAACCGCCACAAAAAATGGCGGCTAATTTTAAGTAGCGGGGGCAGGACTCGAACCTGCGACCTCCGGGTTATGAGCCCGACGAGCTACCACTGCTCTACCCCGCATCGTTGATGATAGGAGAATATCAGTTAAAATAGGGGGCGTCAAGGTTGAATTAACGACCCAATCCCAACTCCTTTATTTTTTATGCAGAGTACCCGATGATCCAACCTACTCCCTCCGCCCTTGCTGGCCTGCGTATCCTCGATTTCACCCGTGTTTTGGCTGGGCCATCTTGTACCATGCTCCTAGCCGATTTGGGCGCGGAAGTTATCAAAATCGAGTATCCCCAAGGTGGCGACGATACCCGTGAATGGGGGCCGCCATGGTTGGAGGTGGGGGATGAACAATTGAGCGCCTATTATCTGAGCATTAATCGCAACAAACGCAGTGTTACCCTCAATCTGAAAACAGGGGAGGGCACCGCACTGGCGAAACAATTGGCCCTGAAATGCGATGTGCTGATTGAAAATTTCAAAGTGGGGCAAATGGCGACCTACGGCCTCGCTTATGAGCAGTTACAGCCTGAACACCCCAGCCTGATTTATTGCAGCATCACGGGTTATGGGCAAACTGGCCCTTATGCCTCCCGCCCCGGCTACGATTATGTTATCCAAGCGCAGAGTGGCTTAATGGCGATCACCGGGCCAACGGATGGGCCACCCTACAAAGTCGGTGTAGCCATTTCGGATGTCATTGCCGGGTTATATGCCGCCAACGCCATTCAAGCCGCCCTCCATTATCGCCATCAAACCGGACGCGGGCAGCATGTGGATATTGCCCTTCTGGATACTCAGCTTGCCGCGCTGGTTAATGTCGCCAGCAATTATTTTGTATCCGGCCAAAATCCACCTCGTTATGGCAACGGGCATCCCAACATCGTGCCCTATCAAACCTTCGAGGCCGCCGACAAGCCTTTTATCTTAGCGGTGGGGAATGATTCCCAATTTGCTGCGCTGTGCAAAATTATTGGTCAACCGGAACTCGCCCGTGATGCACGATTTGTCACCAATGCGGCACGGGTCAAAAATCGGGAGGTCTTGGTAGGATTTTTACAGGTCATTTTCAGCCGTCGCTCTGCCGATGAATGGACAGAGGCTTTGCTCAATGCGGGGATTCCATCCGGCCCCATTAATCAAATCGCCGATGCCTTTGGCGACCCGCACGTGCAATCCCGCCAACTGGCGCAAACGGTTACATTTGAAAACGGGACAACAGTGGAGATGGCAGGGCCGCCTGTCAAACTTTCGGAAACCCCGCCAACCGTTCGACATGCCCCACCATTATTGGGGCAGGATACCGCCGCCGTACTCATGGATTGGTTAGGACTTGAGCCGCCAGCTATTGCCGATTACCAGCAGCGCGGCGTCATTTGATTGAGTCTATTCAGGATCACCGTTTCTGCGTTTGCCCGTGATGACGCCTTCCAGAATGTCGCGGTGATGGCGTACTATGCTGTCAGGAGCGGAACGGATAAAGAAATCGAGGGCGAGGATGAATACCCCCACGTCATCCGTAACGCCTAACGCAGGGATGACGTCTGGCAAGATGTCAACGGGCGATAGCACATAGAGCACCGCCAGCAGTGGGATAATCTTGGTTGACGCATTCACGTTGCGATCCCAAAACAGTCGCCACGCCAGTCGCAAATTTTCTAGCATTGATACTGCATACTCCTTCATGCCCCTTTTTTTGACATTCTTCAATTATAATTACGAGGCAGCGGGGCCATAAGTTGCACAACGAGGTGAGGAATGATGCGTCAGTGAGGCGTAATTCAATCGTGGGCAAATAAGCCTACAATTACCTTCCATTACCTTTCGTTTCCCCCTAAAATGAAATTTTGAGAGGACTGCATGGTCAAAAACTTTTGGCGTTTCATCACACCCTTACTTTTACTGGCATTGCTGGGGATGGTTTTGTTGACTCCCCATGCCAATATGCCCGTTCGCGCCCAAGATGCCTCAACCCCAACGCCCATCCCGAATGCTGACAAACCACCCATATCGGCGGTAATTGATGACGCCACAACGACCATTCTGAATACATTGGAAGGGGATGTATCGCTGCTCCGTGAACTCAATCAAACCATGCCCATAGATCGGCGTTTGGTTCACCCAACGGAGTTGATTAACTTTGCACTGGCAGAAGTGGATTACACCACAGAACAGGCCCAAGATGATGCCCGTTTCTATGGGGCGTTTGGCTTTATGCCTGAAGATACTGACCTTGCGGAACTAACCCGCAATCTCATGACTGAGCAGCTTACAGGCTATTTTGACCCCCCCCGCAACATCATGTTTATCCCCAACTGGGGCGGATTGAATGCCATCTACGGGGCAATTTATGCCCATGAATATGCCCAAGCGCTGATCTATCAGAATTTTGATGTTGCCAGTCTTCTTGATACAACTGACCCCGATCAGGCATTGGCGGCGCTGGCTTTATTCGAAGGGGATGCCCAACTGACCACAGCTTTTTATACGGGGGTGGTGTTGCAGCGTAATCCGGCTATCGCCAATGACCTCTTGACCCAAACAACACTGAACAACCCGGCTGTTTATAACAACATGCCCTCGATTTTGCGGGCCGAACTTTCTTTCCCCTATACGGCAGGCACCGAATTTGTCCGGGTTCTCTATAATCAAGCGGCGGGATGGTCGCTGGTGAATCAAGCCTATACCCTACCACCAGTCAGCACCGAACAAATTCTGCATCCCGAGCAATATACTCAGAACGACCAACCACAGCAGGTCTCGGTCAAGCCATTGGACGGTTTTTTTGATTCTCAGGATGTTGCAGGGGATTGGGAACTCTTGCGCGACCAGACGTTGGGTGAATTTTACCTGCGTGAACACCTTGATCTCTTTGTAGATACCCCTGTTGCCGTCTCCACTGCTGCCGGATGGGGTGGCGACCATTTTTTGTTGTATGGTGAGGATAACAGCCCAACGACTATTCTGGTATTACATTTGACATGGGATACCGAACAGGACGCCAGCGAATTTTATACCATCTACGGCGCGGCTTTAGCGGTGTGGTTTGAGGTTGGCGGTGTCACATTGAACGATTCCCTTAGTTGTTGGGAACGCCCCTCGCGCACGGCCTGCCAATTCATCGAGGGCCGTGATACATGGGTCGTCATCGCGCCTACATCAGACCTTGCGAATCAGATTATTGACTATGAATTAGAAGGCGCACTGCCTTAAAGGGTATTGATTTAACGTCATATGGCTTATCCACAATCTCGCCGATCTAATCCATTACCCAATCGTCAACCGCAGCGCCGGCCTAATCGCATTCAACAGGCCATCGTGCAGGCATGGCGGCGCACCTTTACTCGCGGGGATATGCTGACCCTGTTTCTGGTGAATGCACTCTTGTGGATGCCTGCCTTTGCCTTGAATACCGCTGATTGGGCCGATGGTCTTGGCACACTTTACCCTGTCATTACGATCAGTGCCTTATTGAGTTTTCTGCTCGCCCGCAGCTACTATTCCGAACTGCTGGCATTGGTTTTGAGCGGTATCTACGGCTTTGCCACCATCACGCTTGTCTATACTCTATCGCTTCCCGGCCCATTTACCCTTCAAGGGCGGTTGCAGGAATTGGGTGATCGCTTGTCGCGCTGGGGGGAGACGGTCAGCAACAACGGGGTTGGTACGGATAATCTGGTTTTTGTCATTTTCCTAGCCATGCTGTTTTGGTTTTTGGCTCACAATGCCATCTGGCAGTTGATTCGGCTCAATCGGGTCTGGTTGGCGATTCTGCCGCCGGGGTTCATACTCATTACCATCATCATGGCCTATTCGGGCAATGCACGGCTTGACCTATTTCTCTTGGGCTTTTTGTTGTGTGCCCTTCCCCTAACGATCCAAGTCAATATCGAAGCGCGGGAATATCAATGGTATCGCCTGCGGGTCAAGTATCCACGTAATCTTCGCACTAACTTTTTGCGCTTGGGTACAGCAATGACCATCATGGCTGTTCTTTTTGGGTTGGCCCTGCCCATTCAAGATGGCGATGGCTATTGGGACGAGATCAAGGAGTTTTTGGGCAACGACCCACTGGCAAAAATAAATGACCTCTTTGCACGCTTGTTTTCCTCACTCGAAGGTCCCGGCATCGCCACTGCCGATTATTATGGTGGAGATCGGCTTGACCTGACTGGCCCAGTGCAGTTGAGTGACCGAGAGGTAATGCGAATCGGCGTTGAGGGCAATACCAGTGATTTGCGGCTCTATTGGCGCTCAACGGTTTTTGACACCTATCAAAATGGTACATGGACACATAATCGTTCGGTGCGGGCCTATAAAGATAGCCCCGGCATGTCATTTAACCTCGGTGATTATGCAGGTCGTCGTGACCTTGTCCAAAATGTGGAAATGTTTATCAGCGCCTCATCCTTGATTTATGCCGCCCCTCAACCGCGTGAGATGGGGCTTGGCGTAGATGCGGAACTTAACTGTGTCCCCGAAGGCGGCCCGGAATGTGTAAGACGCAATCAAGAGGTAGATGTGGCGATTATCCGTGCCCGTGATCCTCTCCGTGAAGGCGATGATTACACCGTGACTTCTTCCATCAGTGTCGCCTCGGCTGATGAATTACGTCCTGCTGACAACATTTACCCTGAATGGGTTACACGCACCTATTTGCAGGGGGGTGGTTCGATTTCCGGCGAATTACGTAGCCTAACCGAACAAATTATTTCGCAAAGCGGTGCTGCAACCCCCTATGACAAAGCCAAAGCCGTTGAACAATGGCTGCGGGCCAATATTTTGTATAACGAGAAAATCCCAACTCCACCCAGTAATGTTGACCCGATTGACTGGTTTATCTTCGACATCCGCGAGGGGTATTGCAATTACTATTCCTCGGCAATGGTGATGATGCTCCGTTCACAAGGCATTCCATCGCGCATGGCGGCTGGATTTGCTGAGGGGACATACAGCCCCAATGATGGCAGTTATCTGGTGCGTGAAAACGATGCCCACACATGGGTCGAAGTCTTTTTCCCCGGTTTCGGTTGGGTTGAATTCGAGCCGACTGCCGATGAACTGCCGCTTAATCGTCCCGGCGATGTCAGCTTTAACAGCACCTTCCCAACGATTACGCCCATGCCGACCAGCACGCCAACCTCGCTGCCAACCAATACACTACCCCCACCACAGCAAAATTCACCCACGCCCTCGCCAACGCCTACCCAATCACCAACCCTGCCACCAAATGTGACGCCTACCGTCACCCCAACCTTGACACCGACGCCAACCTTTACGCCGACCTTCACCCCAACGGCAACACCTATCCCTCCGGAGCCACAGGCTACCAGCCTTGAGACCGACAGTGGTGCCGGGTTCTGGCGTGTTTTCCTGACCATCTTGGGGATCATTTTGGTGACGTTGCTGCTGATCGTGCTGATTATCGCCTTTATCATCTGGTGGGTGGAACATCGCGGCTTGGGTGGCTTGAATCCGGTGCAAAAAGCCTATGCACGTTTAGGGATTTATGGCAACTGGTTGGGGGTCGGGGTACACAATCGTATGACTCCCGAAGAACGCCGTCAGGTGTTTGTGGACGAAGTGCCAGAAGGTCAGCACCCCATCACCGACATTACCCATCTTTACATTCATGACCGCTTTGCACCACCCGCCGCCGACCACGATGCCCAGCGCGAAGCCGAGCATGTCGCCAGCAACGCATGGACAAAGGCGCGTGTGGCGTTTATCCGCGAAAAACTGCACCGTTGGTTACGCCGTAGCTAAACTCTCCTCCCCGCGTGAATTTTCTGTGAAATTTCTATTGTGTCTGTTTGGCAAATCAAGCGAAATTCGGTAGATTTAAGACAGACACAATAGAAAATTTATGTTAAACTAATTCTACGACGATTGTTCATTTCGATCTGTTGTGATAGGGTACTCAAGCTGGGGAGTTCTGACCTAATGCCAGCACGTATTTTGTACATCGAAGACAATTTTGAAAATCGGTTGTTGGTGCGTCGGATTCTGTTGGCAGAAGGCTATGAATTTGAGGAGGCCGATAATGCGGAATTGGGGATCCAATTGGCCTTAAAAAATCCACCGGACTTAATCTTGATGGATATTAGTATGCCGAATATCAACGGCTTGACCGCCACCCGCATGATCCGTGAAAGCTCGGCCCTACAGCGTATCCCGGTGGTGGCTCTAACAGCCAACGCCATGCAGTCTGATTTAGACATAACACTTGAGGCTGGCTGTGATGGTTATATAATTAAACCAATAGATATTGACCGCTTTTCAGACCAGATTCTTCACTATTTGAGGAGCCGAAAAAGCGTATGACCGATGCGAGACACCGCACTTCAGTTGACCCCGGCGAAGCGCATGTGCTGGTGGTAGAAGATAATGTGCCGAATTTTGTGTTGATCGCCCGTATGTTGGCTTTCATGGGAGTCCAACGCTGCGAGTGGAAGACATCTGGGTGGCAGGTCGTTCAGTTTGCCGATACGCTGCCCCGCATTGATCTCATTTTGATGGACATTAGACTCCCCTATGAAGATGGTTACCAAGCGTTGCAAAAGGTTCGTGCTCACGAACGACTGCGTGATACCGTCGTCGTTGCCGTAACTGCCGAGGCGAATGAAGAACAAATGCGCAAGGCCAAAGAAGCAGGTTTTGATGGCTTTTTAGGTAAACCACTAGACCCTGACCGTTTCCCGTATCAGATTGAACGTCTGTTGCAAGGGGAACAGGTATGGGAATGGAAATAAAGTGTTATTGCTAGAATCCTTTAAATACTTCAGGGGATTTTCCTCATCCTATTAGACAGCCTATTGAGGAGAACTCAGTCGGTTTGAAACGGTGAAACTCGTATGCAAGATGCGCTGGCTTATTTGGCTTCTCTCAGAACCATTATCCGCGATTTACCGTCCCAAGCAGCGCAGGTGAGCAGTCTGGAACAGTTTATCGAAACTGCTTTCCGGGCGGCTGAAACCGAATGGCCGTCCTTCACTAGCCACCGTTTGATTTCTCAAACATCCTCCCTATTATCTGCCACTCGCTCGGTTCGCTCCAATGGTGAAATTTGGTCTCTCCCTATGAGTGGCTATACCCTAGAGCTAACCCTCTCCGGACAGCATCCAGAATCTTTTTGGGAAGCAGGCCAATTATGGGCGCAAATCGTAACCCAACAGTGGCAACTTCAACAAACCATTACCAGCCGGACACATACAGATTCGTTTTTGAGTGAACGCCTTGAACTCTATGAGGGGCTTTCTCAGGTGGCCCAACGAGTTAGCGCCGAGCTTGCCAGTGAAGCGGTGCTGGTGGCCGCCTGTCAAAGTATTGTTGAGGCGCTACAGGGGATTGACCATGTGGGGATTGTGATTAACGATCATGCCCCCGACTATGGCACAGTTTTGGCGGAATATCCTATTACCGGCGCGATTGGACAAAAAATTCAATTAGCAGGGTATGTGGTCTATGAAAAACAAAAAGAAACGCTTGCCCCGTTTGTTATTGACAGTGTGGCGGAGGCGGTTGAGGAATTGGGGCCAAACCGCGAGACCCTGATGGCTTTTGGCATCAAGTCGGTCATGATTTTGCCACTGTTTGTCCAAAATCAATTTTTAGGTTCACTGGGGTTGGATGCACTGACTCAAGTCCATCATTTTACGGCAGCCGAGATTGAGATTTTGACCGCAATTGCAGCCCAAATTGCTGTCAGCATCCAAAATGCCCAATTATTTGAAGAAGCCCAGCGTAACGCCCGCTATCAATCGTTTATCAATTCCATCACGGCTAAGTTTCAGGGAATTTCTGATGTCGAAACCATTTTAAGCACATCGCTGGCTGAATTAAGCCGTATTTTGGGGGCTGATCGGGGGTTCATTCGGCTTGTGCCGTCCGTGGTCGATGAGTCTCTAGAGGAGTCTTCGCCCGTCCACATGCCAGCCAATGATGATGAATGGGTAGAAATGTAATGCGTATAAATTTTATCTCCAACCTATTCCAAGTTCGATACCCCTACACATCCCCTGACGATCTGCGTCGCGCCCGCACGATTTTGCTGTTGAGTGTGGTAATCGCTATTTTGCTCACTGCCACCATTTTGGTTTTGGCCGTCCAAGACCTTGCGGATAATGCAGCCATCCCAACCGGCTATACCTTGCTGTTACTTCCTGTTACGGTTGCGATGATTGGCATTGGGTGGTTGGTGCAGATTGGTCGCTTGTCCACTGCGGCTTACGCCATGACGCTGGCGATTGCCATCACCTATTTTACGATTTTTGTGCTGGATTATCGTGCCGATAGCATCATCATTCTGCTGTTTATTGTGCCCATCCTCACCGCGAGTTTGCTAATTGGTGTACGCGGGTTGGTGTTGGCGACGCTATTTTTTGCCGGGGTAGCAATTACCACCTTAGCCTTTCAGACCAGTTCAAACTCATTTGAATCACCGATTCCCTCACGTGAATTAGCGGGCAATATCGCCACCGTTTTTTATCCCTCATTGATACTTGCAGCGGTGTTGATCTATCAATTTCTCGACTATATTGCCCAGTTCGTCAAGCGTTATGATGACGTTCAACAGTCCATTGTCGGCTTGGCAAAGGTTAGTGCGGAGCTAAATGAAAAACGCTTAGTCTCGCAATCCCTCCAAGCCGTTGCCGACCTCATGCGCGTCGAACTAAAAGTTGACCATGTGCTCATCTATCGTTTACAGGGCGAAACACCTCGCCTTGTACTAATTGCCGCGACTGGCCTTAGTGGTCAGCGTTTGTTGCGTGAGGCCTATCGTATTGACCTTGATAACCCAAGCGGCCCTGCCCAAGCCTATCGCCGCAAATCGGCGGTGAATCTTAATCGGAATGTGTCCGTACCGCAGCGTGAGGCATTTTTGCCTTCGACCAACAGTGAATTGGCTTTCCCACTTTTGACCAGCGACGGTCAGTGTATCGGAGTGCTGGATTTGCAGCTTTCGAGTAATGTCATTCCGACGCAGGGGGAGGTCGAGCTTTATCAAGCGGCGGCTTATCAACTGGCGACGGCCCTCCAACGTGAAACATTGGGGACAGATTTTGAACAACTTCGCCAAGAAATGGACGCGGCCAATGTCTCAGCACTGCGCTATCAGGCCGAAGTCAGCCGTATGAGCCAAGAAAATGTTGGGGTGGCGTGGGGGTCATATCTGTCTCAAAGTGGACGTCTTACCGCTTTTCAGTGGGATAAAGGCACCTTGCGCCGCTGGCAGCCTGCGACGACCCCCCTATCAGATGCTCCTCAATTAGATCAAACAGGCAGTGGTCAGCGCATGATGGTCCCGCTGACGGTTGGTTCTCAAACGATTGGGGAAGTTATTTTTGAAAACAGTGGTGAGGGATGGTCAAACCAAACAGTCGAATTTGTCAAAGAAGTGACCAACCGTTTGGCGTTGGCCCTTGAAAATATGCGTCTATTTGATGAAGTCCAGCGGGTGGCGGTGCGTGAACAACTGGTGAGTCAGGTCGCGGCAGAATTGCAGGATGCCCGTAATCTGGCCCGTTTGGTGAATGTGACCTCGCAAGTGTTTAATCGTTCGCTTGGCACTGACCAGACACTTGTCCGACTGGGTGTACCCACCGAGATTGAAGCACAACCCGGTGTTGAAGTAGAGGTGAATTAACGTGGAACGTAATCTGCCCCGACCTTTTGATTGGCCTCTGCGGGCGAAATTTAGCCTCGGTTTCCTGCTGACCATTTTGATTCCCCTGATTATTATTGGCATAATTGCCCTAACGTTGCGCTTTCAAGCCCAGACCAATCAAGCGGAAGACACTGTTGAAATTATTACTGATGTTAAGGCCGAAACTTTTGCACAGCGGCTTGATGACCTGACGACGGCGTCCACCAACCTAGCTGTTCAGCCATACGATGTTGCACTCTATCAGGCCGCCCTTGACATCAACGGTACCAACCCCTCCGCGATTCAACAAGCAAATCAGACCCTTGACCGTATTTGGTCGAGCAATTTATCTCTTGTGCGTATTCGCCTGATGCATCCAAGTCTGATTACCGTAGCACAGGCAGGCCAAGCCAATATCGAGGTCAATCAAAAGTCGTTGGAAATTATCAGTCGCAAGATCACCGATACGACCATCGGCTCAATTTATCCCGGCCCATTTAATGAACCCCTGCTTGATATTATTGTGCCGATTCAGGGAGACAATCAGCAGATTGGCTATGTGGTGCTGACCCAAAATCTCGACAGCGAGGCGACGGACAATCTACCGAACATCCTGCGCGGTTTTGGTGAACAACCCGAACTCCAAAATTTACCCAACGCCGACCTTTTCTTGTTGGATGAGAATGGGCAGTTGCTTGTAACCAGCGAACGCGGGGTCTTGGTTTTCCAGAATTACCGTCGGCATCCGGCTTTGTCCGACAACAGTGCCCGGCTTGACCCCCAACGCTATGAAAGCCCCTTACTGCGGGCAGATGTGATAGGTACGTATCAGCGCGTGGGGGGTACATCGTGGATTCTGGTCACGGAAATGCGTTTTTCCGAAGTGGTCAACCCACTCGTAAGCACTTATATCCCTTTGGTGATAGGTGGGGCGATTGTGCTGCTACTTGTTCCAAGTGCCGTGTGGTTACTGCTGACCTATCAACAAATTGTCCCGCCGTTGTCCCGCCTAAACCGCATGATGGTCGAATTTGCCCTAAGTGAACGTGACCCTGATTTCTCGACTATCAAACGCTCCGATGAAATTGGGCAGGTGCATAATACGTTTGTAGACCTGACCACTGTCTTTCAAAATAGCGTCGCCGATGCCGAAGCCCGCCAAACGCGGCTATCCAAGCAGGTCGGCCTATTTACGGAGACGGCTGGTTTGCTGCGAACCGTCTCTGAAGCGAATGTTTTGCTCGAAGAATTTGTGCGCTCGGTGCGCCAACACTATCCTAACGTAGATTATGCTCAAGTATTTCTAATAGACGAGGCCACCAACAGCGCGGTCATGCGGGTTGGCACGGGTGAACAAGGTCGCCGCCTATTTGTACAGGGTTATCGTGTTGGATTAGATAATCAGACCCCAATAGGCCACGCCGCTATGCTAAATCGTCCGGTATTGGTCGTGGATTATGAAAAAGCACCGATCTATACCAAACATGATGTTTTTAAACACACCCGCACCGAACTGGCCGTGCCCATGTTTGCACGTGAGCAACTAATCGGCATCTTAGATTTGCACAGCGTTGCGCTAGAGGCATTTTCGGAACGCGACTTTAGCTTTTTCTTGGCGCTGACCACCGAACTCGCCACTGGCTTGTTTGGTCTGTTAGTCGGCGAGTCATCCTTAAATGGTGCGAATGGCGATGTTCAAAGCCCGCAGGCGGCACGTGAAGGTTGGCAGGAATATTTCACGCAGCATCACGACCTTGCCTATAGCACCGGAGGACAGCCCGCCGCGTTAAAAGATTGGACGTTTTTGCAAAAGCAGGCCATCCAACGCCGCAAACCGGTGACAGCCAAAGTAACCGAAAATCAGATTGCCTTTGCCTTGCCAGTTGTTTTGCGTGGTGAGGTGATCGGCGCGATTGAATGTACCGTTGAGGTAGCCCAATTTAATCAAGGGATGCTGCAAACGGCAGAAGAATTGGTGGAGCGGTTTGCAATTGCGGCGGAAAATGCGCGGTTGTTTGAACAAAGCCAGCAGTTAATTGAGCGTGAACGGCTGCTCAATGAGATTTCGCAAAAACTGAGCATTCAAACCGATTTTCGACAGATTTTGCAGGTGGCGGTCAAGGAGTTGGGCCTTGCACTCGGTACGCCAGAAACCACCATTTCGTTAAACATTGACCCATTGACCTCCCAATAAAACGCACCTGAGGCGTTCAAGAGGCTTTTATGCAAGACCGAAAAATACAGCCACATTCTAGCTTTGGGCCATTTCGTTGGTTCATTAACCGTCCCTTCCGCACACAACTGCTGATAATTATTACAGCGTTTGTGGTGATGTCTTTCTTAGTATTGATTGCTGTCACTACCCAGATCAACAACGTCGTGCGTACCAATGTCAACGACGACTTGAGCGAACATGCGGATGAAAATGGTGAGCAGTTGAGCGTTCCGTTTGAAATCGTAGCCGCCGACTTCGATAACCTTGCTACCAATTATATTACCCCCAGCATTGTTGATGTACTGGATCGCCGCAGCACCAGTGGCGAGGTAGACAATCTCGCCCGCGAATCTGTCACGCGGAGATTTGAGGAACTGCTCATTGGTCGGCCCCTCTATCACGCGATCCGATTGGTCGGCATCAGTGGGCGTGAATTGGTGGCTTTGGAGCGTTCGGGGCGAACCGACAATATCGAGATTGTGTCAATCTCCGATCTCAGAAATCGCCGCAGCGAAGAATTTGTTCAGTCGGGTCTGCAATTGCGCCGTACAGGACAGTTCTGGATTTCGGATGTGGTGGTGGTGCGAGATGCCACGGGCCGTCCAACAGAACCCTTCCAGCAAATCGTGACGTTGACGACTCCTATCTTGGACGAAACAAATACCGTAATTGCCCTTCTCGCCATAGATATGGACATAGATTGGCTTGTTCGGGGCATTACAGAACGCGAAAGCAGTGATGAAATTATTCATGTGGTAGATGAGGATGGTTATTATATTGCGGCCTCCGAGCCAAATTTACTCTATGGTCGCTCGACCTCGGTTGGCGAACAACTAACGGGTTCATTGGCAAATACGTTGCTAACCGACTTCCCTCAAGAAGCCATTGAGTATCGCCAAAATAACACCGATTATTTGGCGGCCACTTCTATTACACGACCCTTTTCCAGCCTATCGGATACGACCAGTCAGCCAGTATGGACGGTGATCGTGTCTATGGAAGCCAGTGAAGTCGCTGGCCCAACCCGCTTGGCACTAGGGATATTCGCGGCCATATTTCTCGGCTTGCTCGGTATCACAGGTATCTTGTTGTGGTATGAGACCACTCAGATTTCTCGCCGTTTTGAAACCATTGCGGATGGCTTGGCGCGGGTCAATCGCGGTGATTTGACTGTCCGACTCCCCGCTGTCGAATCCAACGAATTTGGTCGGGTTGCCACCTTGTTTAATAATGTTACCGAGCGCACCCAAACGTTGGTGGATGATTTGCAGGCGAGGGTACAAGCCCGTATCCGTGACCTTGACCTTGTTGCGGAAATCAGCCGCGAAATTACCGGATTGCGCGACCAAAGTCTTGTTTTGAATCGCACCATTAACCGCATTATCGAACAATTCGATTACTACCACTCCCAAGTTTTCTTAATGGATGATCTTGGCGAGTATGCTGTCTTGGTTGCCAGCACAGGCGAGGCCGGACAGCGCCTTCTTGCCAAAAAACATAAACTGGCGGTTGGATCAAATTCCGTGATTGGCCGTGTGACCGCGCTGGGTGTCACGGTCATCGCCGGCGACACCACTTCCACTGAAGTTCCTTGGCAGCCCAATGTGGAATTGCCCAATACCCGCTCAGAAATGGCCCTGCCCCTCAAGGTTGAAGACCGAGTGATCGGTGCGTTGGATATTCAAAGTATCCGCCCCGAAGCCTATAGCCCGGAAGATATTGAAATTTTCCAAGTGTTGGCTGACCAATTGGCGATTGCGATCAACAATGCCCGCCTGATTGAAGAACTTGAACAGCGAGTGGATGAAGTTGCCTTGCTCAATCAGCGCTTAACCGAAAAAGCATGGGAAGAATTTGCCCGTATCCAACCCGATGATGTGCAGTTGGGTTATCAATATGACCTGATCGGTGTCAAGCCGATTCAACCTGATACACCAGAAAACGGCAATCTGCTGCCTCCACCAAGTGATGAACATTCCGTATACAGCACTCAAATTTCAGTGGGTGGCAAACCAATTGGGCAGATCGAGACCAAAGCACCGCAGCGTGCCCAGTTGAGCAAAGATGAACAGGCTTTGATTGATGCGGTTGCGGTACGTGTGGCGCTCGCGGTAGACAATGCCCGCCTATTCCAGCAAACCCAGATGGCGCTTGGCGAATCGCAGCGTCTCTATGAAATGGCCCGCACGGTCAGTAGTGCTGCTGAACTTAATATTGAAGCCGTTTATGCCCTTATCACTGAGCAGTTAGGCTATTATGAAAATCTTGATAGCCTAGCGATTTTGTTGGCCGATCCTTTCCCGTCCCATTTGGCTCCAAATGTCATTGTCGCGCATCTGTGGTCGCGTATCGGCAGTATCTCCGCTTGGGAGACTGGTCAGCGTGTACCTTTATTACAACAGGGGCTTTCGGCCCAATTTGAACTTGCCCCCCGTAGCCCCATGCTCATTCATGCCCATGAACTGAACGATCTTGAGGACACTGACCAAATCTTGGGCTACCTGCTGAGGACGTTTAATGCCGAAACCCTCTATCTTATGCCGCTGGTTACGGGTGCAAAATGGTTTGGGGTTTTGGTGTGCAGTAGTCAAACGCCGCGTGCCTTTAGCGAAAATTACATGAGTTTTACCTCGGCAGTTGGTGACCAATTGGCAATCGCGGTTGAAAATCGCCGCCTGCTAGAAGAAGTCCAAAAAGAAGCGCGGCGAGCATTGGCATTGGCCGACGCAGGTCAGTTGGCTAGTCGTATCAGCACGGATTTTGAGTCTGACGTAAACCGCCTGTTCCGCGCCGTGTCTGACCCCGGTGATTTTGGCCGCTGGTGGTTTGGGGTTTTGGATACGGATGGGCAATCGCTCCGTCAGGTAGCGGCCTTTTCACCCCAAGAATCAGGCGACACCCCCTTTATGCCGCAACGTATGAACCTGAAGCGTGACCGTAATGCCGTTACTGAATCCGTGTTAATTCGCCAAGTCGTTTTGGTCAATGAACGGGTTCACCCGACGTTCGGCAAGCTTTCTGCCCAAGAACATATCGTATATGGCAAGCATCTAGCCGTTCCGGTCATGACCAGCAATGAAGTGGTGATCGGGGCGCTCTTAATTGGTCGGCGTGCATCACAGCACGATTTGGATGAACGCGATATTCAATTGGCAACCACGCTTGCCAGCCAGCTTGCCATCGCTACCGAAAATCAGCGGCTCTTTGCGGCCATTGAAAATCAACGCCAGACACTGCAATCTACCCTTGAAGCCATGCCTGCCGGCGTGCTCTTGTTAGCCCCGCGTGGCAACAGCCTGCTTTCCAATCAACGCGCTGTTGATCTTTTTGGCGGCGGGGTCAATAAAGCTCTGTTTTCATCAAACACCTTCCCGATTTATAAACTGGGCACGGACGAGCTTTACCCGTCTGAAGAATTCCCCACCACCATTGCTTTGCGTGAGGGGGCCATCGTCAGTGCAGAAAACATCTCGGTGGAATACCCGGATGGTCGCCGGGTGGACTTGCTCGCAAACGTCGCGCCCATTCGCAATGAGGGCGGTGAGATTTCGTCGGTAGTGGCGGTCTTCCAAGAAATTACCGAACTGCGCGAACTCGAAAAAGCATTGCAGGATAGCCTAAGCGAAACCACCGCGCTGTATGAGGCCAATCGCCAAATTACCTCCGCCTCCAGCGTTAATGACCTCGCCAATGTGCTAGTCAATCAGTTGCTGACTTTGATGCCCAATCAGGTCTATGTGGTTTTGCAAGAAGGCATGGATCGTGGGCCGCTGCAAACCCGTGTGGTGGCGGCATGGCCGGAAAGTTATGCGGGGGTTACTGATGTAGATTTGCTGGCGCTACCACGTAATTTGTTGATGAGCGAAGAGCCGATTATTGTCTCTAACATTGATCAGAGCATCGGTTTTCTTGACCAAACCCTTGAATTTAATATGCGCTTGCAGGCCATTCAAAGCGGTATCCAGTCGTTTGCTTCAATTCCGTTGCGGGCCAGAGGTCGTACTCTTGGTTGGTTTGCGGTGGTCTATTTCGATAAACATTCCTTTATGGCCGAAGATCGGCGTTTTATGACGGCCATCGCTGACCAGACGGCCCTCGCATTGGATAGTATTTTCCTATTCCAAAGTACCCAAGATGCCCTGCGTGCGGTTGCCAATCTCTATCGCAGCAGTCGCCGCATTGCCGAGGCGCGTGACCTTGAAGAAATGCTGGATACCATCCGCATGGAGCTATTGAATTTCAATCCTGAACGGGTAGATGTTTTGTTACAGCGCACGCAAGAAGATATTGCCTCTTTCTATTTTGGTTTGGAATGGAGCAAAGACCCCTTATTTGCTGAAATACCCAGTCTGCCGCTTGTGCCAAAAACCGGTGAGCCGATTGGCGATTTTGACCCAATGACCCGTGATGAATATTACATCCAGTCCATTGATGACGAGTCCGAAGCGACGATGAATCAGATCGTCCGTCAATTACGGGCCATCCAAACGCCCTATCAGTCTATTCTAAGTGTACCGCTGTCCGTCGGTGGTCGCGTTGTCGGGCGTATTTCGATGGGCTTCCGCGAAGTTCATATTTTCACGCCCGATGAATATCAATTCATTACGACATTGGCCGACGCAGCAGCCTATTTGGTTGAAAATGACCTGCTGTTTAGGCAGACGCAGGAATCATTGGAAGAAACTGGTGTCCTCTATCAAGCCAGCCGTGCCATTGCCAACGCCGAAAGTCGTGATGAAATTGTACAGTCAGTGATTGACTATGCCGCCGATGCGCTTGTGGACAAGGTATTTCTGCTTAGTCTGCGTTCCGAAGATTGGAACAGCGAAAATGCCGAACTCGAAATCGCCACGTCATGGGGACGTGACCAACTGGTTGACTTGCAAGGCCTTCGGTTTACGCGCAATCAACTACCTTTCTGGAACGATCTCGCAACCGTTAGGATGAAGTGGGTGGATGATGTTTCCCGCGATCCCGCGATCTCAACCGATGCCCGCTTGGGTTATAAGGCCTTGCGTATTAGTTCGTTTGTGATCGTACCCTTGCGCACCCCCACCCGCTTAATCGGCGCAATTTTGTTGGCCTCAGCCGAGACCCGTGAGCATCAAGAACGCGAAATTCGCATCTACCAGTCACTGGCTGACTTAGCCGCCGTGCAGTTGGAAAACAAGCGTCTCTTTGAACAAACCGAACTGCGTGCCCGTCAACTAACAACCTCGGCACAGGTGAGCCGTGCTGCGACCTCTATTTTGAATTTGGACGAACTGTTCCCGCGCGTGGTAGACCTCATCCGTGAAGCTTTCCAATATGACCATGTTCAGATTTTTATGGTGGATGCTGCCGGACAGAAGGCCATCCTCCGTGCTTCGACAGGTGAAGCGGGGCAAAAATTGTTGAGCCTGAATCACAGTCTGCCTGTCGGGTCACGTTCCGTCATTGGGCAAACCACCAGTCGTGGTATGCCCGTCTTGGTAGCGGATACGGCGCTCAGTGAAACCCATCGGCCCAATCCCCACCTGCCCGATACACGCTCTGAAATCGCCTTCCCCCTAGTTGTGAAAGGCCGTGTTGTGGGCGCATTGGACGTGCAGTCGAATCAAGCGGGTCTGTTTACCGAGGATGACGTGCAGGCTTTGACTACAATGGCCGACCAACTAGCCGTCGCCATTGATAATGCCCAGTTGTTTGAAATCTCCCAGCAGCGTGCTGGTGAAATGGCCTTCTTGTTTGATGTCACCACCTTCGCCGCCGCCATGCCTAACCTTTCGGTGATGCTGGAAACGGTCAGTCAGGTGTTGGCAAATCGTATGGACGCGAGCAGTGTGGTCTTTTTCCTCAATGAAGTCGGGCGCAATCGGTTAGCGGCTCAAGCAATGGTGATTGCCGTCCAAGAGGGCGATTCACAGACCCTACATTCGATTGAACCCACTGTCAAAGTTGCCATTGGTGAGGGCCTAGCCGGGCAAGTTGCGGAAACCCGCGCCCCGATCATCGTGCCAAATTTTGAACTTGGCCCCTACACCCCAATGGATGTTTCAGCCCGTTCCGCGATTTACCTTCCGATGACCAGTGGTGAAAGCCTGATTGGGGTTATGGGCTTGGAAGGCCAACGCGAGGCCCAGTTTGGCGAAGACACCCTACGCTTGCTGCAAGCCCTCAGTACAGCGGTCTCGGCGGTTGTTCAAAGCACCTTGCTGGTCGAGGAATTGCAGCGCACCAACGAACGCCTGCGTGAAATTGACCAGCTCAAGACGAATTTCCTTGCTGCTATGAGTCACGAACTCCGCACCCCGCTGAATTCGATTATCGGCTTCTCAAGTGTCATTTTGAAGGGCATTGACGGCCCGATTAATGACATGCAAAAGCAAGACATCCAGATTATTCATTCCAGCGGGAAACATCTGCTCGGTTTGGTGAATGACATCCTCGACCAAGCCAAGATCGAAGCGGGTAAGATGGAACTTTCGCTGGATTACTTCGAACTGGCTCCCGTCATCAAGGGGGTGATGTCCAGCGCCATCGGCTTGACCCGCGACAAGAATCTTCGTCTGCATACCGAGATTGAAGAGTCTATTGACAAGGCGTTTGGGGATGAATTCCGTACCCGCCAAATCTTATTCAATCTGATTTCTAATGCTGCCAAATTCACTGAACAAGGGAGCATTACTCTCAGTGCTTTTATTGAAAACGGCGTTGAACCGCCCATGATTACCGTTGCGGTGCGGGATACGGGTATCGGGATTCCACAGGAATATCTCAATACGATCTTTGAGGCGTTCCAACAAATTGACAACTCCACCACTCGTTCCGCTGAGGGTACAGGTTTGGGTCTGCCACTGTCCCAGTCGTTGGCAGAGTTACAGGGTGGACGGTTATGGGTGGAAAGCCAAGAGGGGGTCGGCTCAACCTTTTATGTTACCATCCCGCTAGGACCACCCCCTCCGTCGGCAGCCGAAATTGCCGAAGAGGAGATGTCCGATACCAGAGAATTCGGCACGGACTTCAATAATTTGGTAGATGAAATCAAAGCTGAACGTCAGCCCTCCCGTCAGAAGGTTATTTTGGCAATTGATGACGAATTGGGCATGATTAATCTCTATCGTCGTTATCTCACCAAAGAAGGTTGGCAGGTCATTGGCCTAACCAACCCCGAAGAAGCAGAAGAAATGGTTGCCAATCATAACCCCATGATGATTTTGCTTGACATCAACATGCCCAATCGGAATGGTTGGCAGGTGTTGGAAAAACTGAAAGACAATGATCAGACCTATCACATTCCGGTGATTGTATGCAGTATCAGTACCGATACCCAGCACAGCTATCGGCTTGGGGCGACCAACCATTTGGTCAAACCGTTTGTCGAGACCGATCTTATCAAGGCCGTCCGAGAAACTGAGGCGAATTTAGCATCGTGACCGTAGATCAACTTTCTTCGACACAGGTGAAACCGATTCACCTTGAATGTAAAAACTGTGGCTGGCACAGCGTCTATGAACGTCCGCTCAAACGTTGCCCGACCTGTGGGGACGATATTCTCTATGCCCGTTATGATTTGGACGCCCTGCGCCGTGACAACTGGGGCGAAAAAATTATTACTCGTAAGCGTGGCATGTGGCGCTATCATGAACTGCTGCCGATTAAGCATACCGAAAATATCGTCTCGTTGGGTGAAGGCGATACCCCCCTCATTCATGCCAAAAATGTTGGCGCGATGCTGGGGCTGAAATATCTCTATATCAAAGACGAGCGTCAAGGCCCGACCAATTCCTTTAAAGACCGCCAAGCCTCAGTTGCGATTTCGGCGATGGCGGAATTGGGTATTCAAGAAGCTGTGGTCGCTAGTACGGGGAATGTCGCCATTGCTTATTCGGCCTATGCTGCCCGCGCCGCGATTAAACTTTGGGCTTTTTTCCCTAACCTCGTGCCTAGTGATAAAATTCGAGAGGTAGCCTTGTATGGGACGGAGGTGGTCAACGTTACCGGGACTTATGACCAAACCAAAGAAATCGCTGTCCGTTTTGCCCAAAGTCAAGGTATTCATTACGATCAGGGCATCAAAAATATTGCCGCGATGGAAAGTATGAAAACCATCGCCTATGAAATTGCCGAAGAATTAGGTTGGCGTGCCCCGGATTGGTTTATTCAACCCGTCAGCGGCGGTATGGGGCCAATCGGTGCTGCAAAGGGCTTTGAAGAATTGCTAGAGCTTGGTTTGGTAGACAAGGTGCCTTCGCTAGGGATTATCCAATCTACCGGATGTGCCCCGATGGTAGATGCTTTTAACAATGGGATGTCGGTGGCCGTGCCCGTTGAAAACCCTGAAACGGTCATTGCGACTCTGAGCACCGGCAATCCCGGGCGGGCCTATCAACTACTGTATGAATTGATGCAGCAGTATGGCGGGGCCGCCGAAAGTGCCACCGACGAGGAAGCCTTTGAAGCCACCCGCATTTTGGCGCGGAATGATGGTATTTCGGTTGAGCCAGCCACCGCTGTCGGTTTTGCTGGATTAGTCAAATTGGTGCGGCGCGGGGTCATCAAACCCAACGACGTAGTGGTGTTTAACTGCACGGGCCATACCTTCCCGGTTGAGAAGGAAATCTTGGGTGAGCGTTGGGCCAAACAAGTGGATATTTCGAACGCCAGTCGTACTCCATCGCTGCCGACGGATCGTCTCTTAACTGAGGTTGGCAAGGTCAGCACATCCAATGCGCGGCGTGTGTTGGTGATTGAAGACAATGAAGATTCGGCCCGTTTGATTCGCCGAATTTTGGAGGGCGGGGCAGGCCATGAAGTCACCATTGCCCAAAATGGACGGGAAGGGCTTGAAATCGCTATGCAAGAAAAGCCCGATTTGATTGTGACGGATTTGATGATGCCGGAAATGGATGGCTTTCAGGTGGTCGAGCGTTTAAAGGCCACCCCTGAATTACGGGACATTCCGGTGATTGTACTCAGCGCCAAAGAACTGACCCCTGTCGAACGCAGCCGCCTTGCCGGACAGGTAGAATCATTTTTGCAAAAGGGGTCATTCCTAAACGAAGAATTATTGCAACGAATTATTGACAGCCTAAATTAGGGAACTGGGGGAAAGGACGCGATGACACTATCGCCTGCTCCAAAGCCGAAGAAAATTCTCTATATCGAGGACAACCCCTCGAATGCGACGTTGGTGAAGCGTATTTTGCAGCCAAAAGGCTACACCATCATTATCGCCGAGACCGGGTTAAAGGGCATTGATGCGGCATTGGAGCACAAACCCGACCTCATCTTAATGGACATCAATTTGCCGGATATGAGCGGACGTGAAGTAACGACCCGCCTCCGCGCTTTTGAACAGTTCCGCGATATGCCCATTGTGGCCCTGACTGCCCAAACCGACGATAAGCAGCGGGCCATGACGCTTATTTCCGGCGTATCCGGTTTCATGGCGAAACCCATTGATGTAGCCTCCTTCCCCAAGCGTATCGCCTTTTATTTGGAGGGGGGCAAAGATTTACCCAAAGTTGCCAACCCCGAAGAGGCCCGCCGCAATTATCACAAAGAACTGACCGAACATCTTGAAAAGCGCCTGCGTGATCTGGAAGCGGCGAATTCCAAACTACGCCAACTGGATGTCATCAAAGACGACTTTATCAAACGTACTGCGCATGAACTCCGCACGCCGCTGACCATCATTTATGGCTATGGGCGTTTATTGCAGACCGCGCCACCCATTCAGCTATTAACTCAGTCCAGCCCTGAAATTGGGGCGTATGTGGATGCACTGGTCGAGTCGGTTGAGCGCCTACATGATGTCATTAATGAGATTTTTACCGTTTACCGCTTGACCACCGGGCAAATTGAATTGAATCTGGCCCAATCGAATTTGGGCGAAATTATCCAGTATGCGCTGGATGACTTTAAGCAGGCTGCCCAGCAGCGCAATGTGAATGTCGAATTTAGCCGCGACGGGTGGCCCACCAAGCTGATGGTAGATTTTGAACTGATGCGTTTGGCGCTGGCAAATATCATTGGCAATGCCATTAAGTTCACGCCTGATGGGGGTAAGGTCTCGATCAATCATGTCGAGACCCCCGAAGTGGTCAAAATCACCGTTCACGATTCGGGTATTGGGATTCCAGTTGAAGAACAGCACCGTATCTTTGAAAGTTTCTATTCCTTTGAAAAAACCGAGCACCATTCCACCAGCAAAACCGCCTTTCGTGGAGGTGGGTTGGGGCTAGGGCTATCCATTTGTAAAAGTATCATCGAGGCACACGGAGGTAAAATCCACGTTGAAAGTCAGGGTCAGGACGTTGAAAAAATGCCCGGCAGCACCTTTCATATCGAAATTCCGCTGACCAATCGCGTGCCCGTCCCTGTGGATGTGACTCCCGCGCAATAAGGGGTCATGTGAAGCGAAGATGGTTTGAAAAACAGTCTGGACTGATGAATTTGAAACGGCTTGAAAAACAGTCAGGACTGGTCGCCGCCCTACTTACCCCCATTTTCTTGGGGATGAATCCGGTATTTGGCAAAATAGCCCTGCATAACGGCGCTGACCCCTTTACCGTTGCAGCCGTCCGCACGGTGTTGGCCGCGGTGTTGTTGTGGTTGGTGTACCGCCTTTTTGCTAGGCAATATCTTTATATCTACCCCCTCGGTTTAATGAACTGCATCGCTATAGGCTCGGTCAACGGCATCGGTTCGTTGATGTACTATAACGGACTGTCTCTGTTAAACGCTTCAACGGCCCAATTAATTAACGCCCTCTATCTGGTCTTTGTGATGATTTTGACCCGAATCAGCGGTCAGCAGTTAAGTTGGCGCATCATACTGCGTACCGGGATTGCCATGCTGGGCATATTGTTGATTGCGGGTGGAGTCGCTGGTGAAACTAATTGGCTTGGCATTGGCCTAATGATGGGGAATGCCCTCTTGTTTGCTGGGACGGTGGTCATGAGCCAGCGTGCCCTCTACGACATGCCTGCCCAAACCGTCGCTTTTTATGTGCTGACGACAATGGCGGTGGTGGTTGCAGTAGCCCGTTTAGCCTACAATCTGCCTCTGTTCCCTGATGCTCCGACCAGCGGTGATATTGACGCATGGTGGGCAATTTTAGGTCTTGCCGCCACAACCGCCCTTTCCCGCCTGACGATGTTTATAGGAGTCAAAGGTCTGGGGAGCGTTCGTACCACCCTCTTGGTCATTTTAGAGATGGCGGTCTCAATTTCGTTGTCGTTCATTTTTTTGGGCGAACGGTTCACCACTATTCAATGGTGGGGCGCGACGATTTTGTTAGCCAGCATTTTGTTACCTACCGGCCATATCACCCCTGATGTCAGTCCCACCGAATATCTACCCCGTCTAGTGCGCGTGCGGCTTTATCGGGTGGCCTTTAATCATGTCTTTAACCCCCGCAACAGCAAAATCTCGACGCAAGAAGTTCGCAAACTTCAAGAACTCATCGCCAAAGATAAATTCGCCACACAGGATTTGCGTGTGATTGAGGATTTGTTAGATCACGACGATCATTAGTGTAAAAATGGTATCCAGAAGTTCTCGCTTGAAATCCCCTGTACAAATCTGATAAAATTTCGCCGCTGAATTCGCTGAGAATTCGCTTTTTACTAATCTCCACACATCCTGACGACGCAGTGTTGCCTATCCCTAATCGGTGGGTTGATGCGCCGGATGATGGATGTGGTCGTGAAAACACAATCTAAGGAGCTTTACAGATGTCTGCACCGTCCTCAAGTGTCGTCTCCCTCAAAGCCTTGTTGGAGACAGGTGTTCACTTCGGTCATCAATCCCGGAAGTGGAACCCCAAGATGAAACCGTATATCTTTACCAAGCGCAATGGCATCCATATCATTGACCTGCAACAAACCGTAGTCACCGTCAATGAAGTGTATGATCTCGTGCGTGATTCCGCCGCCCGTCGTGGCACTATCTTGTATGTCGGCACCAAGCGCCAAGCCCAAGAAACAATTGCTTCCGAAGCCGAGCGTGTAGGAATGCCCTATGTCAATACCCGTTGGTTGGGGGGTACGCTGACCAATTGGAAGACGATTAAACAGCGTATTGATACCCTCAAGCGATTGGAAGCAGCCAATGCCGAAGGGGCCTTTGAAGAACTGACCAAGAAAGAACGCTTGCTGATTGAGCGTAAGATTGCACGCCTGCAACTGCGTCTAGGTGGCCTGCGGTCAATGGAACGCCTACCTAGCCTGATGTTCGTGGTGGATGTTCGCCGCGAACAAACCGCCGTCAAAGAAGCCAATATCATGAAGATTCCGGTCATCGCGCTGGTAGATACCAACTGTGACCCGGATATGATTGATTTCGTCATCCCCTCCAACGACGATGCCATTCGTGCTATCAAATTATTGACCAGTGTGATTAGCGATGCGGTCAATGAAGGTGTCAATATGCGTAAGGCTTACGGGTCGGATGTTGAAGTCGCAGAAATCACGGATATGGGCTATGCGGGCGCGATGGATGAAGGCGCTTTGGATGAGGCCTATTTGGGCGAATCCACCCTCGCCAAACTGCGTGAAGGTGATCTGGCCTTTGATGATGATATTTTCGAGGAAGATGAAAATCAGCCCAAACGCAGAAGATAATTGAAACAATCAGAAGCAGCAAAAAGGGAGAATAACAAACTTGGTGCAAATTACGGCTCAACAGGTCAAAGAACTCCGTGAAATGACGGGGGTTGGCCCTGCGGAATGCAAAAAAGCGTTAGAGCAATTTGAAGGTGATCTGAATAAAGCCGCCAATTTCCTGCGCGAAAAAGGCTTGGCAAAGGCTGCCAAAAAAGCGGGTCGGGTTGCCAACGAAGGCCTTATCCAAACCTATCAGCATCACAATGGACGTTTAGCGGTAGTGGTCGAAGTCAACTGTGAAACCGATTTCGTAGCCAAGACTCCAGCGTTCCAACAGTTTTCGCGCGATGTGGCCCTGCATATTGCCAACCTCGCGCCCAAATATGTTCGCCGCGAAGAAATCCCGCAATCAATCATTGATGCCGAACGTGGCGTTCAACAAAAAATCGCCCTCGAAGAAGGCAAATCTCGCCCCGCCAACATCATTGAAAAGATCGTGGACGGACGGATGGAGAAATTCTTTGCAGACATTGTGCTGCTGGAACAACCCTTCATCAAGGATGATGCCAAGACCATCGAACAACTCCGTAAGGAAGCGGTGGCCGCAGTTGGCGAAAATGTGGTGATTCGGCGCTTTGTCCGTTTTGAACTCGGCGAAGTGGGTGATGAACCCGCTGAAGGCGAAGAATAACACGGGTCGCGGAGCGTAATGTGAACGATCAAAAGGGAATCTGGCAGTGGCCGGGTTCCCTTTTTTTGTAGAACAGCATCCCTAGAAAGGAACAAAAAATCGCATGGTAGGTTCACTTGGTACTCTGGCTCAAACGCCCATCTATCGCCGGATTGTTATCAAACTCAGTGGTGAGGCTATGGCTGGCCCCGAAGGATATGGAATTGACCCTATCGAAGCTGGCACCATTGCACGGCGTATCAAAGAGGTGCATGACCTCGGTGTTCAAATCGCCATTGTGATTGGGGCCGGTAATCTTTGGCGTGGCAATATGGGAGTGCAGGGTGGCATGGATCAAAGTACCGCCGACTACATGGGCATGATCGCCACTGTGATGAATGGCATGGCCCTGCAAGATGCTTTGCAACGCTTGGGTGTGGAAACCCGTGTCCAGACGGCGATTGAAATGAACAAGGTCGCCGAACCTTATATTCGTCTGCGGGCGATTCGGCATATGGAAAAAGGGCGTGTGGTGATTATCGCGGGGGGGACGGGCAATCCATTTTTCACCACTGACACAGCAGCGGCCCTGCGTGCAGCCGAAATTCAAGCCGATGTCATTATCAAGGCGACCAAAGTAGATGGCATTTATCGGGAGGACCCCAAGATTAATCCCAATGCCGAGCGCTTTGAACGAATTACATTTTCTGAGGCCATTAACTATCGTCTCAAGATCATGGATATGACGGCCTTCACCCTCTGTATGGATAACAATATGCCAATTGTCGTGTTGGATTTTTGGCACGAAGGCGCATTGGCCCAAGCCGTCTTGGGGCACGCGATTGGGACGTTTGTCGGCAAGGAATAGTTGTCACCAGCCAACGCATGGAAATATTCTTCTTTGGCTAGTATTGATTTATGGACAAAAACCACACGGCAGGTTTGTCATTTTCCGATACAATTAAGCTACAGTTCTTTGACGATGTTCGACTGAAGTGTGGGGCTATCTTACCAACAAGGGTTTAACACTGTTGTTTGGAAGTTTGCGGATTAACCAAACCTCATATGAGATGGCCCGATGGGAGCTATAGCATGAGTTTTTTTGGAAAAAAGAAATCTTCGCCGCCGGATGATGACCATAGTGCCTCGTCTCTCGTGCCATCTGACCAATCATTGGGGCGTAATCCTAATCGCAATGAGCATCTTTTTTGGTATACCGAAGAAGGTTATATCATCGCGCAGGACAACACCTGTCAACATGAATATGTTCAGACGACACCCTGTCCATCCTGTGGTGGCAAACTGCGTGTTATTGCACATTTGAATCGGGCCGGACAAGGACTGAGTGAACTGGTAACGGTTTGCCAAAACTGTCGCTATACCGTCAATTTCATTTTTGACATTTCCAATGAAGTGTATCAGCAGTGGTGGGCAGATCAATTGGGAGCATTATATATCCGCCAATATGATGGCCCACCACGCGAACCGATTAGTCAGGATTAAATCATCCCGGCGGATACATCGGATAGCTGGGCGGATAGGGCGGTTCGTCCTCTCCAGTAGATTCAACAGGCGGCACGGCCCCGGCAGACGTTCCCGGATAGCTGGTCGGAACTTGCGGCGTGACATAACCTGCTGGTTCAGCCGCTGGCCCATAGGTAGTTACCCGTGATACGGAAACCCGTTCAGTGGTCGCTACCGAGCCTTGACTAACTGTAAAACCACCTTGCCCTCCTACTAATTTGCCCAAATCGCTGTTTTGCAGCACGCTGGTACGCGAATTTACCAATTGAGTTAGGGCTTCTTCGGTGGCGCTTTGTCCTCGCAGCACGGTTAATTGCCACATTTCGCGCTCACTGCCAAAAACGGTTTCAAATTTGCGAACCCAGTCCAAAATTTCAGGCGGGGTTAAATTGTCCATTTTGGGTTCAATCTGGTTGACTAAGTTCTCTAATTGACGGGCCGTCTTGCTATAAATCCCATAATTTTGTTCATATTGTTGCAGCCCGATGTACGCTAAAAGGCCATTCACCAAAGCCACCGTCACCGCCACCAAATACCCTACCCCCATCGCAGCAAGGGCTGGGCCAACCACCCCCACAAACAAAATGATGGCTCGCCACTGACGGGTTTTTTTGAAATCTGCGACAGCCCGACGGTTATACCATTCGGCTTGCGGCAGCACCCGCATCCGCAAATACTCATCGAGTGCCAATGGGCTATAGCCATCATCTTCAGAGTGGTCAGTAGCATAGGGATTGGGCTTGGCAAATTGTTTTGATTCTTTGCCCTCGCTGTTATCAATTAAGTTGATTTCAATCGGGGTGCTGACTCCCATGCCCTCAAGCTGTTCATCCGTTTTTTCAATCACCTTTGCCAGCTTTTCCAGATCATCTAGGGTGACTTGATCGAGATAACGCTTGAGTCGAAGTTCATAGATGCTCAATTTGATGGTTTCAGCGGCAACTCGGAAACCCACCCAACCATTGCCTGCCTCAAAACGAGCAGCATAGGTCAAAACGGCGGCACTCAAAAGGGGCAAGATGACCAACAGCACACCCATAAAAATTTTAAGCCCTTCATCGTCTCGGCTGAAGCGGGCATCAGCCACAGCGGCACAGGTGGTAATGAAACTGATCAAAATGATGCTCCACCGCACCCGCTTGTACCGTGTTTTGAGCTTTTTTGAGGCTTCATCAAAGGCATTAAAACGTCGCCATGCATTGTCCAGCGCCGCCAAAATCTTGCGACTGGATGCCGGAATAGGTGGGGGGACTTCAACGAGCAGGACAGATTGGTCGGTCATAACGGACTCCTGTGAGTGGAAGATAATTCAAACACTGCATTCACTCGCTAAGATTATAGGCGAGAGGATATAATGGTCAAAACTTTTTTGAGGGATATATTGAAGCATGTCGAGCCAAACACCGAATCCTGACGGCCAAGATGCCTTTTTACGCAAGGTTTTTTTTCGCAGCACCGCTGAAAATCAGAAGCAGGTGGTGGCGGTGGTCGTCTTGGTGGCGGTTGTGACCATTATTATCGGCGGGTTGTATCTGGCCCAAACGACCACCAGTATCACGACGGCCCGTGATATTCAACAGATGAGCGAACATCGTAGCCGCCTTGAACGTGAAAATGAGGTACTGCGTGCGGATATTGCCCGAATGCAGAACCTCGCCAGTTTGCAGACCCGTGCCGCCACGCTTGGCTTTCAACAGGCAGGCCCGGAAGATATTTTCTATTTAGTGGTAGATGGCTATGTATATAATGTGCCTGCACCAACACCAACGTTGGTACCATCTACTGCGACACCGGAAGAATACCAAGAAAATTTCGCGGGTTGGCTCAAACGCCAATATGACGCCTTAATTGACCAATTCAGCGAGTGGGGCAACTAGTAGCGTTGCAGGAGAACATGTGTTATGCCATCCATCAATAACCGCCTCAACTTGATCGGACTGTTGATGACGCTGATTAGTGTCGCCCTGATTGCCCAACTGCTCTCCTTCCAATTTCGCCTCGATCCCGCCGTCGCCGAAGAATTGCAACTGCGGGCAGGGTCAACTGACAACCGGGAAGTTGAAATCAAGCCTAATCGGGGTCAAATTATTGATCGGGATGGTGATATTTTGGCGGTGAATCGCATGGAATATCGGATTGCCATTAGCCCCAGTTTGTTGGGCCAAGATCGGCGTGAAACGGCAAAGGAACTGGCAAAGGTTTTGGATGCCAGTGAACTCGATATTTATCAGGCGCTTTTGCCCGATGAAAATGGTATCTATCCGGGGTATGTGGTTTTGAAAACACCTGTTACCGCCGAAGTTAGTCAGGCGGTGGCTGATTTGCGAATTCCCGGCATTCTGATTGAACCCATTCCTCAGCGTGATTATCCACAAGGCGCATACATGACCCAAGTGTTGGGTTTCGTGAATTACAATTCATCTGGATATTATGGCGTTGAGGAGTTTTATCAGCGGGAATTGGCGGGCCAAAGCCGCATCACCACCGAATCCGACAGCTTATTAGATATTACGGATGATTTTGAAGTCCGCAACGGTCAGACGCTGCAACTCACCATTGACCGCGATATTCAATGGCTGGCCCAACAGATTTTGGATGAGGCCGTCGCCGAATATGGAGCATTGGGTGGCACGATTCTCATTATGAATCCGCGCACGGGTGAAATTCTGGCGATGGTCTCCAATCCGACGATTGATCTTGAAACCTATTTGGAAGACCCATCCATTCGGGGGAATAACGCTTTTACTCCGACAGTAGGTTATACCTATGAACCGGGCAGTACCTTTAAAGTATTAACTGCTGCCGCCGCACTCGATATTCAGCAGCCCGGTCTTGACCTCAATTGGTCATATACCAATTACGGTTGTGAACAAATGGCGGGGGTGCAAATTTGCGACTGGGATCGTCGTCCAAAAGGTGGAACTACCTTTACGACTTGTTTGGTCACTTCTTTGAACACTTGTACAGCCCATTGGGTGGCGGATGGGATTGGTCGGGAACGCTGGTACGACTATTTACAGCGTTTTGGGCTTGGGCGGCCCACCAATGTGGATATTGCGGGTGAAGAAGTGGGCATTGTCAATTGGCCCGGCACCGGAGGCTATAATGAGGCCAATTTTGTCCAAACGAGCTTTGGTCAAGGGATTGCGGTAACGCCTATCCAACTGATGACGGCTATTAACGCGATTGCCAATGATGGCCTGATGATGCAACCACATATCGTCAAACGGCGCATTGATGGCGACCATGTTTTTGAACACACTCCCACCCCCACCTCGCGCCCCATCTCAGCCGCGACAGCCCAACAAGTGTTGGAACTCATGGCGGCAGTAGTCAATAACAATGGCGAGGGCACGAAGGGGCAAATTGAGAATTATCAAGTCGCGGGTAAAACGGGTACATCCCAGAAAATCGGCCCGGATGGTCGTTATTCCGATACGGAAAGTTGGGCCAGTTTTGTCGGGTTTATCCCGGCCAATGACCCGCAAGTTTCGGTGCTGGTTCTCCTAGATCGGCCCACTGCTCCGAATTCTTATTATGGCAGCCTAAGTGCCGCCCCGACCTTTGCAAAATTGGCCCAACGACTGGTTGTTTTATTGGATATTCCACCCGATGCCGTAGCCAATGAACTCATTAACGCGGGTGGACGCCCGTTTGATAGGGAATAAGTAGCGTGAATTCAGATATTCCATTTGCAATTTCGCTTGGTGCGGTCACGTTTTTGTTGGTCGCTATCTGGGGATCGCCCTTTGTTGAAATCTTGCGCCGCCTGAAAATTGGCAAACAAATTCGGGCGGGCTTGGAAGAACATCTTTACAAAACAGGTACTCCCACGATGGGCGGAATTTTGATTCTCATCCCAGTCTTGGGGATTACGATGGGCCTCAATTTGGCAGGGCTGATCCGCGAAGGCCTGACCGGGCAATCCATCTTGATTCCCCTTTTGGTGCTCATCGGTTATGGATTTTTGGGAGCCTATGATGATTGGGAGGGAATTCTACGCTCTAAAGATAAAGACAAGACCAAAATCGGCTTGGGGATTTCGCCACGTGCCAAATTGATGGCCCAAATTGCCTTAGCTATTATCGTCGCGGTGATTATGAGTCGGGCCAAAGTCCAATTTAGCAATGCCATCTTGATACCCCTCTTCACCGATGAAATTGCGATTCCCCCCATCCTCTGGATTGGAATTGCCACACTTTTGCTGGTCGGCTTCTCGAATGCGCTGAATTTTACGGATGGGTTGGATGGGTTAGCTGGGATTATCACCGCCAGTGCTTTTGCCGCCTATGGCTTTATTGGGGCATTGCAAGGGCAGGTCTTTTTGGTGCAGTTTTGTTTTATTATGGTCGGCGCGTGTTTCGGCTTTTTGTGGTACAACGCGCACCCTGCCCAATTATTTATGGGAGATACGGGGTCGCTGGCGCTGGGGGCATCACTCGCTACGATTGCCCTGATGACCGGACAATGGCTGCTTCTCCCACTCATTGCGATTATTCCAGTTGCCGAAGCCTTAAGTGTGATTATTCAGATTTCCTATTTTAAGTGGTCAGGCGGACATCGCATTTTCCGCAAAGCTCCTCTGCATCATCATTTTGAAATGGCCGGGTGGAGCGAAACCCAAGTGGTACAACGCTTCTGGCTCGTTGGTATCCTTGCTGCGATGACAGGCGTCGCGTTTGCCCTTCTATAACCTACCTATGGAAAAATCATCCCAATCTCTCCAAGAATTGACCCCCATCGCCCAACTCGGTATGGCGTTTCATTTCACCTCCGACGATCTGCGGGCCAACCGCGAAGGGAAATTGACGCTTAGGCAGCGACGGAAATTAGTGGCGCAATTTTGGTCAACGGTGCTGGTTGGTTTGCTGCTGTTGCTTGGCCCCATTGTGGTTGGACTGATTTTAGTGGCGTGGGGGACGGATCAATCGTTCGGGGATATTTTGACGGATAGTGGGGCGTTGGCGGGTTATCTCACAGGCGTCATCGCTTTTAGCTTTTATGCGACGATTAACTTCAAGTCCCTTTTGTTGCCCTTCGATATACTACGCGGACGGGTATTGGCCCTCTCTGGCCCGGTCAAACGGCATGGACTCTATTTGCAGGTTCGGCATACTCATTTATTGATGGAGGCGGCGGTGCTTGACCTCATCCAAGATGGTTTGCACTATACTTTTTATGTTCTGCCTCGTTCCCGCAAAATTCTCAGTGTCGAATTTTCGGAATAGTCCCACAGTAGCGGTACAATTAAATAAAATTATCTTGATCCCAATCAATCTATCTTTGAAATGGCTAAGTTGCTATGACCACTGTGAATGAACCCGACTCCATATCTTTAAAGGGCAAAAACGTGGTTGTCCTCGGCATGGCGCGACAGGGTAAGGCATTGGCCCGTTGGTTGCCGACTCAGGGCGCTCGTGTAACGCTGTCCGATAAGCGTGATGCAGGTGATCTTGCCGATGATATTATGGAATTTATCACCGAACCCAATGTCAAATTTGCACTTGGGGGGCATCCCAATGAATTATTGGATGATGCTGATGTTTTGTGCGTTTCGGGGGGGGTGCCGCTCAATATTCCGATTGTGCAAGAGGCCTTTCATCGTGGCATTCGTGTCACCAACGATGCCATCCTCTTTTTGGAACGCTGTCCCGCACCAGTAATTGGGATCTCGGGCAGTGCGGGCAAGACCACCACGACCACCCTCGTTGGTGAAATGTGCAAGAAAGCGGGTAAACACACGTGGGTCGGCGGCAATATTGGCGACGTTTTGCTCGACTATTTGGATGAAATTCAACCAGATGACACAGTGGTGATGGAACTGAGCAGTTTCCAGTTAGAATTGGCCGATGTTAGCCCACCAATTGCCTGCTTGTTGAACATCACCCCTAATCATCTGGATCGGCATGGCACGATGGAAGAATATGCCAGAGCTAAATCGCAGATTTTTATGAATCAAGGCCCGGATGATATATTGATTTATGGACGGGACAATCTGATAGCCAGCGCCCTTAGCGATCACGCCCCCGGCGAAAAAGCCTCCTTCTCGATTGCGACCCTAGTGGCGGATGGGGCATGTCTGGTGGGTGAGCGCTTGATGTTGATGGGTAACTGCTCGCCAACCATGATGGCAAAGGTGATCTGCAACCGTGATAAGATCAAGCTGCGTGGAATGCACAATATCTCCAATGTTTTAGCGGCGTGCGCAGTGGCTGGTGCTGCCAAAATTCCACTAGAAGCCATGCAGGAAGTCGCCCAAACGTTTAAGGGCGTACCACATCGCCTTGAATTGGTTGCCACAGTAGATGACGTGTTGTGGGTCAATGACAGCATTGCAACCTCACCTGAACGAGTGATTGCCGCCCTTGAAAGTTTTAAAGAACCGATTGTTTTATTGCTGGGTGGACGCGATAAAAAGCTGCCGTGGGAAGAATTGGCGGCTATTGCGGTGAATCGCTGCAAGGCATTAGTGTGTTTTGGTGAACATGGCCCAGCCATTGCCGACCATGCCCGCCGCGCACGTGGAATGATTTCCACCGGAATGCTGAATCGGGTTAATGTAGTCTCTGATCTGGCAAAGGCTGTCGAATTAGCTGAACAGTTGGCTTCTGCCGGAGATGTCGTGTTGCTGAGTCCCGGCGCAACGTCCTATGATGCCTATAAAGATTTTGAGGAACGCGGCGAACATTTCCGTCAGCTAGTCGAACGGGTGCGCCGCAAACGTATGTAATCCGAGTTCAGCCCTCAAGATATTTTGCGCTACAATCAGCCTCATCGAATATTTCAGTAGAGCTTGATGAGGTTTATTGTCCATGCAAAAGTATTTTTTACTCCTTACCCTTTTGGCGATATTGAGTTTTGTTGTTTTGGGTGGCAACCATTCCCCAAGCCATGCCCAAGATGATGCCAGCTACCCCTGTGCCGCTACCCATTACCCCGCGTTTGGTGATTGTGAGGCTGCTCCCAACAATGAAGTCACGGTTAGCTATGGGGTCTATAACAACCGCGAGAATGACCCAGTGGCTGTCCCAGCTGAGACAGTAACTGCAACGGCTGAGGCGATTACTGCATCCGTCGGCGTTAGTGTTCGGGTAGTCAACGACTGGGCTGAAGTGCAGAGCGGCGCGGATGGGCTGCAAATTGTTAATAATGTGCCCGTCGAAGGGGCGCTCTATACCCTGTTCCTACCCGTCGGTTGGACACCCGATGGCTCATATCCTGTCGCGTTGAGTGGCAATGGCGCAGGCACTTCCAACAATCAGCGTTTTTACATGGGCCAAGAATTAGATGCCCCCTCGATTGTGGCCCGTAGTACCCAAAATGGCAGCTCCGGCGTAATTTTGGCGATGTCCAATGCAGGCGGCACTGAAAGTCAGGGCATTGACGACGTGACCTATCACTCCGTCGAAGCGTTTTTTAAATGGATCGAGGCGAATGCTGGGGGTGATCCTGAGCGATTGGTGACAGCAGGCGCAAGTCGGGGTGGCGGTTCCGCCTTGATGTGGGCCATCAACCCGCTAGGACTTGATTACACTGTGCGCGGGGTGTTTGCCGATGTGCCGCCGACACAATATGGTACATTAACGCAGCGCAGTCCTTTGACCTATCCCTCGCTGGCGGCAATCAATATATTGGTGTTGAAAGACCTGCTTGGCTGGAAATATAATACCCCCAAAGGCCCCGGCCAAAATCCCTCGGAGGCAATGGAATATTTGATTGGTGAGGGGGATGCTGATGCTGCCAATGCGTTGAGTCCCTATGCGATGGCGGAAAAGTTGGCTGGCAAGGATTTGATGATTGCACATGGCACGCACGATGCCTTCTTCCAATTCGCCCTGTTCCTCGAATTTGACCGCAGGTTGAATGAATTGGGTATTGAACATGGCACGGTGATTACAGTTGGCAATGGTCATGCCCGTTCGATCTATCTGTGGCAGGTGTTTGAACAGTATATGAACGCGCTGGCAAGCGGGGAAGATTTCGCCATTCCAACAGGTCGCCATTTTTGGATTGATACCGCCCCGGCCAGTGATAATGATCTTCCGCTGGCCGATTATTTCAGCAGTGTTGACATGGATGGGGTAAAGGCTTCTGAACTACCCTTCACGGTGGAAATTCCCTATCAAAGCGGGGTGGGGTTGCCGATTGATGTCAGTGCGTGCGGCGCTCCCGGTGCGGATTTTTCGGTGGCATGGATACTCCCCGACGGTGGCGATCCTGTGCCTGTAATTGAAGGCACATTTGATGAAGCCGAGTGTGTGAGTGTGCAAATCCCCACACCAGATGAAGTGGGGGATTACGTATGGAGCTTTACCTATCGTGGTGAAGAAATCAACCCAATGAATACAGCCGTCCGTGATGAAAACGGTTGTGCGACTGTTCCCGCCGTGACCAGCGTTACTGAACAGCAGCCATTTTTTACTCAGACCTATGCCTATGATGGGTCGCTGGGGTTTGGGATTGACCAGTATGTCGCCCAAGCAGGGGACTGCATGGTGCAGTAGGGTATGTCTATTTGGGCAGTTACCTAACTGCCCTTCGTTTTCAATTTTCGGGCGAATGGGTAATGGTCAGTTAATTCAAAAACTCAGATTTGAAAGCCTCTAGGATTAATTTATTCGAGCAGGCCAAAATGTTCCTCGTTTGATAAGTCCAATCGCTCAACTCATGCGTATCTGGGTCAAATTCTTGGGTTATTCCGCCTGCATTGTTTAAGATGACTACGCCTGCCACTTGATCCCAAATGTAGCTATCTAATTGTAGGAAGGCTTGTAATCGGCCCGATGCAACATAGGCGAGGGCAAGTTGCCCACAACCAAAAGCGCGGATATGCTTGAATTTTCGGGACATGTGCAAAAAGAATTCGTTGGCAAACAGGCGTTGTGCAATGTCTTCTCTTGAACTGATATGCGTAGCAATTAAGGCTTGGTCGAGAAGTTTTCGCTGGGGGTCTGTCGAAATGGAGATGGTCTCGCCGGTAGATATTTTCCAAATTTGGACTGCTGACCCTGAATGGCAAAATAGACCTCGTTCAGCACAGGATCAAAGATTGTTCCGATGAATGGCTTTCCGTCTTTCAAAATGCCAATAGCCGAACAAAAAAAGGGAATGCGATTGACGAAATTGTTTGTCCCATCCAAAGGGTCAATCACCCAAGTATACCCATCACTTTTAATTTCTTGGCGGGGATTATCTTTGTGAATCTCTTCTGAAATAATCTCTTCATTCTCATATTTCATGTTGATAAGATGCAGGATTTTATTCTGAGCGGTTGTATCGGCACGGGTAGCTGCATTGCGTCGGTCATCGAGCGCTTGATTTTGTTTAAGGCTGCTGTTGTAGTACATCATCGCGGCGTTTCCAGCTGTGACGACCAAATCAATCGAAAAGAGGAGGCGTTTATAATCTTCTTCGGAAGGGCCATCTGCTGTTTTTGTAGACCCCACCCGCTTCAATAAATCGTTGATTCCGATTTCAAAATTCTGCGTAAAATCACAATGCTGAATGGGTGCAAATAAGCGTCCAAAATCTCGAATATCGGCATCATCAAATTTCAGAGGAAGAATGGTACTCGTTCCCCGCTCCATATCTTTCAAAAAATAGGTTGTGAGTTCACGTTTAACCCACGAGGACGCAATGACCTCTTTGGTTAAAAAGATGGCAAAGAAATCGCAGCTTTCAATGCCGACTTCGATGGCTTGTGGAAATGGATCGCCAAGTAAAA
Source organism: Anaerolineae bacterium (assembly GCA_019913005.1). Classification (GTDB taxonomy): domain Bacteria; phylum Chloroflexota; class Anaerolineae; order Aggregatilineales; family J027; genus CFX10. Next base: position 27,578 of record JAIOHL010000124.1, on the reverse strand, counting down.
TATCGTTATCAAACCAGATTTCGTGCCCATGCTCTTTCAAGATTGCCTGCACTTTCTCAACTATGGTACGGTTTTCACGGGCATAAGAGAGAAATATTTTAGCCATCTTAGCCTCTTTTCAGGTTCAAAGGTAATTAAAGCAATTATAATCCTCCCTTTATATTAAGGGATAATTCCCTAACCTCCGCAATGCTTCTGCTGGCTTTGCTCATTTTTTCAGAGAGGCTGAACTTCGATGGCATCCGTTCCAAGTCGGCTGTGATTGGATAGGCGGTCAAGTAGTTCATCACAAATGGCAATCCCCGGCTTGGGAAACTTCATATGCACCGGAAAGTCACATTCAGGCCGATGTATGGCAACCCATAATTCATCGTCGCCGGGGTAACTCTGGGCGATCTGGACAATGCGTTTTAGGGCGCGTTTGTCCTGCTCATCTTCGCTGCTGCGATAGAAATGCACCACAAGTCGCTGGCGTGGAGTTGCTACTTTCGGAATAGGACTCGTCGTGGTTTTTAATTTTGCCGTGACCCGGTTGGGCGTGGACGGTTTCGCTTCGACAGCGGCTGTCATCTCAAACAGGGGCAGTAGCTTTTCGGCGGGCATATCGGGTGGCAAATCATCGTCATTAGCAGCCAGCATATCGTCATCATCCAGTTCTGTCGCCTCAGCAAATTCATCGGGTTCGTCACCCATGAGCATCGAGGCTTCTAATTCATCTTCGGTGAGGATAGGGGCTTCTGTCTCATAAGAGACACTGGCGGTTTCGCGTACCTGATGATGCCCATTGCCGCCATTGGAAGGAGGTAGTGGATAGGGGGTGTCGTCGGATGGATCAGGAAGATAGCCGCTATCGTCCATATAGGGTGGCTCATCATCGGGCAGCCAGTCAAAAGGCATATCATTGAGTTTTTGCAACGTTTCCGCACCGCTAAGGTGGTCATTCGCGGGAGCAGCGCTATGCACGGTAAAGTTTTGCGTTACCCGGTCTACAATAATCTGCACCTCACCATTACGTAAATCGGCTTTGCCATAGGCGACCAAAACCTTATCTTCCTGCACGATGTCACGCTGCAAATCCCACACTTTGGGGAACATGACGGCATTGATAACCCCGTGCATATCCTCGATTTGCAGAATCGCCATGCCATCGCCTTTTTTGGTGGTGATGACGCGCAGTTCCGTGACCAAGCCTGCCACCGTCACGGATTTGCCACTGATGACCTCAGATTGTTCTAGCAAATCTGCCGAGGTATGGGTGATGATTCTTTGCAGGACATGGCGCAAGTCGCCCATTGGATGGTCGGTCACGTAGAGGCCCGTTAATTCGCGTTCCCAGCGGAGTTGTTCACGTTTATCGGCGGGTTGGGCGGGTTTTTCGATAACGCTCCATACCGACCCTACGTTGTCGCTATCCTGACCACCTCCCATCAAATCAAACATGGTGATTTGACCAATTTCAGCATCTTTACGACGGGCAGCGCTGTGGCTCATTAGGCGCTCAAGATTATGCAGAAGGGTCGGACGATCTCCAAAATCATCCATCGCCCCCACGCGAATCAGCGATTCAAGGGCGCGTTTGCCAATCACCCGCATGTCACAGCGTTGTAGGAAATCGTCGAGGTCTTTAAAGCGACCTCCGGCTTCGCGTTCTTCCAAGATATGGGCAATAGACCCCATACCGACGTTTTTGACCGCCCCCATGCCAAACCGGATATGTTTACGGTCATCATCGCTATATTCAATATCAAAGTCCTGCCATGAATAATTGACATTTGGCGGCAGAACAGCAATATCCATGCGGCTCGCATCGGCCACAAACTGACTGACTTTAGCCGAGTCGTCATAATAAACCGACATCAGCGCCGTCATGTATTCATGTGGGTAGCGGCATTTTAGGTAGGCGGTTTGACAGGTGATGACGGCATAATCTGCCGCGTGAGAATTATGCACGAGAATATCATTGGCGATGAAGTTATGAGTACCCTCAATGGTCAAATCATAGGTCATTTCCTCACCAACGTATTCGATTGAGACAATCTCGTCCCAATAAATGTCGCTTTCCGACGATGCTTCTTCGTATATGGCAACCTCATAACGACTGGAGCCAACTTCTCGAATCCCGCTCATGATATTGAGGCGCAGTAGAAGGTGTTGAATTTGATGGGCAAAATACTGAGATGGAGCAACAAAACAATTTCCGATGTCGCCAGTTTGCCGATTATCCTGCCAAATTTGCCCAATGAGTTGGGTGATTTGCCAATTAGATAACTCGAATACTTCTGATGGGATAGACTTGAGATGCCCTATTGTTAAACGCCGACCTAAATCAAACAACTCATGTTCGGGCCATTCCTTCGTGCCTTCGACGGGGATACGGCGTGGGACAGCGACTTTATCCCCAACCGAGAGTTCGCCCAACAAACGCCACCCAACAAAGGTATAGAAGGGGTGGTTATCTGTTGCTTCGATTTGTCGGCCTAGACGGGTTGTAAGGCAATAGACGGGCTTCACCCCATTTTCCATGACTGCGGTGATCGAGCTAGGCTGCAATCGCAGGGAATCAATATCACAGCTTAGGGTTTGCTCAATGTGTGCTTGACCAGCGGCAAGGTCGCCGATTTTTACCATGCGCCCCGTCGCTGCATCTACGATTTCCGTGTTTCCACTGAGGCACTTATTAAAGCCATAGTTGGCAAAAAACTCGATTTGGTCAAAGATTTCGGCGGCGGTCTTGGCATCTACGCCACGCTTCGGCCCATTTTCCATAAAAATATCACGGTGGGCTTGGAGGTCTTTTTGTTTTTTCTTGGATACGGCACGACGCATCAAGTCGGCATCACCCAAGCTATACCCGAACAATTCCGCCGCAATTTGCATGATTTGTTCTTGATAGGTGATGATACCGTAGGTGTTGCCGATGATGGATCCTAGCTTGGGATGTAGATATACAGGCGACTCTTCTCCGTGCAAACGCTTGTTAAATTGCGGGATAAATTGCATTGGGCCGGGGCGGTAGAGCGAAATGGCTGCGATGATATGCTCAAATGTCTTGGGGCGCATCCCGGTAAGCATCTGGCGCATCCCACTGCTTTCCAATTGAAACACCCCGATGGATTCCCCACGTCCTAACATTTTAAAGGTTTCTTCGACCCAGTAGGAAACCTCCGAGTCGTTGGGGTCGGGCTTAATCGGGATATTCGACATGTCATATTTGACGCCATGATGCTTTTCAATCAATTCGCAGGCACGGCGCAATATGGTTAGGGTGGAGAGACCCAAAAAGTCAATTTTGAGCAGGCCGATACTTTCCGCCGTCTCCATTTCAAATTGGGTAACGCGCTTGACCGGGCTGTCGTCATTGTCTTTGGTGGCACGATGTAGCGGTAAATATTCATCCAGCGGCTTATCGGCCACAATGACCCCAGCGGCGTGGGTGCTGGCATGGCGCGGCACACCCTCCAAATGCCGTGCGGTATCAATAATCTGGCGGGCATATTGGTCACTCTCGTAAAGGTCAATAAATTCCTTGCTGGTTAACTCGGGCTTTTCTTCATCTTCCCCCAAAAGTTGATATATCTTTGGGGGCTTGGTGGTGGTTGGCACTAATCGCGCGATTCTGTCCACTTCGGTGAGGGGTAGATCGAAAGCACGGCCTACATCTCGAATGGCGGCTTTAGCACCCAACGTCCCAAAGGTAATAATGGCGGCGACTTTTTCTTCCCCATACCGCTGCACACAATATTCAATCATTTCGGCGCGGCGATCTTCGGGGAAGTCAAGGTCGAAGTCGGGCATTTGACGGCGGCCCGGATTTAGGAAACGTTCAAACAGCAGGTTATTTTCCAGCGGGTCGAGTCCGGTGATGCCAAGTGTATAAGCCACTACGCTACCTGCACCCGAACCGCGCACATTCCACCAAATGTCTACATCACGCGCATGACGGCACAAATCCCATACAATCAGGAAGTAGGTGTCGAAGCCCATATCATGGATAACGCTAATTTCGTATTCTAAACGTTCCCGGACTTCAGCAGTGTCAGCAGCGGAACCATAGCGCCAATAGACCCCTTCTTCGCAAAGGTGGCGCAGATAGTTACCGGGGCTGTCAAATTCATCGGGTACAGGGAAAATCGGCAGGTGATATTCTTTGGTATCTAGCTCTACGTCTTCGCACATCTCAGCAATCATGATGGTATTGTTGAGTGCTTGTGGAGCAATATCACCGAACAAGCGCCACATTTCGGCTTGTGTCCGCATGTAATACGAATTACCCCCCGACATGCGGAGGCGATTCTCTTCTCTTTTGACATTGCCCGTCTGGATACACAGCAACGTGTCATGGTAATCATAGTCGTCCGGGCTGACATAATGCACATCGTTGGTGGCGACCAGCGGCACATTAGCGTATTTGGAGTTTTCGACCAGCCAGCGATTTAGCCTATCCAATTGCGGAATATCATGGGCCTGCAATTCAAGGAAAAATTTGTCCTTGCCAAAGACATCTTGATACCAGCCAATCAATTGACGGGCTTCTTCATCTCGGCCATCTTCGACCATGCGTGGAATTTCCGCCGCCAAACAACCGCTGGTTGCAATCAAGCCACTTGCATATTGGGCCATCAATTCGCGGTCAATGCGGGGGCGATAATAAAAGCCTTCCAATTGAGCCTTAGAAGATAATTTCAGCAGATTTTTATAACCTTGTTGGTTTTGGGCCAGCAGCAGCATGTGATAGGGTTTGGAGTCTATTTTAGGGTCACGACCAAAGCGGCTGCCCCGGGCCAAATAGGACTCTACCCCAATCAGTGGCTTAATCCCTTTGGCCTTGCACGCCCGATAAAAATCTATTACCCCAAACATCGTGCCATGATCGGTAATCGCCAGCGCGGGCATTCCCAATTGGGCGGCATAGGCGACGGCCCGATCAATGACAGCAAAGCCGTCCAACAGGCTGTATTCCGTGTGGAGGTGCAGATGAACAAAATTTTGATCTACGTGTGAATGGTCGTCGTGCATCAGCTTCTCTAACAGTACAAGTATAGAATTTTCGTTCTGATATTGGATTTATCTACAGTATAGCACAGGCATGGTTGAAAATGGGTTTGATTAGAAGATCAGGCGGGGCAAAAACCAAAGGCAGAGTCCGCTGATAATCTGGCTGATCCATGCTGCTGCTAATCCGTTGCGATAGCGCAGGTAGCCGTACAGAAAATTGAGCAGGGCAAACACGATCACCATCACAAACGCGACCCCGGAGGCATTGCCGAGTTCCATATGTGGGAAAAATAGAATGACTGACCATATCGTCCCCAAAATGCCGGAAACAATTGGCCCACGAAGTTCTTGCATCGCCCCACGAAAGAAGAGGGAATCGGCGGCGGGCATGACAAAACAGACCGCCATAAACACCCATGTATTCATGATATTCGCTGGGACGCCGCGCTCATTAAACATTCGGTCAGACACAGTTTGGAGGGCCGACCCAAATAAGATGACGAAGGGGATGCCAATGGCGAGGCCAAACAACAGTCCTGCCCGTAAATTCTCCACTGAGGTGTCACTAAGGCGTGGACTTGTCCCCAAAATATATGTTACTAGGCCTGCTCCACCCAATGCCGCCCATAAAGCCACGTATCGGATGCTGGCATCAATCGGGCTGAGGCCAATGGATAGGGCTATGATGACCATATAGGCAAAAACGGGGTCTACCTCACGTTGGAAGGGGTTAATGAATAGGGAGGGGTGTTCCTCGGCCTCAATTTCCTCAGAATCTTCCGCCAACTCGCCCGTCTCAAATTCCTCCTCGTCGTCAGTTTCGACTTCTTGCAGCAATGGGTCGGGTTGCATGGGACGAAGGATGGCGTGGGGAATACGGGACAGCAGGCTTGGTTTAGCCTCAACGGGCGTCTCTACAATTTCTGGTTCAGTTTCACCAATTTCATCAGCCGAGGGTTGCGAGATGGGCCAAGCCATTTGGTCATCATGGGGTGGCCCGTGACGTTCTGGCCGCTTCACGTGAGGTAACTCCGAATTCGTTCCACTACAAATCGAGCACGTTCGGGGGTAATCCAATAGTGTGTAACAGCGCGGAAATTTTGCGTATAGACAGGACGAATAAGGATGTTGTCTTTTTCCAGCGCGGCGGCAAGTTGAGGAGCATTGAGCGGGGAAGTCTCATTTACCGAAAACAGTACGATATTGGTGCGAATCTGACTGGGATCAATTTGGATATGTGGAATGGTTGCCAACCCTTCGGCCAAGATGCACGCGACGGCATGGTCTTCGGCGAGGCGCTCGGTCATTTCTTCCAATGCGATGATACCCGCAGCGGCTAAAATTCCAGCTTGGCGCAATCCCCCCCCCATCGCTTTGCGGATGCGGCGGGCACGGCGGATAAAGTCGGCAGAACCGACGATCATCGAACCGACGGGGGCGCATAATCCTTTGGAAAGGCAAAATTGCACACTATCGGCGGCTTGCACCACTCGTTTGACATCTTCATCCACTGCGACGGCTGCGTTAAAGATACGTGCGCCGTCAATATGGAGCTTGAGACCGTGTTCGTGGCAGAGTGCCCCAACCGCATCCATATACTCAACGGGAAGCGGCTGCCCTCCAACGGCGGCCTGTGTGTTTTCCAAACAGACCAGCGTGGTGATGGGATAATGCACATTGTCGGCGCGGATGGCGGCCTTAATTTTTTCAAGGGGCAGTGTGCCATCTGGCTGAACTTCGACGGGCCACGAGTGGACACCCCCATAGGCAGCGGGATTGCCTGTTTCATTGATAAAGGCGTGGCTCTTATCCCCTAAAATGACCTCATCACCGCGTCCACAGTGTGTCAAAATTGAGACCACATTGCCCATCGTGCCGCTAGTGACAAATAGGCCCGCTTCTTTGCCGAGCTTTTCAGCCGCCAGTTTTTCCAGTTGATTAACCGTCGGGTCTTCGCCATACACGTCGTCCCCAACGGGCGCAGCGGCCATCGCCTGTCGCATTTTTTCAGTCGGCCAACTAACGGTATCGCTCCGTAGGTCTATCTTGTCCATAAGGTTTCCATGAGGCTAAATAAGGGTAAAAAGAACGCCAAACAAGCAGCAGGCAAGCGTCGAAAACCCAATGAGGCCTATGATAAAACTGACCAATAGGGGCAGGGCAGAGAAATAAGCGACGATCTCAGCAAACCACTGCGGAACTTCCGCCTCATCCGCCAATTGGGATGGTGCTCCCACCGAGCCAGTTTCATTATCAATACGCTGTGGTAAACCCATACCCTACCCCTATCAAAAAACTAATAACGTTTCACAATCGCCCGATACGTCAAAGGCTGACGAGTTTGAATATGCTGGAACTCCTCACGGAATTTGCGCACTTCGTCTAGGTCAATACGGGCGACGGCGTAGCCTTCGGATGGTTCGGTCTTGGCTGGAGCGGCGGGAGGAGTGGCCGGAGCTTCTGCCGCACCTTCACCCGTAGCTTTTTCGGCTTTTTCAGCGGCTTTCTTTTCCAGCGTAAGGGCTGCATGAACCTTGCCGCGTGGGCCAACAATCATGCTTTCGCCGCCATAATTCACCGTCACGTCTTCGCCAACACGATTGGAGGATGCCACAAACACGGCATTTTCGAGCGCACGGGCTTTGACGTAGGTCTTGTATTCGTCAATCTGGCTGGTTTCCCAGTTGGACATCACACACAGCAGTTCCGCACCTTCAAGAGCCAATGAACGCGCTGCTTCAGGGAACGCCAAATCCCATCCCAACAACAGGCCGATGTTGCCAATTTCGGTTTCAATAACGGGATATTTGAATCCCTCACGGAAGGCCATACGCTCTTCACCACGCAGATGGACTTTGTTATAGTTGCCAAGCAATTCACCATCTGGCCCGACCAACACGGCTGAGTTGAAGATCACACTTTCGACACGCTCTTTGGTGCAAAGCCCGAAAGCGATGTAAACCCCATATTCGGCGGCGCGTTGGGCCATCAAATTCACCGAGGGGCCGGGAATACGCTGGGCGACTTCGGTGAATCGTACACCCAATTCATTGCCGCTGGTGGCGAGTTCGGGAAAAATAATGAGATCAACTTTTTGCTGAGAGGCAATCTTGGATACAAAATCCGACATCTTCACAAGATTATCTTCAGGTTCACCCATCTTGGGTTTGAACTGAACGGTGGCTATCGTAATTTCGCGCATGGGAACTCCTGCGTATTTAAGGTATCCTCTGAGGATTTCGAGTGCGAACGGCTGTTCAAAGAGGCTATTTTAGGCTATGCTGGGCTAATCGTCAAGCAATTTGGTCTCCCAAGATTCGGGGGTTCATATCTTCTACTCTATGATAAAATTTAATAATCTAATTAAGGTTAAGAATAAATAATGGCCGCCCTATGATCCGAAAATTCATTGTTGAAAATATTGAAGATGCAATTATTGTGCTCAGTCCTCAAAATCATGTACTCGATCTTAATGCCGCCATGAAGGAGCTTTTGGGTGTTTCACAAGAGATTGTTGGACGGCCATTTGCCGAAGTTGCCCCTCAAGTCGTTGGGTTATTTGAACCTTATTTTTTGCTAGATGATGCCCACAGCGAGTTGATTGTACCTGTTCCAGATGGCAAACCGCGCCATTTTGAACTGCGGGTGCTACAAGCTAAAGATAATGATCAGCAGCCGATAGGCCGATTATTCATTTTGCATGAGATTACGAAACGGCGGGATGCAGAAGAACGTCTGCGACAAAGCGAAGCCATGCAGCGAGCATTAGTTGAGGTCGCTGCTGACGCCATAATTAGCATTGATTCTACAGGGCACATTTTAGCCTTTAATGCAGCAGCCTCGCGCATTTTTGGATATGCAGCCGAAGAAGTCATCGGGCAAAATATCAAAATCCTCATTCCTGAACCCAATAAGTCTCGCCATGATGACTATCTACAGCGACGAATCAGCACAGGTGAGACCAAAGTCATCGGTGTTCTGCGTGAAGAATATGGACAGCGGCGGGATGGCTCTGTTTTCCCCATCTATCTCGCCATCAACGAAGTCAATGTAGATGGCAAGCTCATTTATACTGGCATGGTACGGGACGTTACCGAAACCAAGCGTATTGAACGTGAACGGGACCGCTTGTTTGAACAGACTCAGACCTCCCTTGCCGAAACTCAAGCCTACGCCCAACGGCTCGATTTACTTAATGAAATGAGCCAACAGGTCAACATGGCGTCTACCGAGCAAGATATTTTTCGGCTTGGCACAAAATACATTACCCAGATTTTGACACCCGAACAGATTACGATTGCGCTTACCGCAGCCGACCCGGAATATCTCGAAATCGTGGTTCACGAGGGCGAACCGCATTTATTTCAAGTAGGGCAGCAAATCCCACTTCGCTCTATTAGTGTCCATGAGACCATTCGCCAGCATCAGGCAATCATTATTAACAACTTTGATGGGCCAGAAGGGTCGTATGTCGAAACAGATCGGCAACACGGCATTCGATCTGGCATAGTGGCCCCGATGGTGGTGAATCAAAATTTAGTAGGTTTGGTGGGTATCGGCAGCAAAAAGACAATCGCCTACGATGAACGTGACGAAGACCTTTTATTACACATTGCGTCGTTCTTGGGCATCGCTATTGAAAATAACCGGCGTAATTTGGAGCTTCAGCAGGCCATTCAAGTTGCCGACCAAGCCAATCGCGCCAAGAGCGAATTTTTGGCAACGATGAGTCATGAACTCCGCACTCCATTGAATGGCATTTTGGGTTATGTGCAAATTTTGAGCAAAGACCGCAGCCTGAATACCCATCAGCACCAGGGTCTCTCCATTATTCAGCACAGCGGCGAACACCTCTTGACGTTGATTAATGACATCCTCGATATTTCGAAAATTGAAGCCAAGCGCATGGAATTGAGCTTGTCGCCTTTCAATCTCACCGATATGTTAGAAAGTATTAGCAGCATTATCCATGTGAGGGCCGAACAGAAAAATCTTTCATTTCGCTATGAGGCCTTATCTGAACTTCCCCCAGCGGTCTATGGAGATGAAGTCCGGTTGCGTCAAGTGCTGCTCAATTTACTGGGTAATGCCGTCAAATTCACTGAACATGGCGGCGTCTTGCTCAAGGTGGGGTATCACGAGGAAAAAATCCGTTTTCAGGTTGAAGATACAGGGATTGGGATATCCCAAGAGGCTCTGCGGGTAGTCTTTCAACCTTTCCGTCAGGGAAATAAACAATCGCGGGCGACACTGGTCGAGGGTACCGGGCTTGGCCTTGCCATCAGTAACCAATTGGTCAACTTGATGGGCGGGCGTTTACAGGTCAAAAGCCAAGTTGGGGAGGGCAGCACATTCTGGTTTGAACTTGTCCTACCGGGCGTTGAAGATTGGGTTGGCACACCAAAAGTCGAGGAACGGAATGTGGTCGGCTATCGGGGGGTCTCCCGCCGTATCATGGTCGTGGATGACCGTTGGGAAAACCGCTCGGTGCTCACTAATATGCTCGTTCCGTTGGGGTTTGACGTACAAGAGGCGGTGGATGGCGAGGACTGTCTCAAAAAAGTAGCCAGTTTCCATCCTGACGCGATTCTCATGGATTTAAGGATGCCTGTTTTGGATGGCCTTGAGACGATTCGTCGTTTACGTGAAATGCCGTCCGGTAAAAATCTAATTATTATTGCAGTGTCGGCCAGTGCTTTTGAATATAATCGGGGAGAAAGTTTTTCCGCCGGAAGTGATGACTTTCTTGCCAAACCATTTCGGTTTGCTAAGTTATTGGATTTATTAGCCAATCACTTGCGACTAGAATGGATTTACGAAGATGATATGCGCGTGAGTGAGGTTGAACCAAATGACAGCATCATTATTACCCCACCAGAAGAAGATTTGGTGCGATTGTTGGATCATGCCAAACGTGGCAATATTCGCGGCCTAACAGAAGAGGCGGATCGGCTGACCATTTTGGGGTATAAAGCCTTTGCAGCGAATCTTCGGATGCTGGCTCGCAATTTTAGGTTAAAGGAGATTCGGGATTTTATACAGCAGCACCGGGAGCAAAGTGATGGACGAACGTAAAGGCATCATTCTGATTGTGGATGATATTCCAACCAATCTCGAAGTGCTGATGCAGTTCCTTGAAGGGGCAGGGTATGAAGTATTGGTGGCAACAGATGGGGAAAGCGCCATTGAGCAGGTAGAATATGCCCCCCCGGACGTGATTTTACTGGATGTCATGATGCCGGGCATTGATGGATTTGAGACCTGCCGACGCCTAAAGGCCAATCCAGTCAGCAGTGATATTCCTGTTATTTTTATGACGGCCCTCTCCGATACTGTAGATAAAGTACGGGGGTTCGAGCTGGGGGCCGAGGATTACATTACCAAGCCACTCCATCAAGAAGAAGTGGTGGCACGGGTAACGGCTCATTTGACTCTCCATCGTCAAAAGCAAGAAATTCAAGCCCTTCGCCAGCAAGAACGCCTTTATTATGAGCGGCTTGTCAAAATTAAAGATAATATTCTGAGTACCGCCTCGCATGATCTCAAAAATCCCCTCACTTCGATCCTCATTACCGTTGATATGATCCGCCACTATCTGCCTAGAGACCCTGATATTGTTTATAAAAAACTGGATACGCTTCAACAAGAAGCAGATCGCATGTATAACTTGATCGTCCAACTGCTTGATTTGGCACGTCTTGAATCAGATATTGTGCTGCGTAGACAGGCCCTCTCACTGACAAGTTGGATGGAAGGAAATATCAATTATGTCCATCCGCAGGTAGATGATAAACAGCTTAACGTCATTGCCCAACTGCCAGAAGAAGACATAACCGTCTATTGGGATAACGAGCGCATGAATCAAGTCCTGCAAAATTTATTGTCCAATGCAGTGAAATATACGCCAGTTGGGGGCACAGTTGAAGTTTCAGCAGCCGTACAAGGTGAAGACATTCATATTCAGGTAAGTGATACCGGACTAGGGATTCCGGCGGGGGATATTCCAAAGCTGTTTACCAAGTTCTATCGGGTCAATACCCGCCAGCATATGGCGGTATCGGGGAGCGGGCTTGGACTTTCGATTGTCAAAGAAATCGTGCATAAACATGGGGGACATGTGTGGGTAGACAGCGAAGAAGGAATCGGCAGCACCTTTGGATTCACGATTCCCATTGGTGAAGAAATATTGAGTGAATAGTCAAGACGCCCCATCCAGCAAGAACCATTGCAATAAGCAAAGATGTCCCTACAGCCACTTTGCTCATGAAAGCGCCATAGGGAATCCCAAATCCTACATCACGGGGTAATTATTCATCCAAGTTTTTCCGCGATGAACAAGGCTACCTCCGAAGCGGCCTGTTGAGGCGAGTTGGCCCATAGAATCGCCCGTGATGAATTAATAATAAGGCCATGGCTCTGACGGTTTAAGCCGACTTTCAATACCTCGTTTAAATCGCCGCCTTGACTGCCGACCCCCGGAACCAACAACGGCATGTCGCCAACCAATTGACGGGCTTGGGCCAATTCTTGCGGATAAGTCGCGCCCATCACCAACATGCAATTGCCGTGCCGATTCCACTCTTGGGCGACCTTTTGGGCCACGACCTGCCACAATTTCTGTGACTCAATTTCCAAATCTTGTAGTTCGCCCGACTGTGGATTGGAAGTGCGACACAAAATGATGCTGATTTTGTCAGGTCGTTCCAAAAAAGGTTGTAATGCCTCTCCCCCCAAATAAGGATTCAACGTTACAGCATCAAAGCCAAGTTCATCAAAAATGGCATGGGTATAGGCGGCACTGGTCGAGCCAATATCGCCACGCTTGGCATCACAAATCGTCAAAATATCGGGATGCTCGGAGCGTAGATAGCGCATGGTTTCCCCCAGCGCCTGCCAGCCAAGCACTCCTTGTGCTTCGTAAAACGCCATATTGGGCTTATAGGCACATACATAGTGGTGGGTTTCTTCGATAATCCAACGATTGAAGGCAAATTGGGGCAATGGTTCACGCAGAAAACGGCTGGGTAGGTTTGCCAATTCGCTATCCAATCCCACACAAAGTAAACTGCGAGTCGCCTTGACCCGTGCGACATATTTTCCCATTGCGGTTTCATATGCTGTATTCATCAGTTTTTACCCCATATATATGGATCAGCGTGCCAAGTTTCGACCATTTGCGCCACTTCCGCCGATACGGTTGGTTTTAGGAACTGCCAAATCGTGTCAAAGTTGGTAAGGGTATGCAATTCGACATTGGCCCTAGCGAAATTTTCCGCCGCCTCCGCAAAGCCATAACTCACGATAGCGATACAATGTTCCACAATGGCCCCTTCTGTGCGGAGGGCCTCGACTCCACTGAGGCTGCTGCTGCCCGTCGTCACCAAATCCTCCACCAAAACGACATGCAGCCCCGCCACATTACCGCCCTCGACCCGTTTTTGTTTGCCGTGTTCTTTTGCGGCCTTGCGAACAAACACCGACGGCTTGTTCATGGCATAGCCCAACGCGGCACTGTGTGGAATCCCTGCTGCCTCAATCCCTGCAATTACATCAAAGGGTAAATTTTGCAGGTGGCCCTGAAATGCGGCAATAACTTCCTTCCACTCCATTGGATGAAACGGCAAACTCCGATTGTCCATATAAACGGGCGAAAGAATCCCGGATTTAAACTGAATGGGCTTATCGGGACTCACCCCGACAGCCCCAATGTTTAACAAAATTTGTGCGATACGTTCCGCCGCCATGCTCATCTACTTTCTCAAAATAACGGCATAGGCCCATAACCCTTGATAGACCAATGCCGACCAATACTGAACTACTTGAACACCCAAGTCTCTAAAATCCTGATAACTTGGCGCGTCCAACACCCCACCACATCCGATCACGTCCACCAGATAGCCCTGTTCGCGTCGTGCCGCCATAAGATGCCGGGTGGCGTCAAGTGCTGCCGTGTGTAGGCGTCCACCCCCAACTCCGCCCGTTACCTGTGCGTCATTGGGAGTTGGTTGGGGTAAGGTATTGGTGGCAATGACCGCCCGTACCCCCTCCGCCGCGAATGCTCCAATCAATTTCGCGTATTGTTCTGCGCTTAGACACGGGCTTATTTTGACCCACAGGGGAATTGCGTCAAGATGCTCCAATAAGGTACGGCACAAACGGCGGGCTTTTTCTTCGGTTTGATGACCGCGAGGATCGTCTTCGGTGTTGGGGCAGCTTAAATTGAGGGTAAACCAATCCGGTAGAACGCCTGTATCCAAAAATAGCTGGAGCGATTCGACCAATTCCGCTTCTTCTTGGTCAGGGACGGTCACTTGCGGACTGACGGCGAGGTTGATGCCAAACGGTTTTTTAGGCGGATGCTTGGCTAAAAATTGTGCAACCGCCCGTGCTCCCGGATTTTTTAGTCCAACGCGATTCTGGGTAGAGTGAGTTGCCGTATCCCGCCAAATCACTTGTCCCGCGTTGCCCAAACGGGGATAACGGGTAAATGAACCGAACTCGACAGCCCCGACGATATTCGGCATGGTGCGCCAGCCCGGTATGATATTTTCACCACGTTCGACGGTCTGAATCGCCTCATCTTCGGTGGCAAATCCCTGCCCTTTGACAAACCCTGCCGCCAGAATCAAGGGAAAATCTAACGAGACCCCGCCGACCTGCATAGGTTCGATGGGGGCCATACGCCGATAAAGGGCTTGGGCGGCATGTTGCACCCAATCGCGTTGATCGGCCCGCGCCAAAAAGGATAGGATTCGCTCATGGGCGGTCTGGGCATCCATCAAGCCAAAGATCAACGGGCGAACTAGCCGCTGATAGGTGAATTGATAACTTTTTATCCACATATGACCCGCTGCCCAAATCCATTCGAGACTAAAACCCGTTCCCCATCAAACACCTTTTGCCCGCGTATCCAGACTTCCAGTACACGCCCATACACGCGCCAGTCCTCAAATGGTGACCAGCCACAGGCCGTCCGCAAATTCTGAGACTCGATGATATAGGAATCATCGAAATCCACCAGCGTATAGGTATCTGGCGGCGGGGTGATCTTAAAAATGCGCTGGCTGCCAGTCGTCAACAGGGCCACCACCTGCACCAATGATATTCGCCCCTCGTGTAGCGCCAATCCCATTAGCGGCAAGGTCGTCTCCAAACCCGGCACGCCATACGGGGGACGGTCACTCATTTTTTCGGTGAGGGTATGCGGGGCGTGGTCCGATTCAATCACGTCTACCCAGCCATCGCTCACTGCCTGCCATAATGCGCGGCAATCGGCGGGGGTCTTGAGTTCCGGTTTCATCAAACCCCGACTCCCCAACTGCGGTAAATCATCCTGTGACAGATACAAATGATGTGGGGTGACGCCAATACTGATGGGCAGACCCTCCCGTTTGGCCTCTATCAAATAGGCCATTTCGGCGGCGCTGCTGATATGGCAAAAATGCGTCCAGCGGCGATATTTTCGCACCAATTCCAACACGGTGGGGATGACATCTTCCTCCGCATGAACCGCGATAACCCCGTGCCATGCTTGATAGTGCTGTTCACGGATGGATGGGTCGGTGATGAATAAGTTGCCAGTTGTAGGGTTGTTATACATTTTGAGGCCGCATGTATCGGCCATCACCTGTGGGTATTCCGCCCAATTCCCCTGCCGCGACGCGCCAAAATACACCCCCCAATCGCAGACCGCCCCGGCTTGAAAGGTTGCTAATTTTTGGTCGAGTGCCGCACGGGTGAAGGTGTTGGGGGGAGTATTGGGCATGTCAAAAACGGCCCAATACCCTCCGGCTAAGGCAGCAGCGGTCTCGCTGGCAAAGGTGGCTTTATGTGCCCACTCCATATCCCGTAAATGTACATGGGGGTCTACCATCCCCATCAATTTGACTGGTTGGCTCACAAACTTATCACTCCCAATGCCTTAGCCAACAGCGCCATACGCACAAACATGCCATTTTCCATCTGGTGGAAATAACAGGTACGCGGATCACGATCCAAAATATCTTGATCGGCTTCTGTGCCCATTTCATGTTTGCGCGGTAGGGGGTGCAGCAAACACATATCTGGCTTGGCCTGCCCTAACAAATCGGGTGTCATAATGAAGTTATTGCGAATCGCTTCATACTCGGCAGGATTCTCAAAACGTTCTTCCTGTACCCGCGTCCAATAGATAATGTCACTTTTATCCAGTACGTCAAACAGATTATCCGTTTGCCGATAATGGATGCCATATCCATCCAAAAAGGTCAGCACTTTGGTCGGCATGGCGAGGCTTTCTGGTGAAACAAAAGTTAGCGTGATGTTTTCGCCGCCGTAGATAGCGATCAGCTTGGCGAGGGAATGCACGGTGCGGCCAAATTTGAGATCACCAACCAGTGTGATTTGCAGGTTATCTAAGCCTCCTTTGGCATCCTCAATCGTGAACAAATCCAATAAGGCTTGGGTGGGATGTTCACCGATGCCGTCTCCGCCGCTGACCAAGACCGCTTTGTGCCCAATCTTATCTGCCAGCATGTCCAGATAATAGGCCGCTTGATACGATGCTCCCTCCGCCGGATGACGTAGGATAATCGCATCGGCATAACAACCAACGGCGCGTACTGTATCGGCAATGCTTTCGCCCTTATAAAGCGATGAGAATGAAATCCCATTACTCGCTCCGATCCAACGCCCCCCTAAGCGGCTCATGGCAGCTTGGAAGGACAGGTCGGTCCGGGTGCTGGCCTCAAAAAACAGGGTCGCCATAATTTTATTGGCGCACAGATTATGAATCCATTGTTCTCCGCGTCGTACCCCTGCTTTGATGCGCTCGGTGGTAGCAAAAATTTGATCGAGGTCACAGCGGGTGAACTGCTCAACCGTGACAATCGGCTTGCCGACAAAATCTCCATTCATTTTCGGCGGGGTATAGGTATCCAAAAAGGCTTTCATACGAGTTTGCCCTCCAAAGGCTTATGAGTTTGAATTTGAGAATTGGAAAACAAAGGGTGGTGGTTCAAAACAAGAGAAAAAGGGGAAAGGTGGAGGAAAAGCGGTTGGATTTTTATGGGGGTTTTTTGTCTACATCTCCCCCTTATAAAAAATAAACGCGCCGACTGAAAACTCAGTAGCGCGTTCGAATCATCAACGCTGTCCGGAATTTTTAAACACGTCTGCAACTTGTGAGGCGTGATATATCTATCCAAAACCGCTGGCATCGGGTGTGCCTTTCCTATCTTGTGATTTCGGTGTGTAATTAGACCAAAAATTAAGGTTGTTGAAAAGGATATTTGCCTATATTTTGTCATTTTCAACAACCTTTAACCGAAGTAATTTAAGACAGGCCGATCTCTGTCAACTGCTTGACTGCCGCAACCAAAATCTGATGCTCAGTCTGGTGCATCCGTGTTTCAAATTCATCAAGGGTATCGGTTGGCAAAATTGGCACGGTTGCTTGGGTAATAACGGCCCCCATGTCCACTTCGGGGATGGCATAATGTACCATACAGCCGCTTTCGATAATCGCCCCCTCTTGATAGGCTTGATAGGCCCGTTCAATTGCGTGTGTGCCGGAGAACATGCCGGGAAGGGCGGGATGCAGATTTATCACCCGCTGGGGAAAGGCATCCAAAAACGCCGGACTTAGGATGTGCATCCATCCCGCGAGAACAATCAAATCCACCTGATTGCCCCGGATGCGTTCCGCTAAATCCGCGTCATATTGCTGGCGATCTTGGCTCTTTTTAAACGGAAAACAGAGGGTCGGAATGCCCGCTTGTTTGGCGCGTTCCAACCCATATGCCGTTTGACGATTTGATACCACCAGCACAATTTCCGCCGCGATGTCCCCCGCGTGTATGGCGTCTATGAGGGCTTGCAGGTTGCTGCCAGAGCCAGAAATCAGAATACATAGCCGCTTCATTTAGGCCCTTCCAACTGTACGCCGCTGTGGGCCGTCACGATTGCACCGACTTGATTCAGATGCGGCACAAGCGAACGTTGATGCGGCGGAATAATGACCAGCATCCCCAGTCCCATATTAAAGACGCGGTATAGTTCGTGGGTCGCAATATCTGCCAAGCCCTGTATCAGCGTAAAAATCGGCGGGATAGACCATGTGCCTAATTGAATTGTCGCCCCCAACCCCTCCGGCAAAATACGCGGCAGGTTGTCTATGACGCCGCCCCCCGTGATATGCGCCAACCCGCGAATCTCGACTCCCACTGCCCTCAATTGACGAATTGGCGTGAGATAGGATTCATGGACGGCCAGTAGTGCATCCCCGATGCTATAACCCAAATCCTCCCGCCAAGCCGTCCAATCCAGATCAGCCAATACGCGGCGGGCCAATGAAAAACCGTTGGTGTGTAATCCCGTCGAAGGCAGGTTCAAAATGATGTCGCCTGCCTGAATCTGCCGACCATCAATCAGGTGATCTTGATCCACCACCCCGATGATCGTGCCGACCACGTCTACTTCATTTGGTTCATAGACCCCCGGCATCTCGGCGGTTTCACCCCCCAACAAGGCACACCCCGCCGCACGACAGGCCAGTGCCATGCCCCCGACAATTGCGGCGATTTGCGCGGGGTCGAGTTGGCTAGAGGCGACGTAATCCAAGAAAAACAGGGGTTCCGCACCTTGCACCAAAATATCGTTGATACAGTGATTGACCAAATCCTGCCCAATGGTGTCCCAACGATTGAGCCGCGCCGCAACTTTGGTCTTGGTGCCGACCCCATCCATTGAGGCGACCAGCACGGGCTTATCCATCGTTTTCAAAAATGACCCCGCGAACAACCCCCCAAACGTGCCAACATCTGATAACACATGCGGGCCATAGGTGGATTGGACAGCGGCTTTCATAAGATGAACCGCCTCCGCCCCCGCGTCAATATTGACCCCTGCGTTTTGATAATGACTGCTCACTGCTAAATTTCTACCCTTCTGCCTATATCCCGCCGAAAGTGCATTCCCGCAAAATGAATCCGCTCAATGGCTGCATAGCTTTTTTGTAGGGCCGCGTCGAGCGTTGGCCCAATCGCCGTCACCGCCAAGACCCGCCCACCGACTGTGACCAGTTGACCGGATTCGAGTGCGGTACCCGCATGAAATACCATCACATCATCGCCTACCGCATCCAATCCGCTAATCGGCTTTCCGACGGCATAATCACCCGGATACCCCCCCGACGCGAGGACGACGGTGGCGCAACTTGCCGCTTTCCAACATAGTTCAATTTCATGCAGCCGCCCCTCAACACAGGCCAACAGCACCTCATACAAATCCGTGTCTAGCAGGGGCAAAATCACCTGCGTTTCGGGATCACCAAAGCGGCAGTTAAATTCCAAAACTTTCATACCCTCGGCGGTTTGCATCAGCCCCGCATACAATACCCCCACATAGGGTGTCCTCTGTGCTGCCATGCCTTCCAATGTGGGTTGGAAGATTTCACGGCATACCTGCTCAATCTGCGCCGAGGTGATGTCTGGGGCAGGTGCAATCGCGCCCATGCCCCCTGTATTTAAGCCTAAGTCGCCATCCAATGCGCGTTTGTGGTCACGCGCCACAACCATAGGTGCAATCGTTTTGCCGTCCGAAAACACCAGCACAGAAAATTCTTTGCCACTGAGTCGTTCCTCAATCACGACTCGATTTCCCGCCGCGCCAAACTGCCGATCTTCCAAAATCAGGCGCAAGGCAGCATCGGCCTCCTCTACCGTGTCGCAGACCAGCACTCCCTTGCCTGCTGCTAATCCATCGGCTTTGACAACCACCGGACGACCAAAAGCGTGCAACCATTCCCCTGCTTGGTGAATATCCTCAAAACAGGCATATTCAGCGGTGGGGATGCCGTGCGTGACCATAAATGTTTTGGCAAAGGCTTTGGAGCTTTCCAACTGGGCGGCGGCTTGGCTTGGGCCAAAAATTGACAGGCCGACGGCTTGAAAACGATCTACAATGCCATCTGCCAGCGGTTGTTCCGGCCCAACAATGACCAGACCTACCCTCTGCATGATCGCAAAATCAATCAATTTCTCAATTTCATGGGCCTTGATGGGCACGCTTTGGCACGCCGCTACCCCTGATGCCGCCGACCAATTCATGCCACCATTGCCGGGGGTAACCCAGATTTGGCTTACATGCGGAGAACGCGCCAAAGTCCACGCTAGCGTATGTTCGCGTCCGCCTGATCCGATAATCAAAATGGGTTGGCTGGTCATCCGCCCCATGCTCCTTCAAATATAAATTTGTCGCGTTCATCGGCAAACAGCCATTCGGGAATCGCAATTGGATATTTACCAGAAAAACAGGCCGTGCAATAGGTATTGGGGAAACCCACTGCTTCCCGAATTGCGCCTAACATGCCTTCCAAACTGAGAAATGCGAGGCTGTCCGCCCCGATATGTTCACGGATTTCTTCTACATCCAAGCGATGTGCGATCAGTTCGTTGTACGTCGCCATATCCACGCCCATAAAACAGGGATGCTTGACGGGTGGGGATGAAACGCGCATATGCACTTCCGACGCTCCCCCATCGCGCAAAAGCTGCACCAATGGACGGGCGGTGTTCCCGCGCACAATCGAATCATCTACTAAGACGACCCGCTTGCCTTCGAGGTTGGAGGTCAGCGCATTATATTTCAGCGTAATGCTCTCTTGGCGCAGGATTTCATCGGGTTGAATGAAGGTGCGTCCGATATAGCGGTTTTTGGTGAGGCCTTCGCTAAAAGCAATCTGGGATGCTTGGCTGTAGCCAATCGCGGCGGGAGTGGCAGAATCTGGCACGCCTATGACAATATCCGCTTCGGCAGGTGCTTCCCGTGCCAATTGCCGCCCCATGCCCTGACGGACTTTATGCACCATCTGACCATCAAGAAGGGAATCGGGCCGCGCAAAATAGACATATTCAAAGGAACATAGGGAGCGTTTTTGGGGTGGCTTGCCAACGAAAGAGGCTAGGCCCCGGTCATCCACCCGCATAATCTCACCCGGTTCGACATAGCGGATGTATTCCGCGCCGATGGTACTCAACGCGCACGACTCCGACGCAATGACATACCCTTCCGGCAAACTCCCCAAACACAAAGGCCGCAAGCCGTGAGGGTCACGCGCTGCATAGAGGGCGTTGCGGGTGAGGATGACAATTGAATATGCCCCATCTGCCAAGTGCATTAGGGCGCGGATATGCGAAATCCATACGTCATCGGTATCTTCTGACAGGCTCACCTGATCGCCCCAATTGGAAACAGGGGAGGCCAGAATCTGGGTCATCATCTCAGTGTCGCTGGTCGAGGTCAAGCCGACGCCGCGTTGGAGCAAAAGTTGGCGTAATACAAGGGCATTGGTGAGATTGCCATTGTGTGCCAGTGCCATCGGGCCGTGTACAGTTTCAACCAGATAGGGCTGCACGTTCCGCAAATGCACCCCACCTGTTGTGGAATAGCGGTTGTGTCCGATGGCGACATGTCCCACCAGCGGCCTCAGATTATTCTCATTAAAAATCTGCGATACCAGACCCATATCTTTATGAATATAGGCCCGCCGACCATCAGCGGTAGCGATGCCCGCCGCCTCTTGCCCGCGATGCTGTAAGGCATACAGGCCAAAAAAAGTTAGACGGGCTACATCTCGCCCCGGTGCAAAGACGCCAAAAACCCCGCATTCTTCACGCGGTTTATCTTCCAAATAGGTCATCGGTATCCCCTAATATCCCCCTATAATCCTATTTTTCCCTAGTTTCTTGTTTACGCCGGAGTTCGGCATCATCTTGCAAAATGGTGTCCATATTGGCCTGCTGAAAAGCCGCTATTCGTTCACGTAATTCAGGATAGGCCACGCTCAAAATTTTGGCTGCCAACAGCGCCGCACCAGAGGGGTCAAGCACCACTGCCGGGGCCACCCCACTGGGCATCCGCAGCGACGAATAAATGTCCCCGCCGCCAAATGCACTTGACGTAGGCGGGCAGGCGATCACAGGCGATTGGACTTGGGCATCCACAAACGCACTCAGCGCATTGGAACGGCCCGCGATGGTCACATACACTTTGGGGCGGAGGTCGGCTTCATAAGCTGCGATCATCTCTAAGACATGGTTGGGGGTTTTATGCGCTGACCCGACCCTCAGTTCGCTCGGAATCCCCAGTTTTTGCAGTGTAGTGGCTACCGCGCCGCCCTGCTCCAAATCGGATTTTGACCCCATGATGATTGGTACGAGCATTAGCTTCCCCCTAATTCATAATGAGCGAGTTTTTGGGCGATGCGGTTGGCGGTTGGTTGCTCCCCGGGCACAAAGGGGAGCTGCGTCAGACGTTCATACGCTGCAATATACCGTTCAGCGACCTGTGCTTTAAATTCGGGAGGCATCACCGGGGGTGTACCTTCGCCCCGATAGCCCCGTTCCGCAAACCACACCCGCAAAAATTCCTTATCAAAATTTTCGGGCGGATTGCCATTGCCACCTGTGCCCGCAATCCAATAGCGGCTGGAATCCGGGGTATGCACTTCGTCAATCAACACGACCTCGCCATCAATCAGGCCAAATTCATATTTTGTATCTACCAGAATCAGCCCCGCCTGTTCCGCGATGGTCTGACCCCGTTTAAATAAAGCCAATGCCGCCGCTTCGACCTGTTCATAAATGTCTTTTTTCACCAAGCCCCGTTCCAAAATTGCCGTGCGAGTCAGGGCTTCATCATGCGCCCCTTGATCGGCTTTAGTGGTGGGGGTCAAAATCGGCTCTGGCAGACGGTCATTTTTCCGTAGGCCCTCCGGCAGTTGAATCCCATACGGTTTACGTTCACCCTGTTCATATAGCGTCCACAGCGAGGTTTTGGTGACACCCGTGATAAACCCACGCACAATCACTTCAATCGGTAGGGGGGTGGCTTCACGCGCCAGCATCACATTAGGGTCGGGCACATCCAGCATATGGTTGGCTACGATGTCGCGGGTTTGCTCAAACCACCATGCACTGAGTTGATTCAAGACCTGCCCCTTAAACGGAATTAGACCCAACACCACATCAAACGCCGACACGCGATCTGTCGTAATCAGCAGGCGCAGGCCGTCACGGCGATAAATATCGCGTACTTTGCCGGAGATGCGCGGCCCCCAACCTTCCAATTCCACTGCATCCAGCGGGGTTGCCGCCAAAAGTTCGTTTTGAGAAATCACCAGACCCTCCTAAGCGTTTTTGATTGCATTGTGGAAAATGGGCAGGCCCGACATTCCAACATGACCACGCCGCCATTTGGGATGCTGCCAATGGAAAATATGATCTTCGGGATGTGGCATCAATCCCATCACATTGCCTGCCGGGTTGCAAAGTGCGGCAATCCCGAGGGCCGACCCGTTGGGATTATAGGGATAACCTGCCGAATTCCCACATTCATCCACATAGATCAGCGGCACAAGCCCATCAACCCAGAATTGCTGCAAAGCCCCTTTATCACGGACAGCAATGCGCCCTTCGCCATGTGCCACCGGGCAATAAATGAGTTCCTCTAGTCCCTCGGTAAATAAATTGTGGCTCTGCGGATTGGGTTTCAAATAGACCCAGCGACACTCAAAATGACCGGATTCGTTGTGGGCCAATGTGACCGGACGGGGGGTGATGCCGCCGGGGAGCAGGCCCGCTTTTACCAGCACTTGAAATCCATTACAGATGCCCAACACCGGACGACCTTTTTCGATGAACGCGGTGAGCGCCTCCGCCAGACGGGTCTCTAACTCCAAGGCCCACACCCGACCTGCGCCGAGGTCATCTCCATAGGAGAAGCCCCCCGGTAACACCAGCATGTGATAATCTAGCAAATCGTGCTCATGGTTCAGGAGTTGATTAAGATGAATGATTTCCGGCGATCCCCCAGCCAATTGACAGGCCAGTGCCGCGTCATGATCTCGATTGGTCCCCTTTGCGTGCAAGATCAAAACACGGGGGTTTCCGGTTTTAGTAGCGATGGATTTGGCGACGGTTACGGGTGAAGGATAAAAAGTTTGCGGATAGGTGGTCATTCCACGCCATGCCATTTCCAATTCTGCGACGGGCAGGTCAATCGCGTTTTCAATGGTGAGGCGGGGCTGCACCGTGACAATGCCCAATTTTTCCAGCGGGGTATCGGCTAAAATGCTTTCAAAAAGCGCTGCGTCCTTAGCCCGTACTTCAACGACAAATCGGCTCAGGGATTCGGCGAACAGATCGTTTTCAAATTGCACCGATGCCCCCAAATCACCCGCGATACACATCTCCGCCAATGCCACCGCCAAACCACCTTCCGAACAATCATGGCAGCTTTGCACTACGCCTTGTGCAATGGCTTCATGCAGATTCCGCATATATTGAATCGCATCGGGGACGGGCTGCGGCACTGGACCCGCTGTGAGGCCCGTCACCATCTCAAAATGACTGCCTCCCAGTTCAGGCCGTGTTTCCCCCACCAGATAAATCAGATTGCCCGCATGTTTAAAATCGGCGGTGATGGTGCGTTCAACATCCGGCACCAACCCAATCGCCGAAATCAACAGCGTGCCGGGGATAGCGTGCCGCGTCCCATCCACATCGGTGTATTCATTATTTAGGCTGTCCTTGCCAGAAATAAAGGGCGTTTGATAGGCCAATGCTGCGTCATAACAACCTTTAGCACAGCGCACCAGCGCCCCTAAACGATCTGGCAGATTGGGATTACCCCAACAAAAATTATCCAAAATCGCCACTTGATCGGGGTCAGCCCCCACCGAAACCACATTCCGCATCGCCTCGTCAATCGCCGCCCACGCCATCGCATAGGGATCAATTTCGCCATAGGACGGGCAGACGCCATTTGAAATAGCCACGCCTCTAGTCTGCTGATTTGTAGCATAGGGTATCAATACCGCCGCGTCGCCATGCCCTTTTTCATTAATCAGCGGTTTGACCGCCATGCCCCCCTGCACTTCATGGTCATAACGCCGGATGACCACCTCTTTGCTGCGAATATCGGGATGGGCCAGCAGCGCCAATAAGGTCGCTTCGGGGTCGAGTGGAAGTTGGTCGTGGGTACTGATGGGTTGGGGGTCAATCCATTCGGCCTGCAACTGCCGTGTCGGGATGCCCTCATGCAAAAACTCAATGTCTATGCTGCCGACCTGCGTGTCACCATAACGCAACACCAGCCGCCCTGTCGTCTCAAACGTGCCAATAGACACCATTTCGACATCGTGCAGATCACATACTGCCTGCAAACGGGCTACATTCTCTGACGGGACGGCTAGTACCATGCGTTCCTGCGCCTCACTCAGCCAGATTTCCCACGGGAGCAGCCCAGCATATTTCAGCGGTACATGTTGAAGCTGCACCGTTGCCCCGATACCGGAACTCATTTCACCAACCGCCGATGACAATCCACCCGCGCCGCAGTCGGTAATGGCGTGATACAGGCCTTCATCTCGCGCCTGCATGATAACTTCCAAGACCTGCTTTTCGTTAATCGGGTGTCCGATTTGTACGGCACTCCCGGAAACCACTCCGGTGTCGCTGTTCATCTCCATGCTAGAAAAGGTCGCCCCGCGCAGGCCATCCCGTCCGGTACGCCCCCCCATGACGATAATTTGGTCACCGTGTTGAATTTGGGTCGGATGCGCTTGGTGGGGTAATAACCCCAAACAGCCGCAAAACACCAATGGATTCGCGGTATATCCACGGTGATATAGCACTGCCCCGTTGACCGTTGGGATACCCATCTTATTGCCATAATCCTCGACGCCATGTACCACGCCTTCTGCGATACGACGGGGATGGAGTGCCCCAGTAGGTAATTGGCTGGAGTCAAGGTCTTGTGGCCCAAAACACAGCACATCCGTATTGGCAATTGGGCGGGCACTCACCCCCAAAATATCACGGATAACCCCGCCAACCCCTGTATTTGCCCCTCCAAAGGGTTCAATGGCTGAGGGGTGATTATGGGTTTCGACCTTAAACGCCAAATCCCATTCATCGTTAAATCCGATAATCCCCGCATTATCCACAAAAGCCGAACGGACCCACCCGCCTTTATCTATTTGTTGGGTTGCGGCGCGGATATAGGTGTTTAACAGACCGTGAATTGTTTCGGGTTGTCCGCCATTTTCCGTGTAAGTGATGTGCGCTTTAAAGGTTTTATGAACACAATGTTCGCTCCACGTTTGGGCGAACATTTCCAATTCTATATCGTTAGGTTCACGTTCTTCGGCTTGAAAGTGCCGCTGAATGGCCTGCATTTCACCGAGATCAAGTGATAAACGGCGCGTTTGGCTAATTTCGAGTAACCCTCGATCATCGGCTTCTCGCAGTGGAATTGTTGTGACCAGTCCGTCATCTCCTATTGGGGTCGTGTACAAGGGATGGATCGGGTGATTAATGGTGAATCTTTGAATCACCGGATTGGAGAAGGCTTTTGTGGCAAGGAGTTCCAAATCGGCGGTTGCGAGTGGGCCAGCCAACACATAGGATTGACCCGTTGCCACTTCATGAATTTGATCCCACCCCAACCGATGCACCGTCGTCAGTAGATTTTCGGCAACCGTGTCCGTCACCCCCGGCAGATAGGTGACTTCAATCCTGTGGTCAGTGTCCGTTTGGGTCGGCGTCCCTTCGATGGGATACACCATATATTCTTCGATGACCGTATCTGCAAGAATGGTCTCGGCAACGGTATGGGCAAGGGCTGCATCCACATCGCCAGTGATAAAAAAAAGACGGGCGGTTGAACAGCCCGTCATGGTAGTAACCCCTAATTGATAGCCTAAATCAATGAGTTTATTTGCTGATTTATTTTGATCACGCAACCGTATTTCAATGCGGAAAGTGGTCAACCAATATTCCCTTTCATCTCCTCTGATGATGGCACGCAAGCGTACTAAATAAAATAGACGCTTGACAAGATCGAAGGTTAACTTTTATTCAAATTGACAAGAGGTTTGCGAAAACCGCCCCTATTCGCCTTTGAAACTGGAAACCTTTTTGTTTGACGCAATCGCCCTAAACTACCATTGACAACCCCCCTCTGCGTCCGCTAAAATCTCGCTTGTATTAACAAATGGCGGTTTGACAAACGCCAATGGCCTGATATTAGGCGAAAGCGCCGGCGTAGCTCAGTTGGCAGAGCATTCGCCTTGTAAGCGAAGGGTCATGGGTTCAAGTCCCATCGCCGGCTTTGGCAGTTTCATTAACAACCAAATATGGGTCGATGTCCCGAGCGGCAAAGGGGGCGGACTGTAAATCCGCTGGCAGACGCCTTCGCAGGTTCGAGTCCTGCTCGGCCCACAGGTGAGTTTTCACCGGACTGCCTACGTAGCTCAGTTGGCAGAGCGCATTCTTGGTAAGAATGAGGTCATGGGTTCAAATCCCATCGTAGGCTTTTTTAATCTATGATTTTAGATATGGCCCAAATCGCTATATCTCCATACTTGTAGACAAAAAACAGTTTAGAGGAGAAGGTCATTCCAATGGCCCAGTTTGAACGAACGAAACCACATGTAAACATAGGGACAATTGGTCACGTTGATCATGGCAAGACGACCCTGACGGCGGCCATCACCAAGGCGCTGTCGCTGAAGAAGATGGCGCAGTATATGCGGTATGACG
>JAIOHL010000123.1 GCA_019913005.1 Anaerolineae bacterium | reverse complement strand
GGGAAGGGCTTCAAAACCGCCTTGACTCCCCTCCCTATGTTTGGAGGCGTGGGGCCGGGGGTGGGGTTGAACAGCCATGAATTACCCGAATTCCGTATTAGTTCCCCATTAACCCAATCAAAAACTCGTCCATGATGTCTTGGGCTTGACCCAGATGATCCCGGAGAATCGTCACATCGCTAATGGCGAACAAGTCGGGACGCTCCGTGTAGCCCTGAAGCTCGGTGTCATGAATATAGATGGGCAAAAGATTGCGCGGGCGACCTTTGGACTCAAATTCATTGGTATAGATCGCCTCAAACACATCCCGCAGTTTCGCTTTGGTGGCCGCTTCAATAATGGACGCCTGTATTTTGTGGAGCAACTCTTTACAGCCGATTTCGTCAGTGGCCTCTTCGTTTTCCATTAGATTTTGGAGGCCGGGAAAGACCCCGATCATCCGACCCGTTGTGTCATCGGCGACGAAGTTGAGGCGATTCATGCGTTCGATTGTCAGCCGCTCGCGCATTTCAACCAATAGGTCTATGCCCGGATCGCCCGCCGGAAGTTCGTGCATCAGTTCGTTAATTTTGGTGCGCATCGCCCCGATCTCATAAAACGACTGCAATTGTTCCTCCAAAGGACTTTGGGGCGGTACAAGGACACTTGGATTGAGGACGTGTACAAAATTCACCCGTTTACGCGCTTGCCTTGACAAGGCATCGAAACGCGCAATGCCCTCCGCCACGTAGCGTTCCGGGTCGCGGAGCGCCGCAAATGTCCAGACGATCCAAACATAGAGGCGATGATGGTCGTCGAGCAGATGATTGAGCACCTCGATGGGTCCAATTCTGGTTGCGGGTCGCGTATCAATGTATAAGGGCGGCCCATCAATCAGGTTGGCAACGTGCATGTTGGTGTCTATGACAATATCATGATCGGGAAACGACGGCGACAATTGTTCAATCTCGCGCCAGAACTCGGCAATGCCCATCGGCAAAACAAAGGGTTGGTCGCGTCGGACGACGGCACCCCGTACTCGTCCGGCCATCTCCACTTCGGAGTAGCGCCAGTGCAGCCCATTTGGTAGGGAACGCGAATTCCCCTTATGCGCCAGAATACGAAACAAGTCCATATTCACATTGTTGGCATCTACGGCCAGAACTTTGCCATTATGGGTGCTCAGGTTGCGATAGGCGTAACTCCCAATGAGGTTCAAACTCAACAGTGTTTTGCCCACCCCGCCTTTGACACTGGTCAGGATATGGATGTTTTGAATATGATCGGCACGGGGGTAAGTTGGCGGGTCTGTTGGCTCTATGGCCGTCGCAATATTAAAGGCAATATCCACCAGTTGCTGCGTGCGGGTATTGCCCTGAAATGAACTCAGTGGGCGCTGTGGGTCATTGACCGCTTGATAAGGCGTGAGGAGATGATCCGGCGCGTGCGGTTCGACGGCAATCCAGAGGATTTGTACACCCTCTTCCTCGGCTCGCTGCAATAAAACAGGGACTTCTTCCCGCAGAATAAAGTCGGAGGCTAAGAAGTTCCCCGTCACCAAAAACACGGCGGCTTCGGCTTGGTGCAGGGCGTCCTGTATCTCATGCAGCCACCTGTCGCCGGGTCGTATCACCGTATCATCCCAAATGTCAATCATCCCTTTGACTTGATACGGCTTCAAATGGGTCTTGAGCCGAGAGAGCCACTTTTTATCCTCGTGGCTATAGCAGAAGAAAGTCCTAAATCCCATACGGGCCTCCCCTATGAGAGTTTATTCTAACAGAAATAATCGGAGGAATGATGTAACAGGGCTGCGATATTTATTAATTATAGCATTGAATTTTGAATCCTAAGCGGTCAATTTCGTTTTATAGTCGCGTTTTCATCGGGTCGAGGGTGGAGTAATAGGTGCCCGCCCCAAATTTGGCGGATTTTCAGCACCTGCCCTATAATATCGGGCATTATGACAGGATGAACACCCATATGCCCGACACCCTCTTTATCAGCTATAAATCCGAAGAAAACCCGTTCGCGCTTCAACTGGCGGCGGCGCTGAAGAATCGCGGCGTCAACGTGTGGATTGACCGCATGGACATCCAAACAGGCGACAATTGGGTTGATTCGATTGGTGCGGCCCTGCGCAATTGCAGCGGCATGATCGCCATTCTGACCCCCGATTATTTTCGCTCACCCGTCTGTCTGGATGAGTTAAATTTCGCCTATGCCGAAAAGCGCCCCATCCTGCCGTTGCTCCTGCGCAATATTTTTGATGAGCGCGACCACGATATTCAAGTCAACATCCCGTTCTGGCTGCCGCGCCGCCAATGGCTCGATTTCACGGATTTTCTGGATGACGCCGCTTTTCAACGCCAATTCGACATCCTGCTGAGACGCATCCAAGCCGAGCAACAGGGCGTGGTGGGGGATCGGCCCTCCGCCGAAATCCAATATTTGACCAGCCTGATTGCGGATTTGGAAAGCCAGCAGGGGGTTGAAAATTACATCGCCCTTTCCGCCCAATCCGAAATCGTCCGTGTTGACCCCCGTCCGCGTAAAAATATCGAGCCAAGTCTAGCCCTGCTGTTGAAGCCCCCTACTCCCGAACGTGATGAGCGCCCGGCAACCAAAAAGATTGACAACATTCAGCAAGCCGTCGCTGACCACCCGAAATTTGTGCTGATTGGCGACCCCGGCGCAGGCAAAACCACCACTCTCCGTCGTCTGGCATTGGAGATGGCACGGGCACGCTTGGAGGAGTTAACCTCACCCCCCGGCCCCCTCTCCAATAGGCGAGGGGGAGAAATCCCTATCCCCTGCCTCGTTTATCTGCCGCGCTGGTCAGCCGAACCCACCGCCGCCGATTTCATCCGTCGCCAATGGGCCGCCACCAACATGGGTGGGGATGTGGTGCGCGAATTACAATCCGGGCAGGTGCGCTTGTATCTGGACGGCCTGAATGAGATGGGTGGGGAGGGCAAAAAGAAGGCCGCCCTGCTGCGGGAATGGTTGCAAGCCGCCAATGGCCCGCGCTATGCCGTCATTACGTGTCGCCAAGCCGATTATCATGACGATTTGACATTGGGCGACCTACCGACGGTGCTGGTCGAGCCGCTGACGGATGAAAAAATTAGGGAATTCGCTGTGCAGTATTTGGGGGAGGAACAGGCCGGGTCATTTTTGGAAAAGGTGTTCCCGCAGTATGAAGAATATGATGGGAAATTCGAGAGAGAACAAAAGAATGAACGTTCCCTCCTCCATTTGGCTCGTAACCCTTATCTACTCGCGGCACTAACCCTCATTTTTGAAAATGGCGGCGATTTGCCACGTAATACTGGCGCGTTATTTCATCAATTGGTCATAGTATTGTGGGAGCGTGAACGCCTCCGCCAAACCCCCAGTTGGATTCCATTCGAGGAAATGCAGGCCGCGTTTGGCAACTTGGCTTTCAGCATGATTGATGAAGATCAACCGATTGATGTACCGTTGAATTACGCCGAAGCCAAGCTACGGAACGCAGATTTGTTGGGCATAGGCCGCAGTGCAAATCTGATTACGATAGGTGGGAGTGAGATGCGATACAGCCATCAATCAATGCTGGAATATTTCGCAGCGGCAGGCTTGTTAAAAGTAGGATTGGCGACAAGGCTGCGAAAACCCGAGTTCGGCATCTTCGGGCGAAGGGCGACCAAATGGGATGAGGTCGTGCTAGCGTCGTGTGGCCTTGTGTCCGAACCCGCGACGGTGGTTAATAAGGTCGTCGGCATAGACCCGTTTTTAGCGGCTGCTTGCATCGGCAGTGGTATTGAGATCACTGCTACAGCACATGAGAATGTTGTAGATAGATTGTTGATAGCCATGTGTGAAACAGCTAGTGTGGTACGCGCGGAGGCGGCAAAGGCATTAGGTCGAATCGGTGATCCTGCCGCTGTCCCTTATCTAGTGGATGCTCGGTACGATATGGAAAAAAATGTGAGGTCTTGGGTAGGATGGGCATTAGGTCAAATCGGTGACCCTGCCGCTGTCCCTTATCTAGTGGATGCGCTGCGTGATATAGATAGCAGGGTGCGCTCTGCGGCGGAAGTAGCATTGGGTCGAATCGGGACCTCCGCCATCCCCGCCCTCTCGGACGCCCTGCGTGATGCGGATAGTGGGATGCGTTCTGCGGCGGCAATAGCATTGGGTCAAATCGGCACACCTGCCGCCATCTCCGCCCTAGTGGATACCCTGCATGATGTTGAGAGGAACGTGCGCTATATGGCAGCAGGGGCGTTGGAACAAATCGGTACACCTGCTATCCCCGCCCTTTTGGACGCTCTGCATGATGCCGACAGTAACGTTCGTGCTATGGTAGCATACGCTTTGGGCAACATCGGCGACCCCTCCACCATCCCCGCCCTTTTGGACGCTCTGCATGATGCTGGAAGCGGTGTGCGCTCAAAAGCAACACGGGCGCTTGAAAAGATTAGCACACCGGAAGCATTGGAAGCTGTAAGGCGTTGGCGGGAGGAACAGGGTGAATCAGACGGCTAGAATCAGGGCAAATCCATCGTAGCCGCCAGCATCATGCAAGCGGAATTTATCCCCCTACCAACACCCGCACCGCCGAAGCGACATCCTGTACCGGACTCGCCGCCCCGAACATGCGCCGCGCCGCCCACACGCCCTCCATCAATAAATAGAGGTGATGGCCCAGTGCGGTTGGATTTGGCACACCCGCCGCCGCTGCCATCTCAATGAGCCGCTGAATGACGGCCCGTTTATGCTCCAATGCCACTTGATGACCGGGATGGGTCGGGTCGGGGAATTCACCCGCCGTCATTTGAAAGGCACAGCCGAAACAAAACGGCATCTGGGCCAGCGACGCGGTGGCCTCGAATAAGCCGATTAGCTGTTGGCGGGGGTCATCGTCAAAGGGCGCGATGGCCTGCTCCCACCACTGCCAAAAATCGGTGTTGGCCTGCTGCAAATAGGCCACGATGAGGTCGTCCTTGCTGGGGAAGTGGCGATAGAGGGTCATTTTGGCGACCCCCGACTCCGCCACGATAGTATCTACCCCGACGGCGTGATAGCCCCATTGATAAAAGAGGCGTCCGGCGGTGGCGAGGATTTGATCGCGGGCGGCGGTGGATTTCGATGATGTTTCCGATTTTGCTCTTGACACGATACAGACCTGTCTTTATACTGAAAAACGATACAGACTTGTACGTCTCATTTTACAATAAAAAACCGTGATTGACAGTCCCCACCCCCAACC
>JAIOHL010000122.1 GCA_019913005.1 Anaerolineae bacterium | reverse complement strand
GTTATGAATGGCGTGGGGCTGTTCCGTTTGACGCCCTGCCCAACGTATATAACCCACCGGATGGCATGATTATCAGCGCCAATAATGCACCAGTCCCACTCAATTATTACAGCCAATTGGCCCAAAAACTGAATGCGGATGATCCGGCTTTATTTGGACGCATTGAGCAGATGAACACAGTGTTCGGACAACAGTGGAATGTGGGTTATCGTGCCGCCCGGATTGAAACAATTCTTGAATCCATCGAACGACATACCCCTGAGACGTTCGCACGGATACAAGGAGATAACCAGAATATCTTTGCCCAAGAATTGATGCCCTATCTGCTGAATATCACGTTTGACTCAGTGGAACTGACCGATGCGCTGAATTGGCTAAAAGAATGGGATTTGCAAAATCAGATGGACAGTCCACAGGCCATCTTGTTTGCCCTATTCTGGACACGGATTGCGCAGTTGACCTATGCCGATGAATTGGGCGAAGACCCGGTATTGGATGAGCAGTTGATGTGGTCGCTGTCGCAGCTTGCCAAAGACAAGCACCATCGCTGGTGGGATGATACGCGCACGGAGTATACCGTCGAAACCCGCGACGATATTTTTGCCGCCGCCTTCCAAAGCGCCTATGACACGCTGGCTGAACGGCTTGGCCCAGATCGCCTGCAATGGCGCTGGGGGGATTTGCACGCCGTCACCTTTGTCAGTCGGGTGATTGGGCAGGAAGAATTTTTGGGCATTAGCACGATTTTGGACAACGGCCCTTTCCCTATCAATCGTGGGCCACAACCCGTCAATGGCGGCGCGGCGTCGGTTAACCTGACGGCATTTACATTGGTCGAGACCGAAACCGAACTCGATATGGTGATTACCAGCCTGCCGTCCATGCGGATTATCATGGATTTGAATGATTTTGGCAGCAGTCGCGCCATGCACAGCACGGGACAAAGTGGACACCCCGCCAGTGGTCATTATGATGATATGATTCCGGCGTGGCAGGCCATTGAATATCACGATATGCGCTGGGATGCGGAAATCATCCGGCAAAACGCGGCAGACCGTCTTGAATTGCAGCCTTCCAACGAAACGGAATAGACACAGGATAAGCTCATGCGAACCAAAATCATTGCGCTACTCGTCGGCGTGTTTTTATTAGTGGGTGCGCCTGCCCATGCCCAACCTCAAACGCAAGACCCCATTCCGCCAGATGAACCTGACACAGCCGCATTTATCCATGCGAATTTTCACTTGCAGACCAGTTACCATGCGGTGTTGTGTGTGGAGGGGGATACGGACTGCCCGACTGAAATTACGACCCGTGTGCCGTGCTTGACCGTCGACTGCACTAACGCCGATCAAAGCTATGCCATCACCGAGACATTCGACACCATCCAAGCGGCGTCGGATGCCGCCCAAGCAGGTGATTTAATTATCATCATGCCCGGTCATCATGCAGGGGTGGAAGTGGACAGCATCGGCGGTGATGAAGGGGCATATATCCATTTTCTGGGTTGGGGCGACTCCGGCTCGGTGGTGATTGATGCGCCCGCTGATCCTGATAAGGGCTATCTGCGCCATCATTTTTATTTTGTGGATGCCCATTACTACATCATCCAGAATTTGGCGTTTGAGGGGGCCGAACGAGCGGGGATCTTTGTGACGGGGTATTTTGAGGCGACGGGGCATTTCTCACATCATTTTGTGGTGATGGATGTCTACAGTCACGATAATGGATCATGGGGACTGCACACCACCTCAACGAATTACATGCTGATTCAAGATTCCTACTTTACCCATTCGGGTGAGGAACATGGGGCGTATATTTCCGGCTCCGGCGATCACATGGTCATCCGGCGCAATGTGTTTCAAGGCAACATGGCGTCGGGATTGCAGGTCAATGCTGATCCTCAAAGCGCGACCATGAATGTATTTTATTGGTTGCAAGAAGCGACGGGGGATACGTGTGGCCTCTCCGAAGAAGAGGTGGATTTCGCGGGGTCAGCAACATGGGATGATATCAAGGCTTGCTACGACAGTCAGGGCTTGCCAGATTTGGGCGAATTTTTCGAGGACGGCATCAGCGAAAATGTGATTATTGAGCAGAATATCATCACCGGGAATGGCGAGGCAGGCGGCGCGGGAATTAATCTGGCGTCGGTGCGAAATTCCATCGTCCGCAACAATCTCATTTATGGCAACGGAGCGGCGGCGCTGGCGTGTTGGGACAATGCCTATGCCGAAGATAAAGGCTTGGATACCTCCGAATTTGGCTGCCACGATGTTCGGATTTTGAACAACACGATGGTAGATGCGTCTGGTGGGCGGGGGTCATTGATTTTGAATAATGACGCCCGCAACATGCTCGTATTTAATAATGTAATTATCCGGGAACGCGATGATGCCTATGAACTCGCCAATCATGCGGGGGAGGGTCTGCAATCCGGCAACAATTATTATTCTGCCCGCTATGACGAAGAATCGCCGGAGGCATCCCCGGAAAGCAATTCGATTACGGGGTTCACGGTGGCCGAGGGGTTGGCGCAATTTAGCAATCCCAATTTTGAGGCATGGATTGTTGAGGATGGGACATGGCCTGCGCTGAATCCCAATCGGCCTGATTATCACCCCGTCGCTGGCTCGGTTTTGGTCACGGGGGGCAATCCCGACCATAGCTCGGTGCTGGATTTGACTGGACAGCCGCTCGTAGGCACTGAGATTGGTGCATTCGCGCAGCAACAATAAAGGAAGTGGATGTGAGTAAACAAGCTCGGATTTTCGCGTGGGGCGTGCTGCTCATTACAACTTTGGCAATTTTGATTCCTAGCACCTTAGCCCGCCAAAATGACGATGGGCCAATTCTTTTGGTGGCAGGTGTAGATTTAAATGGCGAAGGCTATCCGATAACGCGGGTTAATCTGGGGGATGGGTCAGAAAATACGCTGGTCACGTTCGCCAGTCGTCCGGTCTGCCCCCCGTCGGTTTTCCAAGACGGCACGGGGCTGATTTATGAGATGGTCGAAGCCCAACCGCCCGCGCCGGAAAATGTCTATCATGTCAACACCCAGACGGGCGTGCGCGAAACCTTAAATAGCATTGACGGCCTGAATTGTCCGGTGGTTTCGCCCGCTGGGGACAAAATCGCGTGGGTGCGAAATAATCTGGAGATCGGCGGCGGGCAAACGCTGGTGGTGACGGATATGCAGGGTACGATTCTCCACGAAATCATCACCCATCCCAATATTTATGACGTGGAATGGTCGCCGGGGGGCAGCGCTTTGATTTATAACGTTACCAGCGATGAACTGCCCTTCCCGGCCTTGTACAGTATTCCCGTCGAGGCAGAAGCCGAACCGCGTGCATTTTGGAGTCGTTATCTAGGGTTAGCCGCCGAATATGAATGGATACCCGACGGGTCGGGGGTATTGGTGGCGTATCACACCGAAGACAATGCCGCCTTAACCGTGCTTTCAACCGACTGTGTAATCGGGCTTGGGCCAGCGTGTGAAGCCGAACCTATTGCTATATTTCCCGGTGAGGATGTCATTGATTTGCTTGGTGCATATTCCCCTACTGTGCAGGAAACGGTCATCGCTGTGCAGGCGGAGGATTTGAATGGCAATCTCGCTACCGATTTGTGGGTCGTTGATCTTTTGGGCAGTACCCCGCCGCGCCAACTCACCCAGACGCCCGATCTTGCCGAGACGGACGCCTATTGGTCATTGGATGGCGAAGATATTTATTTCATCGGCAGTCAGTTCGATGCCGATGCCGGAACGCTAACGGGAGGGATTTATTCCATTGCAGCAGATGGAAGCACGCCAGTGGGTTTACGCTTTGCCTCGCCTGTTTTTTCACCGGGGGCGATTTTGTGGGTGTATGAATAGATCGCAACCGATGGAAACATCAATATAACCTGACCTCACCCCCCAACCCCCTCTCCGAAGGCTTTCAGAGAGGGGGAGCAAGAGGTTTGTCTTTATATTGCCTAAAACACCTAGATTTAAAACACGGATGCCTGCCTGACATCCGTGTTATACTGGAATTGCACTATCTTTTCAGCAGAGTGGTGTACAGCCCCGTCCATTGCCCCGCAGCAATTTGATGGGGTTTTCTGTTTAGCCCGCCACTTCGTAGTGATCGTCCCATTGGAACAAGTAGTTGGGGCCATAGACATAGAATGCCTCGTTGACACGATCATAGCCCAGATAATAACCATTGCCGCCGCCAATCACGACTGATGGGGATGCTGAGGCGTTAACGGCCTTGTCAATCTGGCTGTCGGAAAGTTCGAACAACTTGACGCCATTGCCAGCTTCGGTGGCATACCACACCTCAATACCCGTGATGACTTCGGTCAAGACCTGATTGCCATCCTCATCGGTGACGTAGCCATCATCATAGGTATAGTAGATGGCAACCCCGGAGGCGACATCAAAGCTGTTGATACGGCCATCATTGATACCACCCCCGGCTGAGGCCATACCAACGCCAACAGCCAACATGACCGCCACGATACTGAGTAGTGCGATTTTCTTGAGCATGAGTTCCTTCTCCTTTTAGATTTTGGGTTGATGTTCGTGCGCTGGTCTTGAACTTCCATCA
>JAIOHL010000121.1 GCA_019913005.1 Anaerolineae bacterium | reverse complement strand
CTCTGCCCCAAAAGTGTCGGAGTCTGAACCACCGAGTAGAGAGGCGGCAGAAAATGGCCTGCTGAAGCCCCTCTCCACTGAGTGGGGAGGGGTTGGGGGTGAGGATTTCCCCGCTTCTAAGACACCCTCTTAGACCTGCCCAATTTTGAATCGCACCACGACCCGCCCCATTTTGAACCCTGCAACCGAGCGGGATAGGCCCACAACGGCACGACATCCTCCAGCTAAATCTGTTGGCATGCAATAAGGCATTTAAAGCAAATTTAAAACTGTACCATCTTGTTGACAAATCTATGGCACAAAAAAGTTCAGCAGTATGCTGAGTCTAATGGGGCACTGCTGAAACACCGTCGTCCTCAAAACCGCAGACCCAAGCGGACGCCCTATGTGATGACGAAGCCTTTTTCAGGAGATGACGAGTGATGTCTACCTATCAAGCCAAGCTCTATCAAGCATCGTCCCCCAATGCGGAGTATAGGGGCGGATTGGTGATGGCTTTTGCCCACAATTTACGGGCCGACGCCATTCAACCCATTTTGGCGAAGCATGAATTCGAGAACATTGATCCCACTGCATGGTATCCGCAGCAACAGGTCTTGGATGTCTTCCGCGATATTGAGCGTCGCTTTAGTTTTGAGGAGTTGGTCGCTATTGGTATGGGCACGGTTGAATTGAACCCACTGCCGCCGCAGGTCAACTCAATCGAAGCGGTAATCGTAGCTGCCGATGCCATTTATAAGGGCGGCTGTCGCAATACCGACCCCGGCGAGGGCATGATTGTCCACAAGATCGGGGAGCGCCATTACGAGATTAGCTACAACATCCCGCTGCCGCCATTTGCTATTTATGGCGTTTTATACGGCCTAATCCGTCAGGTCAAGAGCAAAAACGACGACCCACGCATTCATCTGACCAGACGCGAAACCCCAGCGGTTATGGAAGTGAAGTGGTAACAGATCATTAACACAGAGGATGCTGCAATGCCCGCCTATCAAGCCAGACTCTATCAAGCCTCATCGCCCGACGCCGAATATGCGGGTCAACTCGCGGCGGCCTTTACACAGAATTTGCGGGCCGATGTCATCAAGCCACTGCTCCAACGGCATGGGTTGGAAAACGTTGACCCCGCCGCATGGTATCCACAGCAACAGATTTTGGATCTCCTGCGCGATATTGAACGCGAATTCACCTTTGAAGAATTGGTCGCGGTTGGCATCAAAGCCAGTGAATTGGTGCCGCCCCCGCCGATGATTAACAGCATCGAAGCCGTCGTGCAGACCGCCAATCTCCTGCATCAAGCCGCCTGTCGCAATGTGCAGCCCGATGAAACGGTGTTCACCAAAAAACTGGGCGAGCGGCACTATCAACTGACCTTCAACTTGCCCAGCCCACCCTTTGCCATCTACGGCGTTTTATATGGGCTGATCCGCCGCGTCCGCCAGCCCCATGAAGAGCCGCATTTTGTCTTTATCCGCCGTGAAACCCCAACGGTGATAGACGTGCGCTGGTAGATTCATCAACCCCATCCCCGCAGGCAAAGGCGTCAAACAGACAGTGCTTCCCCCTCAGCCGTTTACGGGGCAGGGCGTAAGGGGGTGGGGTTAGCTTTTACCCATATTTCGTCTGATCCGCCGCCCACGCATCAAATTCCGCCAGCAGATGTGTCTTAAGATCGGGTTCGGCGTAACAGGCGGTGAACGCATTCCGCGCAATCCGTATCACATCCGCCCGTGCATACCCAAACACATCCACCAGCAGTTGATATTCTTGCGTCAGCGTCGTGCCGATGAGTGTCGGATCATCGGTGTTGACCGTCACCAGCACCCCCGCCGCATCAAATTGTGGGAAAGGGTGTTCCGCCAGACCCGCCACAAAATTGAGATAGGCGTTGCACGTCGGGCTGATTTCAAGTGGAATCTGCCGTGCCGCCAATTCTGCCATGAGCCGGGGGTCATCAATCGCCCGGATGCCATGCCCCACCCGGTCTGCTTGTAAATGGTCAATCGCCCCCCACACACTGGCTGGCCCTTCGCTCTCCCCCGCATGAGGCAGGCTTTTTAATCCATATCGTTTGGCTTCGGCAAAGACTGGCGCGAACGGCTCCGGCGGGGCATTCAATTCGCTGCCCCCCAACCCCAAACCAATCACGCCCACGTCGCGGCCCATCAGCGCAAATTCCAACGTCCGTTCGGCGGCCCCGGCCACATAATCCCCCCCGTTGCGATAATCGGCAAACGAGCGGTTGCGGGGAATATCAAACACCCAGCGCAGTTCGACGCCAAATTCATCCCGCACCTGCTGACGGCCTGCCTCCAAACCCGCCAGAATCATCTCAATCGTCACGCCCTGCTTGAGCACACCGACATACGTATAGGGCGTCACGGTGATTTCGGCATAGCGGACATTTTGGGCGGCCAATTCGCGTCCCATTGCCACCACCGCCAGCACAAAATCTTCGGGGGTACGCAGCAGATTTTTGATCGTCCGCACCACGTCCATAAAGTGATAAAAATCCTGAAAGACAAACCAGCGGGCGACGGCGGCTTCCGTATTCCCCGGCAGCAAGTCCATTAACCCGTTGCGGGCGGCAATTTGCAAAACCGTCCGAGGCGGGATCGCGCCATCCAGATGGAGATGCAGTTCTACTTTGGGCATGTCCTCAAACATGATGTCCTCATTTGTTGAACCGATTGGATGCGAAATTATGTTCGATCTTGGGGTCGCTGAATAGGGGTAAAACCAGCGCTAGGGGGAAAGCCAGCCTAACGAAAGTTATCCCCTGTTCCTGACCTTCGATAGGGGAAAACCAACCCGCGCCTGTTATAAGATAACACCCATGTGCATTTCACATTTCGCCCAAAAATCAGTCAAAAAGCGAAAATAGACGACCCTAAATCTCAGTATCCTCATTTTTATCAACCTGTTACGGAGGCTTGAATATGAAACGGCGTATCGGTTTTATTACTTTGATTGCAGCGGCACTGGCGGTTACCGTTCTGCCCATCAACCCAGCGCGTCCCGCATCGGCGGCCAGCTATACCAACAGCACCGCTGGCGAGGCCGACAGCAGCGAAATCACCCGCAGCGTGACGGTTGTCGAGACTGCCCCAATCACCGATCTGGACATCAGCATCACCTTTACTAAGACCGACGGCGTGTGTGCCCGTCAAGCGACAGGTTTTGCCTTTCATTCCGAAATTGAATTTTTGCTCGTCAGCCCCAGCGGGACGGAAGTCCTGTTGGTCAACAGCGAATCGAATGACGACGGTGAACCCGAAAACGAGGAAGCAGGCGCGGCGGGGGCGGATAAATCAGCCCGCAGCAGTCGTGCCCCCTCCACCTACACTGGCGGCGGTGACATCAGCGATGTGACGATTTATCTGGACGATGAAGCAGGCACGGTGGTTGGCGGCGTTGATCCGGTCAGTGGCACCTTCCGTCCGGTGGGTTCATTGGCGGCCTTTGATGGGCAAAATCCGGCGGGCACATGGACCCTACGCATCATTGATACGGTAGAAGGCGACCCCCTGTGCTTCTATTCCTTCACGCTGATTTTCCCGGATGCGATTTCGGTGGCGGGCTGTGGCAATTTTGGCGATGGCCGCGTCAATAATAAGGATAAAGATTGCATCCCCCCGTTTGTCGTGTATTGCATCGGCACCACCGTCGAAATCTATGACGTGGATTACACCACCAGCCGGGGCACGTTGTTGGTGCGCTGGACAGAGAATGAATTGGCGGAAATCGGCATCCCCGAACATGGGCCTGTCGCGCTGGCTGAGTTTGACGATATGAGCTTCTGGCGCTTGGAGACGGGCGAATTGCAGGGCAATGGCTACACGCCCGAAGGCAAACCCTACATCTTTGTGTGGAACGGCTGCCCAGTCAGCGACTACTATCATCTGGCGAACTAGGCCGAACGACGCAAATCGCTTACGGAAATACCCCATCCCCAACCATAGGGAAGGGCTTGAATACGGCCTTTACTCCCCTCCCTAATGCTTTG
>JAIOHL010000120.1 GCA_019913005.1 Anaerolineae bacterium | reverse complement strand
CTACTCGGTGGTTCAGACTCCGACACTTTTGGGGCAGAGGCAGGCAAAACTGCTCTGTTGCAAAGTTCAAATTCGGGCAAGTCTGAGACTTGCCCCTACGGTGGGCAAGGGCCTTGTAGGGGCGTGGTCTATGACCCGCCCTGCTTTCAATATCCAACCTCGCAACAGAGCTGGCAAAACTGACCTCACCCCAAACCCCTCTCCCACGTGAGAGGGGCTTCAATCCGCCAGATTCGACTACCCCTCGCCAGATGGAGAGGGGCCGGGGGTTGGGTCAGCCTGTCCATAAATCCCGTATGGACGCCCTTGCCGAAAAACTGTCGCAGCGTGAAACTCGGTGGCGAGGGGGTGCAAAACCGTATATTTAAGGCCCTCCTCGTTTACGGGGAGGGTCGGGGTGGGGTTAGTATCACACGGGGCTAAAGCCGCCGTGCTGAATCTAGCGTGAAATCTTGATCAATCAACCTGAGAACCGCTCTTGCTGCCCTGTTGCCACCGATTGCCATACCCTGCCCACACCGTCTGTCGCAAAATTGCGGGGGGTGCGCCAAAATGGACATCTCTTTTCCAGCAATGACAGAGGAGAATCCAATGGAATCAATGGGTTGTTTACGCTGGTTGTTGATGTTGGTGCCGATGAGCCTGTTGACGGCGCTTGGGTTGGGCGTAATGGAAAATCCTATCCCCCTACCCCCGACGCCTGTTCCAACAAGCCCCTATGACTACGCCTCGTACTACACGACGATGGACGGCAACCTGCAATTTCCCTATTTGCCCGGTTGGGGCATTACCGAACCAAGCCCCGGTGTTGTCGCGCTGACCAACAGCCCTGACTGGAACCGCACGGTCAATAATCAACAGTTGTATTCAGGGGAATTTGTCATATCGGTGATGACGCCCCAAGCCTTGCGCACGTTTGGTGCCGACCCTGCCAGTGGGACCAGCAGTGTCATTGAATTTTTTCAATTGATGTCGTCGCCCGATGCTGTCTACGGCCAACCGATTTCCCAAACCATCGGCGGACGGGAGGCGCTGCGGGTGGACATCCAGAATCCGACCATCCCAATAGAGATTCAGTTTTATGCTTACGCCGTACAATGGGATCGTGTGGCGGTAGTCACGCTGCAAACCCTGCCGGGTGAAACGTATTTGGGCCAAGATTTGGTGATCGGCCTGATGGAGCGCATGTACTATCTTGGGGAGGGGTTTTATGCGACACCAACTCTGTATGATGGCGGAACGCTGCCTTTTCCAACCCCCTACGCCACGCCGACCTATCCACCGGATTTCATTTATCCGACGCCCTTTGCCACCGTCTACCCAGAGACACCCATTCCAACCCCCGTCGGCGCGTTCACCGTCGAAATTGATGAGGTGAGAGACGCAGGCGACATCCGCAGCGAGGCGGTGATTCTGCGGTTTAATGACCGGGCCTTGATGGGGGATTGGTCGCTCCGTTTGGCGGATGGCAGGTTCTATTATGTGTTCCCGCCGATGCTGGTGTATGAGGGCACAACCATGACTGTCCATACTCGTTCTGGTCAAGACGGGCCATCTGAACTCTACGCGGGGTATAGTGAGGCCCAGTTGCGCTCCGGCGACTCGATCTATCTTTATGATAGTGCCAGTCGTCTGATGGATAGTTTGGTCGTGCCATGAGGGTGGCGGTTCAACCCTACCGCCTTGCCCGAAGCCTTTCACCCACCCGACAGTTTTTCGGAAAGGGCATCAGCAAGGGGTTTTAACACTTCTTGACCTCACCCCCCGCCCCCCTCTCCATCTGGCGAGGGGGAGTCGAATCTGGCCTATTT
Source organism: Anaerolineae bacterium (assembly GCA_019913005.1). Taxonomy (GTDB): domain Bacteria; phylum Chloroflexota; class Anaerolineae; order Aggregatilineales; family J027; genus CFX10. The sequence continues at coordinate 13,564 of JAIOHL010000120.1, read as the reverse complement.
AAGCCCTTCCCTTTGTTAGGGGAAGGGTTGAGGATGGGGTCAGTTTTCACCGATAGGCCGTGTAACCTCGCGGTTTATCTGTTCACGCCAGATCGGATTTAGCACATTTGGGCGTTCGGGGTAGAATGGATTGAACAATGGATGATCGGCTGTGAGAGACAGATAAACAAGAATAAACAAGAAGCGCCTATGTTCGACCCTAACATTACCACCCAAGCCGCCGAATGGTTTAAGACGGGCTTTTTGGTCATAGATTTGGAAACGACTGGCCTCAGCGACGACCCCAAAGTGGAAATCTGCGAGGTCGCCATTTTGAACCACGAGGGCCAAATTTTGCTGCAAACATTGGTCAAGCCCGTGCGCCCCATCCCGCTGGCCGCCTCACGGGTGCATGGCATCAGCACTATCATGGTCAAGGATGCGCCGCCCTTTAAGCAGGTCTACCCCGAAATCACCGCTTTGCTAAATGGGCAAAAGGTTGTAGCCTATAATGCGCCGTTTGAAGAGGCCATCTTTAAGGTGGTGTGTAAGCGGGAAAAACTCGACCCCCCTGCCCCTGCCGAATGGATTTGTGCCATGCGTACCGTCTCGGCCTATTTTGGCGTCCAGCGGTTTATGAAATTATCGGTGGCGTGCAGCCAACTCGGTGTGAAAATGAGTGGGACACATCGTGCTGTCGGGGACTGCCAATCTACCCTAGCGGTCATGAAAAAGATGGCGGGGGTATAATGAAGGGTGAGGTGAAATCTGATGACTGACTATGCAATTACATTAACGTTGCCCGCCCGTTTATTTGAACGCGCCCAGCAAATTGCGGAGACCACCGCCCAGCCTATCGAACAGGTATTGGTTGAGCAATTGGAAAATGCGCTGGATAACCCTTTCGCTGCTCTGCCGCGTGACGAACAGGTTGAGTTGGAGGCGCTCACACTCCTGTCCGATGCCACCCTTTGGACAATTGCGCGTGAGCAGATGGATGCCCCCACCCAAGCCCGTCTACAGACCCTAATGGACAAAAACTCACGAGTCCCCTTGAGTGATACTGAAGCCGCTGAATTTGATATTTTGGTGGAACAGGGCCAGAAATTGATGCTGCGGAAAGCCCAAGCCGCCGCGCTGTTGGTCAAACGTGGGCATACGGTCACGCCGGACGATTTGGATGAATGATTTGTCGTGGGCCGCGTTGGTGCGATTGATCCATCAACGCGCCAATCTACGGTGTGAGTATTGCCAGACGAGTCAGAAAATCACGGGCCAAGCGATGCACGTTGACCATATTGACCCACATGGGTCGGATCATGCTGATAATCTGTGCTTGGCTTGTTCCAGTTGTAATCAAAGTAAGGCAAGGGTGATGAGTGCTCCCGATCCGCAGGACGGCACAATCGTCGTATTGTTCAATCCGCGCAAGGATGTTTGGGAAGATCACTTCGTTTGGGTAGATGATGGGAAGCATGTTCGAGGGATTACACCTACGGGGCGTGCCTCAGTCGAGCGGCTCAAAATGAATCACGAACGAATTGTTGCAGCGCGGATTTTGTGGATCAGTGCAGGGTGGCATCCCCCAAGTGAGGATTAAATACATCGTGCCGTTGGGGGCTGCCAATCCACATTGGCGGTGATGAAAAAAATGGTGGGCAGTAGACGCAGAAAAACCTGTCGGAGTGGACAGGTTTTTCTACAGGGACTAGGGAGAAAATTCGGGGAAAACAGGGGAACTGTGCCTACGATTGATGAGCCAATCGGTATGCCACTAGGGTTAGCCTACGATACAATCCCATCCAATATCTTTTCCACACGTTCGCGCAACTTGGGATATTCTTTTTCTAACTGATCCACTGCTTCGGTAACGGAGCCGCGCCCGCGATCAAACCCTTCTTCAAAGGCTGAGGTCATCAATTCACGGACTTTCTCGGTTTTGTCGGGCGACATCATGAGCGTGGTCACGGCCCCCACCCCGGCTCCCACCGCCAATAGGGTGAGGGAACGGACACGCTTCTGACGGTGAGCAAGCTCCTCGGCCTCGCGGCTGTAGTAAATGCGGCTGTTGTTGGTCATTATCTGCTCCTTCTTGCAGGGTTAAGCATAGGTAAAAGCCAAGCGATTCCAGATTTGGGTGATCTGCCGTTTCTCATTCAGAACAATGGGTTTAAACCCATTGTTGACAGAATACCACTGCTGTTTACGCGAATCTGGTATGATTCGGCGTTAGATTCTCAGCAATTCGTCTTCATACGCATTGAGGACAAGGCCCTCGTCCGAGACATAGGCGATTTGGTCGGGGAATACGAAGCGCGTTAGACCCAAGAGGCCCTTGATATTGACCCGCACATAGCCATCGCGTAGCAGACGTTCTTTGATTTCCTGTGGCACGTTGTCGTCATTGTCGAACACATGCGCCAGATTTTCGATGAACGAACCATTCCGGCTGAGGTCTACATCAGGCGAAGTGGCGGCTGGCCCACCCATCTGGATGGCTTCGTCACTCGCGCCACCCATATAGACCGTCTCGACCACCCCGATTTGTTTTTCGCTGAGGTCGTAAACAGACATGCCCTTGCGGACATAATTGAGGGGATTGCTGGTGTTGGTTGGCTTGCTGAGGTCGGCCATGTTGTATACCCTCCATTCCATCATTCAATACGGCTTAACTATAGAGGCAAGCCCGTTGGGATGAATGGGACAGGTATCGGGTTTTGGTATAGGTCAAGTGGGTAATTTCGTCTGCGCTGAGGTGCGTTGGGGGTGTAAAATTCAAAATGATTGGGCTAGGTAGGACTATGGCAATCGCTATAGTGTACTATCCGGCGTACCCGCAAACAAATCTCCCACCGTAAATTCAATCGTGGGCAGACATTTGAAATGGGCGGTATCCGATTCGTTGAAGAGGCGGGGTTCACGAAATTGACCGGGGACATCCAATTCAAAAATCCGTAGTTGTTTGCTCATGGGGTCTACCACACCAAATTCGGACAACCCGGCGGCGGCATAGGCGTTCATTTTGGTGGTTTCATCATAGGCGCGGTTGCTCGGCGAGAGGATTTCGACAATCAAGTCAGGGATGCCATAGATACGGCGGTCATGGATGATTGCGGCGCGTTCCTTTTTCACCACCACAAAATCCGGCTGCACCGGGTCACATCCGGGCATAAACACGCCAATCGGGGCTGTTACCGCAAACGCCAATCCCTGCTGATTCGCCGGAAACCCAATATACCCAATCAAATTTTGATTAATCCATTGATGATAGAAACTGGGCATGTAAAGTTCGTCTGACCAGTACGCCAGATAAAGCACGCCCTTGATGATTTCGTAGCGATTGCCATCATCCGGCAATTGGTCCCAATCGGTAGCCGTCCATTGACCTTGTGGTGGGCCGTTCAATAGAGGAGCATCTGTGCGAACTGGAAAGACGTTCATCAAGCAGGCCCCGTGCTAAAATCCAGTTTTTGTCTGACTTCAAAAGCCCGCTGCGTCCTAAAAAAGCAGACATCAAATTCCGTAAAGAAGTTTGTCTGACCCAAAATGAGAGGCGTATTGGGAGCCATTGTCCAAGCAAAGGCAAGGTCAACAGGTGCAAAATCGCCTACCACTGCGGTCAAAATAATCCCACGTGCTTCATGATTCGCCAGATTACCCGATAGCTCCACTGCGGTTGCCTGCTCCTCCCAAACAGCCCCTAGAGAAAGGCCCATTTGATAGGGCAAAACATTTACATCCGCGCCAGTATCTAATAGACCAATGGCTTCACGGCTATTCACGCCATAATTCAATAATATCGGCATGAGCGGACGCAGAGCCTGTCTACCTAATGAGTCCTGCACAGGTCGGTAGGCAAAACGAAGCGCATCACTCATGAGTGGATTTTTTCTTGTGTTCTAGCAGCATCTTTTCCAATGTCTCGGCGGCTCCGGCGGCATCATAGGGCGACCAGACCTCGTACACCGCCCCATGCTCCAAAACCTCACCACTGGTATCCGCCGCTAAATCATTGACTAACAACTGCACCACCCGTAGTTTTTCCGCCCGATTGAGCGCGTACAACTCTGCGACCAATTCATCCCTGAGCATCACCATTTCCTTTCCGCATTTTCCCCTATAATCTTACCATAAACCCTACCCGCCCCACTAGAATTTTGGTACAATTGTTCTACTCTCATTCTTCCCCACCTATGAGGCATATATGACTGAATCAACTGCCTTCAAAAATATGATTAATGCGGAAGTGGCCCAATATATCGCGGATAAACTCGTCATGGTGCATCCCCCCTTCCCCGCCGCCGAGTTTATGCAAAAAGTGGTCGCCCAACTCGATGCGCTGGAACTTAAAGCGCGGATTATCATGATGGCGAAGGAACTCCGTGCCGCCCTGCCCGCCGATTACCCCACCGCCGTAGCCATTTTGATGCAGGCCATGTGCAGCACACCCCCCAATGCCAAATCCAACTTGGAGGGCGGATTTAGCATCGCGCCGATTGCCCAATTTGTTGAGGATTTCGGCCTCGACCACCCTGACGTTTCATTGGACACCCTGCCGGAAATCACCAAACGATTTACCAGCGAATTTGCCATCCGCCCCTATCTGATGCGCCATCCCGCAAAAACATTGGCCCGCTGTCAGCAATGGGCCGTTGACCCGAATCCGCATGTGCGCCGCATGGTCAGCGAGGGGACACGCACGCGATTGCCTTGGGGGCCACGTTTGCAGCAGTTCATTACCGACCCCGCGCCCGTGCTGGCCCTGTTGGAGATGCTCAAGGACGACCCCGAATTGTATGTGCGGAAATCCGTCGCCAACAATTTGAATGACCTGACCAAAGACCACCCCGATTTAATCCTGTCGGTGCTGGCGGGGTGGAATGAAGAGGCATCGGATGAGCGGCGCTGGATGATTAAACATGCCCTGCGCACACTCATTAAACAGGGGCATCCGGCGGCGCTGGCGATTTTAGGCGTCGGCGATGGGGCGGATTTGTATATCACCCGCTTTGAGATCGCCCCCATGCAGATTCGATTGGGGGAGTCGGTCAAGATGACGGCGGTGCTGGAAAATCAGGGCGAGGAAGCGGTGGACGTCGTGATGGATTATGTGGTGCATCACGTCAAGAAAAATGGCGCATCCAGCCCGAAGGTTTTTAAATGGCTGACGCGCACCCTCCAACCCGGCCAAACATTGACGGTGCAGAAATCGCATGGGGTGAAGCCTGTCACGACGCGGGTGTATTATGGCGGACGGCATGTGGTCGAATTGCAGGTGAACGGGCGGGTATTGGCAAGCGGGGAATTTGGGTTGGTGGTGGAATAGGCATATTTGAAAACGCGGGGATGAATCCGCCGCGCTCAATTTAGGGAAATTCCCATCGCCTATTTATCATTTTCGCGGGACGCCCGCCATTCATGCAAAGCGGCAAGCGCGTTCGGGGTATTGATGTGTTGTAGGGCATCAACCGCCACATCTGAGACGGTACGCGGTTCCCACAATATAGCCTTTGCCGTGTCAATGCACTTTATCCGCTGGAAGTAGCGGAAAATGACTGGAATAGCTACTGAATAACAGCTTTGCTACCATGTCAGTGGGTAAGATTTGCCCGAATCCCATCTATTAATTTCGTCACGCCTGTCTGATAGTCAGTCCGTATGTCATATCTTTGGTAAGTAATCAATCGGGCTGGAATCGCATCAATCGCAGAACCTTTAAGCCAAACCGGAAAGATTAGTTTGTCGTATGCCTGTGCCATTGCAATTTCATTTTCGACCCACTCCGATTGTTCGCTATCTGGGGAACAAAGAACAACCACTACCTTCGCCTGCCCGATTGCATTCTTGATTTCTCGTGCAAATGATCTTGACCCCCGATCCAAAGCACTATCTGTCCAAACCATAAATCCTTGTGCCCGTAAATCGTCTACCAGTTGATTCATAGCTCCAATATCTTCTCGAGCATAACTGACAAAAATATCATGACTACTCCCTGATGGCGAGGGTATATTGGGACTATTGCTAAATCCTGCTATATCATACTGAGCAACTAACTCCTGCACTTTTCGCGCAAATTGTGGGCCACGCTGGGCAATCCTTCTTAACGCCTCATGTGTGGAGGGATGGGTTGGATCAATTTGGAGGGCCTCTGCCAGCTTTTCAAGCGCTCGCTCAACATCTTGGTCATCGGCTCCACCCAACTGAAGGCGCATCATCGCCCCCGCTAAAAGTTCCTCAATATAGTGAGTCGTTTGGACAGTAGGAATATAGACGGAACCTACAGGTATCAATGGAAGGCGCGGCGCGGTAGGAAGCGGATCTGGTAAAGGCGGTGATAGTTGGGAATTCATCACGGCTTTGAACACGGCACTGTTGCTACGTGAATCAAAATTCTCAATCGTGGGCAAATCAATAAAATCATCGGGAATCAACATATCCGGAATAGGCTCAAGTTTCACCAGCAACATGGTCTTTGCAAGATCAATAGCATATGCAGTTTGAATCTTACAAGGCCGCCATTGCAAAGACTGTTCTGTTAGTAGGTAAACAAATATATCGCACTGAAGGATTTTTTCTAGAACCGATTGCCACCAGCGATTCTCATCCTCAAAAACCTCTATATCGATTGTTGATTGAGCATCTAAAGTTTTATCCAGCAGCATCGCAAGTTCTTGCGCTTGCGGAATATTGTTTGGGTCGTGGCAAATATAAACTCGCAATTAACTCACTCCAAGAATGCAAGAGATTATCCAATGCGAATTATAGCTTTCCTCTCCGAACATTACGATACGAGTGCAATCAATATCCCTCCCAAAAAACTGCTTTGGATCCGTATGGGCAAGCCTAGAGGATTATCCTAGCTTGGCAAGCCCAAATCACCCCGCCCTTTCAGGTGGGGCAATTCGGCAACCTCGTAAAGCGGCTTAAGCCAACAATTCTCAGCAAAACATTCGGCATCAGCCAATCGTTGAATCAGAATTGGCACAGCACGGGGGTCACGCAGTCGGGCCAAGCCCTTAATCGCATATCCCCGTGTTTGACTCTCCTCCTCATTTTCCACCACTGTCATCAATAGATTATGCAAGCGGGTGTCTGTTGGGAGGCGGGTAGGTGAAACATCACGGCTTTAGCGATAAAATAAGGATAGGTGAAAATGGAGGGTATGGACCCCACCACCCACTATTTAGGGTAAATGGCGGGGTGTTTTCCCTAAGCCAGCCTCATTTATGGGGCTTCCGAATGCGGCTTGTCCAACCTACTCATCAGACACCGCCTGCCATAATTCTGGAAAATAGCTCTTGGCCTTACCTATTAATCCTTGTTCTGATTGGGTCGGCAGCGGTTCCAATTGAAAGGGCATGGAGGCCCAAAGCGCCCGCTTGATGGGTGGATAGTATTTTAACTGCCCACCCGATTCACCATACCATTCGAATAGCATACCTGAATCATCATCGGCGCGGAGGTTACCGATGACCACCTGTCCAGTCCGTGTGCGGTGGGGAAAATACCAGTGCAATTGCTCTGGTGGCGGGAAATCCAACGTAAATTGGTGCATCTGATACCACCCTGCTTTGTTGTAAGCGAGGATTAAGTAGTAGCTGTGGGCCACGTCAATCGTACCGCCGAGTTCATGACTCTCCTGCCTATGCCATTGGCGCACCAATTCCAACAGTGAGTTGCCTGTTTCACTTGGTAGGGTCTTATAGTTGCTTGGTGTAATGCCTTTGGCTGCCAAATAATCCCAAAATTTTTTGGCCGAGTTGGATAGTTCCATGAACCCCCGTCCTGTACGGTTAATTCGATCCAACTGATCACCCATTTTGCAGGAGAGGCCATATTGAATTGCCCCTTCACTTAACAGGACGTCAAAAATATATTTGCTTTCTTGCGCCTGACCGTGCAAGACCACTGCGACACAGCGTTCAAAATCGCGCCAACCAGGTCGGCGTCCACCCTCATTCATGCCCGTGCCATCCTGAAACGTACTGAGTAACAACCGAATACGCTCCACTTCGGCAGAGGTCGGCGGGCGATGTACAAACGGGAGTGTCATTGATCCTCCGGTATGGTGAGTTCAAGTTCATCTTTCAGCAGTTCATCCGTCGTCACATTGAACAGGCGTGCTATACTAAGTACAAATTCAATCGTGGGCAGTTTTTTGCCATGCTCAAGTTCACTCAAATAGCCGTGCGTGGTATAACCTAGCTGCCGAGCCATTTCGGTCAGTGTTAGGGAGTGATACATACGGAGTGTCTTAAGTTTTTCACCAAAGCGTTGAATGGTCACTTTTTCGGACATAGAACTTGACACCATGGCAATATTGATGCAAAATGTCTCTATTAGAGACACTCAAAAATTGAGGATTGCGCCAATGCTCAATAGTCCAATCAAATGGGTGGGGGGTAAATCGCGCCTGCGGAAACAGATTATTGCCTTGCTACCTGAGCACACCTGTTACGTCGAGCCATTTGGAGGCGCAGCGTGGGTACTCTTTGGCAAACCCCCTAGCCCTGTCGAAGTCCTAAATGACATAGACCAAGACCTCATTAATTTTTTCCGCGTCATCAAAACCCAACCGCAAGCATTTATCGAATCGTTTGATTGGACACTTGTTTCACGCGCCGAATTTGAGCGCCTTGCTGCTCTTGACCCAACCGAATTATCGGAAATGGAACGCGCCCATCGCTTCTATTACCTGATTATGGCCGGTTGGGGTGGCGAATTTAAATACCCGCGTTTCCAAATCAGTATCCAAGACGGCGGGCACGGCAACCGCTTGATTGGGGCGCTCAAACATCTACGCGAACGGATTGAGCCAATTTATCAACGCCTGCAAACGGTCATTATCGAAAATTTGGACTGGCAAGCCTGTATTGATAAATATGATCGGCCCGGCACGGTCATGTATGTAGACCCGCCCTACCTCAACAATGGGGCGAATTATGCCCACAACATGCGTGATTTGGCAACCCATCAGCAATTGGCGGAACGGCTTCGCGCCACCAGATGTCACTGGATTGTGTCCTCGTATGACCGACCCGAAACCTATAAGCTGTTCGGCGACTATACCATCCTGCCCATCGAAGCCGCTTCGGGGATGCGCGTCAAGAAGGACAATACGCAGCGCGTCAAAAATCGTGAGGTGTTGATTGCCAATTTTATCCCAACGGCATCACCTCAATCACTGGCACAAATTCAACTCGCCCTCGCTTCGGACATTGAAAGCACCGATTAAGGAAAGTGACGGAGCACACCAATGGAATCTGCATCAACAGCCACACTCACCCTTGAGGGCTTCATGCAGCGGTACAGCGATGAAGGGCCGTTTGAGTGGATAAACGGTGTGGTGATTCCAGTACAACCCGTCGTCTTGGGAATTGCCCACATTCGGGGATGTTTGTTTCGCAAATTGGCGGATTTCGCAGATATACATGGGTTTGGAGAGGTTTATGGCCCTTGCCCCTTCGTCCTGCTCGATGACCAGCAGTATGTCAAACGGTCATACCGCCCCGACATCCTATTTATCACTTCGAGCCACTTGCAGGAAATCATGAACCATGACCCAGATTGGGGAAATAAGCCTCTTATCGGCCCGCCGGATTTGGTCGTTGAGGTCGTTTCTCCAACCGACCTGATGACCCACGTAAATCGCAAAGTACACCTATATCTCGAAGATGGAGTACAATTAATATGGGTGGTTGAGCCGGATGCAAAGAGTGTCTCCATTTATACCCCGAATACCAAGCAGTTTACCCGGCTGACGATTGAAGATACCCTGAGCGGAGGTGACATTTTGCCAAATTTTGCGTTACCTCTGGAACAGCTATTTGAGTAGGTTTCGGGGTTATACTCACGCTTAAAGGGGAATACATCACACGCTTTGATGGCATCATCAACAAAGGAGTGTGCCCCGTGCGTGATTTTTACGAACGCTTTTATACCCTCGCCCCCACCAGCCCCGCCCACAACGAATTTTGCCAGCGCGTCTTTGGCGCCGACCTGTGTCAGCATGGGTTTGTGGATATGGCCCAACTCAACCGTTTGATTGATCTGGCCGATATTCGCGGCGGTCAACACGTGCTCGACATCGGCTGTGGGGTGGGGATGATCGCCGAATATATTTCGGACGTGACGGGAGCATACGTGACCGGATTGGATTATATTCCGGTGGCGGTTGAAACGGCCCGTCAGCGCACCACCCCAAAATCCAACCGCCTACACTTTATGGTCGGTGACATCAATACGCTGCACCTTGCCCCGCACTCATTCGATTTCATCTTCTCGCTGGATTCGATCTATTTCAGTAATGATTATCCCTGCACCGTTCGGCAGTTGGCTGAAGCGCTGAAATTCAGCGGCAGACTGGCGTTTTATTATGGACATGGGCGTGAGCCGTGGGTCCCGATTGAAGAATTTGACCCCACCAGCCTCACCCCAGATTGCACCCCACTCGCGCAGGCCCTGATCGCCAATGGCATCCCGTTTGAGGCGCATGAATTCACTGAGGCCGATTATCGTCTTGCCAAACGGCGGCAGGCGGTGTTGACAGAATTGCGCCCGATGTTTGAGGCGGAGGGCACGCTGTTTATCTATGAAAATCGCATGGGGGACGCGATGGGCATGGCCGATGCAATGGAACGCGGTCTGCATCGGCGCTATTTGTATCTGTGCGGGCCAATGAGGTGACGGCCATAGGCTTTCCACTTTGAGACTGTTTGGTCGCCTTTTGGAATCGAAAACAAGCCCCCTGCCAAAAAATGGGAAAACACATGCGCAAAGACTCGCTCCGTATTCAAAAGTGCCGTACACTAATCCAAACAAATAGGGACAAAAAAAGCATCGGTTGACACAGTAGGGAGCCATAGCAGCAAATGACCGAGCATACGCATCACCATGCCAGCCCGCCAGAAAAATCCACCCATGTCGCGTCAGAATCGCTTTCTAGCAACGAAAGCCCCACAAGTCCCGTCTCAAGCACACACGACCCCAATGCGATCTTGTCGCTTCAGCGTCGTCGTGGCAATGCCTATGTCCGGCAGGTGCTCAGTGTTCAACGCCAATCCCGTCCCCGGAACAACACCGCCCCGCAAAATGTCTTGGCGGAACTGATGCCGGGGCCGCGTGTGGAGGAAACCCCGACGGGCATAACCATCCCCCTGCCCCGCAATCGCCGCGTCTCGGTGATTGGGCCCGTCGCCTCGGATGGAGTGCGCCGCTTCAGCTATCAGGTCGTGCCTCCGGCCAATTTGCGCGGATATTCGATTATTCGCATTGTGGCCGCGCCCGGTGTTCGGATCGTCTACGATAATTTTCCCGACGCGAGTTTCCTCAGTCTCGAACTGCCGCTGGTCGAGGTCTTTCGTGTGCAAAACGTCAACCGCGTCCCGCCGCAAGGTCAGCCAATTCTGCCCGATCAGTTTCAAGGCCCGGTTGGGTCCCGGCAGAGTAGTCTTGGAGTTGGCATACAGGCTGTTGAGCGCGGTAACGGGGTTGATCTGGTGTTCGCGCCGGACATGCGACGAGGCTTGCGGGTCATGGTCAACTCGCGTTCGCCAGATGATCGTTTCGCCTATGAAATCGCCTATGCGCCCAGCGACGTGCTGCACCGCCGTCCCATTTTGCGCGTGGTCAAGACACCCGATGTGGTGGTGACGCTGTTGGGGCTGACACACGGCGAGATCACCCGTGATTTTGTTTGGGAGGTTTATCAAGTACCCAATGCCGCACAAGTGCCGGCACAAGGGACCACGCTTGCCCCGATAGGCCAGCGCTTGACAACCTTGCCCGCCCAAACAGAATTTTCGCCGGAAGATCAGTTGTTGCAATTCGCCATCGGTCTACTACCTGTCGTCGGGGAATTGGTCGCCATTGCTGAATTCGCCTATGGAGCCTATATGGGACGTGCCTTGTTTGGAGGACAGCGTCTGGATCAAGATCAGATTGAATTGCTCGGCCTTTCGGCGGCAATGAGTGTGGTCTCACTAGGCATGAGCGCCGTGCAGGGGGCAACTCAATTGGCCCGCATGGTCAATCGGCAGCCCCAAGAGTTGACGGCGATGGCCCGTGCCCTTGCCGAACTTGGCCCCGCCGAACGCCAACAGGTTGAAAACATGGCGCGACGCCTCCAACGCGGCCAACCACTCAACGCCGAACAGCAGCAGCAAGCCCAAGCAATTTTACGACGGGTCGAAAATCGGGGTGAACAACCCGTCCAAACGGCTTCTCAAACGACTAGAACAACCCCAGATACACCTCAGAGTGTGGCTAGTCCGTCCTCCAATACACCTCCCGCTGGTGGCAGCACGACCCCTGCTGCCCCTGCCAACAATACGCCTCCCTCGCCTCCTGGCCGTCGCCAACCACCACCTATTCCCGATAGGGCCGCGCGACTCGTGAATGTCCCTGAAGCGACGGTAATGCAGGCCCCTAACCCAACCAGCTATGTCATGCACAGGAGAATGTACAACCAAGCCCTCAACGCAAGTCCAGAGCGTGAGGTGGTTCTGTATCGTAATATGACCACAGGAGAATACCTCCTGATACAAGGTACTAGTGGCACTGTCCCAATTGATGAAAGGGCATTTAATGCACTTGCGGGTTCAGGAGGTGGAACATGGCATATGGTTCGTCACTCCCATCCCCAACCGGGGCGCGGCGAATGGATCATCGCCAGTCTTTTTCCCTCTGGTGCAATGGGGCGTGAAAGTGCCGACTTTCTGGTATTGTATAACGCCTATATTGCGACCAATCCCACCAATCGTGCCGGACGGCGGGCCGTGCAAAGTGCTATTGATGTTCCTATGCCAGATGGGTCGTTCCGCGAGACCCGGTTTGGCATCAATCCCAACAGTCCTAATCCTTGGTGGGTGGAAGTTCCGCGTCCAGATGGGCCGGGCCGTGTCCGGCGTGAATTTCCATCTATCAACGACTACCACGAGTACCTTAATCGCAACTTCAACACGGGTTATCCCATCTTCCGGCCCAGCGAGTTTCAATTATGATGGATGGGGGGATGTCTGTTATCCCCCCTCTTCTAAAACCCGAACCGACTCCGCACCTCGGCACGTTTTTCGGGGGTGTCCCATGTGTGCGGGGTTGAGGGGCGGCCTTGACTGCCGACGATGACACTCGGCCCCGCCAATTCGCTGACCAACGCCCGCGCCACAACCTGCACCGACGGTTTGCCCATCAATTCGACCACCTGCGCCCGCACCGCCTCCCGCAATAAATCGGGATTCGCCGCCGCGCCCATCTCGGCAATCACCCCACGCCAGCGCTGGATAAACGGCGCAGAATCCGCCCCCGGCTCTGGCACACCCATCATTTCGGCAATCACAGCGCGGAGGGGTGGCAATTTGACCGTCTCGGTGATGATGGCCTGAATCTGAGAGAGCAGATTTTCGGCGTGCAGATGGGCCAATTGTGCAATCAGGCCGCGCACGATGTCGGCGGTGTCCGTATCGGCCTCGATTGTTACCCCCGATTGGCGCAGCAGGCTCGATTGTTCCATGAGGAGTTGGCGGATCGGTTCGATGGGGGAAAAAGAAGAACCCCACCCCAACCCCTCCCCGTACACAGGGAGGGG
>JAIOHL010000119.1 GCA_019913005.1 Anaerolineae bacterium | reverse complement strand
TAGGGGAAGGGTTTGGGATGGGGTTACTCTTTACCCAAATTTGGTATAACGTCACGAAAAATAACGATGCAGGCGGGTGTCGCGGATGTCGGCCACAAATTCTAGGGAAGCACGGAAAACGCCTTGTTCATGGACAAAATCAGCGGCATAGGGTTTGGTTAACTGTACCCACAAATTGGCTTCGTTTTGGGTCGGCGCTTCAAAGGGTTCACAATCGCCCCGTTGTAGCAATGTTTGGGCCATCGCAGTTGACACTTTGATGCCCACGCCTTTTTGACCCATTACCGCAAATAATTTGCCAGCAAAATAATAGGCTGGATAGCCAAAGACACGTCCAGTTTGGACACCCGGCACCCCCAGCAGAAATGAGTCGAGGACATCCTTTATTTCAGAATCAAAGGTGGGTTCACTCATATGGCTTCCCTCTTCCATCACCGGGACACTTTCTAGGGTGCGCCTAAATCGTTTCGGAGTCAACTCAAAATTTTGTGCGGACTGGACTAATGCGAATGGCCGACAGAGATTATAAACCGCAAATCAGGCAGAGGGCGGGTCTGAGACCACGCCCCTACAAAACCCTCACGATGGACTTTTGCGGGCGGTGATGGCAAAAAAGTCCTGTCGAGCACCCTGCCCTGTCAAGGCGGGCCAAATTTGAATATCGGTGAATCCGCACTCGGTTAACAACGTGCAAAATTCGTCATCGGTGTAGGCTTGGGTGCTAAAGGCATAACGGGTGACGTGAGCGGTGGCCGCATCCACAACTGCAAAACGCTCGGTGGTGACATGCTGATCGGCGTCCCAAAATGTTTCGGTCAGGACAAGATGGGGGTCATCGGAAAAGAGGCCACTTTCATTGGTAGACCATGAAGGAGCGATCTGGCCGTTTTTCTGAACAGCATCGGCGGATTGGGGTTCGAGCAGCAAGATGCCATTTGGCACGAGGGCGGCATTCATTTTTTGCAGAATGCGGCGTGCATCGGCGGGTCGAAATACGTTCAATTCACCAAAAATGAACATCGCCAAGCCAAAATTATCGCCAAAATCAGCGGCGCGGAGGTCGGCTTGATGATAAGTACAGGTTAACTGCTCGACTTCAGCGGTTTGGCGGGCATAGGTAATGGAGGCGGGCGAAAAATCTATGCCAACGCAGGTATGGCCCAATCGCGCTAAACGGCTGGAATAGAGGCCGGGGCCACAGCCTAAATCCAAGATGCGGGTCGGCTTTTCACCCAAAAGATGCTGGTGAATCCTTACGATATGCTGTTCAATGACTTCGGTGCGGCGGCTGGCAGCGTCGTGGGCCTGCGAAAGATGCTCACGCAGCATCCGGCGGCTGAAATCGGGGTCGTCCCAAGGAATCTTTTCACCTTCGCTCCACGGGGCGGGAATAGGCGTGCGGTGGATAAATTCTGTTAGGGTCATACGGCTTGTCCTTTACCCGCGACAATGCCACGAATGCGATCCGCAATCATGTCAATGGCGACGGCGTTATGCCCCCCCTGCGGCACAATCACATCGGCGTGGCGCATACTTGGCTGCACGAAGGCGAGGTGCATGGGGCGGACGGTGGTCAGATATTGATGAATGACCGACTCGACGGTGCGGCCACGTTCGTTGACATCGCGCTGGATACGGCGAATCAAACGCAAATCATCGGCGGTGTCTACGAAAATTTTGATGTCAAACAAATCACGTAGTTCGGGTTCTGCCAACACCAAAATACCCTCGACCAAAACTACCGGACGGGGTTCGACATGCTGGATGGCGGTGCGTTCATAGGTGACAAAATCGTAGACGGGCATCTGGATGGGCTGCCACCGCTGCAACTGGCGTAGATGCTCGACGAGCAACGGTGTATCGAGCGAATTGGGATGATCGAAATTGATGTCTGCGGGGAGGGTGTCGGGGCCAAAAGCAGACAACTCTTTATAATAGGAATCATGGAGGATGTGGGCGATCATGTTGGTGCCCACCCGATCCAAAATCGCCCGTGAAATGGTGGATTTGCCCGACGCGGTTCCACCTGCCACCCCAATCGTGACGACCCGATCATTCATATGGAATTTTTTCTCCATCCTGCTGATTAAATCCCTTTAATTTTGCCGCAGGGGGAGATTGCTTGCCAGACCGAAAATGGATTGGGGTGGAAGTGTTCTGGTCTATTGAAAACAGGGTCAGTCTGAGCCTGACCCCTGCGAAACCGTATCGCCCCACCCAACTACCGCCGATAATTTGGAAAGTAGGTCAGGTCGGGGATGCCGATGACAGGTTGGACCCATGCGAGTTCCCAATTGATACTGTTCTCAGATGGCTCGGAATCCCAAAGCGTGACCGAACCTTCGTCAGTGGTATAGACCAAATGGAAATCCCAAATCATCGTCGGCGTGCCAACCACCAGTCCAACCCAAAAATTGACATACCCCCCCGGCGCATTCCGAATATCAGAATCGCTATAGCCTTTGTTGATGTCGGTAGTCTCGCCTGTCCGGTCAATCAAAATCCAATGGGGAGGGACATCAATCTGATCTGAGACAAACTTGACGGCGATCTGCTGGCCCTCATTCACAAAGGTGACATCAAAAAATGCACCTTCGGGGCGATGGTAAATGGTGCGGGGGGGCACGGATGACTCGTCTACGATACGGACGGCATTAAAATAGGGAATATCGCCGACAGGTACATCACCACCGGGCAGTGAGGGGTCAATGTCCAGATAGACCCGTTCGCCACTGGCTGGCAAAACATCCATTACGGGCTGACCCCAATCGGATGCTTGGGTAATGGTATTGATTGCGATCTGCCAGATATAGGCTTCCGCCTCAAATCCACCCCCGGCCCCATAGGGATAGAGGTTAAAGACGAGTGTTGCGCCGGAGTATTCCATATATTGAATATCGGCAGTCGTTGGCACATCGGCAAAATCACTGTCTACCAGTTCCGGGGTC
Organism: Anaerolineae bacterium; assembly: GCA_019913005.1. Lineage (GTDB taxonomy): Bacteria > Chloroflexota > Anaerolineae > Aggregatilineales > J027 > CFX10. The sequence continues at coordinate 21,043 of JAIOHL010000119.1, read as the reverse complement.
ATGTTGTTCACCTCGTTCACAATCGTCCCAGCAGCTACATCTACCCGGATGAGACGCCATGTGGGGGAGATACCGACTGGATCACCATAGGGCGCGATGGTGAGTGAAATAAATACGGTGTTGCTAACAGCGTTAAAGGATTTTTTCGGCACATGGCAGGATGTGACATCACCCAAGTCCAGTTCAACAATGTTAGTGGCACTTGCCAAGTCGCGCACGATCAGCCGCGCAGGATGCCCCACAGTCCTATCCCGTGAATAATCTTTCAGGCAGTAGGCGACCCGCGACCCGGTTTCATCAAAGGTCAGGGCGTCCGACAGCAACTTAAGGCCTTCACTCGAGGGAAACACATCAGCAGCGCCTAATTGATAGCTTTTGACATGACCCACCTTGTCGCCGTAAATGGCTAATAATTCATCAGTGTCCGGGTCATAGACAAACGCCAACGGGATAGTGTTGGATTGGCGGGCGGAGGCAGGGAAAACGGACGAGGCAACAAAAATGACCATGATGCACAGCCATTGCCGAAGAAAAATTTTGGCCGCGATTCCCTCACCCCCCACCCCCCTCTCCCAATGCTTTGGTAGAGGGGGAGCAGGTATGAAGGTAGACCCGATTCGCCGAATGCCGTTTAGGGTTGTACTCAGGTGTTTTGGGAGGGACATCGTGAACTTTTCCTTTGGGTTGTGTATTTACACATGCTCGCGTCGAATCTCTTGGACGAACCAATCCCACACGGTGAGAAATTGACGCAGCGAAGCCTCTCGATTCAAGGCGGCTAATGGAAATTTGGGGCGGCGTTGTAGGCTGTCGGTGGGCAATTGTACCCCGTCAATCGCGTTCAACTTTTCAACGAGTTCGATACGTTTGGTGGGCAGATTAAAGACAGGGCGCGACAACATATATTGAAAGCCGATTTCCACATGCCCGGTTGTCCAGATGCCAAACGGAAAATGGGTGATACTGTAGTGCCGAATGAGCGGGCAAAAGGAGCCACGTATCGCCCCCTCCCCCCACCAAATGCCAAGTTCAGCGGATTCGATCCATGTCAAAACACACCGCACGGTTTCGACATCGGCCATGCCATGCTCGAATTCCAGCGCGGAAAGAAAGGTCACTTCGTTCCATTTGTGTTTTTTCTTGGTTTTGCGGATAGGGGTAAACATGGATTGGCCTCGTTCAAGCGGCATAAAACACCGACAACACAAACACACCCTCTGTTGGTTGACAGTGGTGGTCTGGTATCACAACATGAACACAGCGCCTTTTCTTTGGCGGCTGATTAGTTCTTCAAATTTGGGACAACGATAATCAGGCAAGCTGCGGTGTTAATCACATCTTGTGTGACGCTGCCAACCACAAGGCGGCTAATGCCCGTGCGACCATGTGTTGAGATGACGATTGCATCTACACCAAGCTCTTGGGCCGCTTTCACAATGGCATCCGCAGGCTTACCCTCGCGCACCTCGACTTCGGCCTGTTTACCCTCCTTAGAGAACTCGGCAGCGAAACCCGACAGATATTCTCTGGCGACCCGGCGGGCATGTTTGTCCACCTTGTCAGGGTCATCGGTGCGCTGCTGAAGTCTTGAAACGAGAACCCCCGCTTCTACGACGCGCAACAAGGTGATCTTGCCACCCGGCGCGACGAGATTTTTGGCGTGATCCAGTGCGGTCTCCGATAGTTTTGATCCATCGAGTGGGACTAAAATGTGGTTTAACATAGATTCTTCCCCTTAAATATCAACAACGAAACCGCCGTGACGAAAACGAGGATACATGCTACGGTGTGAGTCAGAAGCAGTCGTTTTTGTTAAGTATAATCGAATTTGCGCTCGTAGGGGAATTCAAGTAAATGTAATGGTCGGTCTATATGCCCAAAAAAGCTGGTTCACAGGAGCAACAGCAACACTATGGATTCCACTGCGATGATTTTGCTCATTGTCTCAACCTCTGTCGTCCCCATCGTCGGGGTAATCCTCATTATGGTTTTGTTGGCGGGACGTGGGCGGGGTGCTGCCAAACGTGCCCAAAACTGGCCGACCACCCCCGGTCAAATTATGTTCAGCGGCACCGAACCCCGGCGCAGTCACAGCGGTGAGGGGGGCTATCACACCTCCCATTACCCCATCGTGCAGTATGCCTATCAGATCAACGGGCAGGTTTTTCAGAGTAACAAGCTGCATATCGGCTCGGAAGTCGGGTATGGGATGAAGCGCCACGCCGAGAAGATCATCGCGCCGTTTCCGATTGGGGCCGTCGTTCCAGTCTATGTGAATCCGCATGACCCAACCGAAGCCTGCCTAAAACCCACCGCACCCGCCAGTAAAATTTTGACGTGGGTTATCCTGTTTATGATTGGGATATTGGTGTTTACCGTCGCCCTCTCAGCGGTGATTTATGCTTTGGTGGTCTAAGATGCGCTGTCGCAAATTGATGTAACCTGAGTTGCGGATAAGGACGCCAGACGGTCAAACCATCTGGCTATTGTGGGGAAAAAGCCCCATAAATGAGGCTGAAAACACGGCTCTGTTGCATAATCGCCTATTGAAAGAGACTGACCCCTACAAAACCGGATCGTCACGCGGTCATATAGTGGTGGGGGCAAGACTTGCCCAATTTTTAACTTCCCACCGGGAATCAGGCTCGAATGGTCTGGGCTTCTTCATCGAATAATGACCGGGTGGAGCGCAAAGTCTCTAGCAATTCGGCAGAAGTCATATCCGCCTCTTTTCCCCTAACCTTTGCATAGCGTTCTGAAAGGGTGTCATCTGAGGTGGGTGAAACACACTGGGCATCGTCATCTTTTGGAGTCGCTTTTGTTTTAGGATTTGGGTCTGACATGATTCACCTCCAATTTATAACACTATTATACATGCACCACCTCAATCGCCGCCTCGATAATCGTAATGTCGGGGCGGTTGCGCTCGATCCAACCACAGACGGCCTCTAACATTTTTTCGGCGTGATCGGCGTTGTTGCTGACGACGGCCATGCCCACCGTCGCTGACTGCCACACGTCCTGCAAATCCACCTCGGCAACCGAGACGTTAAATTCGCGGTGGACACGGGCAATCAAAGATTTGAGACAACTGCGTTTTTCCTTGAGCGATTGAATACCGGGCAAATACAATTCGAGGGTACAGCTTCCAATGACCATATGTTAAGTAGGGTTGACTAAAGGCGAGTGTCAGCAACACCCGCCTATCAGATTCAGGTGATAACGCCCATTATAGGGGCAATCGTTTAAATCACAAATGCACCGTTGCGATAGATGACGTTGCCATCCACCGTAATTTCAGCGTCTTGGCGCATTCCGTGTACCATGTCCCAATGAATCGAGCTTTGATTCAACCCACCCGCACGTGGAAAAGCCCGTCCGAGCGCCATGTGAATCGTACCGCCGATTTTTTCATCAAACAAAATCTCGCGGGTAAATTCTTGGATATACATGTTGGTGCCGATGGCAAATTCACCCAAGCGACGTGCGCCGTCATCCATATCCAATTGGCTAAAGAGATAATCCTCGCCTTTTTTCGCCGACGCCTCAACCACCAGCCCATCGCGGAAGGTTAACTGGACGCCATTGATTTCACGCCCGCCGTACATGGTGGGGTAATTAAACGCGACGTGCCCATTCACGGAGTCTTCAATCGGGCAGGTATAGATTTCACCATCAGGGAAATTGCGCTCACCGTGACAGCTAATCCACTTGCGATCCCCGAATTCAAAACTGAGTTCAATGCCCGGCGCACGTACCTCGGCATGGTGTTTGTCGGCTAACCAATCCACTAGGCGCATCTGATTGTCGCGGAAACCCTGCCAATAGGTTACGGGGTCGGCTTCGTTGAGGCCACACGCACTGAAGACAAATTCGGAATAATCGAGATAACCCATCTCGGCTTCTTGGGCAGCGGATTGGGTGGGCCATGGGGCGATACACCAACGCAAGTCCCCTTTGGCCTCACGTTCATTGTAGACATCCATAAACGACTTACGCGCCTTTTGATAATGGGCCAAACGCTGGGGGTCAATCTTGGAAAAGCGCTTGGTATTGATGTGCGCCCGAATGCTGTAGTAGACGGTCATGGTCTGCACATCGGCCATGATGCGGGCCGGAAGGAATTCCATTTGGGTATCGGTGGCCTTGCGGAAAAATAGCTCCGGCAGGTTATCGAGGCCAATCGTGACCATGGGATTACCACCCCGCTCCAAAACCGCGCCGTACAAGGCCTCGATCAGTGGTTCTGAAGAGACCGGGCCATCAATCACCACAATGTCGCCTTCGACAATCGGCACTGAATATTCGGTCAATACTTTCGCCATTTTACTTGCATAGTCAGTCATCGTATCTTTTCCCTCCTTAGTCAGCTTCTAGATTACAAATGCACCGTTGCGATAGAGCACCTCACCATCAATCAAAATCTCAGCATCTTGGCGCATTCCATGTACCATATCCCAATGCACGACGCTCTGATTCACGCCGCCCGCTTCAAATAGGCCCAAGCCCAACGCCATGTGAATCGTGCCGCCGATTTTTTCATCAAACAGGATTTCGCGGGTAAATTCTTGGATGTACATGTTGGTGCCGATGGCAAACTCACCCAGTTTCTTCGCGCCCTCGTCGGCATTCAATTGGCTAATGAGGTAGTCCTCGTTTTTGGCGGCGCAGGCATCCACGACAATGCCATCCTTGAAGGTCAGCTTAACGCCGTTGAGTTCACGCCCGCCATAGACGGTTGGGAAGCTGAACTCCACATGCCCATTGACTGAATCTTCAATTGGACTGGTGAAAATCTCGCCGTCGGGGAAATTGCGCTCCCCATGACAACTCACCCATGTGCGCCCCTCAAATTCAAAGGTCATGTCAATGCCCGGCCCTTTGACGTGGGCATGTTTTTTGCCTTTGAGCCACTCCGTCAGGCGCAGCTGCTTGTCACGGAAACTTGTCCAATAGGCAATCGGGTCGGCTTCAAATAGGCCACAGGCGCCAAAGACGAAGTTTTCATAGGCTTGCAAGCCCATTTCGGCATCTTGGGCGGCGGCTTGGGTGGGCCATGGGGCGATGCACCAAATCAAGTCGCCAGCTTTTTCGCGCTCTTGCCAAACATCCAAACCGGGGCGTCCGGCTTTTTGGCTGCGGGCTAATTTTTCGGCGTCAATGCGTGAGAGGCGCTTGGTGTTGACAGCGGCCCGCACGCTGTAATAGACGTTCACGTTTTGGACTTCGGCCATTGCCATCGGCCCATAATAATCCAACTGGTGGTCTTGGGCGTAGGTGTAGAAAATCTCGGCGTTGTTGGGCAGGCCAAGCGACAAATGGGGATGGCCGCCGCATTTCACAGTAGCTTCATAAAGCGCTTCAATCAGGGGTTCGGCGATGGTGCTGCCGGAAATGATAACCAAATCCCCTTTCTTCACTGGGGCGGAATATTCGGTCAAGATTTTGGCGAGTTGGGTGGCATAAAGATTGCTGGTCATGGAATATGCTCCTCCGATTCGGTTAATAGATTGAGTATACTCCAAATCTAGCGCAATCATTAAAAAAAAGTTCAATGGTCTAAACGTTTTTAATTAGACTGCCGTGCCAAATATCGAACCGACCAGCGCCGTTAAGCCCATCGCCAAAGCACCCCAAAAGGCAACACGTACCGTTGATTTGATAATCGGCGCTCCGCCAACCCATGCCGAAAGCGCTCCCAAAATCGCCAGAAAAAGAAGTGCCATACCGGATACAGCAACAACCAAACTAGATTCGGGAACGAGCAACACCGTAACCAAGGGCAAGGCCGCACCAATCCCAAAGGAAACCGCTGACGCGAGGGCAGCCTGAACGGGTCGAGCGCTCATGGTCTCCGAAATACCCAACTCATCACGGGCATGGGCCGCTAACGCATCATGTTTCATTAGCTGCTGCGCAACTTGTTTCGCTAGGGTAGGTTCGACCCCACGCTTGACATAAATTGAGGATAATTCCTCCAATTCAAAATCACCGGGTTCGGCTAATTCCTTGCGCTCGCGGGCCAGTTCAGCCTGTTCGGTATCGGACTGAGAACTTACGGAAACATATTCACCCGCCGCCATTGACATTGCCCCCGCAACCAGACCGGCAACTCCGGCAATCAAGACATCCTCCCGAACCGCATTGGCAGCAGCGACACCCACAATGAGACTCGCGGTGGACACAATGCCATCATTGGCCCCCAACACGGCGGCCCTTAACCAGCCGATTCGCCCGGTACGATGAGCTTCCTGCTTCCCTGTTGACATATTTACTCCAAATCATTTTTGTAATGAATAAATGCTCCCGTTGGTGACAGTTACGGCAATCGTACTCCCGGCATTCGGCGACTGTAAAGTGTATATCGTCAGTTCTTTCTGGCGTGCAATTTGGACGTGAGCAGCGTGATCTATCTTCACACAGGGCTAAAGCCGCCGTGCTGAATTCAGCTTTGAAAGGCAGGTCAGTTGAGATGCTATCCGCTATAGGAGGATTCTTGTGCTACGACACGGCTCGAGGCCCCAAGTCGGCGGGCGACACTGAGCCAGATGAAAAACGGCACAATGCTGGCAACGGCTAGGATATAACACATCTCACGTGGATCAAAGTCAAAGGTGTCCATCGCCCACCCCGTTAGCCAGACGGAGAGGGACATCGCTAGGGTGAATAGACTGAAGTCGAGGGCAAACACGCGCCCCAAAAATTGATCGGGCACTTTGAGTTGCAACAGAACACTGCTGTATGTCCAATTGAGGGATGATCCCGCGCCACGCAACAAGGACGCGATACATGCAACAAACAGCGTGGGGCCAACACCCAAGAGAAACCAAGCCATTGGTAAGGAGGCATATCCGATCACAATGGCATTGGTCAGATAGCGGGTACTGCGGTTGCCCAAAAGATTGCCAAAAATCGGGCCGAGCACCGCGCCTATCCCATGAAAAGCCCACATCAAGCCGATGGTGACAGCGCCTTCTTTACCCACTACAAAGATGCTTTGGGCAAACACCGCGATAATGACATCAATATTGCCGACCTGACTCATGGCCTTGATCCCTACAATAGCGGAGATACTTGGGCGGCGGGCCACATAACGGAAGCCCTCTAGCATGTCTGTCCAGCCGCTGGTCGTTTCGGCAATGTGAACAACGGGGCGCGTAATATGCAGAGGCAGCACCAACAGGGCGGAAGTCAAAAAACAGAAGGGTTGAATCAGCAAAGCCACCGTTACACCAAAACTTGCCGCCACCACCCCGCCAAGCACGGCCCCAAGGGCCAATGTCGCTGACCATGTGGTGCTGCTGATGGTATTGGCGATAAGCAGTTCATCGGTTTCGACGACACTTGGCATAATCGCAGCACGGCAGGGTTCAAAAAAGGCTGCTACCGAAAATTGGGCGACGGTTAACACGTAAATCAGCCAGATTTCGGATTTTTGATCTACTAACAAGAAGCCCAAGACAATAAAAAAACGCAGCAGGTCGGAGACAACCAAGATTAATTTGCGATTGAAGCGATCCGCCACGACCCCGGCTAACGGGCCAATGATAAACGGAGGAAGGGCACGCGCCACAAATAATGTCCCGACGGCGACACCCGTGCCTGCATAGCGATTGACCAGAATCACCAGCGCGACGGAGTTGAACCAATCGCCCAACAGACTGACCAATTGCGCAAACCATAACGTGCGAAACTGGGGACGACGCTGCAATAGGGAAATATATGGACGCATAAAGACTTCCATTGGGGGTAAAATAATAATAGACTGGGTAAGTATAGCGGTTGGGGCAAGGTGTAGACAACCTGTCGTCCGCTAAAACTTGTCATTCAAAAAAATGCCTGTTATAAACACCGTCATTGATAGAATTACCCTTATTTCTCGGTTAGCGAGGGGAAGACGCGATGATTTGCCCATATTGCCATCGGCGAATTAAAACCAGCCAGTTGCAAACCGTCATCGGTGACGACAATGAAATCATGAACCAATGCCCGTACTGCGGGGAATGGTCATATGAATATGAAATGTCCGACGAGGATGATGAACTTGAAGAAGAAGGCCTCGGCTGGGATGAAGAAGATGAATCCGATGATGATTTGTTTGATGATTTTGAGGACGATGAAGATTTTGACGACGACGATGATTTAGACGACGACGATTTTTGATGCCCCTCGTGCCCCACATGAGACCTCACCCCTCACTAGCCGAGGTCACTTCACCTTGCGTCGTGGGGGGTAGTGTTCAACGCTTCCCCTCCCATTAACACACCGACACCTGCATTTTTTCGTTATACTAAAAACATCACATCCACTTGAGGAGGGAATGAGAGAAATGAAGCGGATTTATGTGCCCATTTTTGGTATGGTCTTTTTGTTGGGAGGCTGTCCACTCACCGACATCCTATCCGGCGAGGATAGTGGCCCTATCGTTGACACGAACGCGGCGACCATCAGCGGCTTTGTTTGGAATGATGAATGTGTCGTCCCCTACGAATTCACGGGTGAAATTCCTGATGGCTGCATCGAGAACACCGTTGATACCGCTAATTTCAGGCGATTGATTGCCAATGGTGTCCTCGACGTTGGGGAGTCTGGCATGGCTGGGGTGGTGGTTGATCTGGGTCAGGGGGCGTGCCCGTCAATCGGTTACAGCCGCGCTTATACGGATTTTGGTGGCGCGTATGGTTTTTATAATATCCCGGCTGGTACCTATTGCGTCAGCATCAATCCACTCGACCCTGAAAATTCCCTCCTGCTTATCCCCGGCAATTTTAGTGTGCCCGGTTTGGGTGTGGGTGAAGAAACGGTCACGGTTGAGCCGGGTGTGGAAGTGAATATTAATTTTGGGTGGGATTTCCAAGAGGTCGGCTGATTAAAGCGGGTTTCAGATCTCTTATCACAACACGGGGCTAAAGCCGCCGTGCTGAATCTAGCTTGAAGAACAGGTCACTTAACATAAAAACTGTTGTGGATGACAACCCTTTGTGAGAAAGCTTCCTCTGTGGGCTTTCTCTCTATGCCACCAAATAGGCTACGACTGCTATTACCCACAGGGCGGGAATCAACCTGTGACCGCGCAGCATCACCAGCAGTGGCCCGACCAGACAGGCCGCCGTGCCTATCCAGACCAGTCCGTCCGCCGCATGCCCTGCTGTTAACCCCATGATAGCCGTCTGCTCCAAGCGTAGACGGGTCGTGTCGGTTTGGTAGATGACGGCACCCGTCGCGGAACGCACTTCCAAATCTTGCCCCAATAGCAAAATACTATCCCAATCGGCAAGGGGGGTGGTGTAGTGGGAAATCACACGGATGGTAGGTGGTGCATCCTGTGGGTTCCGTACAGGGATTCGATAGGTCGTGCCGCCAAATTCATATTCAAGATAACCGCCCTGCCAGCGCGGATGGTCAATGGTCGCCCCAATACCCAAAGCTGGCCCGCGTATCAGACTGCCCACCATGACCATGCAAAATCCAACCGCCCAAAACAGCAACCCTAATCGTTTCATCCAGTGTCCTATTTGCCTGCGTGCCACCCCGCCGCTACAATTAGCGTTTGCACACAGGGGAAAATGCCTTTGTCTAGCGAAAAATACCGTACCACATGGCGGATGTTGCGGGCCACACGGCGCGATTGGTACGTACTGGTACGCGAATTTTGGTGGCCTTTAACACTGTATGCCCTAACCGTGACGGGTGTAGCGGTGTTGTTCCATTTCGTCTATACCCATCCCAATTCCCCAGACGGCCTCGCTTTTGATGCGGCGCTGTATGCCGTTTTGCAGATGACCCTACTTGGCCCGGAACTGCCGATTCCCGAAGGGAGTGGACATTGGTTGATTATCTTCTACTTCATGATGCCTGTCATCGCCATTATTTTGGGTGGACAGGGCTTGGCTAATTTTCTGTCACTTCTGTTCAATCGGCGGGAGCGCGGCGCGGCATGGGTTCAGGCGGTTGCCAGCACTTATTCGAATCATGTCATCGTGTGTGGCTTGGGGCATGTCGGCAGCCGGGTGATTGAAAATCTGCTCAAATCACACACGGAGGTCATTGGCATTGAAAAAAATCTTGCCATGCAGCCATTGGTCAGCCGGGTCACAGGTCTAGGTGTACCCGTCATTGAGGGCGATATTCGCAGTCCCGAGATTTTGGAAGTGGCGGGTGTCAAAAAAGCCAAAGCGGTGGTGATGTGTTCCAATGATGATATGGCAAATATCGAGGCCGCGATCCACTGTCGCAAGGTCAACCCACAGATTCGGCTTGTGGTGCGCATGTTTGATGCGGATTTGGCCCGCACCATGAAAGAAACGTTGGGGATTGAAGAAGCCTTTAGCGCCTCCGCCCTTGCCGCACCGATTTTTGCTGGGGCCGCGCTGGATGTGGACGTAGATCACACCTTTGCGTTGGGAGATGAGGTGATGAGCGTGGGGCGGATCGTGGTCAATGCCAACTGCCCCTTAGCGGCGGCGACAGTCGGTCAATTGGAGACTGAATTTGAATGCAGTGTGATTGTCCATGAGCGGAATGGGATACGCGATATGCACCCCCATGACAATATCCATTTGCAGGCCGGGGACACCATTGCCATCCTCGCCAGTCTGCCTACGCTCAATCAATTGGGGAAATGGAATCGGCCCAAACGCTAAACGGGCTATTCCGAACTTGGTAGCGTGAAATAGAATAGGCAGCCATCACCAAAAGTGCTTTCCACGCCGACCTGCCCGCCTAGACGTTCCGCAACGCGCTGGACAATCGAAAGCCCAAGTCCATGTCCCTGCGCCCGAACACGATCCAGCCGGGTAAAGGGCTTAAAGATGCGGCCCATTTCATCGGGGTGCAGGCCCAACCCATTATCGCGCACCCAGAAGCGTATCACTCCATCCTCTGGCACGTCTGCGCCTATCGTGACAACAGGGGGTTTGCCGCCGTATTTTAAGGCGTTGCTTATATAGTTGGCCCAAATTTCCTCAACCCATTGGCGATGGCCCACCGCCAGCGGCCAAATCTCGGTGATATGCAGGATGGGATGATAGTCCTCAATCATGAAGTGGAGGCGCTCCAGCACTTCTTGGACGATGTTACCCATTGCGAGGGGTTCGACCATGATCTCATTCACCCGCAGGCCGGAGAGCAGCAGTAGTTCCTCAATGATATTCATCATTTTGTTGCCAGAGCGCACGATCTTATGATAAAGATCCATGCGTTCTTCCAATGTGAAACTCTCGTGGAATTCTTCGAGGATATTGGCAAAACCCAAAATGGTATTGAGCGGATTTTTTAGGTCATGGGCAACGGTGTGATTATACGCTTCAAGTTCGTTAATCAGCCGTTCACGCTCGTCATCGGACTGTTTGCGCTCCGTAACATCACGCGAAGTGGAATGGATACTCGTGACACGTCCGGTAATGGGGTCGGTGATCGCCACACTTGCCACCTCCAGCCATATATAGTGACCCGCACGATGCTTGACGCGGAAGGTATAGGTTTTGGATTGCCCGGACTTGATCAGTTCGCGGAAGGCGTCATGGGCAACGGGGAGATCGTCCGGGTGGATGAAGTCTGGCAATTGTTTCCCCAGCAGGTCTTGGGGCGCAAACCCGGCCACGTGATGGACTGAGGGCGATAAGTATTCAAAATAACCTTCAGGTGATTGAATGGTGATGATGTCTGATGAATAGTCCGCCAATAGACGAAGCCGCTTTTGGGCCTCGTGGTGGGAGGCCTCGGCGACTTTTTGGCGAGTAATATCACGGCTGGCCCCAATTACCCGGATGACTTCGCGGGTTTCAGGGTCAAGCACAGGTTTGGCATAGTCGTGAATCCAGCGCACCTGCCCATCTTTGGTTACAATACGGTATTCGTCTTCATAGGCGTGGCCTGCCGCCAAAAACTGCAAATGATGTTCAGTAAAGTGGGTATCGTCGGGATGGACAAAACTGCTGAGGCCGCCTGCTTCCCATTCTTCGGGTGTATAGCCCGTGATTTGACTAAACGCGCCTTCAATCCATTCCAGTTCATATTGCCCATTCGGCAGTACCCTATACGCATAGGTATAGTCGGTCATCATCTCGGTCAACACCCGATAGCGGGCTTCTTGGGATTGACCAAGCATTTCCAACAGGGTTTGATAGGATTGTTCGTCTTTGGCGCAATCCCGAACGAGTGCAAGCTGGCTATCGGTAAACTGCATAGGTTCTTTTGCCCAATCGCCCTAAAGGTAAGGTTGATGAAGTTCCATTAAGGTCAAACTATTAAGATTTCCACGTCGGTTTCATCACTTATTGAGCATACATCAATTCTTATACTATGACAATCAAATCTTGGAAACCGCTTGTTAAAGCCATTCCGCCCAACTTTGTCACCAATACCACGTCTTCGACTCGTGCCGAAAAGGAGTGATGTTGGGTGATACTGGGTTCGACGGTGAACCACATGCCTTCACGCACAACCGTCGTATCGCCTTTAGTCAAAAACGGCGGTTCATGCACATCTAAACCAATACCATGCCCCAAACGATGGCGGAATTGCGCACCATAACCGCCGTTTTCGATGACCGTTCGGGCGGCTTGGTCGGCTTGCTCACAAGTGGCGGCATCGGCTTTCAACGCTTCAATTCCGGCCCGCTGTGACGCCATCACGAGATCATGGACGCGGCGCATTTCGGGATCGGGTTCGCCAAATGAGACGGTTCGCCCAAAATCGTAACAGTAGCCTTCGTAAATCGCGCCGAAATCAAATAGTAGGCTGACGGGGGGATTTAGTGGACGATGGTGTTCAGCATCGCCAAAAATCAGAGGATAATTGGGCCCGGAATTGTACATGGAGGTATTAAAAGACGGCCCTGCCCCACCTTGTTTGCGAATCTGATAATCCACTTCCGCCATCACGTCCAGTTCGGTCATGCCGAGTTTGAGATTGGGGATGACGGCGGCAAAGGCAGCCTCGGTAATTTCGCCCGCTTTGCGCATGACCGCAATCTCCTCTTCGGTTTTGAGCGTGCGTTGGGGGCGCAGCAGGTCGGTGGCGGACAAAAAGGTGGCATCGGGTAGCACAGCTTGGATACCAGAGGTGCTGTAACCAAAGGCCCGGTCACTGATGGCTACACGGGGATGGGAGGGCAATTGAAATCCACGCACCAGATCACGCACCAATGCGACTGGGTCTTCAAAATCGCCCAAAACTCGCAGGTCAATCCCTTGAATATCCTGTAATCCACCAAATTCCGCCGTCATGCGGGGCAGGGTCAACACCGGAGCATGATGAGGGCTAATCCACGCCCCCTCCACCCATGCGCCGGGGTGCAGCACCGCGCCAAATGTTGGCATTTCACGCGGGACACCCGTAAGATATTGTAAGTCGGCGGAGATGGGGAAAAACGCGAGATCGGCCTTGCCAGCCAATGCTTGTTGGAAAGTTCTTAAACGTCCTGTGTAATCCATTTCACCCCTGACCCATGTTGATTTTGAAATATAATAGCGTTCTAAATATAACCCGAATTCCGAACTCGCGTTATCGTATTCCGAGGGAGAGCCACATGAAACTACAACTCATCCGCAATGCCACCCTTCGCCTTCAATATGCGGGTCATGTCATTTTGATTGACCCCGATCTTGCCCCTGCGTTTTCACGCCGATCCTTTACAGGCAGATCACCAAACCCGATGGTAGAACTGCCCATCCCCATTGACCAGATTCTGCATGATGTGGAATTTGTGGTGGTGTCGCATCTGCATCAAGATCATTTTGACACGGTAGCCTATGAAGTTGTGCCGAAACATCTCCCCCTCATTTGCCAACCCGGTGATGAAACCTTTATCCACGAAAAGGGATTTCAAGATGTCATGCCACTGGAATCTTCCTATACGTGGCAGGGGATTCAGTTTAAACGTATTGGCGGTCATCACGGCACGGGCGAAGTCGAAACTATCATGAAAAATGTGATGGGCATGATGATCCAAGCGAGAGGTGAACCGACGATTTATTGGGCCGGGGATACCATTTTGTGTGACGAAGTGCGGCAGGCAATTTCGGATTATGCGCCGGATGTCATCGTTACCCATTCGTGCGGCGCGATGTGGCCCGACAGTGCCGGGGAACGCTGGCTCATTGTCATGGATGCCGACCAGACGATTGAAACTTGCCGGATCGCCCCACCCCACACGATGATTATCGCTACGCATATGGAAGCGCTCGACCATGCCACGACGACACGGGGGGATCTGCGTAAGGCTGCTGAATTGGCTGGTATCCTTCCGCAACGATTGGCGGTTCCATCTGATGGGGAAATCTTAACCATCGAAATTTCAGCGCATTAAAAATTGGGTGCTAGAATCCCAAAACAAACTATGCTATACTGCCTAATATGATACACTTTACCCTTTCCGGCATTCTTTCTCGCGTGGCTACCACGTCCATCGTGTGCGCATTTCCTTAAAGTGCGCCACCTGACCAAGTAAGACGTTTTACTAATCAAGCAAATTCAACGGCCCTGAGCGCACTTTCAAGGTGATGTGTCGCGTTCAGGGTCGTTTTGATTTCCTAATTTTCGGTTTATCATGAATTCAGCAGGAGTAGACATCACCCATGCACATTATCCGCCTAGAAAAAGTCACCGCCAGCTATGCCAGCACCGTCATTTTCCGCGACCTCAGTTGGGCCATTGATGACCGAGCGCGGGTCGGGTTGGTCGGGCCAAACGGTGCGGGCAAAAGCACCCTTCTCAAATTGATTCTCGGTGAACTGCCTACCGATACGGGCGCGGTCAATCGGCTGCGTAGTGCGACGGTTGGTTATCTGCCGCAGCAGGTTGAATTGACCCCCGACAGTACCTTAATTGAAGAAGCGATGGTCATGCCACCTGATCTCGCCCAAGTAGAGGCCGACCTTGCCAAAATCGAGGCGCAGTTGAGCGACCCGGCAGTTTATAACAATGCCGATAAATTGGATCGCGTGTTGGCACGCCAAGCCACCGCCCTGCAAGAATATGACCATCTCGGCGGGGCACGTCATCAAAGCCGCGTGCGTGAAATCTTGTCCATTTTGGGCTTCACCCCCGACGATGACCTCGTGCCGACAGATGCTCTCAGCGGCGGGCAGAAAAAATTGGTGGCATTAGCACGGCTGGCCCTCGAACAACCCGCCGTTTTGCTCCTTGACGAGCCAGATAACCATCTGGATGTGCAAGCGAAAGGGTATCTGGAAGCGTTTATCAATCAATATGAGGGGGCGGTGGTGATTGTGTCGCATGACCGCTACCTGCTGGATGAGGTCGCCACTGAAATCGCGGAATTGGAAGACGGCAAGCTGAAATTGTACAAGGGCAATTACACGGCCTACACCACCGAACGCGAATTGCAACGCCTCCGTCAGCAGCAGATGTACGTGGCCCAGCAAAAGGAAATTGCGCGTATCGAAGCCGCTATCGCTCGGTTTGAACTTTGGGCCAGTCTGGTCGAAAATGAACGGCACATCAAGCAGGCCCGCAGTCGCCGCCGCTTTTTGGATAAGCTGGAAGCCAACGGCGAGATTATCGAAAAAGTGACGGATCGCCGTCTGATGGAATTTCAACTCAATGGGGGGCGCGGCAGTCAAAAGGCGATTGAGGCGCTGGATTTGACGATGGCGTTTGGCGACTCGCGGCTGTTTGAAAACATCAACTTCTTGATTCAGCACGGCGAACGGGTCGGTTTGATTGGGCCAAACGGCGCGGGCAAGTCGGTGCTGTTCCGTCTGATTTTGGGTCAGATGGAGCCGTTCGATGGCATTTTGAAAATCGGGCCAAGTACCAAAATCGGCTACTATTCGCAGGAACACCAAACGCTGGATGGCTGGTGGGATCGCACGCCGATTGAACTCATCCGCGCCAAGACTCCCAAAAGTGAAGGCGACGCGGTGGCTCTGCTGCTCAAATTCGCGTTCAAATATGAACAGACCCGCCTGCCAATTCATAATTTCAGCGGGGGCGAACGCAGTCGGTTGCAACTGGCGCTGTTGATGCTCTCTGGCCCCAATTTCTTGCTGCTGGATGAGCCGACCAACAATCTGGATATTGCGTCGGTGGAAGTGCTAGAGGCGGTGATGGAAGATTTTGAGGGCGGGGTGTTGGCTATCTCCCATGACCGCTATTTTCTTGACCGGGTGGTAGATCGGGTATTGGAACTCAAGGATGGCGCAATGACCGGGTATCTCGGCGGCTATACGGATTATGTCGAGGCGGTGAAATCGGCGCGTAACAAGCCGATTCGCCAAGGGGCATAGAGGAAATCCCCACCCCAATTCTTGGAGAGGGGCTTAAATATCGCGTTGGTTTCACTCAGCTATTCCTCTAGTGCAAAAGGCCCCTGCTCCAAGTCTATTCCAGCAGCAGCGGCCCTTTGTACGGCTTGCATCCGGCGTTCGATACGGGCGCGGTCAATGGGGGTATAGGATTCAAAGCCGATGGGCAGTTGGCTGTAATCAGACACGATGCCTGTAAAACGCTGACGCTCAAAGGCTTCATCATAGGCCCGGTCAAAATCGAAGGACATCTTTTCATCGCCAAGCAGGGGAATAGCGATGACGGGCAAGGGGTCGTCCACATGGCAGCAATAAAAATAGGTCTGCACATGAATTTCTGGCGGTTCAGGATAGATAGGGGTGACGGCGACATAATAGGGATAGGCGTTGGTTTCCTGCCGCGAATAATCCGCCAGCGTTTTTGTCCTACGGAACTGAGGCACAGTCAAAAATGGGGATTGGCTTTCGTGGAGAAAATCAATCTCCACCAAATTGACCCCACCCTCCAAAACCTTGATACGGCGCGTCAGATATTCCTGTACGCCTGTATGGGGTGGTTTGTTACTCGGCGAAAATAATTCAATGCGGGTAACAGGCCGATGTACGCCATCTTGCATTACACGATAGACTACCACCGCCATCAAATCGGCTTCGGGTTCGGGCATCACTTTTAGGGCTTCAACGGCAAAGGTCGGCATGGCAACCATACTGACATCCGATGGCATGGACGGGGAAGTTAAATCTTTATAGACGGTAACATCAGGGCGTTGAGAAAATGATTCGGGCGGCGCGGTAATTTGAAGGGATCGTTCAGCGCGTGTGAAATAACCCGTCGGTAGCAATTCGTCCAATAAGTCGGCGATACGTACCACGTAATGACCATGAAACGTGGGCCAGCCACCCGGCTCATGCTGCAAATAGCTGTTGTAATGGGGGTTGATGCCCAAATATTGATTCTTGCGCGAGAAGATACCCATTGTTGATGCTCCTCAAGACATGGGGTTAAAGCCGCCGTGCTGAAGCTAGTGTTAAACTCTCTCCTATTTTATTTTACCCCCTCTAGGCGCAAAAAGTGGACGCGCCCCGTCGCCCCACCCGCCACCAATGTGTGACCATCTGGGAGGACTTGGCAGGCTTGCATCGCGCCTTCATCAATGAAGTAAGCAATACATTCCCCCGCCAGCAAATCCCACACCCGCACGGTGCGATCCTGTGAAGTGCTGACCACATGGTCATGATCGAACACGGCCATACTCATGATACGATCCGTATGGCCTTCCAAAACATGCAGAATTTGCCCATTGGTCAAATCCATGACCCGTACACATCCATCTTGGCAGCCGATTAGCGCCGTCTGTCCATCTAACACGGCGATGGCATTCAAGGTTTGGCGGGGCTGAATTTCAAAAATATGCAGGGCATTGCGTTTTTTCGGATTCCACACCCGCACCGAACTATCATTCGATACGCTGACAATCCGACCCTCTGGCAGCACTGCCACTCCATTCACCCAACCCGTATGCCCGCCGAGGATGTTCAGTTCTTTGCCAGTAGTGGTATCCCACACCCGCAAGGTGCCATCAGCGGAGCATGTGACGGCCCGTCGGTCATCCATCACCGCGACATCAGTAATGCGCCCGGCGTGACCTCGAATGGAATGCAGCGGGGCAAGGGTCTCGGCATCCCATACGCCGAGCACCATATCCCATGAGGCGCTCAACAGCCGTCCATTGTGCAGGGCGAGGCCTGTAATTGGTGCGGTGTGATGATTGCCCCCATTCCACTGGTACGCTTTGCCTGTCGTTATGTCCCATTGATGCAGCGCCCCATCCCATGTTCCCGCGATGAGACATCCGGTGTCGGTCAGGGCAAAATCGTAAATCGTGCTGACCGTATCCTGCATATTTGGCTCAATACCTGCGGCCAGTGTCCATACGCGGACGGTATTATCCGCGCCACTGCTGATGATGCGGCCCTGTCCATCGGCGGCAATGCCATAGACCCGATTCGTGTGACCCTCTAAGGTCAGCGAGAGGCGAGAAGGTTTGGTGGGAGTGGCGAAATCGGGGTCGAAGTACCACACCTTGACCAAGCGATCCCACGAACCACTGACAAGGGTGTAATCATCAATCAGGGTTAGACTGCTGACTTTGGCGGTATGGGCGGTGGTCAGCGTTTGCGAGACCATGCCTGTTGCCAAATCCCAGATTTTGATGGAATTGTCATCCGCTCCGCTGAACAGCCAGCCCTGCGAATTGACCGCCGTCGCATAGACACTGCCGTCATGCCCTTCCAGAATCTGTTGGCATTGGCCCGTCGCCAGATCCCATACGCGCAAGGTGCAATCCGTCGAAGCGCTCACCACCCGACCATCCCCTGTTAGCGCCAAGCGATTCACACCGCCCTTGTGTCCGCGTAGGATATGCAGCACTTTGCCACTTTCGACCTCGCGGATACGCACAGTGGTGTCCGCCGAGGCGCTCACCAGCAAGCCGTCCTCAGTAACAAGCGCATCGTTGACATGCGATTCATGGCCCTCATAAACCGCCACCTGTTGATAATCCGTCAGACTCCACAGGCGGATGGTTCCATCACGGCCCGCGCTAACGGCTCGACCATCTGGCGTGGTCGAGACACTGTGGACACGATCCGTATGCCCTTCCAAAATCGCCACCGTCTCGCCCGTCGCCACATCCCACACCCGCACCGTGCCATCCCATGAGGCGCTCAAGGCACGGTTATCGCTGGTCAATGCGACGCCATCCACCCAATCGCCATGCCCGACCATTGTGCGAATGAGTGGCCCGCCCGGTGCGGATAAATTAGGGAAAATGGGACGCAGCCAGATGCCCGTTTGGGCTGTCTTAATTTGCTCCAACAGGGCTTGAATTTCACTAAATCGGGTCAATTTCATCAGCCGCCCCAACAAATGCGGGGCAAGCTGGGTGGCATCCTCCGCCAAAATATGGGCCGATAAGCGAATCGCCCCTTGAATCAGCGCCAAGACATGCGAATTACTGCTGGATACCGTCAAATCGTAATCACTCAACAGGGCGTTGGGGTCGGTGGCATCGAGTTTGGCCTGTATCCATGTGTAATCGGCCAGTAAATCTACCAAATCGCCTACACGTCCGGCTTCCCGCATATGATAGGCCAACCATGTCCAGCCATATTGCAGATCGGGTGAGAGGGCGCGTGGATCGCCCCAGACATCCAGCATCCAACCGTGAAGCGCGGAGGCATCGGTTAGGCGGTTGCCCAAAAACGCCCGTAACACGTCATGCAAACGTATCGTTAGGCTTTGCAGATCATATTTTAGGAGCGATAGACCATCCAGCCGCAGCACCAAATCTTCGGTGTCGAACTCATCAAATCCGTCGCGCTGCCACAATGACCCGACCACCTCCAACGGAATCTCGGTGTCTTCGGGGAAGATGGCGAGTTCAAAACAGCGTCCTTGTTCGTGTGGGGTCAATAAATCAAGGCTGGCCTCAATCGAACGTCCAATGGCTTCATTCCGTTCGGCGGCACTGCGCGGGTCAAAGGCCGTAAATCCTCTTTTATCGAGCGCCTTATTGACCCAATCGAGCGCCCCTTCCGGTGAATCGCCCCGCATCACCCGTTGGCGAATCTGCGCCCCCGCGAGTTCCAGCATCAAGGGCCATTCTCCCAAGCGCGTGGCTAATTTGCGGAAGGGAGTCAGATTTTTGGGTTTATCTTCTAGGCGAGCGATCAGCATTTTGACCGATTCACTACTGGTCATCTCGTCCACGACCACCTGTTCGGCGTTGGCCTGTACCGCGATGTCAAAATTGCGGGTGGTAATCAAGCGGGCACAGCGTTCTCCACCCCGCAAAAATGGCCGCAGATGGGCAGGCTGCCACACATCATCAATTACCAAGAGGCAGTCTTTTTCGGTCAGCCGTTCTGCCAAGCGTGCCGCTGCTTCTTCAATATCCACAAAGACGGGGCGTTCATCGGTTAGGGCGGCATACAATTTGGTGAGGGCCGCCAACACATCCGGCTTTTCACCGAGCGTCACCCACAAAATACCATCATCAAACGCCGTCGCCACGTCTTCATGATGACAAATTGCCGCTGCTAAAGTCGTTTTGCCAAAGCCCCCCGCCCCACGCAAGGCCGTCGTAATCGCCACCGGGTTTTGATGATCAGCGGAGAGCAGGTGTGACATCAGTTGATTGACCTCACCCGCCCGCAGCACGAACCCCTCTGGTAAATCCGGCACACCAAAAAACGGCACACGGGTCGCCTCACATGTGCCCTGTAAATGCCGTACAAAATTGTCCCATTCCTTATCGAGGTCATAAAAATGCACATCACGCATCCAACGGGGCAGGCTCCCAAAATCTAGCTGGGCGCTCGGCACTTTGACCGGAAAAACACACACACCTTGCTGACGGGCATAGCGCCATTCCTTCGCCACGATTTTGGAGGCCATTGCTTCGGGGGTGGCGACCAACACCATATATTCGACGACATTCAGGGCGGCCTCAATTTGCGCCCACCAATCTTTGCCACCCTCCATCTGATCGCGGTCTTGCCACAAGGTCAAATCCGGTGAGGCATCTGTTAGGCGGTGGCGCAGATTGGTGGCGAAATCCTCCCCATCTTGGCGTGAATAAGATATAAAAATACGTGGTGTTTTTTCGTCACCCATTCTTTTCCATCCAAATTTCTGGTTATAGTCTCATGTCTACACGAAATCTTCTCCCTGTGATTGGGGAGAAGTCGGGGCAGGGTTGGATTACCGA
>JAIOHL010000015.1 GCA_019913005.1 Anaerolineae bacterium | reverse complement strand
GCCCCCTACCCCGTAAACGGTGAGGGGGAAAAGGCCGTATTGACCCCCTTCCTCGCTTGCGGGGAAGGGTTGGGGATGGGGTAGGTAAAGATTTCAGGTAACGAGCGTAACGAAAACGGGTCGAAGGGGAGACAATTGTGGAATATGTGCGATTAGGCTCAACGGGAATGCAGGTCTCGCGTATCTGTCTGGGCTGCATGGGCTTTGGCGACGCGACCCGCTGGGTTCACCAATGGGTGCTTAATGAGGAAAGCAGCCGCCCAATTATCAAGAAAGCCCTTGAACTGGGGATCAATTTCTTTGATACGGCCAATGTCTATTCGATTGGGGCGAGCGAGGAGATTCTTGGACGGGCGTTGAAGGACTTCGCCAAGCGGGATGAGGTGGTCGTCGCCACCAAAGTACACGGCAAAATGCACGATAAGCCCAACGGCTCCGGGTTATCCCGCAAGGCCATTCTGAGTGAGATTGACCAGAGCCTGAAACGATTGGGCATGGATTACGTTGACCTCTACCAGATTCATCGCTGGGATTATGAAACACCCATCGAGGAGACAATGGAAGCGCTGAACGACGTGGTGCGGGCAGGCAAAGCACGTTACATCGGGGCCTCGGCGATGTGGGCATGGCAATTTCAAAAGGCGCTGTACGTTGCGGAGAAACACGGTTGGACACGTTTTGTCTCGATGCAGAATCATCTGAATCTTATTTATCGTGAGGAAGAACGGGAAATGCTGCCACTCTGCCGTGAAGAAAAGATCGGGGTCATTCCGTATAGCCCCCTTGCGGCGGGAAGATTGACCCGTGACTGGTCAGCCGATACCCTGCGTTCGGAAACGGATGAGATTGCGAAAAAGAAATACGATACCACCGCCGACACCGATCAGGGCATTGTAGCGCGGGTGGCCGAAATCGCAGAAAAGCATGGCGTTCCGCGTGTGCATGTCGCGCTTGGGTGGCTCTTACAAAAGCAACCTGTCACTGCACCGATCATCGGGGCCACGAAGATTTCGCATTTGGAAGATGCCGTCGGTGCTTTGTCGCTGAAATTGACTTCCGAAGAGGTCGCCTATTTGGAAGCGCCGTATATGCCACATCCTATTATGGGTCATCAGTAAAATCATGCCGTCTTGAAAAAAGGTAAAACCCGTATGCCCCATAAAGTTGGTTGCCGTAGCCTCTATTTTGAAGACCCCAACCGCCGCGCATGGGATGGAGATCGCCCGCGCCCGCTGCTGACCGACATTTGGTATCCGGCCACGCCCGACGCCATCGAAACCGACCAATTCATCGGCCCACCTGACACCCCCCTATTCAAAATAGGCAAGGTGGCAACCAACGTCCCCATGCTGGATACCCCCGACCCATTCCCGCTGATTTTGCTGTCACATGGCACCGGTGGGGCGACCAAGCAGCATAGTTGGCTGGCCTATCATCTGGCGGCACATGGCTATGTGGTGGCGGGGGTCAATCATCATGGCAATAACGCGCTTGAGCCGTATGTCGCCGAGGGCTTTTTGCGATTTTGGGAGCGCCCCCGCGATTTGACCATCATGCTCGACCATCTGCTGCAAACGCCCGATTTCGGCCCCCAGATTGACCAGACACGCATTGGGGCGGCGGGATTTTCACTCGGCGGCTATACCGTCATCGCTTTGGCGGGGGGTCGGGCGAGTTTCGCGGCGTTCCAAGCTGCTTTTGCGGCGATGGGCGTGGATGCCTCCGCCATGATGCCGCCTGAATTCACCGACGCGCAGGCATGGGCCGAGGCTTTTGGGCGGGTCGCGTCCGATACCGAGCATCACGCCTCGTATCGAGATGAGCGGGTGAAGGCGATTTTTGCGATTGCCCCGGCGCTGGCACAGGCCTTCACAGCGGATGGCCTCGCCCCGGTGACGATTCCCGTGTCGCTGGTGGTCGGGGAAGATGACACCCCACCGTTTACCGATGCCGCCCATTATGCCAAGCTCATCCCACAGGCCGAATTTGAGGTGCTGGGTGGGCATGTAGGGCATTATACGTTTTTGGCGGAGGGCACATTGGTGGGGCGACAGATGTTGCCGCAGTTGTGTAATGATGCGCTGGGGGTAGATCGACGCGCCGTGCATCAACGGGTCGCCGAAAAAGCCCGGGTGTTTTTTGATGGGGCGCTGGGTGGTTAATTACAAAGACCATTTTTCAGGGTTCAATTCTGGAGTCCAGACAGCCAACCCGCCTCCCGGCATACAATAAATTCGTAAGCCCAACAATCCAAGCCTGCCGGATGCATTAGGGCCACCTAAAATACCCCAAGCCTCATACCTCTCACTTGGCTGAACTGATATTTTGGCTTGATTGGAGAAAAATATCTCAAGTGAACCAGTCTTGCCTATTCTTATGGAATCTATTGCCTTTCCTATGAGATCCAAACCGGGTGCAAGTGATGGGGGATTTTCACTGGACAAAATACTTTCCTGTCCTCCCTGACTCAATAGAAAATTCTCCATGAACTCAATTGAAAGAGAGTAATCCGGGTGCGAAATCAAAAGAGTAAAACCAGAGACAATGTGTAGCCCCACAACCTTTTCGCCGCCAATAGGGAGTTCCCAATATTCTTCATGCTCAATTGGTTCCAATATCTTGCTCATTTAGGTCATCCCTTGAATTTATTCATCATCAAAAAGGCAATTCTACTACAAATTAGCCCCGCACTTCATCAGCCGACGGGGGCGCGTTGCTGACTCCAATCCCCGATTCCCACAATTGCAGACCGCCCCACCCCCCGGTGACTACATATTGCCCGTCAGGACTAAAAGCCACACTTTCTACCGCATCGAAAGCAAGGGTCTCCATCGAGATATGGAAAGTGCGGACGCGCTGACCCGTCTGCCTATTCCATAGAATAGCGGTGTTGTCATCGCTTCCAGTCAATACATAATCCCCGTCTGGACTGAAAGCGACACTGTTTATAGCATCCTCATGCCCGGCGAAAGTTCGTGCAATTTTGCCTGTGTTGGTTTCAAATAGAATTGCAGTTTTATCACGGCTACCTGTCAGAATGTAGCGACCATCAGGGCTAAAGGCCACACTCGTCACATCATGGGTATGACCCCAAAAGGTGCGGATGTTCTCGCCTGTCCGCACATTCCACAGGCTGGCCGTGCCGTCCCAACCGCCCATCACAAAAAACTGACCATCGGGACTAAAAGCCACACTGAGGGCGTAATTGGTCTTGCCATCAAACACCAGCTTGGTCTGGTTTTTCTCAAAATCCCACAGTTTTGCCAGCCCCCCCACCTCTCCAGCTAACACATAACGCCCGTCGGGACTAAAGGCGACATTTACGACGGGGGCAGAGCTATTTCGTGCGCCAAGAATCTGCACAATTTCGCCTGTGTTTACATTCCACAACGTCATCGGATCACGGATGCTCGAACTGACCACATATTGACCATCCGGGCTAAAGGCTAATGATATGGTGAAATAGTCTGGCCCGTTGAACGTGCGGATGGCTTCGCCTGTTTGGACATCCCATAATATGATGTCGTCATGTTGGCCCGACACAAGGTATTGACCATCCGGGCTAAATGCCACACTATAGGTAGTAAAGTAATCTTCTCCAAAATCCTGCACAAGGTAAGGTGGTGTGCCGTCGTTAAGATATTTCTCAACATCTTCTTTTGTAAGCTCGTCCAAATGTAACAGCGTATTCCATAAGGTTGATCGCAACTCTTCATTTCTTTCACGGACTTTATACAATTCGTACTGTGAAATAATGACTTGGACGATGAGCAACCCCATGACTATGGCTGGAAACCACGACCAACATCCACCTCGACGGTAGAAAGGCGGCTTGGGTTTATCCTCAATAGGCCGCTCGGTTTCAACAGGCGGCTGGGTATCATTCGACATGCAATACTCCTATCAGCAGGGTAGACGGCATTTGTGAGTTGATCGCTTGGGTGGGATTTTAATGGCTCCATCCACAAAAATATTATAAGTCTCTGCGCCACACTTGCCAGCACCTAATTTTTGGGAGGGCCGCTATTTTTCCCCACTTGACCCCTATCCCCATTCTCGATTAGACTAAAAACGCATATTGAGAGTTCAGAATGGGTCATATTAGATTCAGATAAAAACCAACCCCATCCCAAACCCTTCCCCTAACAAAGGAAGGGCTTCAAAACCGCCTTTACTCCCCTCCCTATGTTTGGAGGCGTGGGGCCGGGGGTGGGGTTGAACGGTCATCCATTACCCGAATTTGGTATCACTCCCATCACCCCAAAAAATCGAGGCCACTTGCATGTCTGCCCATCGCAATATTCGTGTGTTGGCGTGGTTCAACTTTTTGCTGGATTTCACGCCCTATGCTCCTGTCGCCATCCTCTATTTTAAAGATGTCGCGGGGACGTATGCCCTTGCCGCCAGTGTATTTTCGCTGGTGTTTCTGTCCAGTTCATTATTTGAAGTACCCACCGGGATTTTCTCGGATCGCATCGGACGCAAACGCACGGTGGTGTGTGGGGCGCTGGCGAGTTTGGGGGCGGGAGTCAGTTATGCCATCGGCGGCACGTATACGATGTTGTGTGTCGGCGCGATTTTGGAAGGATTGGCCCGGTCATTTTTCAGCGGCAACAATGACGCCCTGCTACATGACACACTGACGGAAATCGGCCAACCGCAGGCCTATCAGGAATTCTTGGGCAAAACGTCGTCGGCCTATCAGATGGCGCTGGCGATTTCGGCGGTGATCGGCAGCATCCTCGCCGCGATTTCGTTCGGACTGGTGATGTGGGTGTCGGTCATCCCGCGTGTGCTGTTGGTGGGGTTGTCCACGCGGTTTGTCGAGCCGAAGAGGGTCAACCTCACCCCCCTACCCCCTCTCCAAACTGGCGAGGGGGCGACGGCGGATGGTCTTGAAGTCCCTCTCCACGTTGGAGAGGGATTTAGGGTGAGGTCAGATACTGCGGAAGAGGATAGCACGAATATCTACGCCCATCTGCGCGAATCGCTGCGACTGATCTGGCGCAACCCCCGCCTGCGATTATTGAGCGCGGCCTCGATTATCGGCTTTGCGGTGGGGGAAGCGGCCTATCAATTTCGGGCGGCCTTCACCGAAAAAGTCTGGCCGATTTGGGCGATTGGTTTTGCGCGGTTGATTTCCAATGGTAGCGCGGCGCTCAGTTTCTATTTCGCCGGACGCCTGATTAAACGCTTTGGTGAATTGCGGCTGTTGGTGGTCGGCATCACGCTGAGCGAATGCACCAATATGCTGGCGATGCTGTTGGCCCATCCGATTTCACCCGCAATGATGGCCTCGACCTCGATGTTTTTTGGCGTCAACACCGTCGGCGTGAACGGCCTGATGCAGCGCGAATTTACCCATGAACAGCGGGCCACGATGGGTTCGATTAATTCCTTCGGTGGCAGTCTCGGATTTGCGGTGTTTTCCTTCCTATTGGGCGGCGCGGCAGATCAATTCGGGGTGATTCCGGCGCTGTTGGTGGCCCAAGCGATTGGAATGTCTACCGTGTTGTTGTTTTGGCGGGCGTTTCGCCATCCAGCGGGGGGATGATTTATTGCAGCGGCCCCGTCTCAACAATCATGCGGTGGATACGTCGCCAACGTAATCGCCCCCAACCCGCGATTCGCAGGGATTCCAAGAGGGTATCGGGTGGCAAATCCCACTGGATGATCTCCTTTAAAAAGCTGGTCAGGACATGGTATTGGTACATCGTGTCCCGGTGGGCAAGTTCATCAAGCGTCACATAGGCCTCTGTCCAGCGACCCCGTTCAGCAAATTCGCGGGCAAGGCGGAGGATGCGTTTTTCATTATCAAAAGTACGATTTGACAGCGAAGGAACGATTTGCTGGACGGCCTCCAACTGCTCCTTATTGAGTAATTCATCCACCAGTTCGCCAAATGGTTCCGATTGATGCGGCTCACCGAATTTCAATCCGATAGCGAGTTCTGGCGCAAGGGCTTTTAAGATCGGGATGGCAAAATCCAACTCCGTTTGATCTAGGGTCGAACGTAAGGATAGCACCTGTTCAAAACGGCCTTGCTCAATCATGAGAATCATCACCTGCATAAGGGCTTTGCGCCGCGCCGCAGGTTCACTGATTTGCCTTGCATCCATCAGCATATCCCCTAATAGCGAATTCAGTTGGGGATAGGTCGTGGGGAGGGCGGCAATAATCGCTTGGAAGGCCTCAACGCGATGTTCGGGATAACGCAGACGGCGGGTAATGACCAGTGCCTCGCGCAAGCGATCTTGTTGGGTTAACGCTCCAACGATGGCCCGGTCAATCGCGGCGGGGTCTTCTTCAAAGGCCTTGGTCTCCCACGCTTCATAATCTCGCTGGTGCGATTCCTGCCACTGCCCTTTCATCTCTTCAAACTTGGTGTTGGTTTCTTCGACCTTGCCTGTCGCCTCGCCCACCACATTCATCAATAAGCCCCAGAAAGCAAATGGGTCGGATGGGGATTTCTGTTCATTTTGGGTACGCAGCATCGCCGCGACCTGCTGTGCCTCCTCAAGTTCGCCTCGTTTCACCAGTGCGATGCCAACCTCACGCCATGCTCCAAGCTGACCAGCTTCGGGATGTGATTCGGCCATCACCTCACGGGCGGCCTCAAGTCCATGCAGAGTAGCGGCTTTGGTGGCGATTGTCTCAAGGGCTTCTACATGGTACATCGTCCCTAGTTTAAAAGATCGGGAGGCGACAATGGCCGCTTGAATGTCATTTGCCTCTAAGGCAAGTTTCACATCTTGTTGCTGGAGGGCCGTGACAAAATCCTCCTCAATATCCCGCCTGACAAACGGCTCACGGATCACCTGATAAGCCAGATCAAGCTGATGATGGCGGGCCAGCCACAGGGCGATTTGTTGGAGAGCGCTGCCATCTGATGGGGCTTGAAAACTCTCATAGGCAGTTTCAATCATCTCCCCTGCACGCGGGTCATCAAGGCGTGCCAACGTCAACGCGATCTGTTTTAACATCGCGGGTCGTAGGACACCCACATCCAGTGTGTCCGCCAATGCGATGGCTTCATCCACTTGACCCAGCCGGGTCATCGCCTCACCGATGGCTTCATACGCTTGTTCGCTATGAAAAACATCCCCGCCGATATACGCAGCACAGGTCACGGCATATTGAATCAAACCTTCACGTGCAAACTGACCCACCGCCCTATCCAACATGCGTCTTCGCACCCAAAAATCAGCGGGAGTCACCGCCTGCGCGAACCACTTTTGAAAATAGGGGATGGCTTCGGGATGGTGATGTACGGCAAGTGCAAAGCTCACCACACTCAAGGCGTCATCGGATAGGGTTTGGTCGGGCAGGGCCTCAATCATTTTCCAGAGTTCACTGAGAACGAGTTGGGCATAGGGTGAGTCGGGGAGTATCGCGGCGGTGAGTTGCCCCAACTGAATGATTTGTTTATCCACCGTGTCCATACTGTGGATTTTCTGCAATTCCGCCTGCCAACACGATTCAGCCTCGTCGTTGGGCAGTAAACCGATGACCCGCCCCATAAAATACTGCCGCATGTAGTCAAAAAGCTGGGCTGAATCCGCCATTATTTCGCGCAGGAGAGGCAGTCGAGATTCCATATCGAGGGCAGGGGCGACTTTAACAAAGGCGTGATACCGAAGGTAACGATCTTTAGCTTTTAAGGCCAGCGACAAGGCCCGCTCAATTTGCCCCCGTTCAACAAGGGTAGACACCGCCGCTGCGATATGTTCGCCATGTTCACCGGGCGGGAGGGCAGCGAGGATAATCGGTTCCAGTTCGGGTTCGCATATCACCAGCCATTCGCCCGCCAATGAATATCGGAAACCCGGCTTGTTCTCGACCCCTTGAGCAGGGGACAGTTCCTCAGCGCGGGGCATTAGTTTGCCTTGATAAACAAGGGCCTGTGCCAATTCTCGTCTATGAACGTGATGACTCGCTTCAAGCACATGCGATACTGTCCACAGCAGGGTCAGTGGGTGCATCTGATCGGTGAATTGATCTATGGCCCATCGCACGGCCTCTTTCAAAAACGATTGATTGAAGCGGCGTTCCAAGACCGCTTGCAGATAGGCGGGTTGGGTGGTCAAGATGTCAAAAACAGCTTGGGCATCATCCGCGGCTTGGGGTATCGCCAAGACATCACGCAGGGCGGCATCGTCCATCGCGCGGAACTGACTGATTTCGGGGTAATCCCGGACAAATAGCATGGTTTTTTCCCGTGTTGCAAAAAGGATGTTGGCTCCCAATAGATAAGTTTAAGTATAAATGACCACATTATATGTGCAAAAGTTGACTGCGAGGCGCCATCCCAATCCTCTTCCCATTTATTGGAAAGAGGGCCGGGGGTGAGGATAGCGCGAACATCTATGCCCATCTGCGCGAATCGCTGCGATTGATTTGGCGCAACCCCCGCCTGCGATTGTTGAGCGCGGTGTTGAGATTCTATTCGCTGGGCACCTAGCTAAACACGGTTCGGCGAACTACGGATGCTGGGGGAGGGTAGATTTTTGACGGCCATCCCATAAAGATACGTTTATGACGTCGGGGTCGCGGCAGGTTTATGAGCCAAGTAGATGAAGCGTGACAGCCGCCGTTCGTCCGAAACGCGATGGGCGACCTCCAAAAACTGCTGCGTGCCTTCAAAGGTGGTGTCGCCTTCGATCTCGCGCAGGGCTGTTTCACGTTTGGCGCGGGCTGCCAACCATCGTCCCGCAACATCAGCCACATTTTGAGTCGCATCCTGCCGCCGAATCAATTCAAAGCCTGCCTGCTGAACCAAATAGGCATCTATATCCGGGGCAGCGAATAAGAAATAGCCAATGGAACTCCGAATCGCAATCTCGTCTTTGGTCAACAGCCCGGTTACCGTGATGGGGTCAGTGAAAAGCAGATAGCCGTTGGTTTTCAAGACACGATACCATTCTTGTAAGACACGCGGACGATCCGGGAGATGATTCATCGAATCAATACACACCACCGCGTCAAAAGTGCTGTCCGCAAACGGCAGGACGGCGCCGCCATCCGCCAATTGGAAGCGCACCCGTTCCGATAAGCCGTGTTCTTGGGCGGCACGATTGGCGGTTTCGATGCCATGCGGGTTGATGTCGAGGCCAACCAGATGACAGCCTGTCTGCTTCGCCATAAACAGGGCTGGCCCACCTGAACCGCTAGCGATTTCCAAGACATGCGAATCGGCGCTGAGGTTGAGCCAACCGAAAAATTCCCGATATTCGCTGACAGATGTCCAACTATTTTGACCGATGTCCTCCAAAAAGGCTTCGGCGCGGATTTGGGCGGCGATTTCTTCCCGAAAATTTGAGTAGGTACTATTAAAGAAGTTAATGGAATCCGACATGGTAGCTCCGACTGCATCCTCGTGGGCGATGGTGGGCAAGTATAATCCACCTGCAACTTTTGTACGAAGGTAGACATTAGAGGCTTGCCCACAAAGTCGTTGAATTGACCGAATTACTCCATCGCCGCCTCCAACAACTCGCCGATGATGTAAATCCGAATCTCCGTGCCATAGGCGATGGCGAGATAGTAGCCATCCGGTGAGAAGGCGACGGCATTACTATACACCAGTGGCATCTGGTAGATCATCTCGCCCGTTGCCACATCATATAGGCGGACAGGCGAATTCGCGCCACTAATCGCCAGCAAGTTCCCAAAGGGGTCAAGGCTGGCGGAGGCGTGCCAATCAATGTACGGATCTTCAATGGTGAAGATTGTTTGACCCATCGCGTCTATGATTTCCACGCTGTCCGCAAAGTACCCATCGGCGGTTGACGGGAGTTGTACGGTCAATGCGCTGTCGGGGGTGGTGGTCAAAATGCGCGGATAGGTATCGGACGGGGCGACCCTGCGGTTCACGACGATGGGTTGCCCATCCTCCCATACGACGGTTTGGTCGTAGGTGACATCTGGCAGGTTTGTGACTAATTCACCTGTCGTGACATCCCACACATCAAACGGCCCCGCGTCGCCATACCAGCGCATTTCATAACCAGCGGCAATTTGGCGCACATCGGGACTCCAAATCAGTACATCCGTCCAACGGCCCATCGGAATGCTGATAAATGGCGCGGGCAGGGTGTTATCATGACCGGGGGCGAGTGTGGATAGGTCAACCTGCGCAGGCAGCCATTCGATACAGCGTGGCGTGACCTCGAAGCAGTAGCCGACTGGACGATGCAGTGTGCCGTCCGCTGAAGCGATGCCCGTGTACATCGGCGCACCACCCCCGGCGGCCAACGCATCTTCATAGATGATGGCGTAATCCTGCGTGGGATGCCATTCGACACTGCCTCGATTGCTGGTGAAAAAGCGGCGCGGATCAGGCGGCAGGGTGGTGATTTCACCGCTGGTGAGGTCGGCTCGATATAACATGGCATTGGGCAAATAGGCCACCGGGCTATTGGGAGCGACGGCGGGCGTCGAGTCGCCATAGTTGTAAATGGACAGCGTAAATTGGCCCACCGTTACCGGGGCATCGGTAAAATCGAAGGCGGTGAAAAAATCCACCTGATCGCTGCCATGTTCGGTGGCGATGATGACACGGTGATCACCTGTCCATTGCAGAAACGTGATGGGCCGCATATCCACATAGATGTCGAGCGGGGTCAGGCTCAAATCCGCCAGATTGAGATAGGAGGCCGCCCAACTCGCGCCATCTGTCAACTCGATGAGGAGCGCACCGCTAAAATCCGGCGCCGCGTAAAGACGGACCGGCGAGGATCGGGCGGGCAACAATTCGGTCAGCGTGCCATCGGCATACCGATAGTTCGTATATTGGGGGCATCCCGCCTCGGCGCATTCCTTAAGCCCTTTGATGAGGGCCTGTGTGCCATCCGATGACCAGTGCATCTGGGTGATCACCTCGCTTGCTGACAGAGGCAGGGGGGTACTGGTGTGGGTGGCGAGATTGAGCAGCGCGGGCCGATGGTTGGCATCCAACTGGATGATTTCAGCGGCGGGGGAGACCACCAAGTTGCGGAAATCTGGCTCGTAACCATAGGGATTGAGGTCATGCAGCAGCGTGTTGGCAGGCAGGGTGGTTTCACTGAAGGGGATATCAGGCCCAAGCGCATAAAAAGCCACATTCGTCGAGTCATCTTCTTCATCGGTGTCACGACCTTGGAAGGCCACAAAGTATGCCCCATCCGCCGACCATTCGACCCGATAGTTAAGCCAGAAATGGTTTTGGAAATCAAAGGGCGACTCAAACTCTTGCGACGCCACAAAAGCATTGGTAGCGGGGTCGAATAGGCCAATGCGGTGGGTCACATTCACCTCGGCGGGTTCCATCTGTGGGTTAAAACTGATTTCAGGTGGATTCACCAGCCCCGCCACCGCCAGCAAATCACGGTTGGGCGACCATGCCATCTCGACCAGATTCATGTCGTCCAATCCGGTGAGGTGCGTCTGTCCATCGGCGCTCAAAATGAAAGGCCGCGCTCCCGAATATGCCCCGCCGCCGCCAATGGTCTCGGCTGTCCACGCAACCCATTGACCAGAGGGCGACCACCCTGCCCCATCCACGACATTGGTATCGGCGGGCATGAGGTCGGTGGCGAAATCGCGGCTGTCGCTGCCATCGGCCCGCTCGATGACAAAATGGGGGGCGGGGCTGTCTGAAAACGCCATCAGATAGGGCATGTCGGCGTCTTGGCGGGGTGATTGTGCGGCGGTTGGCTGGGCAGTCGGGAATAGCCCGGTCAGCGCCACGAGGGTGATGCACAAAAATAGACTCGTTCGTTTGAATTTCATGGGTATGATCCTTTTAAACTACGTCTCGAAACTTGTTTGCACAGGTGTCATGCGACCCCACCCCCGGCCCCTCCCCAAGCA
>JAIOHL010000118.1 GCA_019913005.1 Anaerolineae bacterium | reverse complement strand
CCCCTGCCCCAAACAGGTCGTGTCGTCAGTGCGGCCTATTCGCCGGACGGCACCCGCCTTGCGACTGGCTCTATTGGGGATGGAGCGCTGCTGTGGGACACCGCGACGAGTGAGCAGGCGGGTCGGCTGAATGGGGTGGATAACAGCCAATTTCTCGCTTTTTCCCCGGATGGCACAAACTTGGTGCATGGCGGCTCCTATGACGTCGGCGGATTTTCCGACTTGCCTGACATGGGCATCTTCCGCACATGGGATATGACCAGCACCCCCCTGCTGCCCGCCTTTGCCGATGTCGAGGATTTTGGCGGCGGCCCAACTGCGTTTGCCCTTGCACCGGATGGACAGCGATTAGCCGTTGCCACGTTCGGCTTTGGTACAGACGCCAACACGCTGGAGATTTTCGATCCCACCGATGGGCGTGGCCTTAGTCGGTTAGAGTTAAGCGGTTATAGAATCAATCAACTCGTCTTCAACCCGGATGGTCACTTTGTCTATGCGGGGGGTAGCGATGGTTATGTGCGCGTATTTGAAATCGGCACGGAAGCCACCCAGATCGCCGAATATGCCCTGCCCACCTCGGCGGAGATTTCCGCACTGGCCGTTCATGACACCGTGCTGGTGGTTGGACAATCCGACGGCGGCCTGACATGGCTCAATAGCGCCGATGGCACGGTTTTGCACAGCGTCCCCAACGCCCATAAAGATGGCGTGACAGCACTGGCCTTTGCCCCCGATGGCACATTGGCCTCTGGTGGCGCAGACGGCCTCACCCATTTGTGGCAATCCGGTACCCCCGCAACCGCCGCTGTGCCCGACGCAACCCCGGCCACCTCCGCCGAAGCCCCATCGGAAACCACGTCCGTGACCTATGTCGAAAAGGCCCATTATGGCGAGGGCACAATCCATCAGGTGCTTTTTGCCCCGGATGGTCAACAGATGGTGCTGGCGTCGTCGAATTCAGCCGCGATCTACCGTCTACCCGATCTGACAATCCCTGTGACAAGTATTCCGGGTTTGACCGCACCACTGGTCATCTCACCGGATGGCACTTGGCTGGCTGGGGTCAATGCGTTTCCGGTGGAAAAAGCCCCGAACACACGCACCGCCGTCAGCCAAGTGGTTGCCTATTCCCTCAATGCTGAACCGGTGGAGATTCTGACCGATCTCGAATATGTACGCACCATCGCCTTTGCCCCGGATGGCAGCGCGATTGCCGTCAATGGCTTTGGGGGCATTGGCGAGGAATATTTGGAGATTTATGCCTTCCCGACGGGGGAGCGCCTGTACAATTTTGAGTTTGGGCCGGAACACATCGGCGGGATGCTGTATCAAGCGCCCGACGAGCTATTGATTGCGCTGTATACCCCCATCCAGATAGATACCATGGATCCCCAAGAGGCCCCCATGCGTGTGGTCGAGGCTTTTTCGGGCGAAGAACGCCTGTCCTTCATGCTGCCACCACTGGCAATGTTGGATGTAGAATTCAGCCCCGACGCAACCTATCTGCATCTGAACGCCTATTCGATGGGGGAAACCTTCGAGAGCGGGGGGTATGCCCTCGAACCGATCAATGAACCGCTGGTGCGCCGGATGTCGGATGGGCAGTCGGTTGACCTGCCGGGGGAAACCGCGCCGATTTTCGCTTTCTCCCATGACAGCCGCCTGTATGCCTTTCTGAGCTTCTCCGAACAGGCTGGCATCCGCATCGTGGACATCGAGACGGCGGAAGTGGTGCATGAAATTGACGTGCGCGGCGAAGCGAACCGACGGGGTTCATTTTTTAGCCCGACCACCGCTTTGTGGTTTAGCCCGGACGATTCGACACTGGCGGTCTTGTCCGCCGATGGCAGCGTCACGCTGATAGATATTACTTCGGGTGAATTAGTCGCCGGCAGCAACCCCGCCGGGAGTCAGTCCATCCAAGCGCTTGATAGTAGTCCCGATGGTCAATTTTTGGTGTCGGGCAGTTCCAGCGATCTCCGCTTGTGGGACACTGAAACTGGTTCAATCGCGGCTGCCAGCTTTGCCTTCGCGCCAGTCTCCATCCTAAAATTTGCCCCGAACGGTCAGCAGGTCGCAGTCGGCACACTCGGCGGGAATGGCGCACTTTGGAATTTCCCGGTACTGCTCCAAGCGCCAGAGGATGGCAGCGGCGGCGACCCTCGATTTTTCAATGATCGGGTCGGGTTAAACGGCCTCGATTTTGTAACGGCGGTTGCCTATTCCAGCGATGGCACACGTTTGGTAACAGCGGGCTATTATCCACGTCGGCGCGATGACCGTAACCCCCTCATCCGCACATGGGATGTGACCGCCACGCCGATGCCCCTACCTGCCGCCGCCGATATTGAGGATTTGCCGGGTGTGCCCTCCGCCATCGCCCTTAGCCCCGATGACCGCATCTTGGCTGTCACCACCGAGGACAGTTCGGAAATTCTGCTGTTCGACGCGGCCACCAATGGCGAGATAGGTACGTTGGTCAGCACGATAACCAGCCCACTTGTCGGCATCGCCTTTGCCGGGAAGGGAGACCGACTGATTGCCCTGCACGGGGACGGTGGAATCGCGGTATTCGATGTTCCCAGCCAAAGCCTCTTGCAGGCATGGCCCAGCACACTGGACACCACTGCGGAGGGAGTGCCCCCCACGCTCTATCAATCCATGACCCTTAGCGAAGATGGCACACAGTTGGTCGGTGGGCGTGCTGACGGGATGGTGACGGTGTGGGACACAGAGACCGGAGCGGTAATTGCTGAATTTGCCGCATCATCGGCCCCGATTACGGCAGTCCATTTTGATGCCGAAGGTCAAATATTTGTCGGCAGTCTGGATGGCGTGATTCGCGTGTGGGGCAAGGAATAAAACCCCACCCCAGCCCACTTTCACAAGAGTGGGTTTCGCGTGGGTCGCCAGCGAATAAATTCTCCGGCTATAGATGCAAAGTCGGTTGAAAACGACTAGGGAAGTCATTCATATTCCTAGTCAAATCATGCACTTTTCCGATTCAATACGGATATAACTCGTAGGGGATGGCCCTGTGCCATCCCAAAAACGGGCGCACACAGGGTACGCCCCTACGAAAGGCCCATTTTGTCAAACTGCATCATTAGAGTTCGCCACGATAGCCACCAGCTTCAGTCGGTGGGCCAAAAATAAAAACCTACCCTTTGAAAGGTGTGGGGATGTTTTCCCCCAATTGCGTATCGGAAAGAAATCAGAGTTTTGCATTCCCTAGCAGTAGTGCTTAAAATAGTCCCACCAATTGCCTCTGTGGGGAAGCCTTCCATGTCCAATCAGGATCAAGAAAATCTAGCCCGCGCCCGCCGTTATATCCAGCAACACGACTACTCCGCAGCAAAATCCGTCCTCAAGAAAATGCGCCAGAATCCAACCGCCCAAAAGTGGTTGGCGCAAATTGACCAAATCGAGCAGCGGACATCCTCTGACGACAAACCGTGTGGGAGGGTGCTCAAAGCAGCAACAGGGTGCGTTGTGTTATGTGTGGGACTGGTCATTTTGGGGGTTCTTGGCAGAGCCATCGGAATTCTGCCTGATACCCGTTCCACTGCGACGGCAGATACGGCGGAAAGAGAGGCGGCGCAATCCACCAACCGAGTCATTGAAGACATGACGGCTACCATCCTCGCGTTGACACCTAGCAGCACACCCACCAACACCGCAACCGCGACCATCCCCTTTACGCCCAGTCCTAGCTTTACCAATAACGCGAATCTCCAAAACACCCTGCCGCCAACATAGACACCCGCGCCGACCCGCACGCTCTATCCAACCTTTACCCCCCGCCCCCATTCGTCCGATTCAGACGCAACAACCAGCACACGCTACACCACCGAAAATGTTAACGTGCGGAGCGGCCCCGGTACCACCTATGACCGAATTGGCACACTACCCGCCGGGTCGCGGATAACCGTCGTGGGCGAACAAACTGGCTGGTACGAATTCAACTTTACTTTTGGGACGGGCTGGGTCGCGGGCCAATACACCAGTCTCAACGAGCCTCAGATCGTAAATAACAGCGGCAGCCAAAATACAGCCCTGCCCGCCTGTAATTGTAATGGCCCGGATTTGGATTGCAGCGACTTTGCAACCCATAGTCAGGCGCAGGCGTGTTACAACACCTGTATGAACCAACGTGGGTCAGATGTATATCAACTGGACGGCGATGACAATGACGGTTCGGCGTGTGAGGCGTTGCCCTAAAGCGAAGCTAACCCCCTACCTCGCTTACGGGGAAGGGATGGGGTTATTGGCATTAACACCCATCGGTATGACTACACCGAACTTGAAGGTTTCAAAAAGCGGGTCGGCGCGTCGTCAAGTTTGGCTTTTGCGGGACGGCGCAGTTTGCAAAACAGACGGCGTTCGGTGTGCATCACCTGTCCCTGCACATCGCAGACCTGCCGCAGTTCCATGTGGATGTCCAACACAAAAAAGCCGAGGGCCAGTGGGGTCAACAGGGCCACCGCCAACAGGGTCAAAACGCCGATGCCAAACACAACCACCAGCGGCACATAGGCGTGACCAAATCCCCCCATCATCAACAAGGCATCAAACGCCCGCAGATGGTTCAAGGTCTGCCACAGATTGACACTGGGCAGTGCGGCCACCGTCGCAAGCAGTAAACCACCGCCGAAAGCCAAACCACCCCAAATCCAATAACGTCCCAAACTAAAATGTGTTGTCATGATCAGCCGATTTCCCTAAATTGAGCAAAACGTATATAAACTATAAACAGGAAGCGCAAACAGCGTCAAGCAAGGTGTGACATTTCTAATCGGATTCTGATGTACGATTGGACTTGCTCATGTGTAACTTATCGGAAACGATTAGTATAGGCTCAACAGTGGTCGTTTCGTTTCGCTATACTTATTGATTTATCTGGATTGCCTATGCCGTCTTTACAAAACTATTTGACCCCCCCAACTTTTCCTGACGCCCCAGAAAAAACGCTGCGTGTCGCCAATTTATATCTCGTGCTCAAGGTCAATCTGCTGGGACATCTGCTGGGGCTACCCTTATTTTTGATTCGTTGGGGCAGTTTGGGCGGGTTGGCCGTCTTTGGATTTAGCTTCAGTTTTATGGGCGCGATGCTGCTTTTGGCCCGGCGCGGACTGGCCTATATTGTGGCGTGGGCCATGATTACTGAACTGTGGCTGTTGCTGATGGCGAACGCCGCCTTTACCGGAGGTACACGCTCACTCAGTTATACGGCGGGAGGTTTTATCGCTGTCCTAGCGACGGCCTTTCTGCTCAATTGGCGCGAGGCCCTCGCCGTCACAGGTGTGACTATTGGCTATGGGGTCGTGCTGGCCGTGCTCCATGAGCATGACCGCCTGCCGACCCTTGCCGATCAAAGTACCTCCCCCTATCTTTATCTCGCGGCCCAATCCATCTATCTACTCACGGCTATGGCCCTGCTGTTTGTGGCGACCAAAAGCATCCGCACCCTAATCGGGCATCAGCGGGTGGAATTGGTCGAACGGACAAAGGCCGAAGCCGAAGCCCGCCTCAGTGAGCAGCGCTACCGCCTATTGGCTGAAAACATCCCCAACAGCGCGGTGGTGTTGTTTGACCGTGACCTCCGCTTTCTGTTGGTGGATGGCCCGGAACTTGCCAACACGGGTTACTCGAAGGCGATGATGGAGGGTAAGACGCTCTACGAGGCCCTGCCCAAAGACTTTGCTGTGCTGGCCGCCCCCAATATGCAGCGCACGCTCAACGGTGAACAATTTACCGCCGAACTCCCTTTTGATGACCTCTATCATTTTTATCAATACGTGCCGCTGCGAGACGCCACAGGCGCGATCACCTTTGGCTTGATCCTTATCCAAGACATCACGGACCGCAAACGGCTCGAAAAAGTGTTGCAACTGTATACCCTCGAACTAGAAAACATGGTCGAACGCCGCACCGCCGATTTACGCACGGCCAAAGAACAAATCGAGGTCGTCATCGAAAACGCGCGTGATGCAATGGCGCTGGTACGACCCAATGGCGACGTGCAGTTGGTCAATCCGGCTTTTCGCGCCATGTTCGACGCCCGTGCCTGCATCGAAATCGAATGTTTGTTGGAATCGCTGCCCGCTGAGGCCGATATTGAAGCGGTGGCGCGGGGCTTGGTCGCGGCGATGCTGGATCGGCGTGCGAGTACGCTGGTCACACAGGTGCGTGTCGCAGATGGCACCACTCATGATGTGGACGTGGGGTTTGTGCCCGTCAGCGGCGATGACGATCAGCATCTGGGCATGGTCTTAAGCGCCCACGACATCACCCAGCACAAAGAATTGGAACGCCTCAAAGCGCAGTTTGTCGCCAATGCCGTCCATGATCTGGGTACCCCGATTACGGCACTGGCTTTTCGGGTAAGCCTGCTAAAATCTAGCCCACCGCAGTTCGACAAACATATCCAATCATTGGAGCGGCAGGTTGAGCATTTGGCCCATCTGTTGGAAGACATGCGTATGTTGTCGCAGTTGGATCGTGGCACCCTTCATCTCGAAATTGAACCGGGCGACTTAAATGAGGTGGTGCAGCGCGTGTTTGATACCTATGAACCCGTTGCCATGAGTCGCAATCAGAGTCTGATCCTGCGTCTGGATCCAATGCTGCCCCCTGCCCCCATGGATGCCCGGCAGATGGGGCGTGTCATTCTCAACTTGATCTCCAACGCGATCAACTATACCCACCCGCACAAAGCCATCACGATCCAGACCTTTTGGGATGATCGGCAGGTCTGTTGCTCCATTCAGGATGAGGGTATCGGCATGAGTGAGCTTGAACTGGCGCATGTCTTTGACCGCTTCTTCCGCACCGACCAAGCCCGTCTCGAACGGTCAACGGGTACTGGGCTGGGGCTGGCGATTGTTAAGGAGATTATGGATTTGCACGGCGGCACCGTCGGCGTAAGCAGCACCGTCGGGATCGGCAGCACCTTTACGGTAGGATTGCCAATGATGCCGCTGGAATGAGCCTAGCGGGGTGTCTGAAATCCGGTCAACCATCCCAAACCCTTCGCCATTGCCATCGGGAAGGGCTTCATACCAAATTCGGGTGGAGCGTAGCTGTATCAGCCCAACAATGGGTTTAAACCCATTGTTTCAAAAACCCATGAATCACCCGAATTCTGTATCAGGACAGGCTTTGCTCCCCTCCCTAACGTGAAAAGGGCCTTGAAAACGCCGTTTTCGTCTCCCCTTCGCCAGATGGTCAGACTCCGACGTTTTTGGGGTAGAGGAGCGAAAAAAAACTAACCTCACCCCAACCCCTCTCCCTTGTGAGAGGGGCTTCAATACGCCAGATTTGCCTCCCCCTCGCCAGATGGAGAGGGGCCGGGGGTGAGGTTGCATTTTCAATCTCGTTTGCCTATTCCGACCAAGAGAAGTTTGCCCCTGCCCCAAAACCGACTACAATCAGTTTGAATGAATGGTAGGATGCACCGAAATCATTCTATGCTATTGCCCGCGTGGGCCACCACCGGTCTCCGCCGTCCTCCCCACCCGATGGGCATATTATCAGGCACCGAGGAGCAGAGATCATGCGAACCCTCCGCCAGTTTTTGACCCCGCCCGTTTTTCCCGATGACGACGCCAAAACTCGTATCGCGGCGAATCTATTTATGATAACCAAAGTCTCCGGGTCAGCCGTTTTAGTATCGCTGCCATTTCTACTCCCCTTTTTTGCGTCACTCCCGGTTGCCATTCTGTACATAAGCCTGATGGTGATCCTGCCTCTGTTGATGCACCTATCCCACAAGGGTCATCCCTCCAGTGCAGCCGCCATATATGGGGTCGTGGTGTGGTTAATAGTGACGGGTGGTGCCTTTAACGAAAAAGGTAACGAGGCCAGCGGATTTATCGGGGGCACGTTTGTCATGGTGATCGTGATGAGCCTGTTGTTAGGCTGGCGTGGGGGTTTTGGATTCACCATACTCGCCATTGTGAGCAGCCTTGTCTTGGCGATCTTAAAAATCAATGGCGTGCTGCCAGAGGCAAGACCAACGCCACCGCTTGGCACCGCCCTCGGTCACAGCGTGATGCTTGTGATTGTTGCCGCCGCCACCTATGCCTCGACCAAGAATTTCACCCATGCGTTGCGTCGAGCAGATATTGAGATTGCCGAGCGGCGTAAGGTGGAAGAAGCCCTTCGGATTAGCGAAAAACGCTACCGCCAAACGGTGGAAAATGCGCCGAACAGCAGCATCGTCATCTACGATCAAGACATGCGCTACGTCTTGATAGATGGCCCGGAGTTGAAAACGGTGAATCTTAAGAAAGAAGAAGTTGAAGGCAAGACGCTGTATGAAGCCCTGCCGCCCGATTTTGTAAAATTGGTCGAACCGGATATGCGGGCCGCGCTGGAAGGTAAACAGTTTACCTCTGAACTGACCAATATGGGCCTCACCTTCTTCTATCAATATGTGCCCCTGCGTGACGAAACGGGTCAAGTGACGATGGCGATGATCCTTGCCCAAAACATTACCGAACGCCGCCGCCTCGAAGATGAACTGCGGCAGTATACCCAGCAGTTGGAGCAGATGGTCGAGGAGCGCACCGCCGAATTACGTGCCGCCAAAGAACAGATCGAGGTCATTATTGATAACACCCGTGACGGCATCGCGTTGGTACACACCAATGGGGATGTCCAATTGGCAAATCCGGCCTTCCGCGCCATGTTCACCGACGGCTCGGCCCAGGCCATCGAATCCATTCTAAATTGTGTGGCGGAGGTCGTGGGGGTCGAATCCCTTGCCGAAGGGTTGGTGGCGGCCTTGCTCGAACAGCAGCACAAAGCGCTGGCGACCCGCATCGTCTCGTCCAACGGCAACAACCGCGATATTGATCTGGCCCTCGTCCCCATTTCGAGCGATAAGTCGGTAAAACCGAGCGTAGTATTAAGCGCCCACGACATCACCCAATATAAAGAATTGGAGCGCCTTAAGGAGCGGTTTGTCGCCGACGCCGTGCATGACCTCAGCACGCCCATCTCCGCCCTTGCCATCCGCCTCCATTTGCTCAAAGCCACTCCCGACCAGTTGGAAAAACATGTCCACTCGCTGGAACGCCAAGTCGAACATCTCAGCCATTTGTTGGAAGATTTGCAGATGCTCTCGCGGCTGGATCGGGGCGTGTTGGAACTGGAACGGGTCGAAACCGACCTGAATACCATCGTGCAGCGCATTTTTGATACCTATGAACCCATCGCCGCCAGCAAACGCCAATCCTTCACCTGCACCCTTGACCCCAATCTACCGTCGTGCCTGATGGATGCCCGTCAGATGGGGCGGGTTATCCTCAATCTGGTGGCAAACGCCATCAACTACACCCATGAGGGCAAGGCCATCACCATGCGGACTTATGCCGAGGACGGACGGCTATGGTTTACCATCCAAGATGAGGGCATCGGCATGAGTGAGTTTGAACGCACCCACGCCTTTGACCGTTTTTTCCGCGCCGACCAAGCCCGCAAAGAACGCGAGGGTGGTACCGGTTTGGGCTTGGCGATTGTCAAGGAAATTATCGAACGGCACGGCGGCATGGTCTGGGTTGAAAGCACCCTCGGCGTCGGCAGCACCTTTACCATCAGCCTGCCAATAAAGCCGCCTAGTTAGTGCTTCGAACCAACCTCTGCCCCTCTCCATCTGGCGAGGGGAGTCAAATCTGGCGTATTCAACCCCCTCCCTGTGTTCGGGGAGGGGTTTGGGGTGGGGT
>JAIOHL010000117.1 GCA_019913005.1 Anaerolineae bacterium | reverse complement strand
CTACAAAGGCTTACGTCCCTTTGTGGAGACCGACGTGGGAATTTTTTATGGACGCGAAAAGCCGCTCCAGCGCATTTTGCAACGATTAATTGAGGATGGCCCGTATCAACGCTTTTTGGCAATTGTGGGGGCAAGCGGTAGCGGCAAATCGAGTCTTGTCAACGCGGGCATAATCCCAGCCCTGCATCGCGGTGATTTGGCGGGTTCGGAAAATTGGTTTGTCACCCGCATGACCCCCGGCAACAATCCCCTGCGTCGTTTAGAAATGGCTTTATTGAGCATCGCTTTTGGGGATAGTGATTGGATTAGTAACCGCCTACACGAAAGCCCACAAGGGTTGGTCGAGGTCGTAGCCGACATCATGAGCGAGGGCGATGAATTGGTTTTGGTGATAGACCAATTTGAGGAGGTTTTTACCCAAGCCGATGACTCCCAGCAGCAAGCCCATTTTCTACGCAATCTATTTTCGGCGGTACATGCCCCCGACAGCCGGGTGCGGGTGGTGATTGTCTTACGTGCTGATTTTTATGACCGCCCCCTGCTCTATCCCGGTTTTGGTGATTTGCTACGTGACCGCACGGAAATCATCCTGCCCTTGCAAGCCCACGAACTCGAAAGCGCGATTGCCAAACCTGCCGAGCAAGTGGGGTTAAAGGTCGAAGCCGATCTAGTTGCGGCGATGGTAAATGATGTGAGCCAACAGGCTGGGGCGCTGCCACTACTGCAATATGCACTGACCGAGCTTTTTGAACAGCGTGAAGGGCGTATGTTGACTCATGCCGCCTATCAAAAAGGAGGCGGCATTTCTGGGGCGTTGTCACGGCGGGCGGATGAACTCTATGAAAAGCAGAATATCATGGGGCGAGAGGCTATTCGTCAGCTTTTTTTGCGCTTGGTGACGATTGGAGAAGGGGTGGAGGATACCCGTCGGCGGGTGCGTTGGAGCGAATTAACGTCCATCGCCCCAACTAAAACCCATCCATTGTGGGCGGTATTGGACGGGTACGGCAAATATCGGCTACTGACTTTTGACCATGACCCGATCACCCGTGAACCAACGGTTGAGGTTGCCCATGAAGCCCTGATTCGCACATGGGGGCGGCTACATCAATGGGTTGAGGAAGATCGGCAAAATTTGCTGATTCAGCGCCGTCTTGCTACTGCTGCCCTTGAATGGCACAGCAATGGGCACGAAACGGGTTATCTTGCCAGCGGCGCACGTTTGGCCCAATTTGAATTACTGGCGGATGAGCGCTTCATTATATTGACCGACCACGAAAAAGCCTATCTTGCCGCCAGTAGCCAAGCACGCCGACGCG
This sequence comes from Anaerolineae bacterium, assembly GCA_019913005.1. Taxonomy (GTDB): domain Bacteria; phylum Chloroflexota; class Anaerolineae; order Aggregatilineales; family J027; genus CFX10. The sequence continues at coordinate 85,236 of JAIOHL010000117.1, read as the reverse complement.
CCAAACAGTGGGGGCAGCTATTTGTGGCAGGGTTGATGGTATTTTCAGCAGTGGCGTTGGCGTTGGCAGGTTTGGCATGGACGGCCCAACGTCAAGCCCAACATGCCGAGGCGACGGCTGTTTTTGACCGGAATCGTGCCAACCGCGAAGCTACCATTGCCCGTTCGCGGGAGTTGGCTTCGACGGCCCTGAATCGTACTGACCGATTGGATTTGGCCCTGCTATTGAGCCTCGAAAGTGGTCGTGCCGCCGATACGTTTGAAGCACACAGCAGCCTCCTCACCCTGTTGCAATCCAATCCGCGCCTGCTGACCTTTTTGCATGGACACACCGAACGAGTGCGCGATGTGGCCTTTAGCCCAGATGGGCAACTATTGGCTTCCGCTGGTCAAGATGGGCGGATTATTTTGCGGGATGCCAATACGCATCTACCCATCCGCGAATTAGTGGGCATGACGGGGGCCGTCAATGCGGTTGCCTTTAGTCCCGATGGTCGGTTGCTGGCGTCGGGCGGAACAGATGCATTGGTGTATCTTTGGGATGTACAGACGGGTGAACGTATCGGTGAGCCATTACCCGGCCATACCGATTCGATATGGCGGATGGCGTTTAGTCCTGATGGCAAAATGCTGGCGACGGCTAGTCAAGATCAAACACTTATACTGTGGGACGTCGCCGAGAGGCAGGCTATTGGAAATCCGTTAACGGGTCATAGTGACGCGGTGTACGATGTCGCTTTTAGTCCCGATGGTCGGTTCATCGCTTCGGGCAGTGCAGATGGCACGGTGCGATTGTGGGACACTAAAACAGGTGAGGCTGTAGGCGATTCCCTGACAGGTCATACTAACTGGGTGTGGAGCGTGGCGTTTAGCCCCGATGGTCAGCGGTTGGTGTCTGGCAGTGCTGACACAACCCTAATTATTTGGGATGTGGTGACGCACGAAGCCTTACGCCAGATTTCTACAGGTCATACCGGATGGGTGCGGAGCGTGGCGTTTAGTCCTGATGGTCAGATGATCGTCTCAGGCAGTGCCGATGGAACGCTGCGTGTGTGGTCAACCGAAAATGGGGAATTAATCGCCCTACCCCTCACAGGCCATCAAGATGCGGTGTGGCGGGTGGCCTTTAGCCCTGATGGGTCACTGTTAGCCTCGGCAAGCGCCGATAAAACGCTTATTTTATGGGACATCCATCAGCAAGTACCTTTAAGTCCACACATTTTTGATACGGCTGATTCGGCCTCGTCGGTAACGTTTAGCCCGGATGGGCAATGGTTGGCAGTTGGCGGTGGTTCCGATATATGGTTATGGAAGGACAATTCCGACAACCATCCGATTGTGTTGGAGGGGCATATTGGGCCGATCACGAGTGTGGCCTTTAGCCCCAATGGTCAGCTATTGGCCTCTGGCAGCGCCGATCATACGATTATTTTGTGGGATATGGCAACCCATGAACCTATAGGTGAACCATTAATAGGTCATACCGAGGTCGTGTTTGGAGTTGCCTTTAACCCCGATGGGCGATTATTGGCATCGGGGGGCGATGATGGTACGGTTATAGTGTGGGATATGGCGGCGCATCAACCAATTGATGAGGCGTTGACAGGACATGCTGACGGCGTTTTGGGTATGGCATTTAGTCCCGATGGCAGGGTATTGGCAAGTGCCAGTCGTGACCATACGGTTATTTTGTGGGATGTGACGACGCATCAACCCATAGGTAAACCGCTGACAGGGCATACAGCGGAAGTGACAGCCGTTGCTTTTAGTCCGGACGGAAAATTGTTAGCCACTGCTAGTCGGGATAATACGATTCGTCTGTGGGATGTAGCAACCCATCAACTTATTCGTCAACCCTTCACTGGGCATGTCCATTGGGTGTTGAGCCTGACCTTTAGCCCAGATGGACAATGGTTGGTGTCCGGTAGCCGCGATACCAGCATCATTTGGTGGAATATTGAAACGGGCCAGCCAATGGGTCAGCCATTTTTTACCCAGCAGGGATGGGTGAATGGGGTTGCTTTTAGCCCGGACGGGTCTCGCTTGGCAAGTGCGACGGATGACGGTAAGGTGTTGGTATGGGAGGCCGATTTACAGGCGTGGCAAAAACGGGCCTGTCAAATCGCCAACCGCAATCTGAGTCATGAAGAATGGGCGCGTTATTTCCCCACTGCTGATTATCATGTGACGTGCCCCTAATTTAAAAAGGGTGGGCTATGTCCCGGCGAAAATGGATGGGTTTGTTGGGTGTGGTTCTGTTGACACCTGCTTCGGCACAGGCACAGGGCGATACTGATTGTCCCCAAATCGTACAGACAGCCTTTGTATTGACCACCGCCAATTGTGATGTCCTCGAACGCAACCAAGCCTGTTATGGGCATTTAGTTTTGGATGCCGAGCCGCAAGCAGGCTATCCTAATTTTAGCTTTGACGCGCCGGGGGATGTGGTCAATGTGGTCGAAGTCAAGAGTTTGCGGTTGAGCGCGATGGACGAAAATACCGGGGCGTGGGGCGTGGCGATGATTAAAATTCAGGCCGATTTAGAACAGGCCACCCCACAAGATGTCACCTTTTTGATGTTCGGCAACGTCACGCTGGATAACGCCACCCAATTACTGCCCGTCACCGCCATTTCGGAAACAAATATTCGCAGCGAACCGAGTACCGTCAGCCCAATTTTGGAGACGTTGGCTACAGGAGATGTTGTTACTGCTAGTGGACGGCTTGCCGATAGCTCATGGTTGCGGGTGCTGGTGCCGGGTCAACCCGATCAGGCGGGATGGCTGTTTGTGGAATTGGTCAGCGCTGAGGCTGATATTGAGACTTTGCCCATTGTTGACCCTGCTAATTTCGTCGAGACGCCGTCTGGCCCGCAATATGGCCCGATGCAAGCCTTCTATTTTCAAACAGGGACGGATGACGCGGGATGCCCCGAAGCCCCCAACAGTGGCCTTTTGATTCAGACACCAGAGGGCGTGGCTGAAGTTACCATTTTGACCAATGAGGTGGATATCCAACTCAGTGGAACGGCCTATTTACAGGCACAGGCTGGTGGCGAGATGGCGGTCAATGTCGTGGAAGGGTCGGCTCAGGTCACTTCTAATGGGACGACGCGCACAGCAGTTGCAGGTACGAGTGTCAGTGTGCCGATGAGTGAGAATCTTGCCCCATCCGATGTTCCCAATTCACCTGAACCCTATGACGAAAACAATGTGCAAAGTCTGCCGACCAGTATCCTAGATCGGCCTGTGACGGTTCCCCCTCCACTGGAAATTCAGCCGGGTATCCCACTCGATGGGGAGTGGCGGTTTACGTGGGGTGTAGAGGACATGACGTGCCCCGATGGGACGGTGATTTCGTTTGAGGGGGTTGGCCTCAACAGTGTCACGATTCAAGATTCTGGCGCGTCATTGATTTTGAGCATCGGCGAATTTACGCGGATTGCGGAAGCGCAATATCGGCGTATCTATACTGATGATACCGGGAATCTGCATCGGGATACGCTGCAAGTGGAGGGGCCGGATTTGATTAGCGGAGAGGCCGTTATTGAATTTTCCGAATTGGACTGTACCCTGACCGCGCCATTTAACCTACTGCTGCTGCGTCGTCCGTCTTAATCGCCAGCAGAGAAGCGTCGCGCTTAATAACCCAATGAGTGTGGCAACCAAAAGGGTTAACCGCCATTGTCCCCACCATGATTCGCCAGTGGCAGGTAGGGTTCGCACCCGCAGGAGATTAATCTCGACACACCGCTGTGCTGGATATTCGCGGGTGGTGAGACAGGCACGATTGGGGATAACTGGATTTTCGACCTCTGTTATCAGCCGTGTTTGAATGGTAATGGTGAGTGCATCCACTGGCGCTAAGACAGCTAAACGTAAGGTGACTTGCTGCCCCTGTCGTGAAATCGCACCCTGTGTAGAGGTAGCCGCTAAAATCTCAAATTCGGCAGGAATGACATCCACCACCTGCACATTCGAGGCGACGCGGTTCGTTGGATTAATGACCTGTATTGTCCAAACAATCTGTGCTCCCGGTTCCACAAACCCCGGTGCGGCAAACTTGGCAATGTAAGGCCGATCTACGCTGGCGACGGTTTGTCCATTCGCCGAGACAGTCGTTTGACCCGATAGCAAGTCCAATCCTGCCGGATCAACCTCAATACGTACCCCCGTGCTTGCCCCACCCGCCAATGTGCCCAACTGACAGGTGATACGCCCTTCGATTTGCTGGCAGGTCGGCGACCCCGGATTTGACGAAATAAAGGACATGCCGGGGCGAAGCTGTTCGGTTAGAAATAATTGAGTAACATAAGCCACACCGGGATTGCTGATCGTGATGGTGTAACTGTCATCATCAACGGGTTCTTTTTCGATTTCCAGCGGCACAGGGGTTGGGCTATTGGTCATCGTCGGCACAAAGAGCGTGGCACTTGCTGACGGAATCGGGGTTTGCGAGGGACGGGGTGTCGAGGTTGGCACATGGGTATTGGTGGAAATAGGGGTTCTTGAAGGGGTGGCGGTGCGTGTCGACAAGGGTGTACGAGTGGCAGTCTGGCTTGGCACTGGTGTGGCAGTGCGCGAGGCCGTTGCCGTTCGCGTCGTCGTTCTTGAGGCCGTCGGACTAACCATCTGGATAGTGTTTGGCGTATTGAATGCGATGCTCGTTACGCTGGCGATCTGAGTCGGGAACGCGGTTGTAGTAGAAGGGACGGTACTGGATATTGAAGTAGCCGTCACTGTAATAGGCGTACTTCTGAGAGTTGGGGTGGCTGATACCGATAACACGATAGTCATTTGGCTGGCCGTATTGTCGGCATAACTGCTCTCGATCTCATTACCTGTGACTGATGCGGTATTCATTAGACTGTTTGTGGTAGTCACATTGATTTCAATTTGAATGGTGGTGGAGGTTCCGGCTGGTAAATTCCCAATCGCGCAGGTTACAAGACCGCTCACTTCAGTGCATGTACCACTTGGTGAAACGTTTACCAGCGTTGTCCCAATCGGTAGTGGATCGGTTACGGTTACACCTGTCGCATTTTCCGGCCCCGTATTGGTGACACTAAGTGTATAAATGAGGTTATCCCCTAACACGACTGGATCAATATTGTCCGTTTTGGTCAGAACGAGATTGGTGGTCGAAACAGTCGCAAGGCAAGGCGAAAATTCAGATGTATTGCGAAAACTGCTGGGCGGTACAGTTTGAGCCACCGTTGTAGCCGTAATAAATGAACCAACCGGGACACCTACAGGCAGAGTTACATTGAAATTCAGTACCCCTGCGCTGTCAGCTACCCTGTCATAAGCGCCCAAAAAGGTCATGCCTTCCCCATAACCGGACGTGTCGCAGGTCGGATTATTGAAAAATTCAATGCGTACCTGCAAATTTGGCTGGGTGGTCAAACTACCCTGAATGGCGGTGGCATCTATGCCATTGGTGCTGGCACGGGTTAGATCGGGGAAATTTTGTAGGTCGTTCGGGCCGTTATCAGCGTCGGGGGCAGGGTCATTCTGCGTTGGGCCGGGGCTGGTGTTCAGCAATGCCAGATCAATTCCAAGTCCGCCATTCGCATAAATTGAATTGCTCGAAATGGTGTTGCCTGCCCCAATATAGGGTGAACTCCCTGTCGGCTGATTGGGGTAATCAATACGCACTCCCGCCTCTCCATTATGGGCAATGACATTTCCTTCATTGGCCCCAAAACCGCCGATGAAGTTTTCACCGGGGCGATTATTGCTTGAATAGGACAGATAAATGCCGTTGAGGGTGTTCCCAAGATTTAAGGATTGGGTGGTATCCATCCCGATATAATTGCTTTGAATCGTGACTGCCGAGGCCGAACTCTGAATATGAACTCCGTTGAGGGCATTGGCAGCAATGACGTTTCCTATAGAGGGTGCGCCGATTTGGATGCGCTGCGCCCCACTGAGAATATTGACCCCATTGCCCCGGTTTGGTAACGCAACCGTTCCGGTCAAATCCGTGCCAATCAAATTGCCGATGACTTGATGGCTGGTCGTACCTCCGCCCGAAAAATGGATGCCGTCGTTGTTGCCAGCAATCACATTGCCTGAAATGGTCAGTTGGTCAGCACCACCCGTTACCGAAATGCCATCGCTCCCATTCCCCAATTCGTCACCAATCGCGGGGCTAGGGTCAATGAGCGTTCCGGTCAAATCCGTGCCGATAAAATTGCCCGTAATGAGGTTGGGGTCGGTATTGATGCTTGTGACCAAAATGCCGACACCAAGATTGCCCGAAATGAGGTTGCGATCAGCAGGGGATGTGCCGCCAATGGTGTTGTTAGAAGCCCCATTCGTCAATCGGATACCAGCGGTGCTATTGGGAGCAGGCGCAAGGCCCGACGCGGTGGTGCCGATAAAATTGCCCGCAATCAAATTATTGACGGCATTGTTGCCATCAACCGAGATGCCAATATCAAATTGATTAATCACCAAGCCACGAATAATGCTGTTGCTGGTCGTCAGGTTCAAGCCGATGACATTCCCACCCCCTGTACCGGACAGGACAATGATTGGCGTGCTGATATACCCCGGCTGGGTCGTGCCATCAATAATGACCGGACTGGTGATGGTGGGTAGGGTCGCGGAGGGAGTAAGCGTCTGAAGGCCCGTTCCGATACCAAAATGAATCTCATCTAGGCCGGGGAGCGCATTGGCTTGTTGGATGGCAGCCCGGAGGGTACATGTGCCAAGCGGAGTCTGGCATAACCCGTCTCCCGTATTGGCATCTGGTAAATCGGCGGTGGAATCTACGACGAAGATGGCGGCATGGGCTACTTGGTTGACACGCGGCGGCATGAAAAGCAGCACTAAGCTAGTCACTGCCAGTAGAATATTGACCCCTCGGAATGTCCAGTGCAAATGAAATCGCCCTTGAACAGTATGAGTGAGAGTAACCCATTAATATCAGCTTACCAGATGCGGCGTTTTTGGACAATTCAGATTAATATTAAATAAGGGGTTTCCTATGACGATTGACTGAGGAGGAGAAGGCGATGACACGGGTCAGAATTTCTGAAGAGGAATTTACCTTTAAAGCACTGGATGAGGCATGGAATCGAGCCGCAGTGGTAGACAATTTTGAGTTAACCGCTGACCGGTATGTCATCATCAGCGACCTGCATAAAGGCGATAAAAAAAGGGGGAGCGATGACTTTTTGCCCAATGAGTTGATTTTTTGCCATGCCCTGCAATGGTATTTTGAGCGTGATTATCATCTGGTTTTAAATGGCGACGTTGAAGAGGGGTGGGAAGCAGGATATTCCAATATCATCAAAGCCTATCACGATGGCGCCTTTGCAGCGGAGCGCCTGTTTGCCCAAAAGCCGGGTTATCATTTTCGCACCTATGGCAATCACGATTTGGAGTGGGCTGACGAAACGCTGGTGCAAAAATACCTGTGGCCGATCTTGGGTGAAATTAAGGTTCACCCGGCCATCCGTCTGGGAGAAAACATCTTTATCGTACATGGGCATCAGGGCGACCCACAATCCGACCAAAAATCCAAAGCCAGTCGCTTCTGGGTAAAACATATCTGGCGACCTTTACAGGAGTGGGGCTTAACAGCAATTTTGTGGGAACCCCTGCAACGCCTAGGATTGGTCAACAGCCCACGTGCGGCTCAAAATAATTTCATTCGTTTTCGACGCGACAACTACCTCTATCAATGGGCACAGCAAAAAGGGGTGGTCTTGGTGGCAGGGCATACGCATCGTGGCATCTTTCGCTCCTACAGCAAGATTGACCAATTGAAGGAAATCTTGAAAGAACTTAAAGATCAATTGAAAATGGATGCCAATCACTCCAATTACTATCAAATTCTTGCTTCGATTCGATATATTGAACGGGCGATTAAAGATTCGCGGGATGCGCTACGACGTGAAAAAATGCAGGACAAGGGGGATTTAGCTCCGGCCTATTTCAATTGTGGTTGCTGCGTCTATACTAATGGCATCACAGCAATTGAAGTGGATCGTGGGACGATTCGACTGGTCAAATGGGAACTGGACGACAGTTACTGTGAAGGTGGGCAAGAACGCCGACCAGAATCGTTTGTAACGATTGATCGCAAGATTTATGAGACGGGTAATCTGGAATCCATCCTCAAAGAAATCAAAGGCGGATAACACTGTTCAGGTTTGTCGGGATTTTGTTTTGATCCGGCAATATTTGGGCAATTAAATCAAATGTAAGTGGAGGCAGCGGCTTTTCTTCTCTACCATAAAAACTATCGTCTTGATTCAAGTCTTAATGGGGTGATTCACTTATGCTCAGACAGAGATTAAAAGCCACTCTTCGGAGTGGGGTTATTTTGCTGCTGATTGTCTTTGCAGCCTTGCCCGCGATGCCTGTACAAAGTCAAACCCAGCCGCCAAGACCCCGCCTCGACTCGGCTCAAATCAATCTAGGCAACATTAATTTGCCACCCGGTTTCCAAATCTCGGTATATGCCGATAACTTACCGGGGGCACGCTCGATGGCGCTCAGCCCCAATGGAACATTATATATCGGTACACGCGACGATGCCGCCCTGTATGCGGTACGTGATACCAATGGCGACAATGTTGCCGATGTGACCTATAACATTTCGAATCGCCTAAACCAACTCTATGGGATTAATCTCTTTTATCCAAACGGAGTGGCCTATCGAGATGGCTCGCTCTATGTCATGGAGACGAACCGCCTTTTCCGTCTCGACAATATTGATAACCAGCTAGACAATCCACCTGCCCCGGTTATCCTGAATACCAATTTCCCATCAGACTGGCAGCATGGATGGAAATTTATCCGTTTTGGGCCAGATGGCCGCCTCTATGTTCCAGTGGGTGCGCCATGCAATGTCTGCGTGGCCGCTTACCCTTACAATCGGTTGCTGCGCATGAATGCGGATGGCACGGGAGTTGAGGCGTATGCCAGCGGCATTCGCAATACGGTTGGGTTTGACTGGCATCCACAGACAGGCGAACTTTGGTTTACGGAAAATGGACGGGATTTATTGGGGGATAATATTCCTCCGGATGAACTCAATCATGCGCCGACGATTGGGATGAATTTCGGTTTCCCGTATTGTCATGCTGGCACGATTGCTGACCCGGACGTCGTCCCACAGCGTAGTTGCAGCGAATTTACCGCCCCGGCTACTAATCTAGGACCGCACGTGGCCGCATTAGGAATGCGCTTTTATACTGGCAATATGTTCCCAACCGAGTATCGAAACCAGATTTTTATCGCGGAACATGGCTCGTGGAACCGTAGCTCACCCATTGGGTACCGCATTACGTTGGTGCGTCTGCAAAACAACACCCCCGTGAGTTATGAGGCATTTGCTGATGGGTGGCTCAATAGCAGCGGTGGTGTAACGGGTCGCCCGGTGGATATTCAACAGATGCCAGATGGCGCACTGCTCGTTTCGGACGATTTCACTGGGGCGATTTATCGTATCAGCTATCGTTCCCCCAACTATAGTTCCTCTCCGGTGGCGGGCAACACGATCCAGATGGCGACCACACAGGGCAACAACGTCACGACGGCAATCACCGTTTCGGAAAGCGGCAACGCCAATCTAAACGTAACAGGTGTCGCATTTGCGGCAGGTAGTTCCCCACAAATTAGTGTGACCGGGTTTGCTCCATTTACGATTGTAGACGGATCGGGCCAGACGCAGAATATCACCGTGAGTTGTAGCGGATCCACGATTGGCACTTTTAATGCTACCCTGCAAGTCTCCCACAATGCGCCGGGCAGTCCTGCCTCCTATCCGATTATATGTAACGTTACGGCGGCCCCCACGCCACTTTATTCTTCGTCGCCTGCCCCCGGTCAACCGATTAACATTTCGCAAGTCGTGGGCAGTCCAGCGACGACCAATCTGGTTGTCTCCGAGTCGGGAACGGCGAATTTGAACGTAACCGGGGTTTCGTTTGTGGCAGGTGGCTCTACCCAGATTAGTGTGACGGGCTTTTCGCCGTTTACGATTGTAGATGGTTCTGGTCAGACGCAGAATATCACCATTGCTTGCAATACGTCGGCTGTTGGGGCGTATACGCGCACCCTGCAAGTTGCTCACAATGCGGCGGGCAGCCCTGCGACCTACCCCATTACTTGTAATGTCACGAGTGGGCCGACGCCGGGATTCATTTCTGCGCCAGCACCGGGGCCGATTACGATTCATACGGTGACAGGTGTGCCTGCCGCTGCCGAAGTGGTCATGTCTGGGTCTGGCACAGCGAACTTGAATGTGACCGGAGTTTCTTTGGTATCAGGGAGCGCACCGGAAATTACTGTGCCCGGATTCACACCTTTCACCATTCTGGCTGGTTCTGTCCAACGGTACTCCATGTATATCACCTGTTCACCATCCGCAGCGGGGGTGTATACAGCCACTGTTCAAGTCACTCATAACGCGCCAGATTCGCCCGCCACCTATAATGTGACCTGTAATGTCAGCCAGCCGGATACGATTGGGCAGTTTAACCCGACCTATAGCTGGGTAAGCCTCATCAATACACTGCAAAGCCCACCGCCATCCATGAATAACTTCATGGTCTACGCGGCAGGTACCCCGCGTTTGGGCCAGTGGGTCATGGGGGACTGGAACAATGATGGGCAAAAGACGCCAGCGGTTTATTCGGGTGGGGCGTTCTTCTATACCAACTCTCTAGGCAATAACCCCAATTGGACAGGCATCTGGATCGGGATTAATGGGCCACCTGTTGCAGGTCGTTTCAACCTATCGGCGAACAATGATTGTCTCGGTGTCGTAGATCGTGCCACGCTGAACGGTTATCTCGTTTTTGCCCTCTATTATGCTTGCAATCTGACTAGTGGCCCTACCCCGCCCATCAGTTTCCAATGGGTCAGCGAAGTGCTGCCAGATCGAAATGGCTTCTCCGGGGAGTACCAATTCGTCGCAGGAGATTACAATGGCGATGGCTTAGATTCGATAGGCGTTCGGCGCGGGCCATATATCGCATTCACCAATATTGCCCCGTCACAAGGCCATGCAGCGTTTAACCTTGCCCAGTATATTGGGACACCCAGTACCAGCGATTATGGCTATGCCGTCGCCGGGGACTGGGATGATGATGGTCTCGACAGCTTTGGTATCTTTTATCAAAGTGGGGACTTCTATCGGCGCAATGACCTGCAATGGAACACTGGCATCCACATTTATCAACGAGTCGGGATTCCTTGGGGAGTAGGCCCGCTAAATGTGGATTCATGGCGACAGATGTCGGGCAGCTCAAGCGGGGCTGAATCTACTCCCGAAGTGGTGGTTGCGCCAACACCCACATCAACACCTGAAACGGTCTACATCCGCCGCTTAGTTGAATCAGACGACCCATCTGTTGCGAGGACTGGTCAATGGTCTAGCCAAGAGGCCAATTCCGCCGCTGGAGGTAGCTATCTCTATGGCAGTGGTGGGCAAGAAAACACGCTGACGCTCGAATTTGTGGGGACATCGGCAGAGATTGTGTATGTCCAAAATCCGGCGTTGGGCAGTTTCACCATTGTGATTGATGGGGTGGCGGTTCGCAGCATCTATACCAGTGGCGAAACCACCAGTTTCGATCTACGTTCGGTAGTTGACTATCTCGAACCCGGCCCGCACACCCTCCAAATTGTGCCGATTGATGGGGTTGTGGCGATTGATGCCTTCATCCTGACTGTGCCCCAAACCCCGAATTAACAACACATAGACGGGCGTACTTATCAACTCAACATATGGGTACGCCCTTTCCTTGAATTAACCCTCTTTGGGTAATTTTCCGGTCATTTTGCCTATCCAGCGCATACACTTGTGCCCAAAATCCACCGGGGCACAGAACATCATCGGGCAACCATTTGCGATGACATTGATGTTATGCTCTTTGCAAAACTGCACGGCTTTATCGGAACTGCTGTTACCCATAAATGAGTGGTGAATCCAGACGTAATGAATATCCGCGTCCGCACACTGTTGGACAATTTGCTCCGTCACTTCGGGTTTGGTGACAATCACCACCGCATCCGGTTTTTCGGGGATGGATTTGACATCGGGATAACAGGGTTCGCCGTCAAAGGTCGTCGTATTGGGATTAATCGCAAACACCTGATGCCCCGTAGAACGTAGTTTGCGGTAAATGAGATTGGCAGCGTCGTCTTTTTCGCGTGTAATGCCCGCAACGGCAATGCGTTTTTGGGCAAGGAAATCAGCCGCCATAGTATCCAGAGTTGGCATGAGAATTTTCCCTCTCGGTCTATTTGTGAATTTCTTAACTATAGACTAAAAAAAACATGCCTATAAGGGGCCGTTGTATGAATTTGAGATTATTTTTGACGGAATTAAAAAGACTCTGGTTTGAAAAATTATCAACCAGAGTCTTGGAGATTTGGGGGTGTGTTAGTTGCTCTTGGCAGGGATTTGGGGAATCAGCCAGCTTAGGAAGGCTTCTTCTGAACGGGTTTGCATCAAGACTCGGCCCGGCCCAGTCAGTTGGCAAATCAGGCCTTCGCCGCTGAAAATGGTGGATTTCCAGCCGCCGACCTTCCGAACTTGGAATTGAATGGAGGCATCAAATCCAACGATGTGCCCGGTATCCACATTGTATTTTTGACCGGGGGCCAGTACGCGCTCTTCCATCGAGCCATAACAACCAATCAACAATTGGCCCTGACCACCGACTTTAATCAGAATCAGGCTGCCGCTGCCAAAAAAGCCTTTGGATCCACCCCACTTGGTATCGGTAGTAATGCCAAGTTCGCTGGCGATATAAGCCCCACTTTGCAGCATAAATTCGCCTGTGCCACCCATTTGAATGACGCGCATATCACCGGGGAGTGATGGGGCAAAGGTCACTTCCCCGCCTTGTGGAGGAGCGCTAAAGGTATTTTGGAAAAAACTTTCGCCCGATACAGCCCGCTTAAGACCACCCAACAGTCCCCCTTCGGCTTTGGTTTCGATATTGACCCCATCGCTAAAACTAACCATTGCACTTGATTCGGCTTTGACTTGTTCGTTGGGGGCAAGGGTGACAACAGCTAATGAATAGGAAGGCTGGTGTTTCAGTTCGACGCGCATAGAAAATCTCCCGTTAAGATAGATTGGAATTGAAGATCAACAGCTTTTTATCAGTGCTAGTCTCTATAACGTGAGTATAACGCCGTTTGTTCCAATGCGCGTCGAAATTCCGCCGAATGACTGATTTAGATTAACGTGGCTCAAAAATACTCATCGGGACATCCACATTGGCGTTGCGGATTTTGGTGATAAAGCGTGGCACGACCCCCGTCGCCGTATAGTAAACGCTGATTTTGCCATCCCCATAACCTGTTTGGCGAAATTCAAAAATGTCCTGCGTCTGAATTTGATCGCCTTGTAAGCCTACCACTTCTGTGATACGGATAATGCGGCGTGTGCCATCACGCATTCGTTCCTGATAGGTCAGCAGTTGAACGGCGCTGGCGATTTGTTCCCGTACTGCCAATAGGGGCAGGGTCGGATTACCAGTGGTTGCCATGACTTCAAGACGACTGAGGGCGTCGCGGGTTCCGTTGGCGTGCAGATTAAAAATGCTGCCATCGTAGCCGATGTTGATGGCAAGCAGCATGTCAATCACTTCGCCACCCTGCAATTCCCCGATGACAAGGCGGTCAGGGCGCATCTTGGTGGCACTGGAGATCAAGTCACGCATCGAGACCTCACCGCGCCCATCCAAATTAGCAGGACGGGTTTCAAGCGCGACCCGACGTTTTTTATCAAGCCGGATTTCCGCCGAATGCTCGACAGTGATGATGCGTTCCTCATCGGGAATCATCTGGCACAGGATATTTTGCACACTAGTTTTGCCCGATCCAGTCCCCCCACATACGCCAATGTTGATTCGGCCCAAAACACATACCTCTAAGAATTGAGCCATATCCTCGCTGATACAGCCATAGCCCAAAAGCTGATCTAGGGTCAGGGGTTGGCGTAGAAATTTGCGGATATTCATGACAGGCCCATTTAGTGAAATTGGCGGCAAAACCACATGAATCCGACTGCCATCTTCCATCAGACGAAAATCGGCAATCGGGTGGTCTTCATCCAAGCGACGCCCCAATGCTGAGGCCATTGCCATGATTTCGGTCAACAAGTGGTCATTGTTTTGATAGGGGGTTGGCACATCCCAAAATGCCCCGTGTTTATCCACATAGACGTGGTTATAACCATCTATCAAAATTTCCATGACATCAGGGTCTTGCAAAACGGCTTCCAGCGAGGGAAGTAGAGCGAGTTGTTGGTCAGACATGGTAGGTTCTCCATGATATTTAGGTCGGTTAGTTCTGATTGTTGCACACTGGCCCGGCCCCTAGAACGAGCAAACAACCAGCCCGACCCTGTTTATTTAACCAGTTCATAGCGCAATGCTGCCATCACCGCTTCGGTGCGCGAGGCGACATTCAACTTGGAATAGATGTTGTCGAGATGAAAATTGACCGTGCGGGGCGTCACCTGCATACGGGCGGCAATTTCTTTATTGGGCAGACCTTTTGCCAGCCATCCCAGCACTTCCATCTCACGTTCGGTCATGAAGGGCGGCATAGGGAGATTCAATGTTGCGACCATATGAAAATTGGGCCGATCTTGTGATTCAACCTCGATGCCAAGCGATTGCAGGCGTGTGAGGGCAAAATCTAAGAAATCCCTGCCCGCTGAATGTGGAGCGTTATCCTCATAGAACAGCGTCAACTGCTCATTTTGCATTTTCAACCGGAGTGTGGCGTTGGTAGCATAACGCACAGAATGGGTCAGTGCATCTTGGATGGCACGGAATAGAGCCAATTCGATGGGGGGGCTAAGTCGTTTGGGCAGATGGTCAATCGTCCAAACAATTTGAAGTGGTGTCGTTCGCAGCGTTTGGCCGATCAACAATTCGAGAGCGGGCGTTAATCCAAGCGATTCCAGCATGGCGGGGTGCAAGGCGGCACTGAGATCACGGATTTGCTGAAGGGCTTGGCGGGCCAAACTTGCCAGCACCGATGCGACCATCTGCGCTTGGGGATTTGCAGCCAAGCTCTGTTCATAGACGGCGGCTTGAGCCAGCAGCAACTGAATAGGCTTGCCGATTTCAGCGTCTAATAAGGCAGCAAGGCGCTGACGTTCAGCTTCAAGCATACTGACCGAATCCGAGTCGAAAAATGGAGTGCCGTCATCCGGTGTGGTCATCGCTGCAACCTCCGACACCCCATTGTACGCTTAGAAGGCCAAGAGCGCTTCCATTTTTTGCCGTATCAGGGCAACATTCGGGACAACCCCTTCCATCAATCCGGTATTGAAGGGCACGGGTACAGAGGGCGAAGCGACCCGTTCAATTGGCCCGTCCAAATCTAAAAAGGCTTCAGCGGCGATGGTGGCAGCGATTTCTCCCCCAAATCCGCCCAAACTGATGTCCTCATGCACAATCAAGCACTTGCCTGTTTTGGCGACGGATGCCAAGACTTTTGCCTTGTCCCACGGGACGATAGTACGGAGATCAATAATCTCAATAGAGGCATTGAGGGGTTGGGCCGCCGCCTCGCAGCGTTCGACCATCGCGCCCCATGTTACCACCGTTAAATCTGTGCCCGCTTGGATAATATTGGCTTTGCCAAAGGGTAGCATATAGTCGTCACCGGGATAGGGTCGCCGCGCCCATGCCGCATCGAGCATGGCCCGATGTTCAAAGAAAATCACGGGGTCGTTGCCGCGTAAGGCCGTCCGCAATAAACCCACCGCATCCTCGGCGTTGGAAGGGAAAGCTAATAACCAGCCGGGAGCATGGGCAAAGACGATTTCACTGGTAACACTGTGCCAAGGGTCGCCGATTTTACGATAGCCGCCGGGGATACGGACAACCATTGGGGCGGCGAAATTGCCCGCCGTGCGCCAACGAATCGTGCCACAATTGTTGATTTGTTCGGTGGCGGGGTCGGCATATTTGCGAAATTGGATTTCTGGCACAGGCATCAATCCAGCGTAGGCCATACCAACCGCCCGCCCAATGATGCCTTCTTCGGAGAGACTGGTATCAAACACGCGGTTAACGCCATGTTTATACTGCAAATCCATCGTCGCAGCATGTACCCCGCCTTTTTCTCCCACGTCCTCGCCAAACACCACACAGCGCGGATTGAGGGTTAATTCAACATCCAATGTGCGTCGGACGGCTTCAATCATATTGATGCGACGGGGATCGGTGATTTGGGGCGTGTCCGTGCCACGAGGTAGTTCAATACCCTCTGCCACCAATCCACCCATTTTCTGGGGCTGAGTGGAGTCGGAAAAAGCGAAGCGAGTAATCTGGCGAACATCTGGCTGGGCTTGGGCCAATGCTGTGGCGCTGGCTTGATGCACGGTCTGTTTGGCATCGGCGACGAGGGCATCCCACTCGGCTTCACTCAATAGATTTGGCACCATGACTTGATGCAAGGCTGCAATCGGGTCGCGCTGCCACTCGGCTTCCAAAACCTCTTTGGATTTATAGGCTTGATTATCCACACTGGAATGACCCGATAGGCGGGGTACAGTCAGGCGAAGCAAACCCGGTTTGCGCTGTGTCCGTACATAATTGACGGCATTATAGACCAAGTCCGCTGTTCCAATCGGATGTGTGCCGCTGCCATCCCACACACACAAATTGGCAAATGAGGCGAGATTGGCGGCGATATTTGCGCCGGGAGTTTGAGCAGGCCCTTTGACCGAAATAGCGTACCCGTTGTCTTCAATCATGAATAAAAGAGGGAGTTCGAGGGTGGTGGCAATTGTCAGGGCCGACCAAAAACCATTACTGGCAACCGAGCCATCTCCCCCACAAACCACTCCGATGCTTTCGGTATAGTCCGGATTATTGAGTTGCTCGGCATGATAGACAAGCGCCTGTGCCCAACCCGCCGCCGGGGTATATTGTGACCCGACATCTCCGGCCATTGGCAAGATAATGGCTCGGCCTCGACTGGGCATATTAAACACCACCCCCACGTCGCGCCCCCCGCTGAGGCTACCCGCACGCGCCATATCTGAGGCAAAGGTTTCTTCGGGAGTTAACCCGCTACCTAATAAAAAAGGGCGGGAGCGGTAATAGGGGCTGGCGGCATCATGAGGGCGGGTCAATAGTTGGCTTAATAACAACTGTCCTAATTCGTGTCCACGTGCCGAAAATTGATAATTAACTAGGCCTTTGGGGACGAGTTCTTGTTCTTCTAATTCATCTATCAATCGGGAAGTTAAAGCTAAACGGGCGACTTCATGCCAATCAAAAGCAGGATGCAGCGTCGTCAAAATATTTCTCTCCAAATACATGGGTGCGGCTTACACTCTGTATTTGATTTTAACACGTGGCCTAAAAAAATTAGCCACCTGTTCCCGAAATTCGCAGATGGCTAAAACTTGATGGTTTTGGAAAGAGGAGATTAGTTTGGCACTAACCTCCTATCACTTATTGGACGATGTAGAAGCTGTCGATTGCGACTGTACCGTCGGTTGCCACAATCTGGAGCGTGTGATCGCCCGTTTCAAGGCCAGTGATATTTGACCAATTGCCAAAGATCGCGGCGTCTGACCAAGAGATCACGGTACGGATTGCCACATCATCAACCACGATGGTGAATGTTCCAAGTGATGGCCCGGTCAGGTAATTCACATTGATGCCTGTTCCATTAAATTGGAGTGTCAAGGCAGTGTTGGCATTACCATTCGAATTATTGGCGTGATTGCTGAGATAGCTGCCACCACTGGCGAGCGGTGTCGCTGTGTCTGACCATCCACCACTTTGAGCAACAACCGGGTCATTGGATTCGACGGTGTACGAGATGGGGGTGCTTGTATTGCCACCGGATGCACCACCAGTGTCACCGCCAGCGACTGTGTTACTGGTTGAGCAGTCGAAGGGCATGACGCTCCCAGCGATGAAGGTCTGATTGGAACTCTTGGATTGGGCACTTTCAATCAGTGGTGGGAGTGTGCCATTAAAATTGCAGGCGTTTGGATAGGTGAGCCACTGTGCGGCGACCATACTAGCAAATGGTGCGGCAAAGGATGTCCCTGCGATATAGGTGTTGTCGCCTATTGGATAGCCTGCGGCGGGGGCTAGAACGTTGCCATCGTGCGAGAAGCGCCACAGATCACCGTAATTACCCAGTGTTCCACCGACTGCCACCACTTCGGGCCATGCCGCCGGGGTTAAAGGTTGGGCAAACAGCCAAGGCCGATAGTTGCCGGAAGCGCCGACTGGGATGACTGCGAAATCGCCATTGCTGGTAGCGCTTCGCTGTTGATAGTCTTGCAGCAGGATGCGCAGATCAAACAGGTCGCCTTCGTCGCCATCAGCATCTACCAGTACGGCAATGTAATCATCTACCAACTCTTCTGGGACACCCAGTTCGTCGTGTACATAATCCACCAAACCATAGCCCACCGAATCAATGCACGGATCGGAATATTTGGTGGCGGTCACTGAGTAGCGGCGGTTATCTGGCCCGCGTAGCTGCCATGTTAGATTGCTGCCATTAAACTGCACCCGGAAGACATCTTCATGCATGCCGGGGAGGAAGGTTATGGTTTGACCCTTGTCGTTGCTACGATTCGTGAACTTGTTTTGGCTGCCTACATCAATCGTCACCGAGGCACTGTTTTGATTTTCATAGCCAAAGCGAGCCGTGAAGACGCCGCGACCATTGTCCATGACGCATTCCAAAACGGGTTTGACGGGTTGGCGCGTTTGTGGGGGCAGGTTCTGTGGATTGCAGGGGGTTGAAGCCGCGCTTGCAATGACATATTTATACTGACCATTTGGCCCACGTACTGCCCATGCCAGCGCGAAATTGAAATCTACCGCAAAGGCATACTCATGCCGTCCCATTTCAAAGACACGGGGTTGTTCACGGTTATAGTCACCGGGGGCGAAGAAATTGTTCCAACCCGCAGGAATGTTGACGACTTCATCGTTCAGGTTGTTATACCCGAAATAGGCAGTATAACGACCCCAACCACGACGCTGTACACATTCCAAAACGGGTTCAACCGATTGTGGAGGCAGGGGCGTGTTGGCTGTATTAATGGCTTCAAGCGCATCGCCGAATACAAAACCGGGATATTGAACGCCTTCTAACACAGGCCCGGAATGGGTGCAGGGAATGACCCCGAAGCTCAGATTGATGACAAAGTGGTTGTAGCCCTGTCCCATCAATCCGTTTGGCCCAAATTCGGCGCTCGGCCCTTCAATCGTTTGTTGAATATCAATTTCCAAGCCGTCTACCGCATAGTCAACATCTGCGCCGCTGACATCCATGGGGATCAGACGGATGCGGCTCATGTCTACCACATGCGAAAGGTCTTGGAACACACGCATCACCATGTTACCGTGCGAATCTGCACTGCTAAAGTCGTCCACAATTAGCACAGCGACTGGTTCCGTGTTAAATCCGGCCCCATTGGTGATGTCGGGCTGCATATTCACAAGCCATTGGTTGGAAATGGGGTTGTCGCGGATTTCTTGGGCAATTTCTTCGGGGGTAATGCCTAAGCCTGTCACCGAGAAACCGAGACCCGTGACTGAGAAACCGAGACCCGTGACTGAGAAGCCGAGACCCGTAACCGAGAAGCCAAGCCCTGTCACCGAAAAACCCTGCCCACCCAACAGTTCGGGGGTCAGGACACACATTTCGATACTGGAGACTTGGTTGCCCTCACCTTTGGCTGGTGCAGCGGGCATAATTCCTAACAGACTAAAAATAGTGGTCAGCAGTACCAATGCCAACACCACTATCCTAAACATTCTTGAGTGGTACATCCCCTATGCTCCCTTCCCCATAATTTTTTTTCGGAATATGGGATAATTGCGGCTAGATGGCACATATGAAAGGGTCTATAAAACTTGATTACATTATACTATAGAATAAAGCCTCAACTTTTCTTCTCTTAATTATTAATGAAGGATGGTCTTTGACGAAATTTGACAGCACATTGACAAACCTAATTTGCCTCAATACTGCCTAGTAACAGTGAATTGAAGCGTGATTTGGTTATTTTGGAGACGTGCAAAGGGGAAAATAGCAGAAAAGTTGCATCTAAGCAGTTTTATTAAGGGCGGGCTTTCATCCCTTACAAGTTGTAAACTCGCCCTTGACAAAACTCATACAAATTCAAAGGAATTTTTTACAGGCTTCACGCTTGTTTAACGCTCAATAGCTCATCTACCACCGTATCGAGCCGTAATTGCTTGCCACGTTCAAGGGCAGGGTTTAATTTATCGGGTGGAAATTTTTGACCCAAATCCGTGAGGATTGGTTCAACGGCCATCTTCACTCCCGTATCTAGGGCGGGATGATTGACCACCATGCCCAACCATTCAGCCGCCTGTGTGTATTGACCGTTTTCAATCTGAAGGCCAGCCAACTCGACCATCGTCTCTAACATTAAGGGGACTGCTTCAAGCGCTTTGGCTTCCTTGAGGGCTTCCTGAAGATACTTTTCGGCTTGGAACATGAGTTGATGCCCTTTTGCGACTACCCCAAGATTAATGAGTGAATTGGCAATACCCGCCCGATCCCCAATTTCACGGCGAATGGTCAGACCTTCCTTGAAATAGCGATGGGCCTCATCAAAATCTTTGGCATCTTTGGCTAACATTCCCAGATTGGTGAGCATGGAGGCTTGTCCGGCCCGGTCCCCAATTTCGCGGCGCGTTACCATGCTCTCCTCGAAGTATTGTTTCGCCGCGTCGGTGTCGCCCCATGAGGCAGTAATCACCCCCAAGTTGCCCAAACCAGCGGCGGTTTCAAAACGTGCCCCAATTTGTTTGTGGATGTCGAGCGCCTCCGTCAGACAACGTTTGGCTTCTTCCATATTGCCCTGAAAATAATAGGTGAGACCGAGATTATTAAGGCACACCGCCATCCCTTGTTTATCATTCAGTTCAGTGCGGATGGCAAGGCTTTCTTGATAGTGCTGCTTGGCATTATCATAATCACCGCGCAACCGCGCAATGTTGCCCAAATTCTTAAGGGCAGTCGCCGTGCCTGCCCGATCTGCGATGGCACGTGCAATCTCAAGGGCTTGCTCGTTTAGCTTCAAGGCCTCATCATAAGCCCCCTGCATTTCTGTGACCAACCCCAACGCATTCAAGGCCTTGACCATCATCAATTGATCATTTGCGTCGCGTGCCAGGGCCAAGCCCTCATTGAGATGTTGGGTCGCGGTGGCGTAATCACTCAGGTTTTCATGCGACTTGGCAAGATCAACCAGCAGGGCCGCCCGTACCCCCTGTTTATCTTGAGGGATGAGTTGCAAGGCGCGGTTATAGAGATCAATTGCCCCACGTGAATTGCTGATGGCAAGAGCCAGTTCCCCCCCGATTTGGGCATAATTTGCTTCTTTGGCAATATCCCCGGCATGATGCCAATGCTCCATCAAATTGACGGCCTGCGCTTTGTCATTGGGATAGGTCGTTTCAATTGCCACTGCGACCTGACGATGCAATGCGATTGTTTCGGGTGGATTCAGGTCTTTTAAGATAGCCTCGCGGAGTTTATCATGGGCAAAACGCCACTGTTCATCTTGTCGGTCAAACACGGCCACATTCGCACAAATATTGAGCCATGCCTCCAAATCGGTGTCACTATCGAGTTGAGCCAAGAGGTCAAAATCTAGCCGCCGACCAATAACCGCTGCCAACTTGAGCAGGGGGTGGAAAAATTCCGGTACACGCCCCAGACGCCGTTGGATAATTTGCTGGACACCCCCAGCAAAAATCTGTTCGGGAAGCTGCATCGCGCCAACTGCCTGCAAGCGCCCCGCCTCTTCAGCAAGCGCCCGCACCGTTTCGATCATGAAAAAGACATTGCCTTCGGTTTCGCGCTGCAAAAATGCCAAAACCTGTGGTTGTTTACCTGCCTCACCCAACATCGAGACGCTCAAATCTGCGATACTGGTTTCGGACAGGCGATTAAGATTAATCAGTTCAATGCCGGGTAGCTCATTGGGCAGTTCGGGCATTTCATCATGGCGATAACTGCTGACCACCAAAAGAGGTAGCTGTTTGCTGCTTTCAACGAGCATTTTGAGGGGTTGAAGGCTGATTCCGGCCCAATGTAAATCCTCTAGCAGCAAAAGGGTCGGCTGTTTTTGTTTACGGAATAAATCAATAATGGCGAGATTTAAACGCTGCTGGCGGGCTTTCCCTTCCAACACCGGCGCATCAGGGATTTCACGCCCCACGAGGCTACTGATGTCCGGCAAAATTTCTTTTAGCACTCCAGCTTCAATATCATTAAGTTCCGTTGAGAGTACCAAGCGCCGAATGGGGTCTTGCCAGAGTTGATAGGGCAAGCCGCCTTCTGCAACAGTCTGACCCCGAATGACCATTGCCCCGTCTACCAATGATTGGATGCGGAGTTCATCTAATAGACGCGATTTGCCCACCCCACTTTCGCCACCGACCAGCCACGCGCTACCGTGTCCTTCAATCGCGTTAATAAGGGCAGCCGATAACATGCCCAATTCTTCATCGCGTCCAACAAAGCTGGCAGCCTGCAAGAAGCTCTCGCGCACCGCTTGGCTTTCTTCGTAGACGGGCTGTCCAATAACCTGATACAACTCGTTTATGACATCTTGGGCGTTTTGATAGCGGGCTTTCGGGTCTTTTGCCATCAACTTGCCGACAATCGCCGCGAGGTCTTGCGAGGGCATTGACACATCTTGCTGGGTCACCCAATGAATTTGGGCTTGTTCTGACGGAATGACATCCGTTTTAACGGGGCGTGTTTTGATACTTGCCAATTGCTCGGCGGTCAAGTTGGTAATCGTTTTTAGGTCGGGTTCGCTATAAAACACACTGCGGATAAGTTTATTGATATTGGTGGTATCAAAAGGGTAGCGCCCGGTAAAAAGCTCATAGGCCATGACTCCCACTGCATACAAGTCGGCGGTTTGGCTTGCTCCGGCCCGACTGATGACTTCGGGGGCCATATAAGTCACTGTGCCTTCGACCACTTCACCTGCCTGCTGTACTTGGGCGGTGGCAAGGCCAAAGTCTAGGACGCGCACGGTTTCACCATCTTCAACCAACACATTCGCTGGTTTTAAATCGCGGTGTAAGATGCCGCGCCGATGAAGATAGGCCATCGCTTGTAAAAGTTGAATCAGCAGGTCTATTTTTTGATCGAGACTGGCCTTTGCGCCAACTTCGAGAATGGTCTGGGGCTTCTCTAAAAGTGTCATCGTGAAATAGGGCTGTTGATTGGTATCAAAGCCATAGTCCTCGACCCCGATCACATTGGGGTGACGCAGGGAGGCAAGGGTTTGAAATTCGCGGGCTAAGGATAAACGCAGTCGGGAGGAATCGGTCTCCGGCGATGTCCCGCCTGTGGGGATTAACACTCGCTTGAGCGCGACAGCCTGTCCTGTGAGGCGGTCTGTGGCCCGATAGACGGCTCCCATTCCACCCTCACCCAATTTTTCATGCAGTTGGTAGCGGTTACCAAGCAGTGTCATTAGTTTTCTCCGACCATAAAATAAATAGTCCGTTGACGCTTTTCGCATAAAACCATTATGATTTATTATAAATCAATCCAAAAATGATGCACTAGCGCCAAAAGTGGTTAAAATAGGGTTAATTTTGCACACAAATCCATTCTATTCCTGACCAGTGACACCCTAACGGGATTTTTGGAGCATCTTGCTTACCAGCGCAGGGCAAGCTAAAATGACGGGGTTATAAGCAATTATCGCCCGCCCTGCATCATCAACCGCAGCAAATTGGAGGGTATTGTGGGCCGTTGGAAAGATAAATACGTAATCGGCATCACTGGCAATATTGCCACCGGCAAAAGTCTGGTGCGGAATATGCTTCAGCATCTCGGCGCTTATACAATTGATGCGGATGGATTAGCGCATCAAGTAATGGCTCCCAATGCTCCTGCCTATCGTCCCGTAATCGAGTGGTTTGGCAAGTGGATTGTGTCGCCCGATGGTCGCATTGATCGGGGCCGTCTTGGGGCGGTGGCGTTTTCTCACCCCGAAGCCCTCAAGCAGCTAGAAGGAATCACCCACCCTGTGATCAGTCGCGCGATTGATACCTTGATTAGTCGTGCGCCACAAAAAGTCATTGTGGTGGAGGCTATCAAACTGCTGGAAGGCCAATTGGGAAGCGGGGTAGATGCAATCTGGGTCGTGGATGCGCCGCTAGAAGTTCAATTGCAGCGCCTCATGAAGACACGCGGCCTTTCTGAGACAGAAGCTCGTAAGCGGATTGCTATTCAGAATCCACAGGTTGATAAACTGCGTGCCGCGTCAGTAGTCATAAAAAATTCTGGTACCCCGAATGAAACATGGGCACAAGTGCAGGCGGCATGGGCCAAGATGAACAGTGCCGCACCCGGTACGCCTTCGCCTAAGCGCACCACCGACACGATGCGAACCGTTACCGATCAGGAAATTGGCGAGGTCGTCATTCGTCGGCCTCGGCGCGAAGACATGGGCAGAATCGCCGCCTTTATCAATAAGACCAAAAATACCCGCCTGACCGATGCCGATATTATGCTCAGTTTCAGCGAGACCTCCTATTTGGTGGCTGAATCCAAACATAATATTATTGGCGCGATTAGTTTTGTGGTCGAAAATCTGATCACCCAGTCGCGCGAAATGATCCTGCCTCCGGGTATTCCAGTTGCGCCTGTATTGGGGCCGCTCATCGAAGAAATGGAAGAGGCATCCAAATTGCTGCAAAGCGAAGTCGCCTTTGTCTATCTGCGCGAGGCCGAGTCCGCCCCGATTATCCAATTGCTCAAAGATAAATTGGGTTATCAGGTCACAAAAATTGAAGAAATTAAGTTCCCGGCATGGCGTGAAGCCGTTCGTAGTTCACAGCCACAAGGGACGATTATCCTATCCAAGAAACTGCGTGAAGAGCGCGTATTGACCCCCATTTGATGTTGTGGGTGGTCTATTTCCAAGACCGTATTCTGAATCAAAGGTGTAAGACTTGTGGAACGCTTAAAGCAAATCCCCGGCCTGAGTAATGTGATTGCGATTATTGATCGCTATCCGCGCATTTCGGCATGGGTGGTATTGTCGGTTGGCATCATTGCCATTTTGATTTATGAAGCCCGTGATGTGGGCCTCACTACCACGAACTGGATTGCGCTGATTGTGGCTTCGATTGTCGTGTCTGGTTTGTGCATCTGGATTGTCAGTTGGGAAGATCAGGACGAACAGGTTGCTGCGACCCCCGATAAAGCGGTCAAGGTCAAGAGTGACGCACCTGCCAACAGTGAATCCGCCTCGGACGGGCAAAAAGCCTAACTTGGCTTGGGCTGTCTTGATACCATAAGAAAATATATGGGGAGGTCACTACAACCTCCCCTGTTTGTGTCTATTGCAGGCCCCACACCCGAACCGTGCCGTCAAAACTACTCGAAATCAATCGTGTGCCGTCATGCGTAAAAACCATGTCGGTTACTTGTGTAGTGTGTCCGTGAAGGGTCGTTACTAGAGACTGAGAGCTGACATTCCACAGATAAATTTCTCCGTCATAGCCAGCTATCGCCAATAGTTGTCCGTCTTGGCTAAAGGCAAGGGCACTGTTTCCACCGATATGCTTGATATAGGCTATTTCCTGCCATGTAGCGGTATCCCACAAGATGAGGTTTTGTTCCATATCTACCGAGGCCAGCATCGTTCCATCAGCCGTGATCGCAATCGCCCTCACATATCCGCTATGACCCTCGACCAAATGGTACTCTTCAGGGTTGGTACTATCCCAAACTATCAGAGCACGGCTCTCGGTTTGCACAAAAATAACCGTCTTATTATCTGGACTGAAGATAAGGTCACTGATCAGATAGAAACTACTCGAGGAATTTGGAATGTTTAATGACCCTCTCGGCTCCCCAGACGCCACATCCCACAAAGTTAATATGTCTTCCGAAAATGCCCCAGCGGATACCATTTGGCTGCCATCTGGGTTGAAGGCCACCTGAGCAGCAATATAACCTGTCGAAATGGTGGTTGGGTTTAGATAATCTGTAGCAAATTCGGGCACTGTTTCGCCGGAATTGCTTGTATCCCAAATGTCTAAACCTTTTTCCCCGCCTTGCAAACCTATTGCTAAAAGGGGACTGTTCGGCTTGAATTGAATGTCATATAAGAAGGTATTTGGTTCATCAGGCGACCAATTGGCGGTTAACTCACCTGTCTGTAAATCCCATACAGCGACATAACCAATCTGAGTTCCAGCGGCCACCCTTGAATCATCGGAACTGGCTGAAATCACGGTAAAGGGATCATTAAAAGCGCGGATAATCGTCGCCACTGAAGAGTCGCCAGTGGGTGAGATGTTCCAGATTATCACGGGGCCATCTAGGTCCCAAGCAGCTAGTTTTTGGCCATCAGGGCTAAACTCAACACCAACGGGGTTATCGAAACGTATATATTCCCCGTCAAATTCTATCGGCAGTGTTTCTGTCGTTTCTTGGTCTGCGACACTCCAAAGTTGTACTTGTCCGCCGAAAGATACCGAGGCAAGGATATCCTCAGTTGGGCTGTAATCTATACCGTTTAGTTGATTAACCGAATCCCTGAGGCTTATCAGAGGCTCGTTTTGGATTGCGGCACTGTTTTTACCAATATTCCAAATGTAAATTGAGTCATTCCAAGTTGATGCTGCGATTTGCTTACTATCATTACTATAGGCAAGGCCGGAGATACGTTCATCCATACCGAGCAGGGTCGTGACCAAATTTTTCTGCTCGATATCCCATACTAAGACGGCGGGCTGAACACTCCAACGTGAAAAACCTTCACGATCTACAGGGGTGTAGATATCTCTCATGCCAGCCGCCGCAAGGGTTATGCCATCAGGTGAAAAACTTAGTGCTTCAACACTCATTGGGTTAGCAAAAAAGTCGCTAAATACAATCAATTCACGACCTGTTTCTACTGACCAAACCCGCACGCTTTTATCTTCGTCCCCGGTAGATGCGATAATTTGGCTGTCTGGGCTAAAAGCAAGATGCAGTGCCCGTCCTTGATGAGCTTCGATTTTCATTTTTAGTGTGCCGATATTTGTTTCCAGAAGATTCACTGATCCATCGTTGGTAGCAACTGCAAATAATGAACCATTAGGACTGTAGGCTGCATCGTTGATGTAAGTATCGCTCTCAACAAAACGCGGTGCCGTATCAAAATCGCTTGTGTCGTAGAACCAAATGCCCAGTGCCCCATACAAGGCTAATTCTTTTCCATCAGGCGACCAAACTGCCCCGTTCATGGTGCCTGTCCCAAATCGCTGCAATTCGACCACCTGAGCAGCATTTTCGGCGGTGATAGGGGAGGCACCAATCTGTTCTTGAGTGGGTGTTGGGGTTAGGCCTTGGTGCAGGCTAGGGTTATTGTCGGGCGGGATAACTTCGGCTTGCACAGTGGCATCTGAATTAGCTTGCCGGATATTTTGCACTGATAAGGCGAATCCCCCGATTAAGAAAATAAGAATCGCAGCGGCGGCGATCATCCATTTGCGGCTGTGGGGGTGCTGCCAGAGACGGTAGGGGTGTTCGCGCATATGACGCGCTTCGGCTAAAAATGTGGCCCGAGTGGCGCTTTCTTTGGCTGGATTTGGCTCTGGGATATTGCGCATGGCGTTTGTAATCTGTTCCTCAAAGGACTGGTTGTTCATTGGGTTCTCCTTCAACGGGGTCTGGAATAAGCTGGCGGCGTAGGGTGGCTAAGGCACGATGTTGGAGGGCTTTAACCGCCCCAATCGTGGAATGTAGGATATGGGCGATTTCAGCGTTCTCTAGGCCCTCTAGAAAATGCAAGATAATGACGGCTCTTTGCTGAGGGGTTAGCTTATTCAGAGCAAGATGGACACGCTCGGTTTCATGGGTAATATAAAGGTGTTCATCCATGCCTAGCTTGACATCAATTAACTGTTCATCGAGGGGCATATGATCCCGAAGGGCAAAACGGCGCAACTCATCAATCGCTAAATGATGAGCAACTTTGAATAACCATGCCTTGAGGTTTTTTTCTGGCCCTTGACCTTTATGCAGTGCTTCCAAAAAGCGCTGAAATACTTTCGCGGTCAAATCCTCGGCTGTTTGGACATGTCCAGTCTGGTGATACAAGTAGCGATATAACGGGCGATAGTAAGTATCAAAAATCGCGGCAAGCGCCTCTTCATTGAATTCACGTGCTTGTCGCAAAAGTTGTATTTCACTCTCCATCAGTTCGGCCCTCAGCTAAGGATGATGCATGTTCTGTTATTTAAGACGCATGAGATATCTAGGAGATACGGGGAGAGAGTTTCAATTTTCTAGCTGACTTTTAATAAGAAATTAGGTTGTCTGAAGGGGGTATTCTCGGTTATAGTTTTAAAGGTTTTTTACCCTGCACCTTGACAATCTAGCCTAAAGGGGGAGTTCCCAAATTGTCACTACCCAGCATTATAGCCGTTGACGGCCCGGCAGGTTCCGGGAAAAGCACTATTTCCCACCAATTGGCTGAACGTTATGGGTATTTGTTCATTGACACAGGTATTTTTTATCGCACGATGACTCTCGTGGCCCTCCGCGCCAACATCGCTTTTTCGGATGTTGAAGCCCTCACCAACCTTACACACCAAACCCGCATTGATATTCATCCCAAAAATGGAGATTCGGCTCACCCCTATACGGTTCTTGTTGCCAGCGAAGATGTAACTGATCAAATCCGCAGCCCACAGGTAGAAGCGTGGGTTTCAGCCCTTTCCGCGATTGGCAGCGTCCGAGCCGCCTTAGTTGAACAACAGCGCCGCATTGCCTCACAGGGCAAAATCATTATGGCGGGCCGGGATATTGGCACGGTTGTTTTGCCGAATGCCGATGTGAAGTTCTACATTGACGCCTCGATTCAGGAACGTGCCCGTCGTCGTTATCATGAACGCATTAGCAAAGGCCAGACCGCCAATCTAAAGGAAATTGAAGCCGCCATGATTGAGCGAGATCGTATTGACAGCCAGCGCGAAGTATCCCCGCTGCGCCAAGCCGAGGATGCTATTTATATCAGCACCGATAACAAAACCATCGAGCAGGTGCTGGATGAAATCGGGGAAAAATTGGAAATCTGGCAGCCTGCCTAGTTTTCTTCCGTATAGATTTTAAGCCGCTTACCATCACTTACCAGTTCAATTGTGCCATTCCGGTCAGTCCGATATACGCTCCGGTTGCTGAAACGTGCCATCACGCCTGAATCAGCACCGGGGTCGCGGCTGGCGGGGTCATATTGCACGACAACTACCTGCGGATTGACCGCCTCAATCCACGCGGCGCTGTTGCTATCGGGCGCGGCATGGTCGGCGGCTTGCAGCACATTGGCTTGAACGAGATGACGACTGTCAGTCAGCAATGCCTGTTCCTCATCTTCGTCTAGGCTGTTGGTGAATAGGAACACGGATTCGCCATATTGCAGGCGGAGTACCAATGAATTCGCATCCACGTGGGGCGCGACAACCGTTATTTGCACCCCATCCCCGGTTTGAATTTGATAGCCTGCCTCGGCTTGGATAATCGGGGTTTTGTCCTGTTGCAAGGCTTGAATGAGGTTGTAATAATCTGCTTCAGTGGTATCGCCGACAGAGGTAATGGCAGCTTTGATTTCATAGCGTTCCACAACGATCAACAAGGCGCTGATGTCCTCCGGTTGATCGCTGGTAATCCACAGCACGTCAATCTGGCGATTATTGGGTGGCAGGTGATCGCCCAATTCAGTCAATAGTCGTGTAGGATAGCGACCCCCATCAATCAAAAAGACTGCCCCATCCGGTGATTCAATCAAAGCACTGTTGCTTTGGCCCATATCTAAATAAACCACATGTAGTTCGCCATCTGGTTGGCGTACTAACGCCTGTATGATGAGGCCCAAAATCACCGCACCAATCACGGGTAATACAATTTTGGGGATCAGGGCAAGTTGTTGACGGCGTTCTTTGAGCAGATTTTCATACCAGTGCGGGCGGGTGGCGGTCAAAAGTGCCAATCCAATCGCGGATGCTCCGCACAACATCAAAAACCACCCCGGCAAGAAGATTTCGAGGGATGCCCCCGGTAATTTGGCGAAAGCGCGTACCATCTTGGTCGTCCATGTCAAAAACAGCCATGCTGCCTGATACAGCAGCGTTCCGGCAGGTGCATAAACGAAACTTGTCAAGGTTGCCATGCCCCCCAAAATCAACACAAAGGATTGCACAGGTACGATCAGTAAATTGACTACGGGCGCGTAAACGGATAAGCGTCCAAAGTAGAATAAGATCACGGGTAGGGTCGAGACTTGGGCCACCATACTGACGACCAGCGGCTCGGATAGGAATTTGGAGGCTTCCCCACCGGCTGATTTCCCAAAATGGTGCTGCATAAACTTGCGGAAGACTTTATCAGCGGGTGCTACAAGCAGAGCCAGCCCCAACACCGCCGCGAAACTCAACTGAAAGCCGATGTCCCACAATACATAGGGATTCAATAAAGACATAAGCATGGCAGCAAAGGCTAACGAGGCAGGGGCATAGGTTTTGCGGCGCATCCCATCGGCAGTGATGAGGAGGCCGCTCATGATGGCTGCCCGGACAACTGCCGCATTCGCCCCGACAAAAATAGTATAAAGAATGATCACGACGAGGCTGAAAAAAATTGCCCATGATTTTTTCGGCAGCAAATTGCTGAGTAGCGATTTGACGATGGCGGCGATGAGGGTCATGTTGAAACCCGAAATCGCAATGACATGAGATGTCCCCGTAGCGTTAAAGGCGTCGCGCACTTCTTCAGATAGGCGTGAATCATCCCCCAACAAGATGCCGCTGAGTAAGCTGGCTTGGGGTTCGGGCAGGGCGTCTTCAATAAAACCACGTGTCTGGTCGCGTAAATCCAATAGGTCTTGTTTCCACCAGCGCCCCTGATGTTCATCCAATTTTTGGAACGTCTGAAGCTGCATGGTGCTGAAAACGCCTTCACGGGCCAGTTTTTCCTGATACGAGAAGGTGTCAAGTTCGGGTGGAGGGAATAACTGCCCTGTCACCAACAACCGATCTCCATACTGCACATCCGTATTGGCAGGTAATCGCACCAAGACCAAGCCTTCACGGGGTTGCTGTTTGCCTAACCAGATGGCTTCATCTACGTTGAGCCGCACGTTGGTATAGGTCTCGTGGACATCCGGCGCATCCCATACCACGCCAAAAATGGTGACGATGCCCTGATTGTTGAGGTGGGAGATGTGGTCAGGCGATTTTTCTGGTAGAGCCTCCTGTAAACGCAATGCCCCTAACGCGAAAAAGAGGCCACAAGCGATGTACAGTCGCCAGTCTTTACGATCTCGGAACAACACCAACAGACAGGCCAAAATGGTCGCGGCGATGCCATAGGGCCAGCGTTCATCGAGCAGTTCGGCAAAGATAATGCCCCCTGCCCAACAGAGGGTTAAGTAGATGATGGTCATGTGTCATACAATACTCTATGCCCCTAAAAACTGCAAAATAATTACAACAGAGGGCATTTCAAAGAGGGTAGCCGATCACATCACTTTCAGAACATATGGTCTATGTTTTATAATTATATAAGGGATATGCGTTAGCGTAACTACAGTTACGCTTAAATGGATGTGGATTATATTGGATGGGGGAGAATTGACCGTTAGGTAGAGTGAAGTGTGGTAGAGAACAGGTTTTCATCGTTCCAGAGTCAAGATTTTTCTTGAATAGTGGAATGTCAAATATAAACCCAGTAAGTTAATGAAACTTGGAGGAAAACCAACCACAAAGGCAGTTAAGCTTTTCTCTACAATACTTATAAGACACGCATAAATAAATGGAAGGATAAAGATAGAGGTATATATGACTAGTGCAGTTAGGAGCGACGCTCGAACTCGGAATAACGATTTCCGTTTCCGTTTTACTCTCTTAAGATACGCCCCACTCACAAAAACTTGCTTTGAGTCCGTAAATAAATCAATCGTCTTATCAGGAATCTTATGCTTTATAACCAGATAGGCTGTATAGAGGGGATATGTAAAGAAGGCGGCAAAGAAAGCAATGATTATATTTGCCGTTGTGAACATGATAACAACTATAATTCCATCAATAATCATCAGCCTTTCCTTATTTTGAAAGGGCGACAACACTGCCGCCCTATATTTCTATTTGGGTTGACTACCGAGCGTAATCAACCGCCCGTGTTTCGCGGATAATCGTCACCTTGATCTGACCGGGATATTGCATGGTCTCCTCGATTTTCTTGGAGATGTCGCGGGCCAGATGCACGGCGGCGAGGTCGTCAATGTCGTCGGGTCGCACCATAATGCGTACCTCACGCCCCGCCTGTAGCGCATAGGATTGTTCGACCCCGGTGAAGGCGTTGGCAATGTCTTCCAACATCCGCACGCGCTTGATATAGGCATCCAAACTTTCGCGGCGTGCCCCCGGACGAGCACCCGAAATCGCGTCGGCAGCCTCGACAATGAGGGCCTCAACCGATTCCTGTGGCATTTCATGGTGATGGCTGCCGATGCAGTTCACAATCTTGTCGGGCACACCATAACGTTTGCAGAATTCCGCGCCGATGATGGCATGTGGCCCTTCGACTTCGTGGTCAATAGCTTTACCGATGTCGTGCAACAGACCGCCTGCTTTGGCAAGATTGACATCTGCCCCCAATTCTGCCGCGATCATGCCTGCCAGATGAGCCGTTTCGATGGCATGAGCGTGCATGTTTTGTCCATAACTGGTGCGGAATTTCAGCTTACCGAGCAGTTTCAAAATTTCGGGGTGCAAACCGGGGACACCTGCTTCATACGAGGCGCGTTCGCCTTCTTCACGGATGGCGCGTTCGACTTCTTTGCGGGTATCTTCCACCAGTTTTTCAATGCGGGCCGGGTGGATACGCCCATCGAGGACCAATTTGGAAAGGGCACGTTTGGCGACTTCACGGCGCACGGGGTCGAAGCTGGAAATCGTGACGGCTTCGGGGGTGTCGTCTACTACCACGTCTACGCCCGTCGCTTGCTCAAAGGCACGGATGTTGCGCCCGGCACGACCAATGATGCGCCCTTTCATATCGTCGGAAGGCAGCGGCACCACTGAGACGGCAATTTCGCTGACCTGATCGGAAGCCAAGCGCTGAATTGAGAGGGCGATAATGTCACGGGCGCGGTTATCGGCCTCGGACTTGGCTTCTTCTTCAATTTGACGGATGAGGCGTACCATATCTTGGCGGGTATCTTTTTCCACTGCCGCCAACAATTCCTGTCGGGCTTCATCGCGGGTCATTTCGGCGACGCGCTCTAATTCGGCGGTGCGCTCATCCCACAACTTTTGCAGTTCGTTATTCCGCTTGTCGAGATTGCTCTGGCGGCGGTTCAGTTCCTTTTCGCGCTGTTCAAATTTCTCTAGGCGCTTGTCAAATTCCTCACGGCGTTTGGTCTGACGCTCTTCTTCTCGATCCAGTTCAAGACGACGTTTCTTGGTATTGCGTTCGTTTTCCTCCTGAATACGTAGGGCCTCGTTTTTGGCTTCGATTTCAACCTTGTTTTTAGTAGCAGCAGCCTCAGCAATCAAGCGTTGGGCTTCGGCTTCGGCCTGCTGAATTTTATTTGTTCCTTGCCGTTTCTGATTGGTGGTGATCCAAACAGTAGCAGCAATCAGGCCTACGACGAGGCCGACCACCGCCGTGATGATTTCCATGATCTTTACTCCTCAATTGTGTCGTCATCCCCATTTAAATCCGTAAAAAACGGGTCGCCGTCCGTCTCAAACTGCTCAATAAGCTGGTCTATCACCGTGCGGACGGTCTCATAGTCAAAACCACGTCGCATCAAAAAACTTGTCATCTTCTGCCGAAAATCGCGTTTATCGGTGCGGCGCAGGGTGCGAGCTTTTTTCTCAGCGGCACGCAAAGCCACTGATTCGCCATCTTGATCGCGTAATGCTTCATCAATGACGTTGGAAGGCACGCCTTTCTCGCGTAATTCCATACGCAGGGCCATAGCCCCACGCGGACTAGATTCTTGGCGGTTCTCTACCCAATAATGGGCAAACTCGGTGTCATTGAGATAGCCAGCCGCCTCCAAGCGCCCGATGACCATATCCACAATGCTGGTCGGGGTTTTCTTTTCAGCCAGCTTGCGGCGCACCTCACTGACACTGCGCGGACGAGTCGCCAAAAATCGCACAGCACGTTCATAGGCCTGCGTCAAATGGTCGGCATCTTGTAATTGTTGGATATCGGAATCGCTGAGGTGTTGGCCTTTACGGAGTGGGGCGGCTTCCATCAAGCCTAAACTGAACGCATATTCTCCATCGAGAAACACATTTACGCGGTTCTTGTTATTTTTCTGGATTTCCAGCCCACTTACTTTGCCTGCCATGCGTCCGATACCTCTCACCACAAAAACGCAAACAGCCGCAGGTGTAGCCACCCCGGCTGCAATCCACACATTATACTTATGACCAGCCACGAGAAATTAGATAAATGAAAACACGCCTAGTTCATCGAAAGCGTTTACATAGGGCTATAGAATAGGCCAAATACCCAAAATTCCAATCTCGCCTAAGATTGCTTTTTGACGAAGAATAGACGCTCCTAATCCCTCTACTATCGAATCAATACCCCACAGCCTCAAACGATTACTGTGGATTGTTTATCATGGGTCTAGTTCGGCGGTGCAAATAAATTCAAGGCTCACATAGGATAAATGGGTTCTGAGATGTCCTAATATTTGCTAATCGCCTTCGCAGTAAGTTGGGTAATTCCCTTAGATACAGAGGGCTTCCAACTGTTTTACGCTAATCCGGATGATGCACTGCACCGGATAGTTTTATTCTTATCCCACCCCATTATAAACATGATGGTTGAGGGAGGGATAAGGCTACCTATACCCTATTCCCTGTAAACGGGAAATTTGTTTTGACCGACAACTTTTTGTCTGGCACTTGATTTCTAATGTGAGATTGCAGTGGTGACTGCAATGCAAATTTCAGATTGTTAATCTTATGTAAAATTATGCCTTAAAATCAAAATTTATACAACTTATGATTTCGCAAAATCATCAACGCGGGGGAAGCCAGCCAAATGGCGGCTCATCTAGGCCTTCAGGATCGGCATCAAAACGTTGCTGGGGTTGGAGCAAGGGGCGGCGCTGACGAGTGGCTTTGCTGCCTTTGGCAAGTTGGCGCAGGTGTCGTGCAAAAATGATGCGATCTTCATAAGCATCTGGTTTGAGGGCTAATTGGGCCATGCCACGTGCTGCAATATCCACCGGCAAGGGCAGCATTCGACTAGCCAAGAGGCTGAAGGGAAAAATTGCACCAAAGAACGAAAGAAACTGTAAACCTAAGTTGCGACCACTGGGGGCAAACAGGCTGGGGGCGCGAACGATTGTCCAATTGAGGCCGCTGTTCTGCAAATATTCCTCAGCTTCACGCTTGCTGCGGATATAGTCGCCTATCAAGGGACGGATGACAGCACTTAGCAAGATCATGCGTGGTACACCATCACTGACTGCCATGCCTGTGACGTTTCGCGCCGAGACCAGATTAATCTGCTGATAAGTCAGGCCACGTTCCGGTTCGGCCCGTGTGCTGCCGACGAGATGCAAAATCACATCATGACCGCGTGCCCGACCTTTAAGACTGGCCTTGTTCCAAACATCAGCATAACTGAGTTGGATGCGGTCACCGAGGGCTTGCAGTTTTTCTTCTTGGCCGGGCCGCACCATGACCGTGACATTTGCCTCGGCCTCTACCAACGCAGCGACCACCCGAAAACCCAAAAATCCTGTTCCACCCGTCACCAAAACGCGGCCTGTTTCTCGCCCCGGCATTAGGACTCCGTTTCAGAAGGTGTGGCTGAATCTGATTTGGGAGTGGCCGTTTGGTCACGCCATTTCCATGCGGTGAGGGGAGCGATGAAATCATGGCGCGTCATATACACATGAATGGGCGTGATAGAAACGAACCCTTCATATACAGCCCAGATATCTGTGCCTTCCGCTTTGACATCACCGGATGGTTCGACACCGCCGATCCAATAATAGGGTCGGCCAAAGGGGTCAATGCGTTTATCTAAGACATCCCGATAGTCACGGACACCTTGTGTCGTAATTTGGATGCCCTTGATCTGATCCGGTTTGCGGTTGGGGAAGTTGACGTTTAGGCAGGTATGATAGGGTAGGCCGTGTCGCAGCACCTCTTTGGTGATGCCCTTTGCCAACTCAGCCCCGGCGCTGTAATCCGAATCGGGGGAACGGCTGTCGAGCGAAAAAGCGATGGCAGGCAGGCCAAAAATTGCCGCTTCGAGGGCCACACTGACGGTGCCGCTGTAGGTCAAATCTTGCCCTAAATTTGCGCCACTGTTGATACCGGATACGACAATATCCATTTTTTCTTCGATCAACCCCATTACGGCAAGGGCGGTGCAGTCGGAGGGTGCGCCATCTACTGCAAAGGCTTTTATTTCGGGCGGAAATACTTGAAAGGTCGGCACGGCCCGTAGCGGACGGGTCAGCGTTTTGCGATGTCCACTGGCACTCTGATTATTTTCTGGGGCAACCACCCAAACTTGCCCTAAATCTAGCATGGCGGTTGCCAGCGCATAGAGACCGGGGGCAAAAATACCATCATCATTGGACACAAGGATATTGACCATGCCTGTACCTCATAGTTGGTAAATGGATGAGCCATCCAATCATAGCGGGCTTTTGCCGTCCATCAATAGGCATATTTCACGGGAAATGGACTTGTTCATGCAAATCGGGAATGGAGACCTTTTCCAGATTTAGCTCATTGGTGAGGCGCTGTGTAAGGGCGTTGGCCTGTTCCACTTCACCATGTACCAAGTATGTGCGACGCGGGGGTTTTTTCATCGCTTTGACCCAGTCCACTAATTCGTTGCCATCGGCGTGACCAGAGAGGCCGTTCATTTTGATTACTTTTGCTCGGACGGGAAACTCCTCACCAAAAATGCGAACGGGCGAGATATGATCTACTAACCGACGGCCTAGCGTATCGGGGGCTTGCCAACCAACAATCAAAATAGTGTTATTGGGGTCTTCAATACGATTGCGAAGGTGATGCAAAATACGTCCCGCTTCACACATTCCACTGGCACTGATGACGATAAATGGCCCCGTCATGTCATTGAGTGCTTTGCTTTCTTCAACGCGGCGTGTATACACCAATTTTTCAAACCCAAAAATATCATCGTCCCCATAGGTCAGCATATAATCGCGTACATCCGAGTCATAGGCTTCGGGATGCAACCGGAATACGGACGTGGCATCAATGGCTAATGGAGAGTCCACGTAGACGGGCAAGACCGGAATTTTGCCTGCGCTGTGCAATTTTTGAATAAGATAGACAATTTGCTGCGTGCGCCCTACTGCAAAGGCCGGAATAATCAACACGCCCCGTTTTTGATAGACCGTATTAATCAATTCAGCGAATTCCGCCTCAAGGTTAGCAATGGGTTCGTGCGTGCGTCCTCCATAGGTACTCTCCATAATCAGCACGTCCGCGTAGTCAATTGGTGTGGGGTCGAGCAAAATGGGCAATCCTTTTCGTCCAATATCGCCGCTAAAGACCAGTCGAATATCCCGTCCGGCGTCTTTGTCTTCAATATCGAGCATCACAATCGCGCTGCCGAGCATATGGCCTGCATCTACTAATGACAGGTGAACACCCTCCAAAATCTCCCGTGACTGCTGATAGCTAATCCCGACAAAATTACGCAGGCTGTTAAAGGCATCCTGTTGAGTATACAGCGGTTCAACCGGAGCTTCCCCACGACGTTTGTGCTTTTTGTTGACAAACTCCGCGTCTTTTTCTTGGATATGGCCGCTGTCGGGCAGCATCGCCGCTGCGAGGTCACGGGTAGCGTGAGTGGCATAAATTGGCCCTTGATACCCCCGTTTGACAAGGGTGGGAATATTCCCTGAATGGTCAATGTGGGCATGAGAAAGCACCATCGCATCCAGTGTTTTGGGGTCGAAGGGTAGGCGACGGTTGCGCTCATTGGCTTCGCTGCGTTTGCCCTGATACATGCCACAATCGAGGAGTAAGCGATAGCCATTGACCTCAATGAGATGCTGCGAACCGGTCACAGTACGGGCTGCCCCATGAAACGAAATTTGCATAGTCCTAAACCCCTTTCAGTAGGTTTAATAACTCATTGCCGTATTTGGCACGACGGTGTGGGCCAATCTCTTGAATCACCGCTAATTCTTCTTCGGTTTTGGGATGCCGCAGGGCCAGCACCCACAGCGCATTTTTGGAAAGGATAACATTGCTTTCCACGCCACGTGACAAGGCTTTTTCTTTGCGCCACGTATGCAGTGCCTCATAACGCGCAATCACTTCGGGGGATGTGCGCGATTGTGGATTGCGGCGAGGGGGTATTTCATTTTTCCCACGAGCAACCGTCTCTAGTATAGCCTTCCCATCACGCTTGACGATTTGCCTAGTGATACCGGGAATCCGTTGGAGGGCAGATGTGGATAGAGGACAGATCGTCGCAATGTCTACAAGGGTGGAGTCTGAAATAACTTTGGTGCTGGGGATGTCTCGCTTTTGGGCTGTTTTCTCGCGCCAGAGATAAAGCTGCCGCAAAATTGCAAGGGATGAACCCGTCAGCAAATAGGCCCCTTTAAGCCGCCAGAAGCCTTCTGGATCAAAGGATCGGTCTGTGGCGGGCAAACTGGCAAGTTCGCGGAATCCCTCTTGGGCCTCTTCCAAATAACCAGATCGTTGTAGCTCATTCAATTGAATATCCCGTAAGGCAGGCAGAAAATGCGTATCCATCTGGGCATATTGGAGTTCTTCGAGACTCAATGGTCGGTGATGCCATTCCGCTTGCTGAAAACGCTTATCTAAGGCCACGCTGAAATGTTCTTCAAGAAGAGAACTGAGGCCCACCCGTGTCCACCCCAAAGTCTGCGCGGCGAAATAGGTGTCGAAGATATTCACGAATTCAAACCCAAAGTCGCGTTTCATACAGGTAATGTCATAGTCGGCGGCATGGAAAACTTTTTCGATAGCAGGATTGGCAAATAGCTCCCCCAACGCGCTTACATCAGGAATTGCGAGTGGATCAATGATAAAGTCCAAAACTTGGGCTTTGCCATTGGTCTCCCGTCGAGCCGATAGCTGAATCAGACAGACTTGTTCCTGATACACGAACATGCTGTTCGATTCGGTGTCTATCGCCAAAAGGGAGACGTCCTGAAGTTGTTCTATCACGTTTTTTAAGGCACGTGCTTGACTGATGAATTGAGGACGAGGAAGGCGGATCATAGGGAAAGGGGCATCGCTATCTGTATCTGAAAAACACGCTTAAGGGCACGATAAATTGTAATTATCGCGCGTCCTTTAGATTGTCGCAAAAAAAGAACCAGACAAGTTGACCAAAACCTGTCCAGTTATTGTCTGTTTTTTGTCCGCTACGAACGGATTTATGTCACCTGTTATGCGATGATAAGGGCATCGCAGTCAAATTTAGGCCTAAGTGAGACTGCCTCTTCAAAAATCCAAAATCTGAATTTGTGGAGGCAACTCATTATGAATCGTAAAGTCGTTCTGTTCGCCGTCGCGCTCGTTTTCATTCTGTCTTTGGCAATCCCCACCCTGATGACTGTCGCTGGTACGCCCATCGGCTTGGATGGCGGCACCCATGTCGCCAAAGTCTTCAACATGGGGCCAAAACATGTGGTTGATGATCCTACTTGCCCTAATACTAGCGGCGGCGGTACTGGGTGCTGATTCCTCTATGCCCTGTTCAAGGAAGACCGATACAAGTCAAGGTCTTCCTTGATCCCTTTGCAAATGTTTTCAAGCCGCGCTGTCATTGGCAGGTCAAGTGCTCGCTCTAGGGCATCCACAAGATGTAAAATCCCCATATGAACGTCGCCACTTTCTTTCGCATTCCACCCGATGGCATGGCGAATCCAAATTTCCATTTCCCCATTGCCCTCTTTCCGATGGATATTTAGGGCTTGGTGATAAAGTTCTTGGGCAATCTCGTATTCGCCAGCTTTGGTCATAGACATCCCCCATCCCAGTAGCTGGGTGGCTTGGGCAACAGCCTTTTGTTGAATTTTGTCGCATTCATAGGCCCCTTCAAAAGCCTCAGCCGCACGGTGATAGTCTTTTTTGCGGTCAAAGTAGTATTTCCCTCGTAGGCTGAGGAATGGCCCTTTTTCGTAGACATTTTCTTCCAAATGGGGACGCAACTGCTGCCAGTAGTCAAACAGCGCTTCGACATATTCTGTCCTATGCTCGACTATGGCACAGGAGAGTATGTTGGAGAGGATGTCACTATAGAAACGCTCGGCGTTGATCTGAACCGCAATCGTAAGGGCCTGCTGGCTTAACACAAATCCCCGACGGTAGTCGTTTTCTTGAATGTAACGACGCGCTTTTGAAACATAGACCCGCATTTCAGTCATTAAATCATGATTGCGGCGAGCAAGCCAAATCAATTCATCAGCCATAGACACGGCATTTTCGAGGGGATAGTCCAAAATAACCGCATTTAGGAAGGCGGCTCTCGCCAAAAGCCAATCGCTCTGGTCTGAATCATCCATACCGTATTCACTCGCCAGTTCTTTCAAGGCAGATTCTGTTGGAAATTTAGAATTGGCAGTTGCCTTGAAGTCAGACAAACTTGTAAAGATGCGTTTAAAATATTCGCTGCGCTCCTCGATCGTTTTAAGCTGATCGTGAATAGTGTGGAACAATAAGAAAATAATGTCTTCCCAAATATCTATACGGCCTATTTTTTGGCATGGAGACCGGGCGGTGAGGCCAGTTTCTACCACCAGCGGAACCAGCTTGGGCAGCCAATGGGTTTGTCGGATAGTTTCTTTGATGGCCTCGAGGAGTTTGGCAATATCCTTGTGATCATTTGTTTGATCGAGGTTATCCTTAAGCTCCCCCAAGCGTCGTGCCCCTGCATTTGTAAAATCGTTTTCGTTGGGGATATGTTTAGGCTCCCAATCCTCTGGCAAACCATCGTTGTCGCTGAGAATGTCATGCCCATCCTTCCCATCTTGATGATTACCGTTATTCGAGCCTTGTGTTAGCTCGTCCATTGGATCATCGTTTGGTGGCTCATCGTCATTTGGGAAGCCAAAATCATCTGGGGGAGTGTTGTTGTTCATCATGCCCTTCCATTATCCAATACAAAAAAACATTAGCGCCTCCTGCCAATATTTTTATTTTAAATCGGTTTGTATCCAAAATGCTACGAAATCTTTAAATTTTGGGTTTTTACTCCTGTTAGCCAGAAGATAGCGTGTTATTAGTGGCGGTACTGCGATGCTGGGTGATTACGCGGTGATAATCAGTTACAAGATCATCCATAATTGATTTCCATGTGAGGGCTTGCACTGACTGGCGGGCCTTTTGTCCCATCTCCTTGCACAGGGTTGGGGTTTCGACTAACTGGCGTACATGGGTAATCATTTGGTCAACATCATTCGGTTCAAAGATAAACCCATTGACTCCATTTTCAATCAGTTCAGGTACGCCCCCCACGCGAGTGCTAACAACCGGCAGTTCGGCAGCCATTGCTTCCGCCACGACCAAACCAAATGTTTCGATGGCAGATGGAAAAACAAAAATGTCGGCGGCAGCATAAGCAGCACTAAGCGCTTCCCCTTTGAGATAACCTGCAAAGGTGGTCGAGGTTCCTGCCATCAATTGTTCAAGTTTGTCCCGATAGGGGCCATCACCTACGATTGCCAGATGGGTGTTTGGAATAGCTTCCAAAACAGGGCGTATTTGTTCAATTTGTTTTTCAGGGGCGACCCGTCCCACAAATAACAGGAGGGTTTTATCCGGATTGCCATTGGTCAATTGACGACGGGTTTCTGCTACATCCGTGCCGGGGGCGAACATACTGCTATCCACGCCACGTCGCCATAATCCCGTTGGGCCAAAGTTATGCGCCTCAAGTTCATCTTTAACGCGCTTGGAGGTTGCTAGCCGATAATCCGCTTTTTTATAGAAATAGCGGTGTAGTCCCCATAGCGGTTTTTCCAAAAAACCGAGTTTATAAAATTTTGCCATTTCCATGAGATGGGTGTGGAAGGACATCACAATCGGAATATCCAGCTTTTTAGCAAAACGAATACCCATCAATCCAGCACACCACGGATTCGCTAGATGCACCACATTGGGGTTGAACTCCACAAAGCGCTGATGGGATTTTCGCATGGGGACGGACATGGTGATTTCGGGGTACATCGGCATGGGGATACCGGGAGTAACGGAAACCACGGGAAAGCCATTGTAGCTCTCAACGTGTTTGCCCGGTGAAAAAACGATGGCTTCAGCCCCAATGGAACGCAGATGGTCAAGTGTTAGACAAATAATCGTGACCACGCCGTCGAGTTTGGGTAAGAAAGTTTCGGTAAAAATGGCAACGCGCAGTTGATCGTTAGATAGTTGGATCGTATCTGACATTAGAATTCTTTCGATGTTTGGTTGAAGTGGCGACGATAGGCTTAGTAGGTAGTGCTAGACCCTGAAAGCGCCAACGCATAGAGACAGTAACATATACAACACGATAGTATACCAAGTACGAACACAGCCAGCACTATCTGAGTTGTCTGCGTCTGTTTGCTCCACCACCCCATCAGGCCACTGCTTGATTTTGGAGAAGCTCGATAGGTATTCCCCATCGGCATTCCGTAAGAGGGCTGATTGGCGGGTGGTGGCTGCTGCACATTACCCATTACGGGCGGTTTGCTGCTGGGTTTCGGTTGCAGCATTTCTTTGCCACGATTCATCAAATCTGAGAACCCCTGTGCGTTGGCAGGGCGCGGGGGCGGTGTGTCCTTTAAGATACTGGTGATTTCATCGGCAATCTGAGCGCGAGTATCAGGGTGCTTGCGTAGTTCCATCAACAAGTAGCGGGCTGATTCGGTATGCTGGGGATCGGCGAGATACTGCTTGAGTTGAAAAACCAATGAGGTCTGAACTTCGAGACTCAGATTTTTCGATTCAAGCTGCTGTTGGAATTGGGCCAAAGGCGAAATGGGAGCCGAGGGCGCCTTGGGCAGTGGATCAGGCATGGGGACGGCTGGTGGTAGGCTTGCCATTGCGCCTGACAGACTTTGATACGAATCGAGTCCCCGATTGCGATAATCTACAAACTGAATCCGTTGCAATGGCTCTGGCAGCAAAGTCACATTGATGCCATCTCCCAACAAAATCGGCAAAATGCGCTTATTCAGGCTATGGGCATAGGTATATTCGAGGCGGCAGGGGTCGGAACGCAAAGAATCTTGGGTCAGGACAAACAAAAATACATCGCAGGCCCGGATTTTACTGAGGATATTTTCCCACCAATCATGCCCGCCGATTAATTCTTGGTCGAACCACACATCGCCGCCCTCATTATGGGAGACAACCTTCACAATTTGTTTGAGGTCTTCGGCAAATAACCGCACTTTTTCACGGTCTCGGCTACTGTAGCTGATAAAAAGTTTCATAATCGCCCCTCAAGCTATTCAATGTTGAGTTTTATTGTAACACGCATTGGCCTCGATTATGACCCTAGTGGACGAACTCTTTGGAGATCAACAAACAAAAAAAGGACAGCACAAGCCATCCTTTTTGAATGTTCAGAAGTGGCAATTTTAAAATGAGAAACCCACACGGGCACGCTTGGTCAAAAAGTCGTCGCGGGCTTCAATCTGTTCTTGCAGGCGGTCAAAGGATTGTTCAAGCAGTTCCAGCGACAGTTCCTGCAAATCTTCATAGGCCACCTGTGTTAGGGCATACACCGCTACTTCGCGGATAAACGCACCGGGGTAGCCCACCAATTCATGCGCCATTGTGCGGTGCTCTTCTTTCCACATCGTCCCCAAATACTGCTGCAACATGCGTTCCGCATCTTCGCGCTCACGGGTTTCGGGGATAATATAGATGCGGTCAAGGCGTCCGGGGCGTTTCAAAATACGCTCGTCAATCGCCTCCGGGTAATTGGTGGTCGCAATCAGT
This sequence comes from Anaerolineae bacterium, assembly GCA_019913005.1. Taxonomy (GTDB): domain Bacteria; phylum Chloroflexota; class Anaerolineae; order Aggregatilineales; family J027; genus CFX10. Next base: position 41,196 of record JAIOHL010000117.1, on the reverse strand, counting down.
AAGGTGCCCTTTTCATTTTCTGCCGATTCTGCCCCATCTAACACGTTTAAGACCATTGCTTTTTCTTCTTCGTGCAGATAGGCGTCCAACTCTTCCAACAAAATCAAAGTAGGGACTTTGGAGCGGGCTGCAATCGAAAGGGCCTGCTCAATTTTCCAAAAAGATGATCCAGAGCGGTCTGCCCCAGAGACGTAAATGACTAAATATTCGCGGCCTAGTGACCATCTGGCAAGAGCAGAGCAGAGCATCGTTTTACCTGTACCGGGCACACCTGCCAGCAAGAGTTTGCGGAAGGGTTTCAATTTAAGACGGCGATACACCTCAATGCCTGTGCTAAAGAAGGATTCCACATCCTGCATCAATTCATTTTTTAGTTTGGCAGGCAGAATTACATCGTCCCATTCAACGGTAGGGACAAACGAGGGCGCACGTCCACCAATAATCATGACCTGCGAAGTGGGTGAGAGCGCACTTGCCAGTCGCACACATTCATTGGCAAATGCCAGCCATGTTGGAAGGAAGGCTTCAGGAATGCAGGCAACACTTACCACATGTCCATCGTCGGTGAAATAGGAGGCCATCACCAGGGTTTCGACTGGACTGCCCCCGTCTTCAACCGGGTCAAATGTATAGATAAAGGCACCGGTTTTTTCGGTCAATTTGCCTGTGTGCAGAGACGCGGCTGCGATGCTGACCACTACGGAACACTCAATGGGTTCTGTTCCGCGAAAATGATAACCACCCTGCAAATTCATGGATCTGTCAAAATCTTTAAGGGCCTCTTGTTGGAGACATGAGTCGGGAATCAGAAGCGTAATTAACTTCTCATCAGGCCGCTTCTCGATCCATTCCTTATCAATCCAACGCCCCATGACTTCGATTTTTAAGGTCTGGCTGTTATCCAACGCTTCCCCATATTCGTTGTAGTAAGGCATTTAAATGACTCAATCCCTATGTGACTATACCAGTTGACATTGTAGCAGAATGTCTATCTAAATTCCGTAATCAATTTTTGCGCATAAAGGGGAATTTTTATGAAACAAAGAGGTGTTCCCACATTTATTTATATGCGGAAACGCCTCTAAATGCAAGCACAGGTTATGCTTAGGCGATACTAGGGGTAGGTTCTTCGGTGTCTTCGTGGCGGAACTGGCTCATATACAACTCGTAGTATGCGCCGTGATGTTCCAACAACTCCCGATGGGTGCCCCTTTCGATGATTTCCCCATCTTTTATCATCAGCACGACATCGGCATTACGAATAGTGCTGAGGCGATGGGCAATCACAAAACTGGTACGACCCGCCAACAAGTTCTCGAATGCTTTTTGAATGAGTCGCTCAGTACGGGTATCAACGCTGGAAGTTGCTTCGTCCAAAATCAGGATATGTGGATTCATCAAGGCTACTCGCGCAATGGCAATCAATTGGCGCTGTCCCTGACTTAGACCGCTGCCCCGTTCGCCCAAAACGGTTTGATACCCCTGCGGCAATCGCTCGATAAACGAATCGGCCTCTACCATCTTGGCGGCGGCGATAACCTCCTCATCGGTGGCATCCAAGCGCCCATAACGAATGTTTTCTATGACACTTTCGGAAAACAGAAAGGTGTCTTGCAGCACGATGCCGATTTGCTGGCGGAGGCTTGCCATTGTCACATCGCGCACATCGTGCCCATCAATCAAGACTGCGCCATCGGTGACATCATAAAAACGTGGCAGCAGATTGATAATGGTCGTTTTGCCCGCCCCAGTTGGCCCAACGATGGCGACCATCTGACCGGGTTCGACGCTGAAATTGACGCCTTTTAGAACAGGCTGACCTTTTTCATATTCGGCCCGCACATTTCGGAACTCAATTTTCCCAGTGATAGGGGGAATCGGCTGGGCGTTCGGCTTGTCTTCGATTTCAATCGGCTCATCCAGTAGTTCAAAAATGCGCTCTCCGCCCGCAATGGCACTTTGGATATTTGTCCACAGCACGGCGATTTGCTGGACGGGTTGATTAAAGCGTTGGACGTATTGCAGGAACATGATAATCGTTCCCACCGAGATGACAGATGTGCCCAAAAGCGGCTCATTACGCAGCACTGAAAAACCACCGACGACGACCACAATTGCTACCGCCACATAACCCAATGCTTCCAACATGGGATTTAAGGCACTCGTAAAGGTTGCCGCCCGAATATTGGCATCCCGATTGGCGGCATTGACGCGCTTAAACTGCTCGATGGTGGCATTTTCGCGGTTGAAGGCTTGAACTTCGCGTGCGCCAGCGATGCTCTGTTGCAGGTCGGCGTTGACGCTCCCCATTTCCTGCCGACTCTTGCGAAAGGCCTTACGGGCTTGGTTGGAAAAATAGGCCGTTGCTACAAACATGACAGGCACGACGGACAGGCTCACCAGCGCATAAGGGACATTGGCCCGTAGCATCTTGATACCGATCCAGATTATCAACAACGTACCGCTAATGACACTCATCAAGGCAAAACTGAGCGCTTGATTGATGGTGTCGGTGTCATTGGTGAGGCGGCTCATGATGTTGCCGACCTCGTGTTTGCTATAGTAGTTGAGGGATAGACGATGAATTTTGTTAAACAAATCCTGCCGTATATGGCGCAGAGCATGATTACCTGACCAACGCATGGCAAAAAACGCCGCCCCCTGCATCACCGATGCTGCCACAAATAGTCCTAAGAGCAGCACGGATAACCCACCCAAACCTGCAATCTTGTCGGCTTTTGACATGGTGGCAACATTGGCATCGGTATACCAGCAGGCGTCGTTATTTGGCAGCAAATAGCAGTCTACCGCTTGACCAATCAGGTCGGGGGATGTTACCTGTGCCCATGTGGAGAGGAACACCAAGACGAGGGCTGCCACTCCACCCTGCCAATGACGGCTGAAATAATAGCCAAAGCGCCGCAGGGTTGCCCTAAGATTACGCGGTTTTAGCTGCTCCCCGCTCATAATACGGCGAGCGCCATCCAAGCCTCCACCCATCATAATGTTTTCTGTGCCTCCTGTGCGGCTGCTTCGTCGAGTTCAACGTCACCGACCAATTGTGAATGATAGATTTCGGCATAGATGGGACTGGTTTCCATCAATTCGGCGTGAGTGCCCTCTGCCACGACACTGCCCTTTTCCAAAACCAGAATCTTGTCGGCATTTAAAACGGTTGTGATACGCTGGGCGATCACAAAGCTGGTGCGGCCTTTCATCAAGCGATCTAGCGCTTTTTGGATGTGATATTCGGTCATGAGGTCAACACTGCTAGTCGAATCGTCCAAGATCAGCAGGCTGGGATTCAGTAACAGGGCACGCGCAATCGCTACCCGCTGTTTTTGACCACCGGAAAGGGTCGTGCCACGTTCACCCACTTCGGTGTCATAACCTTCGGGGAAACTCATAATAAAATCATGAGCGGCGGCGGCTTTGGCGGCTTCCATGACCTGTTCTAAGGAAGCATGGGGTCGGCCAAACGCGATGTTATCCCGAATTGTGCCGCTGAACAGATTGGTTTCTTGCAGCACAATGCCGATTTGCGAACGCAGACTATCGAGCGTGACATCGCGTACATCATGTCCATCAATCAATACTTTCCCCTCGCTGGCATCATAGAAGCGTGGAATCAAGTTGATAATGGTGGTCTTGCCGCTGCCTGTCGCCCCCAACAGCGCGACGGTCTGGCCCGGTTCGGCGCTAAAACTGACCTTACGCAGTACGGGTTCGCCGGAATGGAAATAACGGAAGGTCACGTCGTGGAATTCGACATTGCCACGAATTTCTGGTAGTTCAATCGCACCCGGCTTGTTTTTGATGTCACTGTCGGTGTCCAAAATATCGAAGATACGATCTGCTGATGCCCCAGCCTGTGCCATTAAGGAGATGATGAACCCCAATTGGCCCAGCGGGAAAAAGATATAGATGACGTACAGACTGAATTTTTGGTATTCCCCCAAATTCAGTGTGCCATTGAAAATTTGTCGTCCGGCAAAATACAAAATGGCGACCTGCCCCACCTGTGCGATCAGGAAAATTACTGGGAACAGCACCGAGAACGTGCGGGCCACTTTCATGCCTTGATCAAACAAGTCATCGGTGGCGACATCAAAGCGTTTTTGCTCCAATGCCTCTCGATTAAATGCCTTTACAACTTTGACGCCTGCCATATTTTCTTGCAGGAGAGTGTTGAGGCGGGACAGCTTGATTTGAAATTCGACAAATAGGGGCTGGCTGATTTTGCCAAACAGCATAAACACAACCAAAGCGACTGGCAGAATTGGCAGCACGACGAGGGTCAGCTTGAAGTTGGTTAGTAGCAAAATAATGATCGTGCCGATCAGCAAAATGAACGCTTGGGCTGTCAATACCAAACCCTGCGCGATGAACAAACGCACTTTCTCAACATCATCAGTAGCGCGAATCATCAACTGGCCTGTCTGGTTCTGATCATAGTAGCTGAACGACAGGCGCTGAATCTTGCTGAAAATCTCATTGCGGAAGTCGAACGCGACCCCCTGTGAGGTCTTTTCCGCCATATACGCCTGTACAAACGAAAACACCCCGCGTGTGGCAGCGAAGACGACGATAAATAGGCCTGCCGCTAAGAGGGCGTCTTCCGCCCCGCTTTGATAATCACGCAGTTGGCTGATCGTTTTTCCGGCCTGTTCTGCGGCAGGTGCTTGAGCTTGAGCGGGTAATCCTAGGATTCCATCCGCCATGAGTTTGTTGGTAATGGCGTCGGTCATATTTTCGACCAACTGTGGCACAGCCAATTGTGCCAACGATGCAATCAACAATGCGCCATATGCGATGAGTGTGGAACGACGTTGTTTAGCGAGATAGCGAATGGCACGCCCCAAACTGCCTCGGCTTGCCTTTGATGAGTCGCCTCCCCGACGACCCCCTCCCCAATTCTGTGCTGCTTGCCCTTGCAATTTGTTTTCTCCTCGGCTGGGCTATGGATATTAAGAACGCGGGGTGATCCCACGCAGGTAGAGTTGAACGACGTGTTCAGCCATCTGAGCAGTTTCTTCTTCTGTCCAATTGGCCCGTTCTGGCATATGGTGCTCGGCAACCGACCCCTGTAACACAAACATGGCACTGACCACCAGCGGGGTTGGTAAAGTTGGTACGATCTCGCCGTTTTGTTTAGCTGCTTCGACGAGGGCATACAGACGGTTGCGGAGACGTGCTTGATGTTCATTAAAAAGCGGACTGGCCTTGAGGATGGGAAATATCAAGCCAAAATTCGCCATTCCCCCTTTGGCAATGTGCCGCCGTTGCAGCATCATGTGCATGACGGCCTCAATCCGCTCAAGGGCCGTGCCTTGCAGTGGAGCATCAAATAATGCCTCGATCTCTTCATGCCCTTGTAACACCACTCGTACTAAGAGTTCATCTTTGCTGGCAAAATGTTGATACAGGGTCGGTTTCGAGACACCTACTGCCTCGGCCAATTCATCCATATTGAAATTGATAAAACCGCGCTCGTACATTAGGTCACTGGCGACTTTTAAAATCTCGATTTCACGCTGCCGTTTGGCTCGTTCTTTATAAGACACCACTTTGCCTCTAGAATTTAATTTTACTGGAAAGTAGAATTTCTACTGCTCAGTAAATTTTATTGTCGAATGAGTTTAGTTGTCAAGAGGGGCTTTTTGGTAATTGTCACGAAGCGGCCACCTGAAACCAATTCATTTCTAACACGTAATCGTGTAATGTTAAACATCGTAGATTCTGTACTTTGAGGACATCCAAATTTTATGACCTCCACACCTGAAACTCCCTTGACTGCTGACTCCAAACCACGCGAAAAATTTTCGGAAGTTGTGCGCTCGGTCAGTTGGCGCAGATTATTGAGTTATCTCCGACCCCACTTGGGGCGCATGATGATTGTGCTCATCACCCTTGCCATCACTAGCGTCATCAACGTCGGTTTTCCATTGGTGATTGTGCGCCTGCTGACTTCGGTATTGAACGATGCCAGCTACAGCAAATTGAACACGCTCGCCGGGGCATTGACCGCCTTATTTTTCATTTCTGCCGCGCTCAATTTTGTGCAGACGTATATGCTGTCGTATATCGGCGAAAAAATCGTCTTTGATATGCGAACCCAGTTATATCGCCATTTGCAGAAGCTCTCATTGGAGTTTTATGCCAATCGGCGGGTGGGCGAGATTGTGTCGCGCATGTCCAACGACGTGACCAAAGTGCAAAATGTGCTGACCAACAGCGTTACCAGTCTAATTACCAATCTAATTACGCTGGTTGGCTCGATTGTGGTGGTGTTTGCACTTAACCCCTCGCTGACGGGTTTTGTTTTGGGGTTGATTGTGGCCTTACTGTTCCTTGCGATTGTATTTGGTCGGCCCTTTGAACGCCTGAGTACCAAAGTGCAGGATGAATTAGCCGCCGCGACGACAGTTGCTGAAGAAGGCTTACAGAATGTCCGCATTATCAAAAGTTTTGCCCGCGAAAATTATGAGGTCAATCGCTACGAAACCGCCATGCAGCGTACCTTCCGTCAATCTATGCGCTTGGTCTTGCTGCGAGGCCTGTTTGGTTCAACAATGGCCTTCTTGGGATTTAGCTCTATCGCGGCGATTTTGTGGTTCGGGGGACGCGAGGTTATTGCAGGTCGGTTGACCCTTCCAGAAATCAGTGGGTTTTTGATCTACGGGATTAGCATCGCGGCGAGTTTAGGCAGTTTGGCAGGGCTTTATACCGAATTTCGCAGCGCGATTGGGGCAGTGACGCGGGTGTTTGAAATTCTGGATACCACGCCGTCCATCACCGATGCTCCTGATGCCCAAAACATGCCACATATTGAAGGGCGCATTACCTTTGACAACACGTCGTTTAGCTATGATGAGCGCATGGCCGTTTTGAAAAATATCAGCCTCAATATTGCCCCCGGTGAGATTGTCGCGTTGGTCGGGCAAACGGGTGCAGGTAAGAGTACCGTTTTTAATCTCATTCCGCGCTTTTATGACCCCACTGAAAATACCGTGCAGATAGATGGCATTGATTTACGCACTGTCAAGCAAGAAAGCCTGCGCCAGCAAATCGGCATGGTGCCACAAGAGACTATCCTATTTGGTGGGACGATCTATGACAACATCGCCTATGGTCGGTTGGACGCGACGGAAGCCGAGATTGTTGAAGCCGCCAAAGCCGCCAATGCCCATGATTTTATTACGTCCTTTCCTGATGGCTATCAAACGGTTGTCGGTGAGCGCGGGGTTAAATTGAGTGGGGGTCAACGCCAGCGTATTGCGATTGCGCGTGCCATTATCAAAGACCCGCGCATTTTGCTGCTGGATGAAGCCACCAGCTCGCTCGATAACGAATCGGAGGCTCTCGTCCAAGAGGCGTTGGAGCGGATGATGCAGGGACGTACCACCGTCATGATTGCCCATCGTCTAAGTACCGTCAAGGTCGCCAATCGCATTATCGTGCTGGATCAAGGCCAGATCGTAGAAATGGGCACACACGATGAATTGATGGCGCAAAATGGCCTATACGCCAAGTTATATACCATGCAGTTCCGCGATGCCGAAGCGCGTTTGATGGCGGAATATATTCTTAAACAGGATAAGCCAGCACCGGTGCTTTCGTGACGATATTGACTTGGGTGCTGGGTGTAAACTGGTCACTCGGCCCCAACCGTACCCTGAAGTTTTCCGCGCTGTTCGTCAATCGCAGCACTACCATTTGATCGTGCCCAAAATAGGTCGTGCTGAGGATTTCCGCATGACCTGATTCTGTTGGAGTGAGGTTCACCGCTTCAGGTCGAATCATCACCTCCACCCGGCCCCGCATCGCATTTTGAAGAGGTAGCCGTCCCAATGCACACTGCACCGTATCGCCATCGGCCTCGCCCGCGAGAAGATTGGCGTCCCCTACAAATCGGGCAACGGCGGCGGTGGCAGGCGATTGATAGAGCACAGGCGGCGGCGCGACCTGTACCAATCCACCATCAAACATCACCCCGACCATATCCGCCAAACTGAGGGCCTCCTCTTGGTCGTGTGTCACCAACACGGTGCTGATACCCGCCGATTTCAAAATTTGCCGGACATCTTCCCGTACCTGTGCTCGTAAAGCGGCATCCAGATTGGAAAATGGCTCATCCAAAAGCATAATCGCCGGAGCAGGGGCTAATGCGCGTGCAAGGGCGACCCGCTGCTGCTGACCACCGGATAGTTGATGTGGCATCCGTTTTTCCATGCCACTTAGCCCGACCAATGCTAAAACTTCCTCAACCCGCTGTTTTTTGGATTGGCGCGTACCGTTTAACCCATAAGCGACGTTATGCCACACATCTAGGTGCGGAAACAGGGCATAATCTTGAAAAACCAATCCCACGCGCCGCCGATTGGGGGGAAGCCATGTGTTTTCGGATGCCACCACCTGCCCGCTGATCTCGATTTTGCCAGAGGTTGGGGTTTCCAAACCAGCCATCAGCCGCAGTGAAGTTGTTTTGCCACAGCCGCTTGGGCCTAATAGCGCAAAAAATTGACCGGGGTCGAGTGTAAAAGTCAAATCGCGCACGGCGGCGGTTTTGCCAAACGTCTTGGTCACACGCTCACAAACAAGGGCGGGAATCGGTGAATTAATCATTTTCCGGTTCAAGGATATAAATGAGCGATAGGGCCGAAACAATCACCAGTACCAGTGATGGCGCGGCGGCACGGGCATAAAATAATTCTTGGGTGGCTGACCAGATTTGGGTCGCCAGCGTATCATAGCCAATCGGGGCAAGGATGCGGGTAGCAGGCAGTTCTTTCATAACCGTCAAAAAGACCAGCACCACCCCTGCTACCCACCCTGAACGCACCAATGGCACGGTAATGGTCGCCAGCACCCGTAGCCGATTTCGTCCTAATGTCAGGGCACTTTCTTCGAGATGGGGATTGATTTGGAGCATCGAGGCTTGTAGCGGACCAAGCATCTCTGGTAAAAAACGCACCAAATAGGCGAAAATCAGCAGGGGTAGGGTCTGGTATAAATCAAAAATGTAGCGTGTAGCAAAAAACACTAGCGCAATCGCCACCACCACCCCCGGCAGGGCATTGCCTATATATGCGCCAAACCCCAACCAGCGGGATAGTTTGCTGGGAAAGCGCACCTGCATGATCACCAGCGGTAGGGCAACTAATCCTGCCACGCCTGCCGTAATTCCCGCCAAGCGCATTGAACGCTGTAACGGGCCGAGCAGTTCATTAAATGTCTCGCCACGCTCCAAGCCATTAATCAACCAATAAACGGTCACGGCAATCGGCGCTACCAGTGCCAGCAGCACAATCAGCCCACAAAACAGTTGGGCAGTGATTTGCCATTTCCCCAAACGCAACCGGGTTGTGTTTTTGCGGGTACTTTGCCGCTGATAGGCTTTGGCATTGCCCTCTAATCGGCGAGAAATCAACAGAAGGAGCGCTGCCAATATGACCAATTCTAGGCCCAACATTGCCACGCGATTATTACGAAAGGACTGGGAATTTTGAATATAGATGTCGCGGGTTAGGGCATTAAAACGCATAAAGGCCACCGCCCCAAAATCACTGAGCGTATACAGGATGACCAGCAATACCCCCGCTTGAATGGAGGGTAATAATTGAGGTAGGGTGATTTTAAAAAAGGTCGCCCATGTCCCCCGCCCCAACATTTTTGAGGCTTCTTCCAATTGCGGATCGAGACCACGCAAGCCCGCCCGTACACTCAGAAAAACGTAAGGAAACGAAAATAGACTAATGGAGAGCCATGCCCCGAAAAATCCATAAATACTGGGCAGACGTTCGACCCCAAAATTTTCTAACCAACCCTGCACCATGCCTTTTGGCCCGAATGCCCCAATGAGGGCAAATGCCCCAACATAAGAGGGAATCACCAGTGGGACGGTTAATAAAATCGTCCACCAGCGTCGTCCCTGCAAATCTGTCCGCACGACTAACCATGCCAATGGTACGGCGATCACGGCGGTGGTTAATGCGACTGCCCCCGCTAGCGAAATGCTGTTCCACAATACACGCAGTTTGTTGGCTTGGGTGATATAGGCCCATCCGTCGGCGGTGTCGGAAGTGGCCCGCAAAATCAAATAGACCAGTGGGAGCGATAGTAAGGCCACCAATAAGCTATTGATGACCCCTAATTCCACGATTCCCCATGCGGGTTGACGAAAGGCGCGGCGACGGCTTTGCACTGTCATGACAATTAATGAATTAGAGAATATTGAAATGGCGAACCGCCAGCAGCAGGGCGAGTGTGATGCCCCATCCGGCGTAGCTTGTTCCCAAGACTTGGCCGAGCGACCACCCGGCATTCACTGTTAGGGCAGCAATGCCAATAAAAACGACGGTGGGGATAATTCCGATGAATAAACCCGTGCTAAATTCGCCCAATTTTTCACGGCTGGTATCTTCGGCGCTGTAGGCAATCCACAAAGCCAGCGGGACATTCAAGGGCATGGTGGCGGTGATGGCGGCAACAGTACGCGAATATTGCCGCACGATGGCGACAAAAATGATAATGGCAATTGAAATGATGACCGGGAGTATTTTATTCCAATCCATGACCGACTTTTTCAGGTGTGGGTTAACGAGTAGAGGCTATTGTACCTGAAGAATTCTCGGATGGACGGTAGAAATTGTTGCTATCATAAATTTGAGCATAGCGGGGAGACACGAGTGATTCTAGGGCGGGCTGACCGCTAGGAGCTTCGACACCAAAGGCTAATAGGGAATAGACCGCGCCGTTTTCGACCATCAATCGCTGCAAACGCATTCCGTAGACAGTCACGACAAATAATTCGGCTAGGGGTTTGCTGTTGGAGGATTGGGCCATTGCTAGGGCGCTAATATTCAATTGGTCGCCGTCCAGATTGCCATAAAAACCCATCCAGCGTCCGGCGGGGTCAACGTAATCTGGCAGAACATTCCACAGCGCATCGGCGGGCAGGGTGTCCAGCGACTGGCTTTCCATTGCCCTGACCAAATCCGCCACATTTTCCGCCAGCACGAGATCGGCGTGCATATTTTTCAGCGTGTCGGAATTTAACTCATCCTGTGTTATCGGCTCGATGAGAACCGTCACGCCGCTGTCGGGCATGGTTTGTTCAACCACTGCTTCAAATTCTGTCACCAACGGCGTCAGCAGAGCCGCGTCACCCGTCGTTACAATCACCAGTGTGTTGTCATTGGCCTCGGCGGTGGTTAATAAATGAGCGGTATTTTTGCCGGGTAGTGGAATGATAATAGCAGTAAGGGCGGCGGCGAAGATTCCACAACTTAGGACAGCACGCGGACGAAACATCAGGTTAATCAAATTTCCTTACGACAGTGTTTTGTACCAAATTTCACTTTCGCAGTATACGGCCCGCCGCAAGCTCTGACAATGGCGTTCGTTAACCCCCAACTTAACCCTCGCTATCGAAAAAAGTTAACCTCGTTTAATTTTCTGCTGGCGAACCCATTTGGGGACACGGGGCTAAAGCCGCCGTGCTCAATTTAGATGAGGCGACAAGGGCATCCAAAACGATTGGAAATCCTCCTTTGGAAATAGCCCACATCATCGTTTAATTTCCTGCACCAAAGTTGACGATTCACCCCGACCTGCTATACACTCCCGCGCATGACAAACTCAACAACTCCTTCCGAAATTCATGAAGAGAATGGCAAGGCGGGGCAGGCGCTGTCGGGGCGAGAAATCGCGCTGGCGACCCTCATTGTGATGGCCTCGTTTGTCCTCAGTGGGGCCTTGGGCCTTGTGCGCCAAATTGTCTTGGCTTCGACCTTTGGGGCAGGCCGTGACCTCGATGCCTTTTATGCGGCGCTGCGTCTGCCCGAAACCCTATTTGTTTTGGTGGCAGGGGGCGCATTGGGGTCGGCCTTTATTCCAGTTTTCTCGACTTTTTTGAACAAAGATGACATCCAAGGGGCGTGGCGTTTAGCTAGTGCAGCCCTAACGTTTGTGACGATTGCCGCCAGCTTAAGCGCCATTGTGGGTTTTATTTTTGCCACTCCTCTAGTTGAAAATTTGCTCCTACCCGACGCCAGCCACGCCACCCAAGCCCTCACGGTTGAATTGATGCGGATTATGTTGGTCACAGTGGTGATTTTTGGCCTGTCGGGTTTACTGATGGCGATTCTCAATTCGCATCAGCACTTTGTTGGCCCGGCCCTTGCGCCCAGTATGTATAACATCGGCATCATTTTCGGGGCGATTTTTCTGACCCCCTCGCTGGATATACGCGGATTAGCATGGGGTGCCGTGATCGGGGCGGGATTACATCTAGCCGTGCAAATTCCGGTGCTGCTTCGCCTGCCGAATATCCATCTCCAGATTCTGCCTAATCTGCAAGTCCCCGGTGTAGTCGAAGTCCTCAAATTGATGGGGCCGCGCTTAATCGGATTGATGGTGGTACAAGTTAATTTTTGGGTCAATATCGCCTTAGCAAGCGCGATGGTCAGCGGTAGCATCACGGCATTGAATACCTCCTTTGCCTTGATGTTTACCGTTTTGGGAGTTTTGGGGCAGAGCGTGGGGACGGCGGTTTTTCCATCGCTCTCGGCGCTCTATGCCCAAAAAGATGAGGTCGGATTTCAGCGCACTTTCAACAATGCCCTTGCCAATGTCCTATTTTTGAGTATCCCCGCCGGGTTGGGCATGATGATTTTGTCCGTGCCGATTGTGCAGGTACTGTTCCAACGGGGTGAATGGACAAGCGCGGATACGTCGGCAACGGCATGGGCGCTCGTTTTTTATGCAGTTGGGTTGATCGGTCATGCCGCGCTCGAAATCTTGGCCCGTACTTATTATGCCCTGCATGATACATGGACACCCGTGATTGTCGGCGGTGTGGCGATGCTGTTAAATGTGGTGTTTAGTTTGCTGTTTGTCCAAATCTTCGAGAGCCTCGGCGCGGACACATTTTCGCATGGCCCCTATGCCGGATTAGCGCTTGCCAACAGTTTAGCGACGGCTCTTGAAAGCCTAACGTTGTGGTTGTGGCTGCGTCGCAAAATCCCCGCACTGAATCCCCGTCCCGTTTTGCAGACTGCCAGCCGCACTGGATTAGCCGCGTTCGGCATGGTGGCATTGGTGTATGTGTGGTTGATGGTGGGGGATGGACTGCCAGCATTGATTCAGCTTATCGTTGGCATGATGATTGGTGCGGGCAGTTTTTTTGCGCTCGCATTTGGATTAAAGGTCAAAGAGGCCAATCATCTACCGCATATGGTTCTAGCACGGTTCGGCAAGGCATAAGGGAGGCGTTATGGCAAAAATTATTGAAGGTGAACGCATTGGGGCAGAAGCACGTCTCAGCGTCGGCTGCTCGGCGATTATCTATGACGATGCGGGTGAAAAAGTTCTGTTGACCCGCCGCACGGATAATGGGCAGTGGTGTTTGCCGGGAGGTGCAATGGAAGCAGGTGAAAGCCTATCCGAAGCCTGTATCCGTGAAGTATTTGAAGAAACAGGACTGCATGTACGGGTGCTGCGATTGATTGGGGTTTATTCCAGCCCACACCGCATTATCCAATATCAGGATGGCAATCGGGTCCAGTTGGTAGCCCATAGTTTTGCGGTAGATGTAATGGGAGGCGAACTGACCCTCAATAACGAAGTATCAGAATTTGGCTATTTTTCACCCGACGAAATTGTGCATCTTGATCTGATGGAGCATCACCGCGAACGCATTACCGATGCACTGGAGGGTCGGGCCGCGACGTTTGTGCGTTAGCCCTGCACCAACGACTCATCACATGTGCTTTGATGGCTGCACCCGAAGCAGCGCCGCCGAATTTCATGCGAGCGACGCGGGGTGGTTGTATGCTTTTTCTCAGACCGGATTTCCTCTAAGAGGTGCATCAGCGCGTCAAACGCGGGCGGGTCATAATCCACCTCGAAAGTGCGCTCATTATAACGAACGATACCGAAAGGTGGTGGTACACGCACGGTGGTTTCAATCAATAGGCAGTGTACCAAGATTTGCGCGACATGGCTGTCATAGGGAGCATCCGGCGCATGTCCAATTTTACGTAAAACGGGTACGGGTAGACTGTCACGGTCAATGACGTAATCGGGACGACCTGTGACCCCGTAATCATAAGAGACCAATTGGCGGTTCAGCCGTTCGGCATATTGGCCTTGATAAGTGACCTGCCCTTTGCCTAGCCGACCCCTCCGATGCGCGTGACGTCTAAATTTTCCCGTTCGGATTAACTCGTGATCGTACCACCATGCCCGCTGGCAATATACATAACGGGCAACCTCGCTGGCAGTAATCATTTCTTCGCGCTGGTACGGCACGGCTAATCCTTTCCCGGCATCAATAAAATCCCGCCTTTCATTTTGCCGCAGTCTAGGCCGCACTGTCAAAAGGTTTATAATGGGGTACTAAATAAGTGCGTACTTGTGGAAGTGAGTTTGCGGGGATGAAAAAGAAATTACGCGGCATTAAACGGGACGCGATTCAATTAGATTTTGATTTATATCGTATTGATGTGCCCATTCGCGGCATTTCGGGTGCGAACCTCAGTGTGATTGATCTGTGGCCCGAAGGTGTGGATAAAACGATCCTGTTTGTGCATGGCTACGCGGGGTGTGCCGAGACATGGGAATATCAAATTAATCATTTTGCACGGGATTATCGGGTGGTTGTCCCAGATTTACGCGGACATGGACAAAGTGACGCCCCCTATACACAGTACACAATGGCGGAGATGGTTGAAGATTTGCATACCATCGTCGAGATGTTGGGCCTGCCGCCAACCTTTGTCTTGGTCGGTCATTCTTTTGGCGGCTCGATCTGTGTGGAATATGCCAATGCCCACCCCGAACGGCTTGAAAAATTGGTCTTGATTGCCACCGCAGGCGAGTACCCTTTGCCGCGTGCCGCCGCGATGCTGAACCGCGTACCCACCGCACTCTATCGCTTGGTGTGGGATTATCGTCCCCGCTGGAATGCCGAAATTCATGTCATGAAACGCATGATGTCGAATAATATGCGCCGCTGGCAGGGTTGGCCGCTGCTCCGTAATATCAAAACTCCGACATTGATTATTACAGGGGAACGCGATAATTATTTCCCGCGTGCCGTCTTTGAAGAAGTCGGCAAAATGGTTCCCGGTGCGGAAATCTATGATGTAGGGTCGGCCAAACATAAAGTGCAGCTAGAGCGGCATAATGCGGTTAATCGTGCTATCGAGCGGTTTATCGAAGAAAGCAACCAGCGTAAATCGTGGCGTTCGATTGGTACGCAAACATTGGAAATCGCCAACCGCCGCCCATGGCTTGCCAGCTATCATAAAGATTTGCCGCGCACGATTCCCATTCCACGCCAACCCGTCCACCGATTTTTGGAAAGCGCCGCTGATTGGCTGCCCAGACAAAAGGCCATTATTTTTTATGGTACGGTCTTGACGTATCAGCAGTTGAATGAGCAGGTCAACCAATTTGCCCATACATTGATTGGATTGGGAGTCCAGCCCAAAGATCGGGTGATGTTGGTGCTGCCAAATATTCCACAGATGATTATCGCTTACTACGCGACCTTAAAAGTGGGGGCGGTGGTGGTCATGCCCAACCCGGATGCCAATACTGCTCAAATTGTTGAGAAAATTCAGCGTACCCAAGCGAAAGTTTTGGTTACACTCAACGATTTTGTGGGGCTGGCGCAATCTGCCAAAGAAAACACGGCCTTAAAATCCATCGTGTTCGCCGATATTCGTAATGCCGTATCAGGACATGCCTACAAACGCCTGTTAGCCCGCTGGGGTGAGGAGCATGGCGCGAAAGATGAGAACCAGCTCGCCCAATTAGGACACAACATGGCTGCTTTAATGGCGGATGCGGTCAAAACAGAGCCAAAGGTCAAGGTGAGTTACAACGATCTTGCCGCGATCTTGTTTACTAGCGGGACAGTGGATGAACCCAAAGGGGTATGTCTGACCCACCTCAATTTAGTGGCGAACGCGCTGCAAACCCGCCATTGGGTCCCTGATATTAAGTATGGACAGGAGACATTTCTGTCGGTACTGCCATTTTTGCACAGTTATGGCATGACTACCGCCATGAATATCCCGATTGCGATGGCGGCGACGATTGTTTTACTGCCTGTTTTTGAATTACAACACGTGTTGGAGACGATTAAACAGTATAAGCCAACCATTTTCCCCGGTGTGCCTTCGATGTATACCGCGATTAACCATGCGCCGGATGTTCGCTCTTATGGGTTGTCGAGTATCAAAGCCTGTATTAGCGGTTCTGCCCCTTTACCTGTTGAGGTGCAAGAGGAATTTGAAAAATTGACGCGGGGTCATTTGGTGGAGGGCTACGGTTTAACTGAAGCTGGGCCAGTGACCCATGCCAATCCATTGTTGGGAGTACGCAAGGTTGGCTCGATTGGTATCCCGATTCCCAATACCGACGCGAAGATTGTGGATTTGGTGACAGGCGAAGATGTCCCCCCCGGCAAAATTGGTGAATTGGTCGTGCGTGGGCCACAGGTTATGCCGGGCTATTGGGGTGAGGATAAGACAGATCAGGACGCCGAATCGGTGCTGAAAGATGGTTGGTTGTATACAGGCGATGTGGCAGTGATGGATACGGATGGCTATTTCCAAATTATCAGCCGCAAACGCGATACAATTATGGCAGGCGAATATAGTGTATATCCCCGCGATGTCGAAGAAGTCCTCTATGAAAATAGCAAAGTCCTCGAAGCAGCCGTTGTTGGGGTTACGAGTGTCGGCAATGGGCAAAAAGTAAAGGCGTTCGTCGTGCCGCGTCCGGGGACAAGCCTGAGCAAAGAGGAATTGTTGGATTTGTGCCGCCGCCGCCTAGAAGCCTATGCGGTGCCGTGGGATATTGAATTCCGAGAAGAACTGCCCAAATCATTTATCGGTAAGGTATTGCGCCGCCTGTTGGTGGAAGAACATCAGTAGAAGAAGGAGGATTGGGTGTGCGACCCAAAATTGGCTTAGTTTTAGGTGGGGGGGGAAGCCGGGGTTTGGCTCATATCGGGGTGTTAGAAGTTCTAGCCCGCGAGCATATCCCGATTGATCTGATTGTCGGCACGAGCATGGGGGGTATTGTTGGGGCGTTGTTTGCTATTGGAATCACGCCCCATCAATTAGCCAAGCGCATTGCCTCGTTGCGAGGAACCACCCTGTTCAGCATGAATCTATTTAGCGCCCGTGCCCGTCAGCGGAATATTGAAATTCAACTGAATGAGGTACTGCAAGACAAAACCTTTGCCGATTTGAAAATCCCCTTGACTGTTATGACGGTGGATATGGTCAATGGGCGTGAAGTGCCAATTGCCGAGGGGCCGCTGATTCCCGCCCTATTAGCCACAAGCGCGGTGCCTGCGGTATTCCCTCCTGTTGAAATTAACGGAATGCAGTTGTTGGATGGTGGCGTCATTGACAGTCTTGCGACCCATATCGCCTTTGAACACGGTGCGGAACGGGTGATCGCAGTGGATGTCTATCCGCCGCTAGAAGTCGAAACCCCGTGGATTGACCCGATGAGCGCGATTATGGGTTTTCAACTGCCTTTTGGGTTGGTGGGTAGCGCGGGCCTGCAAACCAGAACACCGAGTATGTTGGCCTCGATCTGGCGGGCTACCCGTGTTATGGCGTGGCATCTCCATGAGGAGCGTCTTCACCATCATGCGCCCCATGTACTGCTGAGACCTGCGGTCAATGACTATGGTTCATTGGATTTTCGAGATGTGCAAGGCCCGATGACGGCGGGGATTGAAGAAACAGTGCGCCATCTCGATGAGATACGCGCCCTGTTTGAAACGCCCACGTATCGCATGAGCGAGTTAGTGGATTAAGTAGTGATATTTGGCACGGCGAACAAAATCATTGGGTGAACTTTTTTGGCCGTGCCCCACTGATCGCCCACTGCTACTTCGATATGCAAATGTGGGCCTGTCGAATTTCCGGTATGGCCCGTCGCGCCAATGACCATTCCGGCAGCGACTTTTTGGTTGACCTGCACATCCATTCGACTGAGATGGGCGTACAACACAAAGACAGCGTTCGAGGTCTTGCCCCCATTTAGGAGTATCTGTTCTTGGATCGAACGGGGCAGGTCTTGAAATTCATGGCGGACGATTATGTGATTGCCATACCCAAAGCCCCAACCCGGGTCAGAAAAAATCTGATTACGTTCCGCCTCATTTTTCGGCTTGATATTCGGCTGCTGGGCGGTGCATTTGGTACAGACGTGTGCCCTGAATACTGTCGCAGGGGCAGCAATCCGCAGTTCCATTCCAATCGTCGCACCGAAATCCATGCCCGGATGACCCGCTTTGAAACCCTGTGTAATGGTTGCAGCGACAGGGGCGGCCAGTCGGTCATCTCCGGTCAAGGCCGCACAATTGCCGATGAGAGTCACCAAGTCGGAACGGACAAACGCATCTTGCCCGCGAAAATTGACCTTTACCCAGCGGAATCCATCGGCTTGAGCAGCGGTCACTTCTTTGACGGTCATGGTTTCGCCTGCGGTCGCCGTACCCACCAATTTTGATGCGGAGGTGGTCTGTGCCCGCACATTGATTTGAGGCAAACCTACTACCGCTTGGCAATCCCCGCTGGTGGTAGAGGTGGTAGTCGTAGTAGTTGAAGTGGTGGTTTCATGGCTGGCGGGGTCAAGACAATCACCCGTCGTGCGTAATAAATCTTGACGTATCCATCCTATTTGGCCCTGAAAATCGAGGCAGCACCAACAAAAACCTCCCCCATCCGGAGCCGAAACCGATTTCACTGCAAATTTTGTGCCTCGCAAAATCATGCCTAATGCCCCGCCGGTAGAACTGGGTTCACGTCGCACATTGGCTGCTGCTACCGAGACCTCCGCCTGACAATCGCCTGTCAACACAACAGGTTGTGTCGGGGTAGCGTTTGTAGCTGTGGTGGTAGAGGTGGGGACATTAGATGGGGTGACGGTGGTGCTTAATGTTCCTAAATCTGCACAATCTCCGCTTAATTGCACTAAATCACCGCGCACCCAACCTTGAAGCCCATTGGCAGGCACGGTGACTCTGACCCAACGAAAATTCTGTGCGTCCGGGTCGGTGACTTGATGAGCCGGGGCACGCTTGCCGAGTGTCAATACGCCCACGACTCCGCTCGTGGTGTTGGGTTGGAGTCGTACATTTGCGGAATCTGCTACAATGATTGCTTCACAATTCGCCATAAAAACCCCCTTCTTCAAATTAGGAACAATTTAAATCAGATGCGGTTGGCACGACGGCCCGCGAATCGTTGTAGAGCTTATCAAACTGAGCAGTATACTGTTGGGCCAGTTGTGCATCATAAATGATGAGCATGTTTTCGCTGTTTTGCTCGATGGCATTCTTGCTAAAGTTAAACGATCCGGTCACGACGATTTGGTTGTCAATAATAATGACCTTATGGTGCAGGGTTTGGGGGTTGCCGTCTTGTTTGACTGGAACCCCCGCGCACGCTAATGGACGCATCGCCCCTTGAAGGCTACCACGTTGCTCAAATAGAGCCATCACGTCTACCCCGGCATTACGGCGGCTAATCATCGCGTTGGCGAGTTCATCAATCGTAAAGCTGAAGGCCATCACACGTACCGACGACGTTGCGTTGTTTACCAAATCTACGAGGCGCTGTTCGATGACATTGCCATCTTCGGGTGAAAAGTAATTTTCGACTCTTACCCCATTGATGGTCAGGATAGGGTTGGGCGTGTTGCGGCTGTCATCGCGGGCATTAAAGATCCTATCTGTAAACATCTCCTCAAATTCAGCCGTGTAGTTTTGCGCCAATTGGGTCGAACGGATAAACAGCGCGTTGTTGTTATTGTTATAAACATCATTGCGTGTAAAATTGGTCGAACCCATCCAGACCGCTAATCCGTCAATCACCAAAAATTTGTGGTGCATAAAGGCGCTACGTTCATCACTGACAATCGGAATACCCGCCGCTTCTAAATCACCCGCGAGACTATCGTCATCTTCAATGGCATATTCGTCGTCCAACACCAGCCGCACCTGCACCCCACGATTTTTGGCATTAATCAGCGCTTCCACCACGCGCGGCAAATTGATTTCATACAGCGCCCCATCGAGTGTCTTGGTGGCGGTGTTGATGGCCTCTACCATTGCATTTTCCATCGGGGCATTGACTTGGCGGCTGACATCATTGGTGTTGATGGGTTCAGTAAAATTGAAGCTATACCATGTACTGCCCGGTGTCGTATTATCTACTACAACGGGATTTTCATTGTCTGCCCCGTTGTTATCATTCTCGGTGGTTTCTTCCTGATTGAGGACATCAATGCCGAGGACGTATTGCGCGAACAGAACAATAGCTAGAATAACGATAAAGCCCAAAACGCTGGTTGTTGAGCGTTTGGAAGAACTCTTTGAAGAACTTTTGGTACGGCTTCGGGTACTCTTGGTAGATTTTTTGGTCATGCCTAACTTTCCTGAATTAAAAACCCAATTTCTTGGTAAATTTACGCAAGCCACTTAGGGGCTGTTCTTGGTCTGGTGCGTCGCTAGGTGCAGTCTCAGTTGGCGCAGTTGGGATGGAAGCAGCAGGTTCACTTGGGCCATAGGCCGCCAGAATCTGCTGCAATACCTCCATATTCGAGAGGGCGTGGTCATTAATCGCCATTGCTAACGCGCTGATTTGTTCCGCAGAAATCGTCGGCCCGCCAATGACCGCACCGTGTTCCATCTGGCCCTGCAATTTCTCGGCGACCCATTCCGGTTCGGGGTGTTCATGGCGGCGTGTCACCATGCGACCTATCCCCGATAAAAAGCGAGTCAATGAGCCTTGTTTGGTTTCGGCATCGGCATCATCAGCAACATTTGCGCCGACCTGCTCGGCTAATTTGAGTGCCCAATCAATCAAGGCTTGGGCTTCAGTATCATTCAGCCCATCGGTCATGCTGGCGTTATCCAGCACTACCGCCCGAAATTGTTCTGCATAGGGATTTACTTCCGCCATATAACCTCCATTTCGGCTATCCTGCCCTCCCCACAAGCGAGTATCGTACACCTTGCGCGGATTTGCAAAATCTTTTCGGCAACCTGCTCTTTCGTGCTACTATTGCGAAGGTGTTCTCCAAAGTAAGGAAAGTAAGGAGTGAAGATGCAAAAATGGTTCATGGTCGAATGATTAGAGCGAATCAAGAGGCATTAAATAAACTCGACCCCACCGCCGAGCCGCTGGCCTATGCGCGGATTCAATATGAATTGGGTAATCTGTATGCCGACCTTGCCCAAATCGAATCCCCGACGGTTAACCTCGGATTGGCCCGTGATGCCTATGAATCTGCCCTGCGTCACTGCTCACCTGAATTATCCGTCGTGGATTATGTGCTCATTCAAAATAGCCTCGGCAATTTATCTATCTTGCTGTCGGAAGTCGAGGCGCGATTAGAAAATTTGCAGAAGGCCGTCCACGCTTTTGAGGCCGCTTTACAGCACATCAATCCACAAACTAGTGGCGGAGTTTATGCCGCAGCGCAAATCAATCGGGGACATATTTATACCCTATTGGCTGAAATCCAAGACCGCGACCATTATCTGAATTTGGCGCTGACGGCCTATGACCAAGCCCTGTTGTATTGTCCACCCGGTCAGGTGGCTTATGCGACCCTGCAATTTGGCTTGGGGAATGTCTGTCGCCAATTAACCCAAAACCGCTCCCAGAATTTGCAACGGGCACTGACGGCCTATCAGGAAGCCTTGCAAATCTATACGCCGCTGGATGCACCCCTGCCCTATGCCATGACACAAGGCAATCTTGGTCTGGTATATCAGGCTTTGGATGACCTGCCTGCTGCGATTAGCTGTTGGAAAGAGGCGGCGGGAGTGTTGATGGCGTTTGGCGCAATGGATGAAGCACAGATGTATTTGGAGCAGATTGCTGCTGTGGAAGCTGGGAAATAGTCTTAGCTACTGCCATCGCTAGATTTTTTAGCTTGTTCAATCTGCCATGCCTTTAAATCGAGCAGATAACCCACGCCACGCATTGTTTTGATGTAGAGCGGCTTACCGGGATTTTCTTCTACCGCCTCTCGAATCCAGCGGATATGCACATCGAGCGTGCGCGTATCCCCCATATAATCCGTTTCCCAGACTTTCGACATCAAGTGCCCCCGTGCCAGCACTTCGTTGGGGTGGTGCAAAAATTCTTCCAGCAGGGTCGCCATTTTAGGGGTCAGCCGATATTCGCCCTTGTGAGTAATCAGCATATTGCGCTGAAAATCGAGCTTAAATGGGCCAACGTCTAGGGTATTGGACTGCTCGACAGGGGTAGACAAAAAGCGTTCGATACGGTTGATTAGCTTACGGGGGGTAAACGGCATCGACAGCATCACATCCGCCCCACTCCGAATTTTCTGACCCGATTCCGGTGGGGGGATGATATGAATAATGGGTAAGTGGGGAGCATGTCGGTGCAGCGATTGGCAAACGCGAATGCCAGTCGTTCGCATCGAGACCGAATCCAAAATAGCAACAGCGGGATGGTGTTCGACAGCAACATCAACAGCCATCTTTGCACTGTGGGCAAGGCAAACCTGATAACTGCGGCGCAATACGATGGAGAAGGACGATTCCGGCACCTCACTCGGTTTTTTATTGTTTTGCTTGCTTTCAATCAGCAGCACTTTTGGCTTGTCCACCAGTCTGACTCGCTTTCATGAGCGACGGTTTACTGTATACCATGTGGTTGATAAAACTGGGAGGGTAGAGCACCCAACTTGGTTGATGAGAGCATTATATCCAACTTTAGCGCCTTCCAAAACTTAGCAACTGGGCAACATGAATAAGACCATCCGTTCTAAGCCTGCAATTTGACCACACTTGCGGCATAATCGAATGGGATAAATTTTATTTTTTGGAGATCAAATACTAAATGCAGACGACACCCCAAGCTGTTTTGGCACGCCTATCCAAAGAGTGGCAGCATATCCGCAGCGGCCTGACTGTCGAGAAAATCTTGAATCAAGCGATTGCAGTGCAGCAAATTCCTGCCCCGACCTTTGCCGAAACCAAGCGGTCTGATTATATACAAGAGCAATTTCAATCATTGGGGCTGCACGATGTCTGGCGGGATGGCTTGGGAAATGTCTATGGCTGGCTAGAACCGAATGGACGTAATCGCACCACCATTATCCTCTCTGCCCATCTTGATACGGTTTTCCCTATGCAAACGGATTTAACCACCCGCCAAGAAAAAACGCGCGTCTATGGGCCGGGGTTAGGGGATAACAGTTTGGGGGTAGCAGGATTACTGCTGGTTGCCGAAATTTTTCTCCGCGAAAAACGAGCATGGCGACACTCGATTTGTTTTGTTGCCAACACCCGTGAAGAAGGGTTAGGCAATTTAGATGGCATCCGTGCCCTATTAGATTACATCCCCCCCCAACAAATTACCGGGGCAATTGTGATTGAAGGGATTGCCTTGGGGCGGGTCTATAATGGCGGGATTGCGGTGCGCCGTCTGAAAATTACCAGTCATGCCGAAGGCGGCCATAGTTGGTTACATTTTGGTCGCCCCAGTGCCGTTCACGGCATGGTACAACTGTGTGCGGATATTACCCAATTGGAAGTCCCCTATACGCCGCGTACTACCTTTAATATCGGGGTGATTGAAGGGGGACATTCGGTTAATTCCATCGCGTCCGAGGCGGTGTGTTTGCTCGATTTGCGTTCGACGGAATTAGCGACACTTGAAAAACTGGAAGAACGGGTACGAGACTTAATTGAGCGGCATAGTCAAGACAGCTTGACTTTTGAAGTGAGTATCGCAGGCAACCGGCCTTCTGGTCATTTACGCAGCGATCACCCGCTTGTTCAATTGGCACTTGGCGCACAGGCCGAAATTGGAATTGCCGCAGGGTTGGAAAGTGGCAGTACCGACGCCAATATGTTTTTGGCGCACGATGTCCCGGCAGTGGTTGTTGGTATCACACAGGGCGGGAATGCACACCGCCAAGATGAATTTATTGAAACACGTTTATTGAAGGATGGTCTGTGGCAGTTGATTTTGTTACTTGCGGCGGCCTCAGAAACGCTCTAGGATAGCCTATTTTTTGTCGGCAAACCCAAGAATTTCCTTAATTTCATCGCAGGCCCTTGACGCAGCATAGAGCAGCATTCCCGGTTTGGTTTCTTTGTCTACCAAGACGGCCAACATCGCCTCACCTGCCGGATACACAATCATGACGCCTGCCTCGGCGAACATCATCAAGCGTTCCAGTTCGCCCTGTGCCAAGCGACGTAGGGTGCGTTGAGCCAAACCGACAAGGGTTGCCGACATCGCCGCGACTTGGGGACTGCTGGTAGGATGCTCCTCATAATTTTCGTCGTCGAAAGCGGGAAAAGCCGAAACGAGCAGACCGTCAAAATTCACGATGACCGACGCTTTAACACCCGACACCGCCAGATGGAGCTTACGCAGTGTTTTTTCAAGGCTTTCGCTGCGGTATTCCTGTGTATTGGCCGTCATGGAAGAAACCTCACAGTTGGCTAGAAATAGGGATGTGGCAAATGAATTTGCATTGGAGGCCACAAACAATATTCAGTATAGCGTATGTCTAAATTGGCTTTCAAGCAACAGGACTTTTTTACCGGATTTTTACACTCTTCACCGGGAGACTATGAGCGACCACCTTCTAATTGATCCCATCGCTGTTTGGGCAGTGATTTGGTTGGTGGAATTGTGACCAGTGGTGGTGGGATGGTTTGAGGTGACAGCGGTGGAATTTCCAGAGGGCCATTCAAATCTTGCAAGCGTACTGTACCGGGGGTCAGATTAAACGCCAGATGGCAGTAAGTCGGCACGGTGATGGTAAATTCGCAGCGTGATAGCAATCCCAATAAGCGCCGCCGCCGCGCCACCACATAGACCCCCGCTTCGTCTTGTTCCACGACTAACCGCATTCCGAATCCGGCATATAGACTGGCGTGTAGTTCAACATGGTCAAGATCATGGTAATGCACGGTCACTTGGCATTGGCTGGCGCGTACAAACACGGTGACGGGTGGCCTAACCGGAAAAACACGCAGCATAGTACGGGGGCGGAGCTTGATTTTCGGTTCGGTGGCTGGTGAGGTAGTGGGGATGAGATGATTCATGCGGCAAAGTATCCTTTTACCATTTTGTCGTAGGTGATTCTATCCAGCGAAGGATGGCTTGTGCTACTTCCTGTGGACGCTCCATCGGCATTTTGTGGCCTGCCCCTTCGATCTTGACTAGCGTGCTGTTAGGGATATGGGCCACCAAGCCTTCACTCAATGCAAAGGGCGTCATTTTGTCTGCCCCACCACCGATAATCAGGGTGGGCGCTTTGATTTTGGCGACGACATCTGACAAATCATAAAGGTTGCAGGCTACAAGATCGCCATAGGTGATGGCGGACGGGGTAGCAAGCAGTTGTTTCCGACCCATGCGGCGCAGGTCTTCCCCTGTTTCTTTGGCCCATTCCCATTTGGTAATTAATTCGACAGCGGCAGGGTAGTCATTTTTGATGGTCTCGAGTAGGGATGGATTGACACCCAGTTTTGCCCCCGTGCCGACCAAGACGATACCCGCCACCCGTGCGGGCATGGAAACCGCCATTGTCTGGGCAATCGCACCCCCCATGCTATGTCCTGCGATGATGGCTTTTTCGATTTTGAGCGCATCCATCAAGGCTTTGATGCTTTCGGCATAGGCGACGACACTTTGATAGCCCGCCCCTTCCGATTGACCATGCCCCGGCAAATCCACCGCCAAGACACGCATATCAGGTAGGCGGCGAATTTCGGCTGACCAACCGCTGTGGTCAACCCCCGCCCCATGCACCAAAATCAGCGGCGGATAGGGCGAGAGGGGTTCATCTTTTTCGGCATAAAACAGCTTGCCATTGGGAGTGGATACAAAAGGCATTTTGCCCTCTCCTATACAGTAATCACCAACTTATACCCTGTCATTTCTTCAAAAACCTGTTGGATTTGGGCCACATCTTGTTCGTCCGGTTCACCCGCCACCGCGAAGGCCACCTCACCACGATCTACATGGATGCTTGGCCCTTTGCGGACTGGCAAATTCGCCTGACGCACCAATTGTTGGGCGACCTGCAAAATGGCATTTTGGTTGGGGTGAGGATGAATCGTCAATTCGTAACCCGTCTGCTCGGCTAACTGTTGAATCGTGTCCAGATGGCGACTGCCGACTTGGGGCGAAATGAACGATAACACAATCGTCCCCTGTTTGAGGCTGGTTTTATAGAGGCCGTAGGGTTCAAGGGCCTCTTTAAGTACCTTATACGCCGCGTTGATTTCCATTTGAGTATTGCTGGCGGGTGACTTGCTTGTGCCAACGGTTGCGGATGGGGCATTGTTATCCCCTTTGGCATTCAGCAGCAAGCGGAACCCCGTCAGATTTTCGTAGGTTTGTATCAAGGCCGCCGGGTCGCTTAATCCACTGATTTCCGCGCCGACCTCACCCTTGTCAATAAAAAACGATGGCCCTTTGACAATCTGTGTGCCGAGGGGCAGCAGTTCTATCAGGGCCGCACCTAATGCCTGTTGGTTGACATCGGGCGAAACAACCACCTCCCATTTCGTCAACTCCGCCAGCATCTCGACCTGTTCATTGTAGAGTTCAGTGGCGCGATTGGGGAAATCGAAATAGAGCGTCAACTGCTTGCGTAGGGTGTCCATTCCTGCTTTTCGCAGACGGGCCTCCGGTGGAAATGCGGCAACGGCAGTCTTGCGGGCGATGTTCATTTCCATCGGTTCTTCGGCCTGCGCTTGCAAGGGCAGTAGCTTGCCTTCGACGTTATTCGCCCCATCTTTCGCCAGTGACAGCACCACAGCAAGTAACGCCGTCATGGGGTGGACATCCTCTGGTAAGTTGGAGGGCACAAGCGTCGTCGGGTCAATTGGCTGGGCAGCCCGCACGAGCGTTTGGCGTTTGTCAAAGGGGAGTAGCTTATCTCGGATAGCCTCGGCTTGTTGCAGCATGACATTCAGCGTCGCAATCCGCCCCTTGCCTTCCATCTTGGGTGCGTCGTCCATTTTGCCGATCACCCACAACAGGGCGTCACCGGGGTAATTGCGACCTTTGGCTTTGAGGGCCGTCGCCTTAAAAGATTCAATCGCCGCTTCTTCCACAATGCCCAAACGCGGTTTGCCATTGACATCACGCAGAACCACAATTTTGCCCACAATGTCGGGATAGGCTGCCATAATCGCACGCTGACGCTGGGTGCGTTTGACCTGCTCCTCACTTCGGACTTTATAGGTATGGGTGCGCCGCCAATCCGCCGCAAAATAGACCCCATCGGTTTCCAAGATGGCATTGGCTTCACTGGCGCGATTTTCATCCCCCCACCATGCGATGGCGAGTTCCCGCGAACTAAAATAACTTCCCGCCGATTCTTTGAGTGATTCCCATAACCGGGCGGGGTCAAGTGGACGGGCTTCTCCGCCTTTTTTTAGTGCCCCCAATGCCCAAGGGCGGGCCGCAAATTTCATCTCGATGCTGCGACCCGAAACAGGCATGTGGACATGTTTCCCCCGTTCGCGCAAATGGGCCGCGAGGGTGCTGCGTGCGCCGGGGTCGCCGTGTACCAATGCGATGTGTTCCGCCCCTAGTGAATCAGCAATACTCAACAATTCGGCGTCATCGGCATGGGCCGACAGCGAGTAGGTGCCAATTTCACAACGCAGTGATACCGAAGCGTCATCAATTCGCAGCGTGACCTCCTGCCCCTCTTGGCGTTCTTTCACCATACGCTGCACAAAGCGCCCCGGTGCTTCTTCATCTTGATACCCGGTCAGGAAAATGGCGTTGCGTTCATCATCCGCCAGCCAGCGCACAAATGCCGCCGATGGCCCGCCCGTGAGCATCCCACTGCTTGCCACGATAATCGCAGGCCCCTCTGAACGGGCGATTTCTTCACGTTGGACGGGGCTTTGCACGGCTTTGACGTTTTTGCGGAAAAATAAGTCTTCCTCACCCGCCAATTTAACGGTTTTTTCCGGCAGCAGATCGCGGAATTGGTTATAACTGCGGCAGACCGAACGCACCATGCCATCGGCCCACACGGGGGCGTCAATTTCATCCCGAAAGTTCAACAAGATTTGCAGCACTTCTTGGGCACGACCCAACGCAAACGCCGGGATGATCGCCTTGCCACCGCGCTCAACCACGCCCTTGAGGGTTTCAATCAGGCGTTTTTCTTCTGTCGCACGATTGGCATGAAGTTTGCCACCGTAGGTGCTTTCCAACACCAGAAAATCGCTTTTGACACGTGGCAGATTGGCTTTGACAACTGCCCGTTGGGGAGTCATCGAAAGGTCGCCGGACATGGTGAGGATGCCTTCATCGCTCTCGATCACCAATGTCGCCGCGCCGAGGATATGTCCCGCCGGATGGTAGGTCACTTGCAGACCATCGCCCAAACGCACGGGCTGGCGAAATTCGACCAGTTGAAAGGCATCCAATAGGCGCTGCACGGCGATTTCGTCAAATAGGGGCAGTTCGCCTTCTTCCTCGTGCCGATTTTTCATAATCATTTGCGCGTCGGCTTGCAGCACCCGCACCAATGCGAGGGTCGGGGCTGTAGCGATGACGGGCACATGCGGATACTGTTCCAAAATCAGGGGCAGTGCGCCCGTGTGGTCGGTGTGGGCATGGGTGACGAGCAGATAATCTGGTCCGCCTGCCTCACTGACTTGGCGTAAATCCGGTAATTGATCGCTTTCAATACCGCGTGTTGACCTACTGGAAATTCGAATCCCGGCATCTACCAATAAACGCTTGCCAGAGATTTCGATTAAGGTACTGCTGGCACCGACTTCATCCGCGCCGCCCAAAAAGGTTAACTTCATCGTCTATGATTCTTTCCGTTGTTATTCAATCTGACATGCCCCAAAGCTGGATGGATCGGGCAACCAACAGGGAGCGCCTGTTTCATTTAAGATAGCCTGTAATTCAGCAGCCCCTTCCGTGAGAACCGTCTGAATATCCTCACTATCGAGGACAATTCGTAAGAAAGTGTCGCGATAGATTTGATTGACATCATTGGCCCGATCTCCCAAGCCGACTGGTGATAATCCTGCAATCGTATCAGGAGCGCTGCTCATGATGCTGACCGCAGTGGCTTCTTTAACAATCCCTTCGGGCAGACTGGTGAAATTGAGGTTATTGATGACCGGGAAAAAGCCTAATTCCGTTAATATTTGCCCCTGTACTTCTGGGGACAGCAAATAGCGAATTAAATCTTCCGCCCCATCTGGATTAGGCGCATTTTGGGGAATTGCCAGACCCACAATGATCCCCATATAAGCCCGTCCGGCTGGCCCGGCTGGTGCTGGAAAGGCCACAAATTCGTCGGGCCGCTGCTGAAACGCATCCACCAACCGCGCCACATGGTCAAACGCAATCCATACATCACCCGAAAGCAGCGGTTCGTGCATAAAGCTATAGGTGAGCGAATCTGGGTCTACATAGGGCCAAAGATCGTCGCGCACAAATTCAAACATGCTGACAGCTTCGGGACTACGAAAACCTGTAACCATGCCGCCCGTAAAAGAAGGATATAAATACCCCTGAACAAAACGGTGCATCAAGCCATCTACCGGGAAGCCAATTTTGGCCTCGCCTGTTGCGGCATAGATATTTTGTCCCCATTCCGCCAATTGCTCCCATGTCAGGGCGTTGATGTCTGCTCCCTCTGGCAGATAGGGCAGTGCTTTGACATTGGCCGCCATCAGAAAGGTCGCCAGCATCCAAGGAATATAGTATTGATTATTCGCCGTGCCCAACTGCCCAAATTCTTCAAAATCGTCAATGACATCGTTTTCGGTATCAATCTCACGCAGTAGACCGCTGAGGTTGGTCAGGTACCCATTTTCAGCGAGGGTGGGGAATGTGCCATGCAGTGCCCCCACCACATCAATCGTGCCTTCACCTATCGCGGCTTCGGCGTCCATCATATTCAATAAGGGAATTTCTTCCTGACCAATGAACTCGACATCGCCATAACCCGACAAGATTTCGCGGAATTTAACACCTTCTTCAGCCGTATTAAATTGGGTAGAAACAAACCGGACACGACTGCCCTGCCCGTAGCTCGGCATTGTCCCGATCAGAAGAAAAAAGACCAATAGGATAAGGGGAAAGCGTTTTTTGCCCATGCCTTATAAACTCCTTGAATCGGCCCTAATTATATATGGTTCAGCATGGATATGCTGTGGTCTTTTCTGATAAAGGGTCGCCTTGCTCAATAAAGCTCCCAGTATTTAGGGGGATAGGGCTGACAAGAGATTTTTTCACTTCCTATCCCCGACACAAAGAATATACGCCAAATGAGATGGGTAAAGGATCCAAGATCATGACACTTCAAAATCGCAGCCATTTCCATTCTGTGCCTTTCAACCTAACGTCGGTCAAGATGGAATCGGCAGTTGAATTGGTTGAACTGAAACCCCATCGAAATGCCTTCATTGAGGCCAATTCACAGCAGTTGGTTGTCGTTGATGGGGTGGCATGGGTAACGATGAATGGCGAAGATTACGTGGTCAAAGCGGGTGATTACTGCTTGCTCACCCCCGGCAAAGATCGTTTTCCGGTTTGTGTGTCGCCATTGGGTGGCAAACCTGTAACCTATGCGCTGAAATAAATGACCGTCTTCCAACTTACCTGCAATTATCCGAAAAGGGCCGAGCTTATCGCGGCTCTTTTTAATTGATTGAACCCCTAAGATACTCTTGACAGCCCTAATTCGTTCTGGTATCTTTTCCCATAGCATAGTTTGATATTCCTGAGTAGCTCAATGGCAGAGCAATCGGCTGTTAACCGATGGGTTGAAGGTTCGAGTCCCTCCTCAGGAGCTTGTTTTAAAATTAGATTTTCTTAAAAAATTCTAGCAGAAACCCCGGTTATACTTAAACACACCGGGGTTTTCTGTTTTCTACGGAAGTGCGAGGCGGGCTTGTATCCATTCAGCCATGCGCTGTGGCAGTTCCGGTTGATTGATTAACAAATCGTTTCCCCGTCCACCGCCGCTATAGCGCTGCCAAAAATGATCTCCTCCAAAACTAGTATTTAATTGCTCTGCCACCGCTGTGCCAATTTCATCATCATCGGCGCTGATGATAAGCAGGCTACGATTACCCAACGCCGAGGTATTCATTGCCAGACTGGTTGCACTGGGTTGAGGGCTTAAGGCAATCACCGTGACACATGCGGTAATTTCTGTACAAGCACTTACGGCTAAATTGGCACCCGTCCCTGCGCCCATTAGTGCGACGGGATTGGGGGAGACCAGCCCCAAGCGTACACCGGAACTAATAATGGCCTGCACATCGCTGACGGCCAATGTCCAATCTACTGAACCGCCACTGTTCCCAAAGCCGCGCTGATCTGGGATAAACACGTTATAGCCCAATGCTTGGAGGAGGATGGCAAACTTCGCCCACTCCTCACCATCTTTTTCATCATCGTGCAGCAACAGGATAATCGGGGCTTGCGGTGACCGTCCGGCATAAAATACAAATTGCAGCACCGTGCCATCCTCGGCAACGGCTTGGAGCGGCAATACATCTAGGGTAGGCAGAGGAGTTGGGGTTTGGGCTGGCTGGCTAGGTTCACCTTCACCTGCTAGTGCTGCGCTCGTTGGGTCGCTGCGACCTACCGAGACATCTTGGCGCTCGGTAGGCAAAATTGGGTCAATGGTTTTGCTCGGCTGCATAATGGGTTCGGTAGGGGTCGGCGTGGCCGGGGCTTCGCAGGCACTTAAGGCTACTCCTAGCAGCATTACACCTATTGCCGATAGATGATAGATAGATCGTTTTGCAGGCATCAGTACATCCTCATAATTAAAGCAAAACGGGGCTTGAGTGTGTGGTTGACACCCTGCCCCCGTTCATATAGTGATTGGTCGCGGCGTTCAGAAATTTAGCGCGTCCAGACTTCCTCGACCCCGCCGTGCTGAATGGTGATTTTCTCTTCGATCAGAAAATCCAGCGCGGTATCAAAATCGGAGAAGCGGATATTGCTAATCCATGCCTTGTGATAAATCCAGCGGCGGGTCTCGACGCCCTCATCCATCGCAATAATCGCTACCGTGCGGGTAGGTAGCCGTGTTCCGCGTGCCGCAACCGTTTCGCGTGTCCAGCGATTAAACGCCAAATTGGAATCTTGCTGTACCATCTTGGTGACAACAATGGCTGGGAAATCCATGCCGACGGGTTTACCCTCTTCCATTTTCAAGCTATATGAACTGAGGCCTGCGACCGCAAAAATGCCACTGGCACGTTCACCATCAATCTCGACCACAAATTCATTGGAGGACAGACTGTCTACGCTGGAAATACCCGCCGTGCTACCAACCGCTTGCTGCTGATAGAACTCGGTTTGTGGGGCAGGCTGATGTTGGGCAGCAGGTTGTTGATAATACTGGGGCTGCTGCTGTTGGTATTCGGGTTGTTGTGGATACTGCTGCTGCGGATACTGTTGACCGGGTGGTGGTGTATACCCTTGATATTGATCCGTCATGATTATGCTCCTAAAAATTAGCGACTTTTTGCCTGAATTCTACCCTGACCATTTAGGGAGTATACACTAGGCTGACGATCACCGACAAACAACATTTGTATAAGTTAGCCGATTGAATACTTGTGGTTAGAATATTGTACGCTATAATGTTGCCCTGCTCTTGGCGGGTTCATACCTGACAAGACTTGCGCTTTAGTTTGTGCCGATGTATTCTCAAAATATGGTCAAGGTTGACATCATGATTACAGCATTCATCACAAATAATGGCGCTGCTTTTGGGAACTAAAACTTAAGGATACGTCACATGCAAAAATGGACAGCATTTATCCTCTCAGGCCTACTAGTAGTAGCCTTCCTTTTTGGATTATTGGTCAAACCGAGTGACAGTCAAGCAAATTTAACCACTCCTTGGCGTGCGACCTATTTCGACAACACTGAATTACTAGGCAGCCCCATTGTCACCCGCAGCGAACGCAATCTAAACTTCAACTGGGCTTCCAACAGCCCCGACACACTGCTGCCTGCTGATCAATTTTCAGCCCGCTGGACAGGAACGTTTAGCTTTGAAAGCGGTCAATGGCAGTTTTCGGCAGGGGCGGATGATGGTATCCGGCTGTGGGTAGATGATGAATTGGTGATTGATCAGTGGCAGCCTAAAGGTGATTTTACCATCTACAGTGTGCAGAAAACCCTCAAGGGTGGCG
Source organism: Anaerolineae bacterium (assembly GCA_019913005.1). Classification (GTDB taxonomy): domain Bacteria; phylum Chloroflexota; class Anaerolineae; order Aggregatilineales; family J027; genus CFX10. Next base: position 7,934 of record JAIOHL010000117.1, on the reverse strand, counting down.
ATCATAATCTGCGTGTTGAATACTATGACGCAGGTGGCTTCGCAGGTGTCTCGCTAGATTGGGAACCTGTGAGTGCGGTTCGTCCGGCCTTGCAAGCCACGATTACCCCTGTTCCGGCTGGCCCAATTGCCAATGTTGGCGCGGATATTTTAAATGTCCGCAGTGGCCCCGGTCTGCAATTTAGCCGTATCGCGCAGATTTTCCTCTATCAACGTTTCCCAATTTTGGGCAAGACCAACGACGAGTCATGGCTGTTGATTGATCTCAAAGATGGTCGCACAGGTTGGGTGTCGAAACGCTTTATCGCCGTCAGCGGCACACTTACCACTGTCCCGGTGACCGATCAACCCCAAAGTGACTTGTTTACGGGTGTCACGGGGGTAGCGTTCGCGGAGTTGAATATTCGCAATGGCGCAACCAGCCGCGCCGAAATTATTGGCCTGCTGCCTCAAGATGCCGATTTCACGGTATTGGGCCGCAACAACAATGGTGCATGGTATTACATCAGCTATCAGGGTGTACAGGGCTGGGTTTACTCCCCCTATGTCGGTTTGCCAGCGGGTATCAAGCAGTATGACATCCCGGTCGTGAAATAACCGACATCCCCTAAACATGAAAACAAAAAGGGCGGCTCAACACCGTCCTTTTTCATTTCTGGGCAAGATTGCAAACTAGGGTGTCAGGCGGTGCATGTCACGCGGGAAGAGCGTCGCTAGGCGAATATTATCCAGATTGCAAAGCTGCATCACAAAACGTTCTAAGCCGATGGCGAACCCTCCGTGTGGTGGCATCCCATATTTAAACGCCTCGAAGTATTTCTCAAAGGGTTCAAGCGAATAGCCGCGTTTTTGGGCCGAGTTGATATAGTCCTCATAACGATGCAGCCGCTGACCCCCAGTTACCAATTCGGTCCCTCGAAACAGCAGGTCAAACGAATTGCTGAATTCGGGTTCTTCAGGATTGGGGTGGGTATAGAACGGGCGCTTTTTCATCGGATAGCCCACTACAAACACGAAATCGCTGCCATAGGTCTCCAACGCCCATTGCCCCAGCAGGCGTTCATGTTCGGGCGTCAAGTCTGGCTCACCGATGGCATCTGTTACGCCATATTTCTCGGTTAACATCATTTGGGCTTCGTGGAAACGGATATGTGGGAAGGTCTGCTTTTCAGTATCATGGGCAACTTTGGGCATGACCACTTTTAGCGCAGCCAGTTCGGGTGCATAACAAGCGGTCAGGTGATTTAAAATCCCTTCAATCACCTGTGTCAAAAGGCGCATGACCGTGAAATGGTTTTCGATGAAGCCAAATTCCACGTCGAGGCTGACATATTCATTGGCATGGCGGCGGGTGGAGTGTTTTTCGGCGCGGAAGACTGGCCCGACCTCAAATACACGCTCAAACACGCCGACCATGATCTGCTTATAAAATTGAGGGCTTTGGGCAAGATAGGCGATCTTGTCAAAATGTTCTACTGCATAGACTTCCGCTCCGCCTTCGGTTGACGACGCGACCAGTTTGGGGGTCTGAATTTCAGTAAAATCCAACCCGGCAAGGGTCGAACGGAAACCTTGCATCACGCCCGCTGCCAGCTTCAAGACCGCCCGTTTTTCTGGATTGCGATGCCCAACGACGGCATGGTCAAGAAACACGGGGAGGGAGGCGTTAATCTGCTTTTTGTTGATTTCGATGGGGGGCGCTTCCGCGATGGGGGTAATGACGTTTACCTTGACTTCATGCAGTTCAAAACCACCGGGGGCAGGCGGCGCGGCAATGACTTTGCCTTCGATTTCGATGACCGATTCGACGGCGAGGCCCTCCAACGGGGCAAGTTCAGCAGGGGTGAGGACGCTTTGGGCCATGCCAGAACGGTCACGGAGGACGAGGAAATTAACCTCTCCCAACGCCCGCAGGATGTGTAACCACCCTTGCAATCGGACTCGTTCACCCACATGCGCCCCAATTTCTGCGGCTAATATGCGTTGCATCTGCGATTTAAACTCCTTCTACGGCTCTAATTTGTTTGCACCACACGGTTTACAGAAAAAACAGAGAAACAAAAACGCCCAACCATCCATTCAAGGACGAGTGGGCGTGAATGCTCGTGGTGCCACCTTGATTTATCGCCGCCTAACAGCGTGCGACCTCACTGAGTTTTAAATTCTTCAAATAATTTAACAACTCGGCGCGATAACGGGCGCTCCCGACCTTGAGTTACTCGGATTCCGTTTCACTCTGGCAACTCCGGCGTGTCTTTCGGAAAGGGCGACAGGTGGTATTCTCAGCGGCAACCACTCTCTGGACTGTGCAAACTTTCGTACTTTTCGCCATCAACGTATTACATTTTTAAAATGTGTCTTACTACGCTACAGGAAAATACGTCCTGACTCAAGCATCAGGTTTGTGCATTTGTTCAAATCTCCTCAATATCCGGCGAGGTGGATTCAAAAAACTGCTCGACCCGTTGGACGGCCCGTGCTGGCAAATGGGCTTCAATGAGGACACCCTCTTGGGTATGCTCCTCACGATCCACCACGCCACGTGTATGAATCCACGACAGCAATTCGCCTTGACTATAGGGCAGCAATACGCGGATCGGCACAAGGGTAGTTTTCATCACATCTTCTACTGCTTGCAGCAGGTCTTGGATACCCAGTTTTTCGAGCGCCGATACTCCCACAATCGCATTGTAACCGAGGCCAGCAAATTTCTCGGCGTCGGGTTTGCCGCCTTCGACCATATCAATTTTGTTGAGCACCAAAATCTTTGGGATGCGCGGCACCTCAATTTCGGCCAGCGTATCCTCGACGGCCTCAATTTGCTGCATCAGATTGGGATGGATGGCATCTACGACATGCAAGAGCAAATCGGCCTCGGTAATGCCTTCCAAAGTGGCCTGAAATGCCGCGATGAGGGTGGTCGGCAGTTTTTGAATAAATCCTACTGTGTCGGAGAACAGCACAGCCTTCCCCCCCGGCAAAACGGTTTTGCGCGTCGTTGGGTCAAGCGTGGCAAACAACTGATTGGCGACGTAAATATCCGATCCAGTTAATGTGTTCAGCAGGGTAGATTTGCCCGCGTTGGTATAGCCCACCAATGCGATGACGGGTAGACCCGCTTTTTCGCGCTGTTGGCGTTGGCGCTGACGATGCCCCCGCACGTTTTCCAAATCTTCTTTAAGTTTGCTGATGCGGCGGCCCACTTCACGGCGGTCAACTTCCAACTGAGTTTCACCCGGCCCACGCAACCCGACTCCGGCATTCCCGCCACGTCCACCGCCACCGCCTGCTTGACGAGCAAGGTGTGTCCATTGACGGGTCAGGCGTGGTAAACGATATTCGTACTGCGCCAACTCGACCTGCAAGCGGCCTTCATGGGTCGTGGCATGTTGGGCAAAAATGTCGAGGATGAGCGCCGAACGGTCAAGCACTTTGATGTTTTCGCCAAATGCCTCTTCCAATTCACGTTGGTGACGCGGTGAGAGTTCATCGTCAAAAATGACCACACTGGCGGGCAATTCGGTGATGGTTTCTTTGATTTCTTCAACTTTACCGGGGCCGATAAACGTACCGGGGACAATCCGGTTGAGCCGCTGATAGGCTTGACCAACGACGATCATGCCCGCCGTGTCCGCCAACAGTTTTAATTCTTCGAGCGAGTCTTCAACGGAAAGCAATGGCCGCGAGCCGCGAATCTCAATCCCAACGAGAAACGCCCGTTCACTGAAGTTGTCTACCTGTGTATGTTTAGCCGTAAGGTTTTACTCCTTTTGCCTAGGTAGGAGTGATTCGCAAACCACCCCTACTAAATCCTCGTGGTCGTTATGAATTCCACCATCGGACAAGTTTATCAAGGGCCTGATTCAGCACATCGTCCGGTATACCCAGACTCATGCGGACATACCCACGCCCATCTTCGCCATAAATTGAGCCTGCCGCCATCGAAATTCCGGCCTCCAGCAGGCAACGATCCGTATAACCCACATCGTCACCATCTTGTACCCTTGCCCATACATAGAGCGACCCACGTGGCGGTGCATCAATTTCTAGGCCGATTTGTGGTAGGGCAGCAATGATTTTATCCCGACGAACGGCATAACGCAGATTACGCTCTGCAATCCATTCGTGCGGCGTCGTATCAAGCGCGGTAATCCCGGCTTCATAAATGGCATGGAAGTGACCACTGTCTACATTGCTTTTGACTTTTAACAGGGCCGCCAACGCCTCGGCATTCCCGACTGCCGCCCCCAGTCGCCAGCCCGCCATATTATGCGATTTCGACAGGCTCATAAACTCGATGGTGATGTCTTTGGCATTATCTGGCAGCAGGGCACTCGGTGCAATCGGTTCCCCATCATAGACCAATTCAAAATAGGGATTGTCGGAACATAGCATGATGCCATATTTGCGACAAAACGCGACAGCATTTTCATAATATTCCAATGAGGCCAGCGCCCCGGTAGGATTATTGGGGTAGTTCAGCCACAGCAGTTTGGCCCGATGGCGGATGTCTTCGGGAATATCTTCCAGCACAGGCAAGAAATTAGTCTCGGCTCGCATCGGCATAATATAGACTTCGGCCTCCGCCAATTGTGCGCCCATCGCATAGGCGGGATAAGCCAAGCTGGGTACGAGTACCACATCCCCCGGCCCCACCATCGCCAGCATAAAATTGACTATGCCTTCTTTCGAGCCAATCAGTGGCAGGACTTCGTGTTCCGGGTCTAATTTAATGCCAAAGCGGTTGTCATAGTAACGCGAGACTGACTTACGAAAAGCTGGCGTGCCGCGGTACCCCGCATAGCCGTGTTTATTCGGCTGGCTGGCAACGGTGGCAAGGGTCTCAATTACAGCACTTGGCGGCGGCAGATCGGGACTGCCCATATCCACCTGAATGATGTCGCGGCCCTGCATTCGTAATTCATGCAGCCGTTGACCGATGATGGCAAAGGGATAGTCGGGTAGATTCTCGACCCGTGCAGCAAGGGGAAAGTTTTTGATCATTGTGTCTTAACCTGTAGGACTCCGGTTTGAAGTAAATACATCTCTACGACACTGCCCACACGATCTAGGCTGGTCGCACTCAATTTGTCCAGTGTGTCGGCAGTGGTATGCCAATAGGGATAGTCAAAGTCAATAATATCCACTGCTGGGATGCCCTGTTCGATAAATGGCAGATGATCATCAGTTATGGTGTAACGAGGTTCTGCGACAAATTGGTCGGCAAAACCTAATTCAGCCGCTAATTGCCACAGTGCTGCTGTGTATTCTGGGGCATTATTGATTGAATTACGCTCGTAATAGAATTTCTGACCGACTTTTTCCGTCACCATATCCAAGCCGATATATTCACGATCTGTATCGGCCTCACCCACCATATCGAACAAAATCATCAGGTTAAAGTCTTCGGGCGTGACGCCTAATTGATCGAGGTGGGTCGCCATATAACGCGATCCCAAAATCCAATCCCAACCGGGGATACGTCCGTTATCTTCCGCGTCGAAAAACACCAACCAGATTTGATTATTTTCAGTGATCTCATAGTGGTCATTGACCATTTCCGCCATTTCCAGTAATACCGAGGCGCTGCTGGCGGCGTCGTTTGCGCCCAGCACCGGATCGCCTTGTAACAGTGGGTCGGGGTCGTTGTCGGCAATCATGCGGGTGTCATAATGCGAGGCCAACATTGTGATGGGGCCGGTGCCGCGCTTGGCAATGATGTTCCGCACCGGATAGGTCTGCCCGTTGGCATCATAGGGAAATTCTTGGGTTACGACTTCCCAGTCAGCGGCTTCAAGTGCCTCAATAATGGCATCCCCTGTTTGGGTGAGGGCTTCGCTGCCGACTGGACGTGGGCCAAACTCTACTTGCATAGCGGCAAATTCCAATGCACGTTCACCATCAAAATACGGCGGCGCCTCTGTCGCTGCATCAGTGGGAATAGGTGTATTATCTTGTGCCTGCACGGATTTGGGATTATCGGAATCATTTTGGAGGACAACCACTCCGATCATAACCAAACCACACACTACAAGCATTAAAACCAGTAAACGAGTTCGTTTTAACATATACGACAAATCCCTTTAATTGGTTGGAGATAAAATTGCAAAATCGTGTTCGGCGGCATACTGTTCAAGGTCATGCAGCGCCCGATTGACATAGGCCATCTTGCGCTTCTGTTTATCTTTGATGAGGTCGTCAAATTTGGGTAGCAAATCAAAATTCGCCTTCATAGGCTGGAAATACTTGGGTTCGGCATGAGTGACATAATGGCACAACGCGCCGATCATAGTAGTATTGGGGAGTGTCCACAGCGGCTTGCCTTTCAACTGATTGGCAGCGTTCAGACCAGTGAGCAATCCAGTGGCGATATTGCCGGCATAGCCTTCTACACCCGTAATTTGCCCTGCGAAAAACAAGTCGTGGCGGGTTTTAAATTGCAATGTAGGATGCAGCAGGTAGGGGGAGTTGATAAATGTGTTGCGGTGCATCTGCCCCAACCGTGAAAATTTGGCATTTTCCAAACCCGGTATCATGCGAAAGACCCGTTCTTGTTCAGGCCATTTAAGGTTGGTCTGAAAGCCGACCAAATTGTAAAGCGTGCCTGCCAGATTATCTTGCCGTAGTTGGACGACAGCATAGGGGCGTCGGCCTGTACGGGGGTCAAAAATGCCGACAGGGCGCATGGGGCCAAACGCGAGGGCTTTTTCACCCCGGCTGGCAATTTGTTCGACAGGGAGACAGCCCTCAAAAAAATGGGTGTCTTCCTGTTCAAAGTCGCGTAATTGAATCCGTTCTGCCGACAACAGTGCGGCGACAAACGCCTCATATTCCTCTTTGTTCATCGGGCAGTTGATGTAATCGCCGTCTTCAGTTTCGCCGCGCCCCCACCGATTGGCCCGAAACGCGATGTCCATGTTGATGGAATCCCCGGTAATTAAGGGCGTCAGGGCATCATAAAAATACATGTATTTTTCGCTGGTCAGCCGCGCAATACTCGCTGCCAATGCCGGGGAGGTCAATGGCCCGCTGGCGATAATCGTAGGTTCATCAGGAATTCGGATGACCTCTTCACGTAAAAGGGTAATGCGTGAATGGCTCTGAATCGCCCCTTCAATTTCATCAGCAAATTTAAGACGATCCACTGCCAGCGCCCCACCCGCCGGAACGGAAGCAACTTCGGCGGCTCGCATCAACAGGGAACCCAAACGACGCAGTTCATTTTTTAGCAAACCGGAGGCGCGGTCAGGTAAATCCGACCCTAAGGAGTTGCTGCACACCAATTCACCCAACCGATCCGTCATATGGGCCGGAGTGGTTTTCTTGGGGCGCATCTCATACAAAATCGTATCAATGCCTTGTTCGGCGGCCTGCCATGCGGCTTCTGAACCCGCCAATCCGCCCCCAATGATGTGCAATACTGGCATTCGACTGTGTGACCTATACCTTATTCCAATATTTAACGTTATTTTACTGCGGTTGGCGCAGATTGCCTACGCCGTTATATGATTTGGAACAGTATCAGATATTTCTAAACACTCTAGGTTCTATGGCATCCTCAAAAAAATCTTCACAATCGAGTCTGGTTATCTTAATCAGTTTAACAGTGGTCGGCCTTATGGCAGGGCTATTTGCGGTGGCCTATGCGTGGCGGGTACGTGAACTGCGACAAACCGATAGCACCTCTACCGCTGATGCCATTAATCAAGTTCTGGCGCAATTAGACGCCACACAAACCTCATTTGCAATTGCGGCGGCCTATACCAGCACTCCGATTCCATCCCATACCCCACTGCCCCGGACGCTGACTTTTACGCCAAGCGCCACCCCCACCGCAACGTTGACAGGTACGCTGACGCCAACCGTGACCCACACTCCGACGGACACCCATACGCCGACAGCCACCTTTACCGAAACCCCCACCCCGACCCACAC
>JAIOHL010000116.1 GCA_019913005.1 Anaerolineae bacterium | reverse complement strand
CTTTATAGATATGTGTAATATAAAAGGAAAGGGGGTCAGATTTTCACCAATCGGATAAAGCCTGCTTGCTCAAAATGCACATCGGCAGTAAAGGCCGTCGTCAAGCCAAGTTCCTGCATGACCACAAAACTGATACAGTCGGTGTGCCCCCAATCTTTATCGGGTCGTTGCTGATAAAGTGCCCACGCTCGTTTCCACAACCGAGTATCCACCGTTACGACTTTGGCACGATTCTTACTCACCATGTCGTTGACAAAAGCAATCTGTTGAAGTCCCAATAAACGCAACGGGCTTTTTGAAAAGGCATTGCCCACTTCCGTCAAAACTGCCTCCGTCGTAATTAGGTAATCACTGGATTGTTGAAGGCGCTGACGAATTGCCTCTGCGTCCGGATGATAGCGGTATTTGCGATCACCCAGCGCGATAAAGGCCCACGCATCCCAAAAGATTGGTTGGGCCATTGTTATTTTTCCTCTGGTTTATCACGGCGCGGAGTGCCATACAAATAATGATCCAACTCATCGGCATAATCATCTGGCAGTCCTGTGTTATCCATTGTGGCGGCGTCCAAAATCGCATAGGCTTCTGCGATTTTGGCTCGGTCATGATCAGTCAGAGGTTTATCTGGTTCAGCCATCCAGCGTTTGACCTCGTCCAGAGTGGAACCGTCAGGAATGTTCACGGCTACCGTAATCTGAACTTGCTCACCGGGGCGTAACGGTGATTCCCCCTGCACCTCGATTTTGCCATCGGGCAGGACGATGCCTCTCAAAATGGTCGCCATTCCAATGCTCCTTGCTTGCCTCATGCGTGTTGATTTCATTATAGCAGGTCAGGGAATCGGTAGTTTCGATTCGTCCATCCAGCCGATGCCGCCATCACATTCCAGTTGTACCCAACGTGTGCCGTTCGCCAATTGCACCGTTTGTAATACCGTCGCTTCGGTGGAGGGGGTACAGAAAATCGAAGGGTTGCCCGTCAATGGCTCGGTTAATAGGGAGACAGGTCGTGGGCCGGGCAGGGTGATGATCGTCCCGTCCGGGAATAGAGCATCGGTGACGGTAGGGGGTGTCGGTGAGGGCGTGGCGCGGTTACACGTTGTGGTCACCCAGCTTGAAAAGGGTTCACTTGGGCCGATCAATTCAACGTACACCAAGTAGGCCGCGTCCGCCAATGTGCAGTTCTCATATCCGGGGACTTGAGTGTATAAATAGACCCGTCCCGAGAATATATTAGCTTGATTGGGGTTGAGTTCGAAGGCCGCGTTAAAATCGGCTTCTGCCGAAGATCCATCGTTCATAAACATCGCACAACGTGCTCGCAGCGCATAGACGTTGGCGTCGGGCACGGCCTCGATGGATACTGTCAGATCGTCCCGACAGGCATTGTATTGGCCCAATTGCAGGTAGGCCTGACCGCGCAGTGCATATCCCCCTGATCGGAGCTTTGGATCGGCCAGCGCGGTAGCCATTTCTATTGAATCAGATTCGAGTGCGGTTGTATAATCCGCCGCCGCGTTGGCATAATCCTCCATTTCGAAGTACACGCTGCCACGCTGCATATAGAGGGAGGTCACCTGCGGGGCCAACGTAAGGGCTTGGTTATAGGCGTCAATAGCCGCCGCATAGTCGCCCAACTGGGTGTAGACGGTGCCCCGTCCTGCAAAGCTGAGGTAATCGCTGGGGGCGATTTCCAGTGCCCGGTCATAAGCGGCCAAGGCCGCCTCAAATTGACCCAGTTGCACTAGAATGTCGCCGCGCAATTGATAGTAGCTGGCCGTGGTGGTGTCTAATTCAATCGCCCGGTTGATGCTTTGCAAAGCGCCGTCATTATCGTCCGTTACCATTAGCGCGGATGCCTGTTGAGCATGGAGATAGGCGCGGTTAGGGTCCAGTACCAGTGCAGTGTCGAAATCAGTTACGGCGGACACTACATCCCCGGCAAAAAGGTGGGCGACGCCACGTGCGACATAGGCGTCTGCTACTAGTGATGGGTCACCTAGCCCATCGAGTAGTTCAAGCGCACGATCCAGATCGGCGATAACAGCAGAGGTGGGCACGCCGCTGATGGTCGACGCCATTAGAAGGTTGGAGAGGCCGCGTAAGAGATAAGCCGATGATTCAAAAAAAGTGGTATCGTCCGCGAACATCCCATGCCCGTCAAACCCCAAGCGGATGGCTTCGTCGCTGGCGGTATAGGCTTGGGTGAAGTTTTTCTGTTTGGCGTAGATGAAACTGATAAAGTAGTAGGGCATACCCCATGTGCTATCCATCGTCAGGGCATCGTTATAGGCGGTCAGGGCCGCATCAAATTCGCCCTCAGCTTCATAGGCCCGCCCTTGAAACATGTAGAGATACTCGGCCCGCACATCCGCCGCCCGATCCGCTGGGACCCGTTGTTTGGCACGGCCAAAAGCAGCCAGCGCGGCTTGGTAGTCGCCCTCATAATAGGCCAACCGCCCCAACATGGTCTCGACGATATAGCGGGTGTCGAGCGCCTCAAAAATATAGCCATCAAACGACCTGACATCGCTGGCGGCAACCTCCAATTGACCTGAACTCAACAGGCTGATGGTCGCTTGGTCGTCCAGATTTTGACTGATCTCAAATTCCACCCGTACCCCGCCACGAGCCACACTGCCCCATAAAATGATGGTCGCGTTGTATTGGGCGAGGATCGCCTTGGCCTGCGCCCGATCCTCGATGGGGTGATGAATCCGCACAAAGCGCACGGTGGCATCTTCAAATTCATTTTCCAAATTGGCCTCGACCCGCGTGGCGTCGGCGTCAATATAGGTGAAATCGGCAATGAGCAGCAGCGTCTCACCTTCTTGGGCGACTGGGCCTTCGAGGGCAGTTGGGATAGGGGTCGGGG
>JAIOHL010000115.1 GCA_019913005.1 Anaerolineae bacterium | reverse complement strand
ACATTAATGTTGAAAACCGAACAGATGAACTGGGTGTAGAATGTGCAATAGTAGCCCGTAGCTGATATGGGGGAGTTGCAAAAATGCTGCACAAGTTCTGGCTGAATGTTCGCATGTTTGTGGAGGGGGCGCGGTTGTCGTATATCGCGCTGTTTCATTGGCTGCGTCCGACCACCTATGTCGCCTCCAAAGTGATTATGCCCGTCAATCAAATCCTCTTTTTTACGCTGTTGGGGGTGTACGCCACCAGCCGCAGCAACGCCGATTTTTATATCATCGGTAATTCGGTACAGATGGCGTCCATCAGTGGCATCTACGCCATGACCATGACCATCGGCGGGGATCGCTGGGCCGGGACGCTGCCCTATCTATTTGGCATCCCGACCAACCGCCTGCTGATGTATTTGGGGCGTTCGCTGTTTAATGTGTTCGACGGCATGATTGGCGTGTTTATGGGGTTGCTGTTCGGGGTCATCTTCCTCGGCCTCGATTTATCGGCAACGGACCCGCTGGCCCTGACGATTGTCATTCTGGTGACGACGGCCTCCACCTGCGGCATGGGTATGGCGCTGGGGTCGCTCAGTTTGATTACGGTCAACGTGTTTTTTATCAACAACGTGGTCTATTTTTTGCTGATCGCGTTTTCGGGGTCGAACCTGCCGCTGGAAGATTTGCCGGGTTGGATGCAGGCCGTCAGTGATTTTCTGCCGTTGACGCGGGGCATCGCGGCGGCACGGGATGTCATCAATGGGGCGCATCTTGGCGACATCACGGGATTGCTGGCGGGGGAACTGCTGGTGGGTGTGATTTATACGGCGATTGGCTTTTTCATGTTCCGCTGGATTGAATATCATGCGCGGCGGGGTGGGTCGCTGGAACGGATTTAGATGGTTTTGATGTCCGAATCCCAAGCCGTGCCGATTTCATGCAGATAGGCGTTTAGTTCGTCGTCAGTGATTTCAATGTTCGGGTTGGCATATTTACCGCGTAGACTTTCAACTTGGTCGAATGCCCCTGCTGCCCGGAGCGCTTCTAATTCAGCAAGGGCCTGTTCGCGGGTCAATTCGACCTCTTGGGTCATCTCACGCTGCAAACTGAAAATGAGCGCCATTTTTTGGGCTGGGGTTAGCTCATGGACGGCTTGGACGATGGTTTCAAATGTGATATGTGTCATAGCGCGATTCCCGATGCTTTGGCTTACTCACCTCAATTATAGCGGAAGGACTGAATATGAACCAAATCATCGAAATACGTTCGTACAATTTAAAATCGGGCACCCGCGCCAATTTTCGTCAGATGTTCGTTGAAGAATCCTTGCCGATGTTGAAGCGGTGGGGGGTGGATGTGGTCGCGTTTGGGCCGTCACCCCACGATGAGGACAGCTATTATCTTATCCGCGCCTATCAGGATTTGGCAGATCGGCAGCGCAGTCAGGATGAATTCTATGGCAGCGATGAATGGCGCCAAGGCCCGCGTGAGCCACTGATCGCCATGATTGACACCTACACGTCAGTGGTGTTGGAGGTGGACGAGGCGACATTGCAAGGATTACGTCGCCCCGTCTAGGCTACAGGGTCGAGAGGGGAATCGAGACCATCGGGAAATCTCGATTCTCGCCGTGTTCGGAGATTTAGGGTGTGATTTCAAAGGCATCAATGGCGACTGTACCGCTGATCGGCTGGATTTGAAGCGTGTGTGACCCCGGCGCAAGATAATCAATTCGGATGCTGTGGACACCCTCCGACAAGTCACCATTCGCTACCACAGTTCGCACGGCGGTGTCATCAATCAGGATGGTAAACATGCCCGCCTGTGGGAAGGCCAGATAGTACACGGTGATGCCAATGCCCTCAAACTCAATTTGCAGTTCATTCCCGCCGCTGTCGGTTGAGTAGAGATACCCTCCGGCGCTGGCGTGGGTGGCCTGCTGACTGACCCACTGACCTGACTGCTGTACCGACGCTGCTTCGGCTTCGATCCAAATCGCGGCAACAGATGTGTTGCCAGCGATCTCACCACTGATCCCGGACGTGGGGGTGTTCCGCCATGAGGCGACCTGAATGCCAGTCGCGGCGGGTGGACTTATGGCTTGCAGGGTATAGAGTCCGGTGTTCCATTCCACATCGTTTCGCCGATAAAACGTCCCATTTTGATAATATAACCCAAAGCTGTCATCCCAATTATTATCCCAGTCCCCGGCTACAAAGGTTCCGGCATCCCCGCTGCCGGGGGCACCGATGTATTGCGCCAGTGAAAATTGAGAAAGCAGGGTCGTCGGCACCACGTTTGTCCACGCGATAAAGGCGCCGCGCCGTACCGCGATGGTCTCCACGCTGTCAAGGTTAAAATCACCTGCGGCGAATTGATGGGTACCGCTGAAACCCTGTGAATCGGGCAGCAAAACACTCAGCCATTGGAAGGTCAGGGGTGGGGCCGTGCCATTGGTCAGATCGCAGGAAAAATATATGGCGAAGGCCAGCCCATAGGGTGGAAAATTGCCACTATCCACCGCCCCCGCGCAATCGTTTGGAAAATTGCTATCAAAACGCCCCACGACGGCGGGTCGCCCCAAAAGGCCAATCCAAATCCCGCTCCACGAGGTCGGAAACAGGGTGTTGGCATAATAAAAAACGCCGTTGCTGCCATAGATGCCGGGGGTTTTGAGGCCGTCAGCGTTCCAATCGCCCATGACGAACTGCCCCGGGGCGGGTGGGCTAATGATGCCACAGGTAGGCGCATTCGGCGGCGAACTGAGCGAGGTCAGATAACACAGTTGGCCGTTGGCGGGGTTATAGAGACTCAGGGTATCAGTGCGCCATTCGGCCCAAGCGCTCTTGGTCGTGCGGTCAGCGCCGACTAATCCCCAACGACATTCAAATGTCCCGGTGTAGTTACATTTCCAGTTTTCATCACTGAATTCAAATATAAATAGGTCGAGCTGATTGTTGTGGGCAGCGGTCAGCATATACTGCACAAATTGGGCCTGATTGGTGGCCGAGCCGGGGGTTTGGGCTGGGCAGTTGGGGTTCGCGCCTGCTGAGGGCCAGCCTGTTTCGAGAATCATCACCCGCTTGCCTTGCAATGTCGCGTTGTTGCGGAGGGCCAGTGCCTCGTTGATGGTAAACGTCACCGCTTGGGCAAAGGGCTGACACGCCCAAAATGCGTAGCTGTGTAGGCCGATAAAATCAACCAAGCCGATAAGTTGAGACCCATATTGTGTCCATATGGGATAGTTGTCGGCATAGGTGATCGGCACACGCGGGTCTGAACCCACTTGGGGCAGGCCGCTCCGCATGGTTTGGAGCAGGGTGGTCAATTGGGCAATGGGTAGGCCGCCGTTGTTGGGGTCACCGTCATAATAGCGCAGCAAAACTTCGCTACCGACGACTACACCAACGATATTGGGGTAGAGGTTCACCAACCGGATGACCTCCGCGACTTCCGCGTTGTTATAGGTGGCGTTGCCGTCTATCCATGCTTGGATGACGACCTGAAGCCCCTGCGCCGCCGCCGACTGTACGATCCATTCCCCGGTAGGATAGGTGGTGGACGGCCCACTGCGATGAATGACCCCATAAATACGGATGATGGAGGTCTTTTGGGCGAGTTGGGCCATATCTGTCTGAATCTGGCCGAGGGTCGGGGGTGTTGCGCCCGGTGCTTGACCATCCCGATAGGGGCCATAGTCTAGTCCTTGCCAGAGATAGGCGTTGGGCAAGGGGGCAAGGGCAGTGACCGAATGGGGCGTGGGTGTCATCCAGAGGGTGATGGCAACGACAATGAGTAGACACCATCGAATCAACGATTGTTGTGTCGTCAAGGGAGCCTTCTTTTTGCATATAAATAATCTCCCCATTATATGGCAAAGGTAGATTAAAGACGAATGGATGTGTTCAACCATCCGGGCAGGTTGTGACTATTTTTTCTCAAAGATATTTATCAGTGGCCCATTCACATCGGAGGCAGCTATGCAAACGGACGTTTCTCATCAACAAGTGTATCAATTGAGTTCTTCAGCAGGGTTGGAATTATTAAATGTGCAGGCCGAGGCGGTGACCTATCAGGGCCGTCCGGCGGTGCGATTGATTGAAGATTATCAGGCCGACGGGTCGGCGATTGCGCTGATTGAGGGGTCGGATTTTCAGGATGGCATTATTGAGGCCGACTTGGTGGGGGGATTGATCCCCAATGCGCCACCGGAAGGACGGGGGTTTGTGGGGATTGCTTATCGGGTTCAGCCACACGCCCGTGCCTATGAGTGCTTTTATCTACGCCCGACCAATGGCCGTGCTGAAGATCAACTGCGGCGCAATCATGCCACCCAATATATCGCCATGCCAGATTACCCTTGGCAGAAATTACGCGCCGAGCAGCCGGGGGTGTATGAATCGTATGCCGATATGCTGCCGGATGAATGGACACGCATCCGTATTGAGGTGGCGGGTCAGAAGGGGCGATTTTTTGTGAATGATGCACCCCAGCCCTGCCTGATCGTCAATGATTTGAAAATGGCGGGGACACGTGGGCAAATTGGGTTGTGGATTGGCTGTGGCACGGTGGCGCATTTTAGGCGGGTCGTGGTGCGGTAGAGCCAGATCAGGTCTGCTATAATGGTAGTTGATGACACCAACTGGGTTAAGGACAGCGATTATGGCAGACATCACTTTACGCGGCACGGTCTTAGCAAATGGCGACATCAAAGTTCTCGATCAGTACCGCCTTTTGGAAGGGCAAGAAGTCGAAATTGTGGTGCGACCCAGCACCTATGCGGAACAAATTGAGGCGACGAAGCAGTGGATGGCGCAAGAGCCGACTCCCGAACAACAGGCGCATTTGGATGGTTTTTATGCAATGCTTGAGGAAACGGTCATTGAGGATTCGGGTTTACCTGCGGATTATGCCGACGAGCTAGACCATTATCTGTATGGCACACCCAAACGCCGTTCCAGTTCACAAAAATAAGGTATCCGGGCAGGCACGGCGACCTGCCCCTACGAATTCATATATCAGTGGGTGGCTTCTTTAAATAGCCCCTCTAGTCTCGCAAAGCCGATTTTCCACGCCGATTCCTGCCACAGTCGGGCTTCCTCCCATTCAGGCGTATTGCGCCAACCGGAATGTATCAGATTGACCAGTACCCCCTGCTCATTCGGATAAAAACTGACGACCACATGGGTTAGCGGGTCGGCAGTATTGGCAAAATGCTTAAACTGCACGGGCGATTTCCATTCAAAACTGAGCAGCGACGGGTGGTGCAGGGCGGTGATTTTGCAGCCGATGGTGCTGTTATTTTCGCGCTCACCGGGCTGCCAATAAAGCTCATAACGTCCACCCAAAATCGGCTCCACATCCGCAGCGAGAGCCAGCCATTCGGTCAGGGCGTGGCTGTTGGAGAACAAGTCAAAGGCGCGTGCGGCGTCGCAGGGCAGTTGGGCGGCAAGGTGGATGATTTTGTCCATTGGTGTGTCCTCATGTGTGAAGTATCGCGGATAAACTTCCCCACCCCCGGCCCCTCCCCACTCAGTGGAGAGGGGAGAGAACGCTTTCTTGAAGCCCTTCCCTATATTTGAGGAAGGGTTTGGGAGGGGTTGGTCTTAACTAGCTGCACGGTCAATGATGAGCGGTTGGCCCGTTTCGATTAGGGTCTTAAGGCCGGATAGGATTTGTGCCCAGCCCTCTTTGAACCCTTCGTGCATTGGGTCGCCGGGAATGATGCCCTGCTGCGTGAGGGTCAATTTACAGGCCGCGCCAAGCTGTTCAATCTCATAGATCACAGTGGTATCCGGTGTGGTGGGTTCGATTCCGCCAACGAGATAGCGGAAGGTGGTGACAAGGCGTTTGGGCGGGTCAATTTCTAGCACCTGCCCTTGAATGGCGATATTCCCCTGAATATCCCGCATCACATAGGGTGCGCCGGGTGTCCAGTCCGATTCGATGGTACACGCAAAATAGTACATGCGGGTCATCTTGCTATTGGTAAGGGCTTTCCACAATTCCTCCGGCGTGGTGCGGATGAAAATTTGTAGGACATGGGCGGGTTTGTCGTTCATCGGTTCAGCCTCCACTATATATTTCAAAGCGGTGAGGGTTTGTGACCATTGCCGGGAAAATTTGCTGACCCAGCGGTCATAGATTTCTTGAATCGGCACGGGGTTGAGATAATGATATTTCTCGCGTCCGACCTTGCGGGTGGTGATGACATGGGCCTCCTCCAAAATTTGCAGGTGTTTCATCACGCCAAAACGGGTCATGGTGGGCAGGTGGGTGCATAATTCGGCCAGCGTTTGCCCATCCTCGGCGATAAGGGCGTCCAGCAAAATGCGGCGGCTTTCGTCAGCCAGTGCTTTAAAAACATCCTGTTCGTTCATGTGTTCTATTATAGGTGACTAAAAGGTCACATGTCAAGGGATGAAGAAATATCGGAGTTTTTTGCCCGCCGTTTATCGAGACATGAATCTGGCCGCGAGTTTTGGGTATTTAAGATGAACGGTGCGTTCGTCCCAACGCTCACCTGTTATTTGAGGCAGGGGGTGTATACCCGCGAAAATGGGAAATTCTCGACCCGTCTGGATGTCATAGGCATCCCGATAAATATGAGTAATTCCATACTGCTCCCAATCACCGAAAGTGAAGTTGCTGAATTCGCCTTGAACCAGTGGAATATGGTCAACCAACGATTCGGGATCAGCCAGTGCATTGTAGTAGATCGCTTGGCCCTGCTCGATCAGCCATTCGCGGAAATCATAGAAACCGTCGTCGCTGCATCCGAGATTGCCGATAATGAAACACGCCGCCCACAATTCCCAGCGATAAGCGTTGTCATGCAATCGCTCGGCAATATCGCCGAAGGCCAGCAATTCGGGTAGGGGCATCGCAGCCAATTGATTCATGAGGGCATCAGCCAGAACCTGTAGATTTGGCCCATGCTGTGTTTTGGTGGTCTCGACGATGTGCCAAAAATCGGCCTCGGTCATTTTGGCGTCATGGCGGGGAACGGAAAATTGGGCAGGGGTGAGGTGCAGTATCGCCGCAGTTCTTGCCCGATCATCCACAAACTCAACTTCGAATTCAGCGGGGCCGACTTCACGGCGAATCCGCCCAAGCGTGCCGGATGCAAGCTGATGCCTTGAAATGGCATCGTTGAGGATAACGAGGTCGTTTGGAAAGATGGTCATTATGCTATCGGCTTCCTAATTGCTCCAAAATATGATTCACGGTGGCTTCGACGCTCAATTCAGTGGTATCCACAATCAGCCAGCCGTCTTGGGCCAGACGTGGAATGACCGGGTTGAGTCGCTCATAGACCTGCTGGATGCCCGCATTAATAAAAGCACGGGCCGGACTATCCCCGGAACGCTGAAAATTACGACGATGGGCTTCCTCCTGTTGGGGATACAGGACGATTCTATGCAGAGGGGGGTTAACATGGAGGGCTTGATAATCCAAGTCATGATAGGCGTCCCAAAAATCATCAATCACGACGGCAAACCCGGCCTGATGATAGGCGAGGGCCATGTGCGTGGCGCAGGTACGGGCAAGGTGTACCTGTTGAATGAGACCCTCACCCCACACCGCCCCCGGTAGTTCGATGCCGGACACGACCATGTTGCGGAAATCATCCACCGGGATGTGGAGGCTGCGTGGAAAATGGGCGGCAAGGGCGCGGCTGGTGGTGCTTTTGCCAACAGCGGGTGGCCCCACCACGATAAAAATCGGATTCATAGATGTTCCTTCGGCCTGATTACGGTCATGCTATCATTCACCTCCATTGGTTCGGAATCACTCCCCGCAATCCACCCAGCCCTGCATGGTCAAATAATCGGCGATGGCCTGCGCGGTGAATTGATGCCCCGCCGGGTTAAAATGTCCATCCCCATCATAATAATAATCGGTGGTTTGGGCCGCCGCCTGCAAATCCGGCAGCAAATCCAGATAGCCCGCGTCGGGGGGCATAATTGTCGCCATGCGCTGTTGGGGGGCATCACGCACCAATACTTCATCAGCGGATTCCACTTTGGCCCATGCCGCGTCCTCGGCCTGAAAAATTTCCGGCAGGGCGACGACCATCAATCTTGACCCTGCCGCCTGTACCGATTGCTCAAGTCGGGCCAATAGCGCTTGCTCAATCTGCCATGCCCCTTCTTCACGGGCGTGTAATTCGGCGCGATAGATGGGCAGAATCAAGCCCCAATCGGTGTCAATCAGGGTGTCGTCTTGCTGCTGCTGAATTTTGAGATAGGCCACCAAACCCATGCGGTAGACATATGACCAATCGTACAAGCGCCCCCGCCAAATTTCCCAATTCGAGATGTGGATGGGTTGGGCCTGCAATTCGCCATCCCGCAGGCGGAATAGATCATTTTCCAGCACATCGGTGACATCGTTGGGGTAGAAGGCATAAATGACAATATCGGGTTGATAGCGCAGACCCTCGCCCTCAACAAACAGCACCACGTTATCTGTCCCAAAGCGCGACACCCCGCCGTTAATCACCGTGACGGTTGTGCCACCCGCCGCGCTGCATTGGGCCTCTAGCTGATTGGCGAATGTTTCATCCTGCTCGACCTGCAACCCTTCCACAAATGAATCCCCCACGACCAATATCCGCACCTCGCCGTCGGGTTTGGCGTAGGGCACGTCGTCGTCGCGCAGGCCCTTGTCATTAATCACCACATCGCTTTCGTATTCATCGGTTTTTTGCACACCTGACCGCCCCGGCACATGAAAATGTCCGAATTTCTCACTCGGTTCAAAAAAGCGCGGCGGCAGGGCGTTGCCAATCAGCAGGCGGAGGCCGATTTCCAGCAGGCACACGATCACCAGCACATTGACCACGATGACCAGACACCAGCGGCGTTTGGGGGGTGGGGGGGTAGGATTGTCCATCACGACTCCAGAGGAAAGGCGGTTCATGAGGTTGAGTATATGTCATCGGGCGATCTTGGGGAAATTCACAGCCGCCGTCGTATAGGCGTGCCGCCTTGCGCCTGTGGTATAATTTCAAATTCAGTTTCAACGCATGGGGTTTTCAGATTTTCCAAGCGGTGAGGGATACGTTGGCCCTGCGATTTCGAGGGGAAATCTCCATTACCATAGCCCTCGTGTGTCTCAAATGTTTTGACGACGTACAGTCACATTCATTGCCACTATGCCATTTTAAGTTTTAGGTGCAATCCATTGAGGTTGCCCAGCCGAGCAATTCATATTCGTTAATTGTTCTACATTGCTTCCATCGGAGTGCATCTTGTAGATTTGTCCTAATTCAGAATTTAGATCATCACTAGACGCAAAAATAATCCATTCACCATCTGGTGACCAACTTGCCCAAGCTTGGGTACCACGCCAGCCCACCAGAAGTTGGGTCTCCTGTGTCGAAACATTCATTCTGAAAATATCTGTATCTGCTAATTCCCCTGAAGTAAATGTAATCCATTTACCGTCGGGGGACCAAGCTGGGTTGTATTCATTTTCATTTGTTGAAGTCAAACGAACTTTTTCACTACCGTCTGTTTTGATTAGGTAAATTTCATTGTTCCCGTCTTGCGTCGACACATAAGCAATCCACTCGCCATCAGGCGAAAATGCCGGGGACCAGCTTCTGCCGCCATCGGTGATACTATCGGTTAAAGGCGGCAAAAGAACCAAATCGTCATCTTTAATTTCTAAAATATAGATATCCTCTCCAGTACGCCCCGTCACTCCAGAAAAAGCCACTAGGTTCTCGTTTGGAGAAACATCAAACCCATCACTCCACGATCCCTCCCAGAAGTCCTCAATATCTGTACCATCAAAACGCATTCTGCGAATGCTTCCGCGACTATTCTCATGGCTGACCAAAAAGAATATCCATCCACTTTTGGGTGCCCATTGTGGGTATAATCCATTCTCATCACTTCTAGTTACTTGTGTAAGTTGGCTACCATCGGGTAGCATACGATAGATTTCCGCGCCCTCTGTGGGTTGTGCGCAGGCAAATACAATCCAATCTTGATTAGGCCTAGCAATTTGTTTTTCCCCCATTACCCTTAAAGTGAAATACAGAACTGTGCATATAAAAACAAAGATCATGAGGAGTTTCGCAAATGGAAAAGAGGTGCCAAACATAGTCCCTCCAAATTCACACATTTCAAATTTATACACCCGAAACTTAGAAAAACCTTGATTCGGGTGACCAAATTGCTATAACCTGCGTGTGGCTCAAATGTTTTGACGACTGACACCCGGAAAATGGGGAATTTGCAGTTTGGAATCCTGTAGAGTCTATATTGGCTCAACAAAATGGGACATATAATGGAAGGCTGTGGAAGTGGTGCGAAAACTGCGCTACCCTTAAAGATATTAATCGCAAACTGAAGCAGTTCGTCGGCGAATTCTAACCTCTATGAAAGATACTATACCTCAACAACACTTGGAAAATAGCTTCTCCAGTGATGCCCGCGCCCGTTTAGAAAAAGCTGGTTGGTTTCGAGGGCGGCGTGTGGATATCACATCGGTCACAGATCATTTGACAAAAATAGGCTATGAAGTATTTCCAAAGGTTGCGGAATTTCTGGCGGAATTTCATGGAACAAAAGTGATGGACGAAAAACTCCCATCGCATTATGACCTAGACCTTGATATTCTGCATCCCTATGATTTTCAACAACCTGCCTTCACCGAAGCTGAATTGTATTTTGATATGGCAAAACACAAGTTGCAGCTATTTTACGAGCAACAGATGGGTGGGACCTTCTGTTTTATAGGGCGAACCGAGATTTATGGGCTTGATTTCTTGACTATGGATCGAGATGGTCGTGTTTACCTTACTAAAACGGACGATTACTTTGATCTCATTGGGTTAAATGCTGTCCATGCCATAGAAAATCTGCTTGGTAGGCAAAAGCCTGAGAAAGATGTCGAGTATTTTTATAAGCGAATCGCACCGTACAATGAGGATCGGTTATATGAAATTCTGACCAGTAACCCAGTTATGGTTTCAACAGGACACCATAATTCCCCCTCCGGTATTTTCCAAAATGGCTATTCAGTAGATCGGTTTTTGCGGAATGTGGGATATAAGGTATATACCGTCAATTCTTCTCCGGAGGGCATTTTTGACACAAATGATGCTCCTATTTTTCGCACAATGGAAGAAGTGCCAGACACCATTGATATTGTCACGTATCATGGGCCTTCAAAATCGCTTGCAATCATAGAAGATGCCATAGCTGTAGGCGCAAAAATAATTTTCCCTTCGCATGGTTTTCAATCCCCCCAAAAACAAATCAGGGCAGAGGCAGCAGGATTAGAATTTATTGAAGGGATAGGAATCTTGGAGGCTTATCAACGGTTGATTGGAAAGGAAAAAGACGCTCCGTAGAATAAGTTATGTGCTTTCAACAGAAGGCGATTGACGCCCCTATCCGAAAAATTATGCTATACTGCATAGCATGAACACCCTAACCTTCGGTGATGGAGCACGCTGCCGAGGTAGCTGCTAACTCACTAAAACCCTCTTAACCGCATATCGTTTTACCTCACCGCTGGTGCCATCTGCATCTGCGGCATTTTTGCTTTCCACACCATCACAAGGAGACATCGTGATATGAAACTGCGTACCACCCTGCGCCGGATGGCCCTCTTGACGCCTGTGCTGCTGCTGATTGAACTGCTGGATGAGTTTGTGTTTGGCGCACGCGAGGCCGCCCTGCCCCTGATCCGCGATGAGCTTGACCTCAGCTATCAACAAATTGGCCTGCTGCTGACCGTGCCGATTGTGATTGCCAGCGTCATCGAACCGCTGATGTTTATGTTGGCCGATGTCTGGAAACGCAAATGGTTGGTGTTGGGCGGGGCGCTGTTGTATGGCACGGAACTGCTGGTGCTGGCCGTGACCCACGATTTTATGATTTTGCTGGTCTCGATGATTATCCTGTTTCCGGCATCGGGAGCGTTGGTCGGCTTGGCACAGGCGGCCCTGATAGACAGTGACCCCAAGCGGCAGGAGCAGCAAATGGCCCGGTGGACACTGGCCGGGTCGGTGGGGGTGGTCGGCGGCCCATTGGCA
>JAIOHL010000114.1 GCA_019913005.1 Anaerolineae bacterium | reverse complement strand
CGCATTTTGAAGCCGTTCCTGTCCCCGCCGATCATACCGCGCCGTTGTCTGAATACTGGCATGGCCTGCCAAATCCTTGACCGTCACAATATCCGCCCCAGCATCCAACATATCGCCGACAAACGTCCGCCGGAAATCGTGCGGTGAGAAATCGGGGATTCTGGCTTCCAGCGCCCGCTTGCTGCATATTTTGAAGATAGCCTGCCGCGTAATGCCTCGCTCGATGAAGAAGGTAAGTTGTTTATACAAGCCGTGCAGAGTGGGTCGGTGGGCGAGGCCATGTCGCGGCTCGACCCGGATGGCAGTCTGGCGGATATTGAACGCTGGCATTTGCATGAATACTTTGTGAGCGGCGGACATACGATGTGGTTTGGTTCGATGGTGCGCGGCTTGATGAATCAACATCTCAAGCGGCTTGGGAATGCCACTTTAGGGAAACTTCGCCTACCTGTGCCCGGTGGACGCTACTATGTGATGACGGATGCAGTAGGCAATCGAAACGTGGGGCGCGGTGAGTTATGCCTAGACCCTGCCAGTGGTACGGCGTGGGTAAATGCCGATGACTGGTGCGACTATATCGCGGCGGTGTTGGGTGGGGCAGATCAAGATGACGCCCTCTGGATTTTTCCGTTTACCGACCATGATGGCGAACAGAAACTATTGGCGTGGCGTTCGCCCAATCAATGTGGGGAGTACGTCATATTCCGACCTAGCGCGGACAGCCATATCCTAACATGGGCCACCGTCACCGACCCGATCATTTATCCAACTGCCGATAGTCGCTTGCTTGCGCCGCGTATTGATACCGTATCCGTGAATTACCTCCACTTGGTGGATGAACAGACAGCAGGTGGGTTAGGGGAGGGGGAAAACTACAGCATCGAAGTGATGCAGGCAACCCTTGAACGCGCCCAGAATAATCAGGGGGTTTTGGGGCAGTATTGCAATGCACTGATGCTGGCGAAGGCGCTTTACAATCAACTACCGACTCATCCACCCGCGCCGCTAGAAATGGTCATTGATGGCAGTGTCAAAACCGGGGTTGATCTCAGTCCCGTGCGGGAGTGGTGCTTTGATTTTTCGGCGCAGATTGTCAAACAGCGAACCGCGATTCCTGCCATTCTGCAAAACCGCCTGAGCCTGACGAGTCGGCGTACCTCCTTATTGACCAGCGTTGACCATTGGCTAGATCGTTTGATGGTGGTTATTGAAACCCATATTCAGGATTTTACGATGGAACGGGAAAGCTTAATTGGTGAGACCATGCCGTCCGTTGAGGTTTTTGACCATGCCATGAGTCATCCCGATTCCCTGAAAATCGCCTCAGATTTTATCCGCCAATACAATCGGATTTTGGCACAGGGGCGGGTGTCGGAAGAAGATTGGGCCGCCCATGAGCAGGCAGCGGAGGTCTCAATGGGCTTTTTAGCGCGGTATACCCTAGAAGAGCGGCACGGCATTCTACTGGCAGTGTTGGCCCATAGCTATTTGGGTGAACAGGTAGGGCGGGATGGGTCGGCATGGCAAATAGGTAACGAAGATGAACTGCCAATTGCACGATTGACACTGCAAGCCCTCCGCACCATTGGCCTACTGGATGAAATTGATGAAGTAGAGCAGGGGGGATTACTGCGTTATCCTGCGGCGCATGTGGTCGAAACGCCACTCTGTTCAATTGTCATCAATGGGGTGTGGTTTAATTGGCTGCGGGTGTGGTTAACGGCGCAAGGTCAATCCCTGCCGACCAGTATGACCGATGTTACCAAGTCTCAAGCGGAATGGGCCAAGACCAAAATTGTCCAATTGACTCAAACTCAATTTCGAGATTTTCTACTTATCATCCGCGACGAAAACGGGCGCAAGGTGGCGTATACCGCCAATGGCAATCTGTTTGGGTATATCAGCCGAGATAGCGCGGGTCGGGTGGAGGAGGGGGATCAGCTTATGATTCAAGCCGCGATTGCCAGAGATGGGAGTCTGCGGGTAGTTGTGCATTAGAGAATGGGGTAGGTGGAATAGGGCGAGATGTTCTATTCCACCATCAGTCATAATTGAGACGGTTGCTGTATAATTTGGATAGAAAAGGAGTCCAAGATGCCAACTTCACGCATTCATTTGAGCTATTCACGCGATGAAAAAACACCTCCCAACATCTTCACCGACCATGATTGGGTTCGTCATCAGCAAGCGGAACTACTAGCAGAATATGGTGAGCGTTTTATTGTGGTTTATCAGGAGCAGGTGCTTGGCGTAGGTGATACCTATGAAGCAGCACTTCAGAGCGCTGAGAGCAATCTTCCGCCGGGTGATGCTGAAATTACCCCGATTGTTGAACTACTTCGCAAACGGCAGCCTTTTCTCCGGGTTCGCCCCAGTGATATTCAGCTTCCAGCCCGGGACAATGGCTAACCTATGACGCGGATAACGTTGCGCGTTTACCGTGATCCGGGACAGGCAGATGTTTTTCTGAATATCAAGCGTAAAGATGGGGGATATGACAAACGAGCCGCTATCGTTGATACGGGTGCTGAGGTGTCTTTGTTACCCAGCTTTCTCATGAATGTACTCGATTTTCGTCCTAGTGAGCGCGGCGCTTTTACCATCGAGCAAGCTGGCATTGCCAAACAAACGTTTCAGGCGGTAGAAGCGTATATCACAGCATTTTTGGAGGATGAGGCTGGCAATCGTACCAACGAATTCGAGATACTGGCATGGTTTGCTGATGCAAATAACATTTTGTTGGGTTTTGATGGCGTGCTCGAATTGGCGGTGCTCCATTTGGATATGCTGAATCTAAGCGGTTACTTGGAATTTTTGTAAATGGGCGGTTATCTTTTTGTTTTTCGCTATTTCAGTGGCTCGTGGATCAAGGCTCATTTCCCGTCGAAGACCTCAAACCGCCCAATGGGAATGAGTAGGCAAGGAGTTTTACTGTGAGATCGCTGGATCGCCTGCTGGCGGCCACCCATGAGGCAGAATTTTTCGTGTTGATCTGCCAATTGGTCAATGTATCCGATGAAAAGCCGCTGAGTGCTAAACTTGCCAGTATTCAGACGCCGGGTGGGGCAGGGTTGCAGCTCACCGTGCGCCAAGCGATGCGCTATCGTACCAACGACGGAACCTTGCTACAGTGGGATACGACCCATATCTTCACCCTCGATGAGCAGGGGGAGTTATCGTGGTGGATGCCAGATAAACCCGTTGTCACGGGGCTGAAGAACATTCAAGCCTCCATGAAACAGTGGTGGGAGAAAGAACCCGCCACACCCGTTTTTGCCTTACTTGCCTGATAAAGCTCTACACAGCGACCCCAAGTTTACCCTTTGAAGTTGTCCCCCATGTGCGAAGAAAGGTGGGTTCTCAGCCCACCTATAGAACCCTTCAGGCGCAAGGATAGCATAATAATTGATTAAATAGGGCGTTTTGTTCTCCAAATAGGCGAGAAAAGCGCTAACGCGCTTGGGCGGGTGAACCTAGCGATTTGTAAAACAATCGCCGGGGGTTCGTTCGGTGTTTGGGCAGAAGGAGAACACTATGTCCCTCGAAATGCACGTCATAGGCGGTTATGTCGGCAGCGATCCGGAAACCCGCGAGGTCAATGGGCGCGAAGAACCCCAACAGGTCACCTCCTTTTCGGTGGCGGTCAATGACTCGCGCCGCAAGGACAGCCCACCCACATGGTATCGGGTGATGGCATGGAATGGCCTTGGCAATGTCGTAGGGCAGTATGTCCACAGGGGGGATTATGTCGTCGTTACGGCAGATCGCCTGCGGGTGAGCACATGGGAAGACCGTAGTGGTGAAACCCGTGTCACGCTCGAACTGACCGCCAGTGCAGTGGATTTCTCCGCCAATCGTCGTGGGGAAACAGAAGCGGAACCCCAAGAGGAAATTCCCTTCTAGTTCGCCCCTTCTGCAGCGTGGTGGCCTCTCCAAAATGGGGAGGTCATCACTTTCACCCCTCAACCAAACACTCTAAAACTCGCCAAGTTGAATCAAGCGGCGGCGATCTTCAACGGTTTCGGGGTCGTTAAACCACAATATACGCCCAGTAGCACGCCCACGGGGGGATAGTGGCTCAATAATGCCCTCATCATTGAGGCGAAAATGGTCACTCCATGTTTGTCGGCGAGGGTGATAAAGGGCCACAATTTCATCAGTTAAAGGGTCAAGCGAACACAAATCGCTGCTTTTATAGCGATTGCAATCAGCACAGGCAAGGCATAAATTGGTCTCGATGGTTTTACCGCCGTGTTTTTCGGCGTAGATGTGATCAATTTCATGCGAGAAATAGGCATTGTCTACATGTAGACGGCAGTATTCACAGCGATACTCAGCCCGTTCGGCAACTTTTCGCCGCAATTCTTCCGAGATATAGGTCATGCCTCACTCGCTAGTTTTTCACGCGCCCGCACTTTGAGCCGACGGATAAAATGCTCTAATTGCGAATAGGCTTCTAATTCAGCCCGTTCCGCGTCATTTAGCGTGTTGTTCCGATTGCCATCCAACAGATAGCGCATCCGTTCTTGGGCAGCCTCAGAAGGACGCATGGCAAGGACTTGTTCAGGTGTAGGACCCGAAAGCAAGAAATCCATCACCTCATCAGCAGGAGTATGGGCGGGTGCATTGATTGCCATAACATTCCTTTCTATCCACTCCCTATATTGTAATCCGAATTTCATATCCCTGCGATCCATATACCACGAAAGGAGGGAGGTATGGGCCGCGAACTCAGGCTATTGCACGCGGTAGCCGCACGCCGTTTTGCCCGCCTTGAACCCCATGAAAACGGCCTTGTCATAGACTTGCGTCTGCTGCATCCACGCGAACGCCGCGCCTTTCTGCGATTCTGCATGGGGTGGGCGGTTTTGCGCCAACCGCGCTGGTACAAAGACAAATGGTTATTGCAAATCGCCGATGAAGAAACCCGCCGTTTGCAAGGACAGTCGGGACATGTGATCTGGCGATGGGAGCGCCGCACCCGTCATTACACCATCTCGCTGCTTTATCTTTACTGGCGGCAGGCAATGACGTGGCAAAAGGATAAGAGGGAGCAAGATGGCCGCCGAAAATGAAGCCAT
Source organism: Anaerolineae bacterium (assembly GCA_019913005.1). GTDB lineage: Bacteria > Chloroflexota > Anaerolineae > Aggregatilineales > J027 > CFX10. The sequence continues at coordinate 27,115 of JAIOHL010000114.1, read as the reverse complement.
TATCGCGCTGCACACCTATGGTTCCCATCGGGTGGTTGATCCTCGTACCCATCAGCAGGTATCGGCTTACAAAATGGGGTATACTGACGCCACCGCCGAGGTCTTATTAACTGTCTATGGCACGCAGGCCCACGATGTTTCCTCACCTCAAGCCGCCTATCGGTATATCCAACTCGACATGCCTGTCACGGTGCGGTACGGCTATCTGGTGCTGAAAATTACCGCACCTCAACTGGCGCAGGTCGAAGCGATTACCCGCCGCCGATTGCGTCCGGCCACGTATCGCTGGCAGGCGGAGCAGTGGTGGGAATTTCCGAATGATCGGCAGGGGGCATACAGTGAGATCGCGGGGCGCAGCGGGCCGAGTTTTAATCCGGCGGGGTTGCTGGTCACATCGCCGACCACCCAAGAAAAAACAGCCGCTGTATCGAGCATCAGCATCGAACGCAGCCAGCATGACCCCAATAAACCCGCATGGTGGTGGATCACTGGCGACACCTATCCCCACCGCGAATTGCTCAAAGGGCAGGGGGCTAAATTCAGCGGACGCCGCAAAGCATGGTATTGGGTGGGGTGGGAACTCCCATCCGCCATTCAACAGCTTGCCACACCCGCTACCAATGAGTCAAAGCCAATTCCTCAAAATCTGCCCCCACCAACGATTCAAATCTCGGATGACCCGTGTAGCCTTGAAGAAGCCGCCGCGATTCTGGGTTTGCCCCTCAAAAAAGAACCGCCCGGCCCAGCAATCAATCCACTGTGGACGGCCCGTCAAAATATGCCTGCCACGCCACTTGAAGTGATGGATACGCCACCGCTAGCCCCTCCCAAAAATGAACAGGTGGAACAAGCCCTTGAAACCATCAAACACCGCCAGTTCAAGCCATCGGGCACGGCTGTTCCACACAAGGGCCTTATCCCCATCGGGCAGCAGTATGTGGGTGAATTGACGGGCAGTGTCACGGGGCATGTCTATTGTTTTGGGTATGCGGTACATGAGGGAGTGTTGGTTTACCTGAATATGGGTGGCCCGCGCATGGCTGTCGAAGCGATTCGCGCCAAACTGTCCAAAGGTGACATCGTTAATCTGGTGCAGTGGGATGGGCCAGCCATCGAATTGACCGCAGGCGAGAATCAAACGGGCATGTATACCGACTTTATGCAACACATCCCCGAAGCCAAGTTCACGTCCTGCATTTTGGCGCATGAATGGGTGGTTGCGCCCAATTATGGCGGCAAATCTACCACGTTCATGTTTCATACGCCCGATGAGCAGACCAAGCTGAAACACCATGTGCATGAACTGGTCAAAGTTCCGGTGTTTGATGCGTGGGTCAGCTATTTATGGGAGGCGGGTCAAGTTGCCATGCTGGTGCGGAAAACTCGCACTGGTGGGGCGATTGACCTGTGGACGATTGATCTGGATGCCGATGCTTGGACGCGCTTGATTACGGGCGGTTTGGAGCAGAGGGCTATCATGCTGCCGATGGAATCCATCACGGGTGTCTAGCCCTTATGTTACAATGAGGCATGATGCAGCCCTAGCAGAAATTCGTGAAAACGCGATGACGCTTGAGAAATTCAAAACCAAGATTGCGGCCCAGTCTGATCTTTATGCCGAGAAGTGAGTATCCAAATGACATCCGATCCCTTGCTTACAACGCTTGAAAAAGAACTCAGCGCTCGTGCGGCATTGTGGCGTGGACATAAGGATCAACCTCAGGCGGAGGAAATCGTGCGCCAATATCATGTGGTGTTGCGCTGCATGATTGATCTGGGTTTTCGCGCCGCACTTGATCCGGATTCCGAACTCCCCAAACGCTTGATGCCGCAGGAATATCTCGATTTGCTCCAAGCCCACCGTTAGCATTGGGATGGGGTTTTCAAATCAGCGGGTTATCCCCATCTTGCCAAGAAACACAAGTAGCCTAGCACCAAATGGCGTTAGGCTGTATATTTGTGTCTACGGAAGAATATCAAACAACCGTTAATCGGCTTCATTAGGTCGCCGCCCTCCGTTGCGTCTGTTATGTATGTTGGAATCCATAGCCTCTGCAACAAGGTTATGGCATAACAAAACAGACAAGGGCATGGCGGCCTTTTGGTTCCATAGGGCCTTCCTTCTCCAACCGCGTTACGGCGAGCGATATAATAACCTCCCCACAGCCACTCCGGCTTGAATGACCATGAGGATTGCCAGAGGCCCAACCTGAAACCGGACAAATTGGACTACTGACAATTGGTTGTTTGTGGTAAACTAGAACTTGTCCCGCCCCCCGAACAAGAAGGGGGCTTTCTGTTTACCAATCTGACTATCTATCTTACACCCGCCTGTTAATCCACGCAACAATTTGCCGGAGAATTTTTCGGAATCCAACTTTAGTTGATTTGACCCCCATTTGAAGCGGTCATTCTACGCCATCGCGGATGTCCCGCAGCAAACCCACCCCATCTATACGAGGCATTTGTTCGCGCAAGGCTTCGACCTCCTGTGACCATGCGGCGAAGTCAAAACTTGTTTCTTCTGTCCGTTCAAGTTCGGACGCCGCCACTTGTTCCATCATTGTTAGTACCCGCTGTTTGGCAGGGGTTGTAGTTGGTAAAACTTCTCCAAAATCTCACGTTCAATCGCATCCATGATTCATGGGCCTTCTTTTCATTCATTACTCACCTCTATTGTATATGATATGAGGATAACCCAATGGCCCGCGCCGAAGTCAAACAGCAATGATGATGCCTATCTTTGCTCTAATTTTGCGATGGCCTCATTAATGCGGGCGGCTAGCCATAAATCTGCACTCTCCCGTAGGGCTATGATGTGAGGCAAGGCGCTTTTCTCCCCAATGTTCCCCAAGGCCTCCACCGCAAGGCCTCTTGTGATGGGGTCTTGTAATGCACCTATAAGGGAACTTAAGACTTTGGCATCACCTAATCGTCCTAGTACGCTGATGGCATTTATCCGGACACTTTCATCCGGATCACTTACCAATACCACTAATGCGTCAATGGCGCTCGTTGCTCGGATTGCACCGAGAGAAATCACGGCACCGAAACGCACATTCGGATTTGTATCTTGTAGAAGGAACACGAGTTTTTCTATCACATCATCTCGCGCATAATTCCCCAATGCCCGCGCCGCATCTGGACGTAGCTTTTGATTATCTAGTTGCTGCATCAAAGGTTCGATAATGCGGTCATCAGTGATTTCCCCAAGCGCCATGATGACCCTAATTTTGATTTGCTCATTAGGGTGATTGAGTTTTATAAGAAGGGATTCGACGGCTTCTGATCCTATTCCCCTGAAGGAAATGGCAGCCATTTTTGCGGTGTCTTCGTCTTTGTCCTCAAGTGTGGCGATGAGAATTGGAATAGCGGCAGGATTCCCCGAATACCCAAGCACTTGCACAATAAAAGGCCAGTGAGCGTCAAGCGTTCTCGCGTTTAAGACCTCAATTAGCGCCTGAACTGCAAGATTGCCAAATGATAGAAGGGCGTCGCGTATTTCTTCGAATTCATAAAACGGCCCCTGATAATCAAGTGCCTCAATCAGTGGCGGAATGGCCCGGTCGTCTTTTAAGTCACGTAATGCTCGCACTGCCTCAAGCCGCACCTCTAAATTTGCATCCTTCAAATCAAGTATATGTTTTTTCAATTGTTCATCGGAAGTCATCGTCAACCATTGCTCTTTCTATCAATGTCTTGTTCCCGTTAGCATCATACACCAATATCTTTTCTTGAAAGGAGGATAGGCAACCAATGGCCCGTGCCGAATCCAAAGCCATCATGGGCTATCTGCCCATAGATACCCATCACCACCCCGCGATTTTGTCGCTCGTCGCCCCGCGACTTCCCCAACCCGTTTGCTTGATCCCTTTGCCGGGGAAGGGGTCTTTTTGGAAGCCGCTGCCCACGCATGGAATGTCACGCCCTATGCCAATGAACTGGATGGCGAACGGGCCGCCGCCTGTATCGAACGTTTTGGCCACAAACAAGCCGTGCGCTGTGATGTCGAACGTCTGATGGCCTCGAACGAAGCCTTTGGCATCGTGTGGGCCAATCCCCCCTATGACCATGACAAGACCGCCAAAAATAGCAAGCGCGTGGAGTTTGCCTATCTGCGGCATGTCTGGAAATGGGCGCAGGAAGGTGGGATTGTGTTATGGTGCGCGTATCAACATCACATCACCGAAGAAGCCGCCGCGTTCCTTGCCAAACACAGTCGCCGGGTGGACGTGTGGGCCTTGCCGGGCAAACACCTCGGTGAATATGACCAAGTGGTGGTCGTGGCTATCAAGGGTCAGCCCGCCGACCCCGCCGCGTTGTATGAACATATTCTGGCTGGTAAGGCCCAACCCCGTTTATTGACGGTTCAACCAGAGCCACTTTATCGTGTACCGCCATCACCCGACCCCAAACGCAAGTTCGTCTTTGCGCCTGATGTGGTGGACGAAGCACAAGGCTTGCGGCTGGTCATGGAGCAGGGAGCATGGAAAACGAACGGCTTTCAAAGTCTGCTGAGTGTGCCCCCCTCGGCCCAAGACATCGAACCGCCTGTGCCGCCCCGTCCGGGTCATATGGCACTGGTGCTGGCGGCAGGGGTAGCGAATGGGGCGGTCATCGAAACCGAGGCGCATGGACGGGTGGCGATACGGGGCAAAACCTAACCCGTTGAGCAGATTGCCAAAGTGGAAGTGGAGACTTCACCGAGTGACCCCGACCACAGCATCACCAAAACAACGGTGCGCCTCAAACCGACCACCACCTTAACCCTGCTCAGTGAGGCAGGGGAGGTGATCGAAAAGCAGGGGGATGAAGCCTTGCTGGGGTTTATCACGGCCAACAAACAGGCCCTCGCCAGCTATCTCAATCAGCGCTTTAAGCCGATGTATCGCTGGGATTTTCACGGCCTCAAAGGTTTTCTGGATCGGATTCGGCTTAAGGGCAAGTATCCGCTGTATACCGCCCAGAAACATGTGATAGGTGCGGTGACACGGGCCTTTCAAAGCCGCGATAGTCTGCTGCTGGTGGGTCAAATGGGCACAGGCAAGACCGCGATGGGGGGCACCGCCGCAATAGCCCTTGCTTCCCAAGTGGTCGAGGCCATGCAGGGACAAATGGCTGACGATCAGGTCATCCTTATTGTGGCCCCGCCGCATCTGGTCGAAAAATGGAAACGCGAACTGCACAGCATCAGCCCACAGGTGTACATCCAGCGCCTAGACCGGCATGAGGAGGTTAAATCGTTCATGTCGAAGGCCAGTCGTTTAGGGCCGGGTATTGCCAAAATCGGCCTGATGAAGCGGGATATGACGAAACTTGGCACAGGTCGGGATACGGCGATTGTCTGGCGGCAAAAAGGGGTGGCTCTATGGCGACGGGATGAACCAACCCCGGAAGGTTATGAACCCCATCAACGGATTCAACGCCAGCGGATCCCCCTGTGTCCCCACTGCGGCACTTTGGTTATGCAGGAGCGTAAAGGGGTGTGTTCACCGGCCACTGAAAGTTGGCTGACCAGCGGCAAACGGGTTTGCGAAAACTGCCAAACCCCCTTATGGCAAGAAACACGGGATCGGGGTTCACAGCCTGCCCCCGGTCAAAAATATCCGAGCAAAAACCCGCGCTATCGATTGGATGAGTATCTCAAACGCTGTTATCCTCATCGGGTGTATTTGCTGATTTGGGATGAAGTCCATGAAGCGCAGCATGGCGACACAGGCAACGGCGAGGCGTTTAATCGCTTGGCGGGGCTATCGCAAAAAGTGCTGGCGATGACCGGGACGCCGTTTAATGGACGGGCCTCCTCGATCTTTAATCTCGAATATGCGCTCAATCCCCGTATCCGTCAGCGTTACAACTGGGGTGGGGCGAGTCGGCTGAATCGCAAAACGCACGGTAGCCGGAAATTTCAGGTCATCCAAGAGGAAAACAGCAAACAGCGGGGTCGGGCCGAATCGCGCTGGGTGTCGGATATGGGGGTACGCGAGCAGGTCATTGAAGAACGGCCCACCTATGATAGCGCATCGGGTGTGTATACCGGAACAACGACGTATGAGCGGCCCTATGAAGAAGCGCCGGGGATTTCGCCGCTGCTGGTGGCGGAATTGCTCGATCATGCTATCTTTTTCTCATTAGGCGATTTGGGTAAGGCCCTGCCGCAGTTTGAAGAAATCGCCGTACCCAAGTCAATAGGAGGTGTCTATGCTCACGCCGCGTGGGAATGTACACGGCTCAAAGCTGCCGCGCTTAGGTGCAGTGGGCCATATCGTGGGATTACTTACCGTAAATCCTCGCCGCCGCTGTATCGTGATGGCTTATCCGCTGACCGACAGCCCGGATTATCGCTATAGCATTGGGATTCACACCGTGTATGTGCGTTTTCTAGATAATGGGGAAATGCAGCGTTTCAGCGGTATCTGGTTTCAAGCGGTAGCCGCTGATGGCTGACCAACTGCCGTTATTCCCGCTGGATGAAAACCCTGCTCCCGATCCGCTTGCGTTACTACGTCAGGGTGCGGCGCTTGTTTTGAGTGTTTCGGGCGGCAAGGACAGCGATGCCATGAGCCATTGGTTATTGGATCAGCGACTAACCGAGGGGTGGTGTGGGCCAGTCAAGATGGTTCATGCGGACTTGGGGCGGGCCGATTGGCACATGACGGGCGATTACGTCGAGGGCCTCGCTAAGCACAAAGGAGTTGAACTGCATGTCGTGCGTTGGTTGGATGGGGATTTGATTGATCGCATCTGGCAGCGTTGGGAAAAGGACAAAACTCGCCCCTGTTGGCCGAGTGCCGCCGCACGCTACTGCACCTCAGATTTGAAACGCGGCCCCATTTCACGTTGGATTCGCCACACGTTTCCGACTGGCGCGGTGATTTGTGCAATGGGTTTGCGGGCAGGCGAAAGTCAGGCACGGGCACGGCGACCAACCGTGACGATTCGAGAGGATTGCACTTCACAAGGACGGCGAGTGCTGAATTGGCTGCCTATTCACGCTTGGACGGAATCTCAAGTCTGGTCGTGTATCCAGTCGCATGGCGGGATACGTCACCCGGCTTATAATTTCGGCAACAGGCGTTTGTCTTGTGCGTGCTGTGTGCTGGCAAATACTAATGACTTGCTCAACGGGGCCATCCATAATCCGGCGACGTATCAGGAATTGTGCCGGATTGAGGCCGTGACGGGTTACAGCTTCAAAAAAGGTTGGTGGTTAAGTGATCTACGGCCTGAGCTTCTGCCTGCTGCTACGCTCGAGGCCGTGCGAAGCCATCAACAGCGACTGGCTGTCCATCGTTGAAAAAAGCCGTGACTATTGCTGATGGAATGGTCACGGCTGACCCCGTCTTTTTTTGCCGAAGCCTACTGGATGAAGAGCAGATGGGGTAAAGTGACAGTCCGCGTTGCTCCACTCTCCTAATCATTTGACAGATATTTAGTTGTATACTACAATCATTTTTCGTATACAAATTAGGATACCCATCATGAGTCAAAATGAAACCAGTGTTTTTGCGACCCTATTGCAGCGCCAGCTTGTTCAGCTTGTCCGTGCCTATGAAATCTGTGATCAAGTCTGCTCAACGATGAATGGTGTCACCCCTGCTCAGGGTTATACACTCTTGTCATTGCCGGAAAAAGGCTATTTGAGCATGAATGACCTGAGTGAAACGATGGAACTGGCTAAAAGTACCATGACCCGTATGGTGGATCAGTTAGTCGAAAAAGAACTGGTGCGGCGCAAACCAGATGCCGAGGATCGGCGCATTGTACTGGTTGGCTTGACGAGTCAAGGTCGAGAAGTACGCGCCACTTTGGAGAACGCACTGCAAGATTTTTTCAGACAAGTGGAGGCCGGACTTCAAGAAGAGGAGCGCCATCTCATCCTTCGTTCGCTCGAACGCATCACGGGATTAGTCCGGGAGGTGCTCACTCGGTGCTGCTGAGACAAATGCAGCCAGTTTTTTTGCGGATACAGTTCGAATATACAACTATTGTATAGGGCAAGCTCTAGTGTCAAAATTCAGCCTATGAGAGGTAGCATATGCCACCGAGTATTGAAGTTCAACATCTCGTCAAGCGTTATAAACAAAGCGAGCGTAATGCCGTTGATGATGTGTCATTTACGGTAGAACCGGGTCAGCTATTTGCGTTGTTGGGGCCAAATGGGGCAGGCAAAACAACCCTCGTCTCGATTCTTACGACGACCCTGACACCGACCTCAGGCCGCGCCTCTATTCTCGGGCTTGATGTCGCCACTCAAGCGAGCCAAGTGCGACGTGAGGTGGGGATCATTTTTCAGAATCCCAGTCTCGATCTTAACCTGACCGCCGAAGAAAATATCCGGCTTCATGCCACGTTATATGGGTTGTATTCGTTTCGCCCGACGTATGCTTCCATGCCCGAAGCCTATCGCCAAGAGGTGATACGACTGGCCGACATCATCGGTTTGGGTGGCGATATATTCAGACCAGTCAAGCAGTTTTCGGGTGGTATGAAGCGTAAACTGGAAATTATCCGCAGCCTCATCCATACTCCCAAAGTGCTTTTCCTAGATGAACCTACCATTGGCCTCGACCCGGCCAGTCGGCGCAATTTGTGGGAATATCTGACGACGGTACGGAATGGCAACGGGATGACCGTCTTCCTAACCACGCATTACCTTGAAGAAGCCGAACAGTCCGACATGATCTGTATCATCAATCATGGCAAGGTTGCGGCCTATGGTACACCGGATGCGATCAGAACCCAGTTGGCTGCCCAAGCCTATTTACTTGTTGATGCGGCGGATCGGGAAGGGTTACGTGCTGAATTGAAACAAGCCAACCTTCCGTTTGAGGAAACCCCCAAGTTCAAAATCTCCCTTGCCAACCAAAATGCCCACCAGATTATCCAGCGCATCAAAACCCCGCTGTCGCTTGTGAAAACGTATATTCCAACGCTTGAAGACGCTTATCTTTCTATTGTGGGAGCGGCCAATGAGTAATCTAAACACTATTCTGACTATCGCCTATCGTGATCTGCTGAAGTTTATGCGGGATCGCCCACGCATCGTTGCGTCGTTCATTTTTCCCTTCGTAATCATTCTCTTCTTGGGAGAAAGCCTTGATGCCAGCATCGGGCAAGCGATGGGTTATGACTTTAAACTCTTTGTGTTTACAGGCGTTTATACTCAGACACTGTTCCAATCGGCCATGTTGGGCATTATCTCTTTACTGGATGATCGGGACAACGATTTCAGCCAAGAGATTTTTGTCTCACCCGTCTCGCGGTATGCCATCATCGTCGGCAAAATCCTCGGCGAATCGCTGGTGGCAATGACTCAAGGCATAGGGCTGCTGGCATTTGGAATTGTGATTGCCCTCATTTCCGACTCGGACATTTCTATCTCACAGGGACTTAGCCTAATTCCAGTCGGGTTTATGGCTTGCTTGCTGGGTGGGTCTTTCGGGATGCTCATCCTGCCCAAACTGTCCAGTCGTCGGGTCGCTGACCAAATTTTCCCCTTTCTTATCCTGCCCCAGTATTTTTTGGCAGGTGTGTTTACCCCTTTCGACAACCAACCGCGCTTCATTAATGCACTTGCGGTGATCTCCCCCATGCGTTATGCAGTGGATTTGACGCGGGGTGTTTTTTATCAGGGTACTGAGGACTTCTCACGCATTGTATTGGCAAAGCCGCTACTGAACGCTGTCGTGATGATGGGGATGTTTGGATTATTTCTCATTTCGGGAACCCTCCTTTTTGTACGCGAGGAACGTAACCGCTAAACAAGCCGGGATAAAATAGCCCTCGTCGTCATTTAAGCACCCATCAAGCTATAGAATACTGAAAAAAGCCGTGATATTGCTGATTAAATGGTCACGGCTGGCCCCGTCTTTTTTTGCGGAAGGCTATTGGGTTCGGACAGTCGCGGTGGCGTCGAGGGCTTGTTGGCGCAGTTGGGTGGCTACCAAAACCGCATCATTGGCTTGCTGAGTATGAATCGCTGCCAGCGTTTCTTGATGAAAAGTGGTTGGGTCGGGTGTGCCTATCGTGTCTAGCGAGGGTAGGGGGTTGTTGGATACGGGCGATGTCACGGGATTGGATGGTGGGAGCGCCGAGGGTTCGGTTTTTGACCGCCCATTGAGGTCTACTCCCAATAAAAAGGGTAGGGCAAGCAGCAGACAAATCCCGATTGCCACAAGGATAAAAATGGGCAGGTGCGTCCCACCCCAGCGTTTTTTTGAGCGGGGGTGAGCCGGGCGGGTATTTTTCTGTGAGGGCGGTTTCATGCAAATGCCTCCTTTATTTTGAAGCGATGGCGGGACTGTACCCATGCACATTCGGGAGGTGCTGCAAATCTTGGCAGTCATGGCAAAGATGGGCGGTGGGTGGTCTGATTGGATGGGCTGCCTTGCCGCAGCCCTCATCACCGTCAGGTGATCGGGCTTTGCCCCCGTTGGGGTCGCCATGACTCTGAGGGGTGTCGAGTCGTTCCGACGCACACCCCCGCAGTCCATGACGAAAGCCCGCCAGCTAAACCGCTGGCTCGCACTGACGTGCGAGGGTGCAGGCCCGGCCTTGTAGTCCGCGCCTCTTTTTAAGTCCCATACGCTGGTCGCCCTGCCACCTCGCGGATACGATGTTCTAGGGAGGCGCAAAGCTGTTTCCGCGCCTGCACGCCGCTTGAGCGTCTCAGCCGCTTTTCCGACGCCTCATGAGAGAGACACGCTAACACGCCTGCGGCTTTTTTCCACGCCGCCAAGATTTGCCCCGATCTAACAAACGACCTCGCTACACTTCCAAAAAGGATGCCCTAGCTGTTGCAAGGAATGGCGATGTCTACACTTCACAAAAAGACCGTGCGTGCTCAATTTTGGCTTACCCCCGAATTGGATAAACGCCTTGAGCAAGTGCTTGCTACCCATGAACGGGGGTATACACGGGCTGAACTCATCCGGGACGCTCTGCGCTGTTATCTCGACCAAGAGACTTAGGTGTTAGGCAGCAAGGCTCATCAAGTCAAGACATTTCAAAAACATGTCGAGACGCTGCAAACCCAACTCAACACGATGGAACAACGGGTGATGTCGCTGCAACAAACCCATCTGCAATTGTCGCTGCTGGTGTATTCGATTCTGGTCGGGCATGTACGTGGGGTGGAGCAACAAGCAACCCAAAATGGCAAACCGTTACCGCAAAAATCCGTCTCCACCCAGACTCTGCTTGAACATACGCTGCGGCTGGCGCAAAGTGGGGAAGGGCGTTCCATGTTGGCGCAGATTTTGGGGCAGGGGGATGAAAAATGAGCCGCACGATGATTATTGCCAACCTGCGCTATATTGACCCCAAGCGGAAAGCGAAGGGACATGGCACCAAGGGCTTACGCAGTATTCTGCGTTATCTGCAATACCGCAATGACCGCCAAGATTACATCCCGGAGGGCAGGCAGGAACGCTGGACGGATCGGGGATTAGGACTGCATTACAAGGAAATCCTCAAAAACTGCGCCAACCTTCAGAGCCAAGAGGTTCTGGCGTGGTCGTATGTTATCAGCCCTGAACCCGACTTGATGGCGCTGATCCCCGAAAAGGAACGCCGCCCATTTATCCAATCGCTGACGGAGAATATTATCGAGCGGTACTATGCCGAGCGCGGCTGCACTGCGCCGTATTCGTATGTGGTACATGAGGCACAAACACAAGACGGACGCCCACACACTCATACTCATGTGATTTTGCCGGGCATGGCGCGGGATGAGTTGGAAGGCAGGCAGCCCTTTAAGAATTATCGCAGCCGGGGGCATCTGGCGCTACTGGACGAGATTGCCAACGATGAGTTGACACAGGCGTTAAAGCTCAAGATTGGACTGGACTGGCAGCAGGAATATGGACTTCAGGCGGTTAACCCTGAATTGTGACGGGTAATGGTTATGTCTTTACTGTCGGCAGTTTGGCAGCGTGTTGTACCAAGATATTGGTGACATCGGCTTCATGCTGCTTTATACAAGATTTTGGGCGGTTTCTTCTTCAGTGTGACATTTCCTCAATCAGTTCCATTTATCTTGTTAATCAAGTTTTGATTGCGAGAGACGATAGGTAACATACAAAGCCATAGGTTGGTAATTGAACAGGGCCGCGATAAAGACCGCCAGATGGTAGTAATTGGCCTTCTGCTGTTAAGAGGCCAAGTCGCCCTCAACGGAATGACCGGACAAGCATTAAGGCTATGCGCATAACCTTTGGGTAGTTGAAATCAAAATCAAACTTGGCTTACAATTAGTCAATTTACAAAATTCATATTTTCAATAGGCTAAACTCAAAAAGGAAGGAGTTGGACAAATTCTATGAAACTTTACGATCCTAAATCTCAGACCAACCCAATTCCGGTGAGCTTTGTTAGTAACAGCCAACTGCTGCGTGAAGGACTGCTCACGCTCCTTTCACCGTATGTCGCGCTTCAACTCGTGGGTACTTATTCAGAAACCGTTGCCGAAAAAGACAGTTTTTTGAACCCTCCTAGCCACATCGTCTTGCTGGATAACGGCATGGGGCGAGAGGCATGTTTGGAATGGGTGCGATTCTGTTACCTACTTGATTCGCCCGCTCGTGTGGTGCTGCTAGAGATGGTGAACAACGTGAAACTTATTTTGGAATGTATTGAAGCCGGGGCGCATGGGTATGTGCTGCAAGGGGCGTCACCTGCGGAAGTGGCGCTGGTTATTCAGCAGGCCCAAGCGGGGGTAGCCCAGTGTTCACCGGAAGTAACGGCGCTGCTATTTAAACGATTGGCCCAATTATATGGCCCATTGGCCCAACCTCGGCTGATGGTACATATGCCGCTGACAGCCCGCGAATTTGAAGTGCTGCGTTGTGTTGGACGGGGTTATAGCAACAAAGAAATTGCGGCGCTGCTGGTGATAGAAGTTCGCACGGTGAAGCAGCATGTTCACAATATTCTGAAAAAGTTGCAGGTAGGGCATCGCTGGGAAGCCGCCCGTTTTGCCCATGAACAGGGGTGGATGAATGAGCGTGATGGGCGCTACATGCCGAGTGATTTCCAAGCACTGTAGGGATTTTTTGGCAAACACGATAGCCTAAAAACTTGGCTTATTGACGGACAAAATTAGGGTTGACCCTAGTTTGCATCAGTTAGAGTTTGTCAAAACTACCTCCGATATAGAACCTTTTTGTATCCTTTTTGTATCCTCGCTGTTTTTCGATCTACATATTTTCTTGTCCCCCGTTTATATCTCTGGACAGTCGTGATACCCACTCAATACATTCTATTCTTAATAAACAACGATTATGTAGATGGAAGATGCAACAATGGATATTGAGCCACCCATAGAAGGCAGGCACACGATCATACGGGTTGTGATTGCTGATATGCCAGAAATGTGGCTGGAACTGATAAAACACTATATCGGTACACAGGCTGATATGGTGGTGCATCACACCGTACATGGTTCAATCAATTTGCTGGTGGCCGCCAAAGAAGCGGACGTGGTCATCCTAGGGACGGAACAAGCGGTGGATAAGCCGCCGAGCATATGCAGCCATCTTTTGAATGAACAGCCTTTCTTAAAAATAATCGTTTGTGCCTTTCAAAATGATGAGGCGACGCTTTACTGGCTAGGGCTACACCAAAAACGGATCAAGCTCCAAACGGGGCAAGCCCTGACGCAGTGGATACGCATCTTGGCAAAATTAGACGCTGTGAGTTAATCATCACATGGGCAACCTGCAATCTATTTATTCTGTCGGGAATTCAATTATCAATTTTTTGCGAAATACCTATCCCGACGATCTACGCAATTCTCAAGCCTGTGAATTTCGGCTGCTTTCGAGCGGCGAAATGGCGTCACTTGGTAATAATATCGGCACAACCCTATCCCTCTATTTGTATCGTGTGATGGTCAATGAGCATATGCGCCATACCAGCCGTCAGCGCACACCCAACCCGAATGATATTCCCCTATCGGTTGATTTGCATTATCTGATGACTGTTTGGGCGGACTCAGCTTTAACTGAGCAGCTTATTATGGCATGGGCCATGCGTCAACTCTACATGTTTCCGGTATTAGATCGCTCGGCCCTTTCACCAGAGGCCAATTGGGATATTGAAGACCAAGTTCAAGTGATTTTGGCGGAAATGAGTACCGAAGATTTGATGCGAATTTGGGATGCGCTTGACCCACCCTACCATCTGAGTGTGTCGTATGTAGCGCGAGTCGTGCGGATTGATGTTGACCCGCCGCCCGAAAGTCGCCCAGTGGTCGCCACACGGTATACCTATATGGCCCACGACCCGACCCTTTATCAATTTGGGGAGGAAGCGTAGAGGCCGTATGACACGGGTGATTGAACTCGTAGACAATCGAGTGTTGGGGGCGGTTCGTTTTGTGGATGCCATCCTGAATCTGCCAGTGCGGGATGCGGTGGTGATCACGGGCATTGGGCCAGCAGCAGACATCCGTTTCTGGCGGAATCAAAGCGGCCTCTATGTAATCGCTTCCGCTCCCGGACTGGAAAACCACACGGCGGCGTTTATGGCCCCACCCTCAACCCCGGCAGTTGGCAGTCTGAACTTTGCTTTAACCGTTGAGGATCGCCGAGGCTATTACCTGTCGCGCCAATTTGCGATTCGGCTGCCTCGGAATATCAATCCGACTGCCCCAGACTCGATCTTTTTGCCCATAGATGTGCGCCTGTTTCCGTCGCCCATCGCCCAAGTCGGTTCACGTTGGGCCGTCATTCGGGCAAGTGTGCAACGCGGTGGGCAGGGAGTTGGTGGAGCATTAGTTCGGGTTGAGCGAGTAAGCCCGGCGGGTGTTTTGGGGCGCGGCATGACGGATGAGCGCGGCGAAGCCCTTATTGGAATCGAGGGGATTCCGGTGACGCTGTGGGGGGATGAAGAAACCGATGAAGTAGTGACATTTCAGGTAGAAGCGCGGGTGCAAGTTATGTTTGACCCCGCCGCGACGGGCCTGCCAAACCCAGACAGCTTAGAAACACGGAGTCCAAGCGCCAGTCAAAATGTGCAATTGGCCTCCGGACGGATTCAAACGATTACACTGACGATCCCATGAACTTGTTGGAGAGTGAAAGGATTTTGTAATGCCAGAATATTTAGCCCCGGGCGTGTATGTCGAAGAAACCAGCTTTCGCTCTAAATCCATCGAGGGGGTGGGCACGAGCACGGCAGGTTTTGTTGGGCCGACTCGCACAGGCCCCTTTGGAGAGACCCCTGAACTCATCACCAGCCTGAGCGATTTTGAGCAGGTGTACGGTGGATTGGAAGATCTGAGTTTTGGGACGAATTACCTTGCCCATGCGGTGCGGGCCTTTTTTACCGAAGGGGGGTCACGCCTATACGTGTCGCGGGTGTTCCTTGCCAGCGGCAACGCGACGGCTGTTTCACCCCAATTGGTCGCTACTGCCGATGCCACCGAGCAGGTGCGTTTTGTGGCCCGTTTCCCCGGCTCTGGCGGCAACGGCGCGATTACGCTGATTGAAGTATCAGCCCTGACCACGCAGCGCGGCATGGACAACGCCAGAGTGGGGTCAATGATACGTGTGGGAGGAGCGAATCCCGCCACCACCGCCCGTCTCGTCGGAGGTATGGCGCCTTTTGGCCTCACCGATGGGGCGCAGTTGGCTTTGACCGTCAACGGCACGGATGGGACAATCACGTTTCGCGGCGAACATGCTCAAGTCACCGCCGCCGACCCATTACCTGACGATGTCAATCTCGCCCAAGCCACGACCTTGACCGTGACGATTGATGGCGCGGCACAAACCGTCACCCTCGCTGCGGGGACGTTGACCCGTGCCCAATTTGTCGGGGCGCTGAATGCTCGACTGCGCGGCGGCTATGCGACGTTGAGCAATACCAATCAACTTATCATTGGCAGCGACACGGCGGGGACACGCTCCAGCATTAGTGTGAATGCGAATCCTGCCGCCTCCATGTTCCCAGCCGGGGCAGGAACGCTAAATCCTGCCAATAACAATGTGGGCAGTCTGGCAGCCGTGACCGCCGATGAAATCAATGCACTGCTGCTGGCAGCAACAATTCCGGCACAAGCAGCCCTTGATGCGACGACGGGCCGTTTGGTTTTGTCTACCACCGCCACAGGCACAGCGGCGACATTAGCAGTGCGGGATACGCCCGATGCTACAGTGCGAAATGTTTTGGGGTTGGCGGCAGGGCCAGTGAGTGGCGCGGCGGGTGATACGCTGACCTATTATGTGAAAGGCACAGGTGGTTGGGCGGACGCGGCGAATGCACCCCTGAACATGGCGTCATTAACCGCTACGACCCAAGCGGCCCTCTTGACCATTACGGCGATTGCGGTAGATGCTGACGGCAAAACCATTACCTATGAGGGTATGGGCTTTGCACCAAGCCACCCGCGCTATATTGGCACGGTTTTGACCGAGCATCCCACCCGCCGGACGGATGCGCTTGAAAACCCCTTCTTCCTACAACTGGGCACTGGCGTCAGCCCGTTTGAACTGCAAGCGGCCTTTTTTGGGGCAACCAGCAGCCGAAGTATTACGCTGTCCAGTGGGAGTGATGGCCTTGAGCCAACCCAAGCGGCCTATGAAGCGGCGTTGGAAGAACTCCAAAAACTCGAAGATATTGCCATTGTCGCTGGGCCGGGTGCTTCCTCCTACAGCGATGCACAAGGGATACAAGGGGCACTCATTACCCATGCCGAAACGCGCCGGGCCTATCGCATCGCAGTGCTGGATTCGCAGCCCGGTCAAAGTCTGGGCGAGGTGCGTACTCAGCGCAGCCAGATTGATTCTAAATATGCCGCGCTTTATTATCCTTGGGTGATCGTCTCCAATCCATTGGCCCGCCCCGGTGATGACCGTATCCCGCGTGAATTGGTCTTGCCCCCCTCTGGTTATGTGTGCGGGATTTATGCCCGCAATGACATTCAGCGTGGGGTGCATAAAGCTCCGGCGAACGAGGTGGTGCGCAGTGCTTTGCGGTTTGAGCGGGATGTTAACTTTGCCCAGCAAGAAGTCCTTAACCCGCTCGGTATCAACTGCCTGCGCCTGTTATCTGGGCGGGGCTATCGGGTTTGGGGCGCACGGTTGATTAGTTCCGACCCCGAATTTAAATATGTCAGTGATCGGCGCTATATGAACTATCTGGAATATTCGATTGACCGGGGGATGCAGTGGGCTGTGTTTGAGCCAAATGGCCCGCGCCTGTGGTCAAACATCACCGATACCGTCTCAGCCTTTTTATATAACGAATGGGTGTCCGGTGCGCTCTTGGGCAATAACGAAAAAGAAGCCTTTTTTGTCCGGTGTGACCGCAGCACCATGACCCAAAATGACCTCGACAACGGGCGTCTGATTTGCCTCGTGGGGGTCGCCATCATAAAACCCGCCGAATTTGTCATTTTCCGTATCGGGCAAAAGACGGCGGATGCAAGAAGCTAAAGTTAGAGGAGGGCAAGCAACATGCCGCGTGTAGACCCCTATGGTGCGTTTAATTTTGTAGTGAAAATGGACGGGCAGGATGTCGGTGGCTTTTCCGATGTCAGTGGCCTAACAACTGAGCTTAAACTTTCGGAATATCGAGAAGGCAACGAGCGCGAAAATCACGTTCGCAAAATTCCGGGGATGCACACGGTGGGGGATGTCACCCTCAAACGCGGCATCGTGAATTCACGCGATTTTTGGGCATGGGTTCAACAATCCCGTTCGCCATCTGGCACACGCGGGGCGACGGTCAAACGCACAGTGGTAATTACCCTGTTGGATGAAAGCGGCACACCCGTCCAATCGTGGCAATTGCAACAGGTCATCCCGATGAAATATACCGGGCCGACGCTGGCAGCCAAAGGCGGTGGAGATGTAGCCATGGAAGAAATCGTACTCTCGGCAGAGGGGTTAATCCTGATGGACTCGCCCTCGGCCTAATCACCCGTAACGTGAATGGGATATGGTGGGATTTTTGGCGATGACGCTGACGACTGGTTTGGATTTTCGGCATTATGTGCCCCCCGTGGCAAGCAGCCCCAACCGGGCCGATATTGCTTGTTTCATCGGACTGGTGCGCCGCCGTCAAATCAAGGGTGAGCAGATGGACATCCCACCTGCCATTATTGAGTGGCTAGATCGCAACGGTTGGCTGATCCCACCCAAGCCCAGCGAGAGACCGCACCCCCCATTGAACGAGCTACGTGACCTGCCAATTCCGATAGATTCATGGGATGTGTTTGACTTTCTGTTTGAATGGGAGAACCGCTCAACGGTTCAGACCGGACAGCAAACTCCTCCTGTAACCTATCTGGGGGCGGCAGTGCGTTCGTTTTTTGCACAGGGTGGACGCAAATGTTATGTAGTGCGGGTGGGTGATCCGCTACCGTATGGAACGGAGCGTGCCAGTCGCATGAACCAACTGGCCCAACTGCTGCCGGGTTATCCTAGCCTGCTGGAAATCAATCCGGTAGATCGGCAAAGCTGGTGGGGCATTGGGCATTTGTATGGCCTGCCAGATGTCTCATTTGTGTGCCTGCCAGACCTACCGGAACTGGTCGGGGTGGATCATTTCAGTGTGATGTCGCCGCCAGCACCCGTTTTTGAGATTCCCGAACAATTCAGCGAATGTTCTGACGATGAGCCGGATGTCGTGCCGGACGATGACCCCGCCAAGATTTTGCCTGCACCGCGCTGCGATGAAGCTGGTTATGCGGATTGGGCACGGGCGGTTCATTTGGTGGGGGACTTGCTCAAACGCCATCTGCGAGAAGTGCAGTTGGTCGCCGCGCTGCCATTACCCCAATTGTGGGAAGTGCCGTCAGCGCCGAGCGCCTTATCTGTCCCACATACCTTAGCGCCGGATACCGATTTGATGGGGTACTTGGTCAAAAGGGCAGACTCGCCATTGAGCAGCCGGCTCGATAATGGCCTGCAAGGGATTGCCAGTGCTTTTGTGCAACTAGGTTTTCCGTGGCTGCAAACACGTTTGGCGGAACGGCTTCCCGAAGGACTTGAACCCCCTGACGCGGTGCTGGTCGGGATATTGGCTCGCAATACAATGGTACGCGGGGCTTTCCGTAGCGCGGCCCAACAACAGCCATCCGAAATTGGTGGGGTGTATCCCGAATTAAGTCGCGGGCAAATGCACCGCCCCTATCTTGACCACCCACTCGCCCGCACTTCACACAGTTTGATGGAACGGGTGTCGCTGTTTGGGCCAACGCCACAGGGTTTGGCGCTGCTTTCGGATGTGACAACCAGCTTGGATGAAATCTATCGCTCGGCGGCAGTGAATCGGCTGGTGTCGGTCATCGTGCGGGCGGCCCGGCGCATCGGCGAAGAATCGGTGTTCGAGCCATCTGGTCAGCGTCTGTGGGCCAGTCTTAAAGATCGCATGGAAAGCCTGTTGTTCGATTTGTTGGAATTAGGGGCGCTGCGTGGGCCATCTGCTGCTGAGGCCTTTGATGTACGCTGTGACCGCACCACCATGACCCAAAATGATATTGATAATGGGCGGGTGATTGTGCAGGTCATCTTCAACGCCGCCGCCCCGATTGAAACCATTACGATTTTGCTGGCGATGAACGAAGGTGGGCGGGTCTCACTTCAGTCCGGAGGGGCATCATGACCGACCTTGCACCGCTCCATATTTTTCGCTTTCACGCCGAATTCTATGTCCATCTATTGGGCAGTCAGGCCGTCGCCAGTCCGACCTCGATTTGCGAAGGTAGCTTCACCGAATGTACTGGCCTGGAAGCGACGATGGAGCCAAAGGTGATTAAGGAAGGCGGGCGTAATTATGGGGCGGTGCAGCGTGCTGGCCCGGTTACGTTTGCGACGGTCATTCTAAAACGAGGCATCATCCCTCCTAGTGATCTGTGGGGCTGGTTTCAGAGGGTCAACGATGGCAGTACGAGCGGCGCTTTGGCCTATCGGTTGGACGCCAAAATTACCCTGTTTAGCGAAGACGGCACCGGCAAGCTCGCGTGGAAATTGGTGCGTGCCCTGCCCATCAAATTTAAGATGGCAGATCTCAACGCCAGCAATTTTGAAGTCGGCATTGAAGAACTGCATTTGGCCCACGAAGGGCTGTATCCAACCAACCCATTGGAACGATTGCAGCCGCGTTAGTCACTGGGGAGACTGAGCCACCATGAGCGAGATCACCGTCACCAAAGCATACTTCAAAATCACGAGTGGCCCAAATCAGGGTCAGCAGTTTGATGTGCATTTCAATCCGGCCTCGTTGGAATATCAGATTGTTAATCGTTTGGATTCTGATCGAAATAATCCGCGACGCCAATTCGTCAGCAGCAGCACCGCCAAACTGACGATGGAACTATATTTTGACACGACTTATACCTCTAGCACCGAGGATGTACGTACTCATACCGTTAAGATTGCCCGCATGTTACGGCCCATGCCGCAGGGCCAGCGCCGCAACAGCCGCCAAGTGCCACCCGTCGTCGAATTTTGGTGGGGAACTTATAGTTTTAAGGGCATTGTAGAGCAATTTAAAGAGACATTGGACTTTTTTGCCCCCAATGGGATGCCGTTGCGCTCCAAGATTAACCTCACCCTTTCGACACAAGATGTGGTTTTTGCGGCGCAGGGTCAAGATGCGCAAGGCCCGTCTAACGAGGCAGTCGAAGTCCCCGGCGCCCAAAGCACTACCGGTGTGGCGACGAACGCAGGTGACCCAACGGCGGGGCGGCTGTTAGCGTTGGCAAATGCGCTTGAATCTATGCGATTTCCCGATGGCCCGGTCAGCGTTCCGTCTGATATTCCACTTGGCCCGCCCACCGCGTTTGCCTCAGCCGGGGCAGCCGTTGGTGCATCCGCCGCATTGGGGGCCAGTGCAGGCATTTCGGCTGGCATCGGACTGAGTGCTGGGGCGTCATTGGGGGCCAGTGCTGGTATCAGCGCGGGCGCATCGGCAGGGTTTGGCGCAAGTGCGGGTGCAGCTTTCGGCGCGGCAGCAGGGGCATCGGCAGGACTTGGCGCGAGTGCAAGTGCCGGGTTTGGCGCGGGCGCATCCGCCAGTTTTGGGGCAGGTGCTGGGGCATCGGCGGGATTTTCCGCTGGAGCAGGCGCTGGATTTTCGGCGGGTGCAGCCGCAGGGTTTGGCACGAGTACCAGAGTATCAGCAGGCTTTGGGGCGAGTGCGGGGGCAGGTTTCGCAGCAGGAGGAGGTGCTGGATTTTCGGCGGGTGCAGCCGCAAGGTTTGGCGCGAGTGCGGGGTCGTCATTTAAGGCCAGCGCTGGCGGGAGTTATGCGGCAGCGGCCTATTTTACTCCGACCTTTGGCAGCAGCGCCTCAGCCCATATCCCAGCGACCTTTGGTGCGTTTGCCGGACTTCATACCCAAGTGACGCAGCAAAGTGTGCAGTTGAATACCAGCGGCCTGCTTCAGACCAAGACCGAAAGTTATAGCTATGGCAGCAGTGCGACCTATAACGTCGCGGGGCAGGTGGATGTCCGAGCCAGTGGCAGTGCCGATGTCCAGTTTAGCGCGAGTGCCCAAGCACGCATTCGCTTTCGAGGAGGGTGACGGGGATGTCCGTTCAAATAAATGAAGTCCGAGCCGAGGTGGAATCACCGCGTTCGCCATCGCAACCCGAAGCACCCACGCCACCCCAGCCAACCGAGCGCAAACCGCGTGAGATTTTGCGCGAGATGCGCCGCGCTCACAAACGACAGGCGCGTTTAAAGGCTGATTAGGAAGGGAATCCTGATGACAGACGCACCGACACGCGAAGCCATCTATACTGCCCGGCCCACCGTGCAAATTGACCAACAGGCTTATCCGATGGTCAGTGAACAGATGGAAATGCTGGAAATGAACGAGGCCGAAGGTGGTTTCTCGACATTGGAAATGCGGATCAGCAACCTTGCCAGCGATACTCAAGGTATGGGGAACTATGCTTTCGAGAATGACCGCATTTTGCGTTTGGGCGCTCAGATCAAAGTCTATGCGGGCGATGAAACCGGCCCAAATGAGATTTTCCGGGGGATGATTACCGGGCTAGAGGCGGCATTTAGCAGCACTGCTCCACCCACTTTGCAGGTAATGGCGGAGGATGCCCTTTTGACGGGTCGGCTGACGCGCCGCACCAAAGTTTATGAAAACAAAACGCTTGATTTTATTGTGCGGGATATCGCCGATACGCTTCACCTGACGCCAACGATAGATGGCCTGAGCCAGAATGTCGGCACACAGGCCCAAATTAATGAAAGCGGCTTGGCGTTTTTGCGGCGATTATTGGCCCGCTATGACGCCGATCTGCAAATCGTGGGGGATGAGTTGCACGTTTCGGCCCGCAAGGATGTCCGGCGCGGCACATTGGAACTTGCTTTGCCCAATGAATTGCAATCCGTCCGGGTGATGGCTGACCTTGCCCATCAAGTCACCGCTGTGACCCTCACCGGATGGGACGCCGCACAAGGTAGCACGATTAGTGTCAGCAGCACCGGAGCGAATCCGGGGCCGGGGCAGGGGCGCAAGGGTGCGGATGTTTTGGGGCAGACCGCATTACAGAGCCGTTCGCATCATATCAGCCATCTAGGGCTGAACAACCAAACGGAGGCGCGGGCATTGGCGGACGCAGCGTTTGATGAACGGGCACGGCGATTTGTTTGTGTGGAAGCCACCGCTGAGGGCAATCCCGCCCTGCGTGTGGGAACACATGTCACCTTGTCTGGCTTGGGTGGGCGATTTGACAACACCTATTATGTGGTGCGGGTTTGCCATCGCTTCGATTTGGAGCACGGCTATAAAACGGATTTTGAGGCAGAGTGTGCCTTTTTAGGACGCGGTTGAAGGGACAAACGTGGATGGACAGGGATGCGATTTTTGAACGACCCCGCGAAGGCGTGCTGAATGCCTGTTATCTGGCGTTGGTCGAATCCGTTGAAGATGACCAGAATCTTGGGCGGGTGCAGGTGCGCCTGCTGAATGCCGACGGGATTGATGGGCATGATGGGCCGATGTGGGCGCGGGTCGCGGTGCCATTTGCGGGGCCAAACATGGGCGCGTTTTTCATCCCCAATGTAGATGACGAAGTGCTGGTGAGTTTTGTTAATGGGGATGCACGTTTCCCGGTAGTCGTCGGTAGTTTTTGGAACGGGCGTGATCGTCCATCCGAACAAATTGGCGGCAATCGCGTAGATCGCTGGGCGTTCAAAGGGAAAAACGGCACTCGTGTGGCGATTGTGGAGGAGGGGCAGGGGACGGAAAAAATTATTCTTAGCACCCCGCAGCAACTGGTCAGCGCCACATTGGATGCCTCTGGGTCGGGCAAAATTGAACTCAAAATCACCGGCACATCCATTACGCTCGATTCAGGCGGGGTCACGATTACAACCTCCGCCAGTGTTACCGTCAATGCGCCGTCCGGCATGACCGTCACCGCGCCAAATGTCACGGTCAACGCCGCCACCGCCACTTTTTCCAACACTGTAAAATGCACCACGCTCATTGCTGACCTTGTTTCCGGCAAGACCTATACACCGGGGGCAGGAAATCTATGGTAGACCATCCGGTTATTTTACGCGGGGCACGCTCCAATACGGCAATACTCGCACCAACGTTGATTGAACGCACCGACCCCGACTTTGTGGAGGCGCTGTTTGACCAGTTACGCGCTGGCACGCCCGGTCTGGCATCAGTTGAGGGCGGGGTGGCGAGGCGGCGCGACAAAAACGGGTATCTCAAGCTGATGCTGCCCATGCAGCGTGTCTATAATGTCGCCCTCTTAGAGGCTGTCTGTGACTTGTACGGCTCATTCGGCCAGCCGCGTGTAGACCCCTCAAAGATTGAGAGTGCGGGCTTGGTGGTGCGCCGCTTGGGGGTTGACAAAGGCCAACCCATCCCCGGTTATTATGAGGGCTGGCGGACATCCGGCAAAGGCGCGAATGCCATCAAAGGATGGGTTGGTTTTCAGAATAGTCTGGAAGAAGAACTTGACCCCGACCCATTGCGCCGCCCGGTATTGACCCTCGGACACCCCGAACTGGATGCACGGTATGCCTTGATTCGACCTGCCTCTGCCGGCTTTAGTGAACAGGTCGCGCCGCTGTTTGTGCTGCCCCCGGCGGTTTGTGAGTCCGCCGAACGCACTCTGTTATTTGGCATGGTGGATGTCACGAGTTCCGAATATGGCACCTTGCCGCCGAGCGACCCCGCCCTTAAAGATTTTGGGCCACCCATCCCGCCCTATTTACGTGAAGGCGATGTGCGTTCGCTGCCATTGGGTGGGTACACGATTACCCAATACGACGCGAACGACGCCAATCTGCACGGGTTTATCTCCATCCTGCTCGAACTTTATATTACCTATGATCTGTTCGGCACCAGTTCGGTATCGCAGGAACTCGCTGAGGCGATTATGGCGCTGGAAGTTGAATTGACGGATGGAACGCATTATTCCGCTTTACTGTTTTTGGAGATGGCGATTGGGGCATTGATTGAGAAAAGAAGCGACATCCGGTTTGAAATGCCCGTCTCTTGGCCTGCCATTGAATCGGGACTGGCTGAACGATTTGCCAATTTATTATATCAGGCATGGGCGACGCGCTTAGAAAGCATCCAACCCAATTTCGGGCGCTTTGATGAACGGGGACGGCTGTATGCGGTGCGGGCCTTTGTGCGCGTTCGTCACGATGATGAGTGCCCCCCCGACCTGATTTGGAGCGCCTACAGTGAGCCGTTCAGCATCGCGGCATGGTATGAATCCGGTGAAGGCCCACCCGTCATGATTGATGTGCCCAATCCATTTACCCCCGGTTTTTTGGAAGGGCTTAAACCCAACGTCGCCTTCAATATGCCAGAGGAAATGTTCAATCTGCTTGGTCAGTTGGATGGGCTGTTGGACAAGAAAAAACCGTCCTCTGGCCCAACCCTCGGTGTTGGTTGGATATGCAGTCTCAGTCTTGTGATTGTGTTTATCGTTGCTTTTATGCTGCTGTTTATGTTCATTTTGATCCTTAACTTAATTTTCCAATGGATGTTGTTCGTCAAGATTTGTATTCCCTATCCGAAGGTGGAACCGGCATGACGACGCGACCTGACAAACCACTTGTGGGTTGGCCTCTATGGGTCTTCCCCGATGCCAACGGTGAATTAAAGTATCCGATGCTGGAAAACAGCGTGCGTCAATCCATCGAAATTATTTTGCGTACCCGTCCGGGTGAGCAATTAATGAAACCCGAATTTGGCGCAGGGCTGGCGGATTTTTTGCACGAACCCAATACCCTGACCACGCGCACCCGCATCCGCGATACCATTCTTGCCGCGCTGGAACGATGGGAAGGGCGTATCATCCTTGATCGCGTGGATGTGGAAGAACTGCCGGACGAGCCATCGCGTATCCAAATCGAAATCGCTTATCGGCTGCGGCGCACGGGTGCTCCTCAGCAAGTGGCGCTGACATTGGAATTGGAGCGATAAGCCATGCCATTTATCCCCCCTGCGCTGGATGACCGTAGTTATCAAGACCTTGTGGACGAACTGATTGCACGTATTCCGGCCCATACGCCGGATTGGACAAACCCGCGTGATGGCGACCCCGGGCGAACCCTGATTGAGCTTTTTGCATGGTTGGCAGACACCTTATTGTATCGGGCCAATCTGATTCCAGAGCGCCAGCGATTAGCGTTCTTGCGGTTGTTGGGGATTCCCCTGCGTCCGGCGATTCCGGCCCGGGGGGTGGTCAGCGTCCAATATGATAGTGACACGACGACCAGTGCCACCAGCATCCGTCCACTGGCGACCCTAACGAAGCCTGTTCATTTTGAAACGCTGCAAGAGCTGACCGTGCTGCCCATTACCGCCGAGGTCTATTACAAACGTGGCCTGACGGATGATGAAGAACAAGACCTCCGCGAAGTCATTACGGGTTTGCGCTCGATCTATGGCCTCTCCCAAGCCCGTCCCTACGTCACCGCGACGGCCTTTCCCGGTGGGGCGATGGAACCCAACGGTTTTGAGATTGTCAGCCAGACGGTTGACCGCAGCCTATGGTTGGCCCTATTAGCCCCCAAAAAGGAATTGGTTGGAGCGGTCAAGGAGGCCCTCGGCGCGAATCCCACTGGTGGTCAGCAATTGCTCAACATCGGCATTGTCCCAACCATCCGCCTGCCGGATTCGTTTGAGGATATTGGCAAACGTGGGGGCATCGCGCATACGTGGGAAATCACCGGGGTTGACACATTGGGGCGGCCTGACTACTTCACATTGGACGTGATTGAAGACAACACCGACAAATTGACCAAGCGAGGGGTGATTCGTTTGGCGCTGCCCGCCGCCGAATTTATCGCGGCCCCCTCGAACGATGTCCGACGCAATTTTCAGGCCGGGGTCGGCGACCAACCACCGCGCTTGGACGCCGCTGACAAAGCAGATCGCTTGGTGGCGTGGGTGCGCTTGCGGCCTACCCGTGTGCGGCCTAATGAACAAGTACCGAGCTTGTCCCTAAGCTGGATAGGCATCAACGCCGTTGAAATTGACCAGCGCCAAACGATTAGCGGACGGGTGGTCGGGCAAAGCGATGGCGCATCCGGTCAGGTCATGTCGTTGCGGGCTGGCTCAGTAGACCCGAACTCGCTCGAAATCGAAGTGGAGGAAGTCAATCAAGGTTATGTGAAATGGCAGGCCGTGCCCGATTTAGCCCTTGCCGGACGGGACGACGCGGTTTTTCGGCTTGACCCCGAAGCAGTCACCATCACCTTTGGCGATGGTCTGCGCGGGCGAGTGCCAGTCACTGGCGCACGGGTGAGGGTCGCCTTCATGCGGGCTGGCGGCGGGATTGAGGGTAATCTGCCCCCCGGCAGCCTGACCGAAATTACCGCCCAAGCGACGTTGCCAAACGTGGCCGTGCCCAAACTCAAGGTGCAGCAGATGGCACCCACCGACGGCGGCGAAATGGCGGAGACCATCGCGCAGGCGGAATTGCGGATTCCGGCTATTTTTCGGCATCGTGACCGCGCGATCACCGTTGAGGATTATCGCCAACTGGCGGCGGATACACCGGGGGTTCGCTTGGGGCGGGTAGAAGTCCTGCCAAAATTCCGCCCTCAACAGCGCCGTCCCAATGTGCCCGGCGTGGTGTCGGTCATGGTGCTGCCCTATC
>JAIOHL010000113.1 GCA_019913005.1 Anaerolineae bacterium | reverse complement strand
ATCCTATGGGGGAGTTGTCTCCAACAATCGAATCACCAGCGTCGTGCCGGCGTTAGGTCGGCTCTCAATCTCCAGCGACCCGCCATACAATTCAATCAGGCGTTTGGCGATAATCAGCCCCAAGCCCGACCCCTGTTGTTCATGGCGTTTGCGATCAAACTGCATAAAACCGCCAATCTGCGCGATGGCCTCTGGTGACATGCCGTGCCCCTGATCCATGACACGAATTTGATACCCTGCCGTCGTCAAGCGCGTTTCGATGATGACGGGGGAGCGGGCAGGCGAAAATTTGAAGGCGTTGTCCACCAGTTCGGCGATAATCGTTTGAAAATCCGCTTGGTTCATGCGAATGGAAATCCGGACAGGTTGGGTATCCAGCCGTAAATCTTCGCTACGATTATGGCGATGGGCCACTTTTTCGGCGAAGCGGACCGCCAACCAATCGGGATTATCGAGCAGGGCGGTCTGATACCCGGCAATTTTTTCAGGGTCATGGGCCGACATCTCGATGGAGCTATAGGTGAGGTAATTTTCGATCAGGCGATGCAACCGCTGGCCGCTGGCAATAATTAGCTCCGCCATTTCGCGCACTTTCGACGGGGACAGGTCGTCGGCATCCAGCACCATCAGTTCGGCATAACCCAAGATGCCAATCAGCGGGGTGCGTAGCTCGTGGGGCAGGGTGCGGATCAGCGTCGAACGCAACTGCTCCATTTGATGGGTGGTCTGATATTGTACCAGCGCCGCCTTATTGATTTGTGCCCGAACCGCGCCGAGCAGTTCATCATGCGTGAAGGGCTTGGTAATGTAATCTTCCGCACCCAATTCCATACCCAGCCGAAAATCGCTGCGGGTGGTGCGAGCCGTCAAAAAGATAAAGGGAATCAGGGCAGTGGCGGGGTGGGCACGCAGTTCCAACAACACATGATGCCCGTCTTTTTTGGGCATCATAATATCGCAGATGATGAGACTGGGGAGTTCTTGCAAGGCCATCTCGACACCTTCTTCCCCATCCACCGCCCCAATCGCCTCATACCCGTCAAACATCAGCCAGTCGAGGACTTCTTCGCGGATATCAGGGTCGTCTTCAATGACCAAGATTTTCATGAATATTTAGCTCCGATAACGTGGTAGCAACACCACAAAACGGGTCCACTTGCCCAACTCACTTGCCACCGTCACCTGCCCACTATGCAGATCCACCGCCTGCTTAACAATCGCCAAGCCCAAGCCCGTGCCTTTGATGTTGGTCACGTTCGAGGCCCGCTGAAATGGCTCAAAGAGGTGCGGAATCGCCTCCGGTGGAATGCCAATGCCCTGATCTTCGACACTCAATTCAATCGTGGCGTCTTTTTCAAACAGCCCGACCTGTACCTCGCTCCCCGCCCCGGAATATTTGACGGCATTCGTCAGCAAATTGGTCACGATTTGGCGCAGCAGTTTGGGGTCAACCTCAATCGGGTGCAGGCCGTTGGATTGAAAATGAAAGTGGTGCGTCTGGCGATGGATCAACCGAAATTCCTCCACAATCGTCTCCACCAGTGCCCGCAGATCGGTCATACGCAGCGTACAAGACAAATGCCCGCCTTCGATTTCGGCCACCATCAACATCTCATCCAGCATTTGCATCAGTATATGCACCGAGCCGTCTATGCGATCAAGGTGATTTTCGCGCTGTTCCGGAGTGAGGCGGTCATCAAAATTGCGGATGATGCCGGATGACGTCAGGATGGACGCCAGCGAGTTGCGGAAATCGTGCGAGAACATCGCCACCAAGCGCGATTTGAGCAGGCGTTTTTCTCGTTCTTCGCTGAGGGCCGCCTGAAACATATCCAGTTGGCTTTGCAGCAGTCGGTCTTGGGTCAGTTTTTTATCCAGCCGGGCCCGCACCGCTTTGAGCACTTCGGCATGAGTGAACGGCTTGGTCAGATAATCATCCGCACCCATGTTCATGCCCTTGCGGTACGACTCATGGTCAGCCGCCGCCGTCAAAAAGATAAAGGGAATTTGGGCGGTGTTGAGGTTGGAACGCACTTCAATCAGGACTTCATGGCCGTCCACTTCCGGCATGGCAACATCACACACAATCAAATCCGGCCCATCGGTATAGATCATTTCTAGCCCGACGCGCCCATTTTCGGCCCCCTCGACCTCATACCCCTCATATTGCAACCATTCCATGACGGCTTCCCGCAGGTCGGGGTCGTCCTCAATGACGAGAATCTTCACCATGACCAACTTTCCCCTGATCTAATTTGGGCAGCGTGACCGTAAAGGTCGTGCCCCGCCCCTCCACACTTGCGGGGATGATTGTTCCGCCATGTAAATCCACCGCCTGCTTGGTAATACTCAGCCCCAAACCTGTGCCAGAAATCGTCCCCACGTTGGAGGCCCGGTGGAACGGCTCAAAGAGATGTTTCAAATCCTCTGGTGGAATCCCAATCCCCTCGTCGGCGACTGTCAAGACCAACTGATGCGCCTCATTGCGTAGCTGAATGTGAACAGGCTTGGTCTCTGGGGAGTATTTTAGAGCATTGGAGACAAGATTGCTAATAATCTGCCGGGCCAAACGCCGATCAAAAAACGCTTCGATGGGTGGCTGGTCACAGGTGTACACCATTCGTCCACGATAGCCCGCCTGACTGTCAAATTCTTCGATAATCTCCTCACACAGCGCGTCAAAATGGCTCATGCTGGGCTTAAATTCGGCGTGGCCGGCCTGAATCCGTGCCAGTTCCAACACCTCTTCCATAATGTCTTTCATATGGTTAATCTGCTGGCGGATTTTCTCCAGACGGGCATCAATCTGGGCCGGATTCATCTTGTCTCGATAGAGCGTCAGGGTTTCGGTTGTTGCCATAATCGCGGCCAGTGGGGTGCGGAATTCGTGGGAGGCCATCGAAACAAAACGCGATTTCAGGTCGCCCAATTCTTTTTCGTGGGCAAGGGCTTGTTTCAGGGCTAGTTCGGCTTCCTTGCGCTCGGTCAGGTCAATGATGAGGCTCATGACCATCGGCGCGGGTTGCGTCTCAATTTGGCTCAATTGAATCTCCACCGGAAACGTCGTGCCATCTTTGCGCTGTGCCCGCAGTTCAAGCACTTGTTGGTGATGGATCGGCTTCAGGGCTTCAAACAGGGCGTCGCATTTGGGATGGTTGGGGCGGGCTTCGTCGGGAACCAGTACCTCAATGGGTTGCCCGACCAATTCGTTACGCCCATACCCCAAGAGCTGTGCGCCCGCTTCATTAACCAGCACAATCTTGCCGTCGTGGTCGCTGACGATGGCGGCGAGGGGGGCGGCTTCGATAAACATGCGGAAGCGCTGTTCACTTTCGCGCAGGGCATCTTCGGCTTGTTTGCGCTCGGTGATGTTGCGCACCACGCCCAAGATTTCCACTGGTTCGCCCGTGAGGGGGTCGTAGACAATGGTGTTGATGGATTCCGTCCACACATAATGGCCGGCCTTGTGGCGGATGCGCTGGATCAGCGTGAAGAACGCTGATTTGGCGTCAAGGGCCTGATTCATCTGTGCGATGGAGTGGGGGCAGTCATCCGGGTGAATATGGTCATAGCGCGATAACCCGATCAACTCATCCGGTGTGTAGCCCATCAACGTAACCACCGACGGCGTGGCAAAAGTACGCAGGCCGTCCGGGGTGGCCTTGATAATCACGTCATGGATGTTTTCCGCCACCAATCGGTAACGAGCTTCACTTTCACGCAAGGCGTCCTCCGCCTGTTTGCGCTCGGTGATGTCGTGAATCAGGCTAATAAACTCCATCACGCGGCCTGTTTCAAAATCGCGGACAATGGTGGTGTTGACCTCCACCCACACATAATGCCCGGCCTTGTGCTGCACCCGGCAGATCACGGTGAAAGACACCGCGTGGGTGCTTAGGGCGTGCTGCAATTTGCTGCGCGTCGTCGCAACATCATCGGGGTGCATTAGGAAAAACATGGGCTGACCGATGAGTTCCTCTGGCAGATGCCCCAACATGGCATAGGTTGAAGGCGTGGCATAGGTGCGGATGAGGTCAGGTGAAAAACGCAGAATCACCTCTTGCACATTTTCGGCCAAGAACCGATACCGTTCCTCACTTTCGCGCAGGGCAATTTCGGCGCGTTTGCGGGCCATCAGTGAACCCACCGTCATGGCATACAACGCCAAAATATCGAGTTGGGCTTGGGTGATGGGTTGATGATGCACACCGTTATCAATTGCCAACCAGCCCAACACCTGCCCATTCCACAGCGCGGCGACGGCGTTTTGACCCCAGTCAATCGGCTTGAAGTACGCATACAACGTGGTCTCTTGCTCAAAGCGGAAGCGTTCATGGCTTTCCATCGAGCGCTTTAGGATATCCGTCAAACTGGACGGTTCCATGCGTAAATGATGCTCGGCCACCAATTGGCCCTCGGCGTCAGTCCCATACGTTCCCGTGACCGACCCATCGTCGGCGTCATAGAGCAGCAGGCCCATGCGCTCAAACCCAAACTGGGCCAACCCTTCTTGGACCACCAGATGATAGAACTCATCAAGCGTCTCGGCCCGGGTAAGGTGCAGCGAGATTTCATGCAGCGCCGTCAGATAGCCTTGCATCTCCCGTTCATGTTGATATTTGCGTTCCAATTCCTGTTCGGCCAGTTTGCGGGCGGTGATGTTGTGGGCCACGACGATAATGCCAGCCGGATGGCCGTTTTCGTCGCGCATCATCGCCATTGATTCCAAGATGTGGAGGGGGCTGCCGTCACGATGGTAATGGACGATCTCCCCATTCCAATGGCCCGAATCCGTCAATAGCTGGCGGATTTCGTGGACGGGTTGGCCGGTCACGCTTGCCGTGCGTAGAATTACGGACGCATCTTTGCCAATCGCCTCCACCGCCGTCCAGCCATAAATGCGTTCCGCCGCCGCATTCCAACTCTGGATACGAAAATCAAGGTCGGTGCCGATGACCGCGTCATACATATGCTCCTGCAAGCTGGCAAGATAGCGCAACTGCTGTTCGGCGGCTTTGCGTTCGGTAATGTCATCCATCGCAATCGTCACCCCAATGATTTCCCCATCCCCGGCCCGCACCGGGTAATAGCGAAATTCGTGGGATGACGGCATGTCGTCCACCGTCGAACTCAGTATCACGGTGGACGTCGTACCTTGCAGCGCGTCGGCAAAGGATTCTTGGAAACGGGGGTGGAACATCGGCGGGATGTACTTTGTTGCGTGTTGACCCACCCCAAGCGACGTGCCAAAAACAGACACGGCGGCTTGTCCGGCCAGCACATTGACCAAGCGCACCACTCCGTCTCGATCCAACAACATAAACGCCGTACTGGTGCTGTCCAGTATCGAGCGCAAATCGGCTTGGGAACGACGCAGGGCTTCTTCGCTGGCTTTAAGATGGCTAATATCGTGGGTCGTACCCACCAGACCAATCACCGCGCCGTCGAGATTGCGCAGTGGCAGTTTGGTGGTCAAGGCCCAGATTTCCTGTCCGTCTTGACCCCGTGAACGCTCTTCGGTTTTAATCAGTGGCTTGCCTGTTGCAAAAATCCTGTCCTCATCGGCATGATATTTGGCGGCCAGTTCCGGCGGGAACAGTTCAAAATCCGTTTTGCCGACAGCTTCGGCAGGGCTGGTAATCCCCAGTGTGCGGGCATGGGCCACATTATTCAATAGATAGCGATGCTGGGTATCTTTGACGTAGATAAAATCGGGGACGGTATCAATCACCGCCCGCAGCAGATTACGCTCCTCGGCGATGGCCCGCTGGGCGTGTTTCAATTCGGTGATGTCCATCAGGGTCGAGCGGCTGTGGAGGAATTGCCCGTTTTCGTCCATGACAGCGGTAGCACTGATCAAGCCGATGAACGTACTGCCATCCTTACGAACCATCTCGACCTCAAGATCGCTGATCCGCCCCTGCGCCATAAAACGTGGAAAGTTGTCGTAAAAGGTATGGCGGCTGGCGGGTGATAGGAGATCGGCGAGTTTGAGCTTGCCAACTACCTCCGGTTCGGTATACCCCAGCCACTGCAATTCGGTGTTGTTGATGCGGACAAACACGCCGTCCCGATCCAGTGAATGATAGCCAGCGGGTGCGAAGTTATAGAGGTCATGCACCTCTGCCGCGTATTTTTGTAGGGCCGCCTGCGCCTGTTTACGCTCGGTGATGTCCCGCATAATGCACACCAGATTGACCACTTTGTTTTCGGAGCGGTTCACTGGCGCGATGCTGATTTCAACCTCGGCGGGCTGGTCATCCGGGCGTTGGACGCGGGCCTCTACATGGCGGGTCTGATGGGTCGTCGCCACCTCTTGCACCATATAGTCAATGATGGTCGCGTCCTCGGCCTCAAAAAGCGTGCCCAGCGTCCAGCCCACATAACTGTCGGGGGGCACGCCAAACATTTTTTCAAAGGCGTAGTTACCCTGTTGAATCCCAAAATCCAAATCTACCAGCAAGATGCCATCGCCGCTGTGATTAAAAACGGCCTCAATGCGGTTTTTGGCGCGTTCCAATTCGTTGGTGCGTTCGATGACCCGCTGTTCAAGGAGGGCGTGGGCGGCCTCCAGCGCGGCTTGGGCGTTTTTGCGCTCGGTAATATCTTGGGCCACCACCAACGCGGCGGGGCGTCCGGCAAATTCCAGTGTGTGTGAGGTAATCTCGACTGGAATCACCCGCCCGTTTTTTAAGGTATGCCGCCACTCGCCGGAATACTGCAAGTCGGGTCGCACGCGCTGCGCATCATTCAACAGCCGCTCTACATCTTCGGTTGGGCGAATATCCGGCAGGCGCATCGCCAAAAATTCGTCACGTGAATAGCCATAGTGGTCAATTGCGGCGTCGTTGACTTCCAGAAAGGCCAGCGTTTCGCGGTCATAGACCCACATGGGATGGGGGTGATTCTTGAACAAGAAGCGGAAACGTTCTTCACTTTCGCGCAAGGCTCTTTCGGCACGAATCCGTTCGCTGATGTCAATGCCCATACACTGAATTTCGGTTGGCACGCCCTCCGCATTTGTCAAACAAACAAATTCCCACAGCGTGGTACGGAATCCGCCGTCACGAGTTGGTTTGTCGAGTTCAACCTTAAACACCGTCCCCGGCTGCATCAGACATTGTTCGACCACCGCACCAACACGCTGGTGGTGGTGTTCGGCAACGGATTTGAGCGAATAACCGCCTTGCAGCCCTTCGACTTCATACACCCAACCCCATTCGCGGGCAAAAATTTCATTCCAATAACTTAACTTGCCTTCAAGGTCAGTGCGCAGCACAAAATTGGTCTGCGAGTTAATCAGCGTGCGCAGCCGCATTTCACTTTCGCGCAGGGCTTCTTGGGCTTGTTTTTGGGCGGTGATGTCGCGCCCCACGCCCTGATATTCAATGATCTGCCCCTGCTCATCCAAGATGGCGCGGTCTTTCCATTCGACCCAGCGCATCGTGCCATCACCTTGCCGCGAGGGGTGAACCGAAAAGCCCGTCGGGGTGTCGGGGGTCAGCGTCCCCAGATAATCCCACAGTCGGCTGTGGAACTCTGGGGGAACAAGATCGAGGATGGATCGCCCCATCACTTCATCGGGTAAAAAGCCATAGGCCTCACAATAGGCACGGTTGCCAAAGGTCATCCGCAGATTGGCATCATACCGACAGACATATTCCGATTGGTCTTCAATAATCCGGCGATAACGCTCCTCGCTGGCTCGCAGGGCTTGTTCGGCCTGCCGCTGGTCGGTGACGTTGATGCCGATGCAAGCGATATACGGTGCGCTGTCGGGTTGGGGCAGGGGGAATTTGATGATGTGCCAATGCTGCTGCGCTTTAGCCGAATAAGAATCAAATTCGCAGGCCCCGTTTCGCGCCAAAACTTGTTCATTTTCGGCGGCGGCCACCCGTGCAATATCATCCCCGACATACTCCGCCAGTGTCTTGCCCTGAATAGCTTCCATTGGAAGATCAAGCGACTCGGCATATTGGGGATTGCAATAGGTCAGGCGGCCCTGATCGTCATTGATATACATGACAGCGGGCAAATGGGTCATGAAGCGCTGAAAGAGGTCTTGGCTTTTGCGCAGGGCTTCTTCGGCAAGGCGTTGCTCGGTAATATCCCGCCCCACGCCCTGATATTCAATAATCTGCCCCTGCTCATCCAAAATGGCGCGGTCTTTCCACTCTGTCCAGCGCAGACTGCCATCTTGCAAAATGGTGGGGTGAATGGACACAGCGACTGGGTTTTCAGGGGTGATGCTGCGGATATAGGCCCAGATTTGTTCGTGTTTTTCGGCGGGGATTTTTTCGAGGATAGATTGCCCCACCAACGCCTCGGGCACCGTCCCAAACGCCCGACAATAGGCCGCATTACCATATTTGAGGCGCAGATCGGCGTCATAGCGGCAGACCCATTCACTTTGCGTGTCCACGATATGCCGATAGCGTTCTTCGCTGACCCGCAGGGCGTCTTGGGCCTGTTTTTGGGCGGTGATGTCCTGCTGCACAGCGATCCATACCAGTCCATATTCGGCATGGTCATAGGTGATGATGTGGTTGCTCGACCAAAACGGCGTGCCATCTTTGCGGATGCGCCGAAGCTCGCCGCTCCATGTGCCTTTTTCACGCAACATCTGAATGATATGGTTGGTGATGCTCTGCGGGTCGCCAGCAGCGGGATCATGCAAGCGGCTGACATGTTGGCCCACCACTTCGCCGGGGGCATAGCCAAAAAGCCGTTCCATCGTGCGGTTGGCAAACACAATGATGCCGTCACTGGCGCGGACAATATGCACCCCTTCCGCCATATTCCGCAGGATTTCGCTATGGAAGTTCCGCTCATCGTTAAGGGTATTCCGATCAGCCAACTCCTGCTTGACCGACACGACCAACTGCTCTGGGTCGGCCTTATCCACAAAACCGCGTGCCCCCAACCGCATCATCGCCACCACATCCGGCACAGTTGGCGATTCCGCCACAAAAATCACGGGCGTATCGGGCGCGTTCGCCTTGACCAGCGCCATCACGTCATGGGCCGAAGCTGTGTTAAAATCACACACGATCACATCCCAATGGCGTTCATGCAAGGCAGTCTCAAATTCGGCGGGGCTAACAATCCGGTGGCTGTCGGTAAGGCTGCTGAGGTGATACTCAACATCGGACGGCGTCGGGCTGACGGAGAGGATTTGCGGTTTCCCACTCGCCGCAGGTGTTGATTTATTCATATCGTTCGTCTTTCCCAAAACCAAACCTTACGGTCAGGCCTTTATGGTCGAGGGGCGTATTGCGTTCTGTTCTTCATTCTAACATGACTTGAGTAGTGAAATGTGCTTATTTCATGTGACTTTTGTCACACTTATTGGTGGTGAGTAATCTAAACAACACATATTTAGTCAGGGATGAGTCGAAATCACGCAGATTTGACCTCATCTACGCAAAAATAATCACAAAAAGGACACCTGTATGGAAATTATTCGTGCCACCCTCGAACATCTCGATGCCGTCGCCCCGCTGTTTGATGGCTATCGTCAGTTCTATCAACAGCCCTCCGACCTCGCGGCGGCCCGATCCTTTTTGGCGGCCCGTCTGTCGCAGGGGGAGTCGGTCATTTTTCTGGCCGAAATACATGGCCGTGCGGCAGGATTCACGCAGTTGTACCCGTCGTGGTCATCCGTTTCGATGCGCCGCCTGTGGGTTTTGAATGACCTGTTTGTGCATCCTGATTTTCGGCAGCGTGGGGTGGGGGAGGGGTTGTTGGAGCGTGCCCGCCAACATGCCATCGAGACCGACGCCAAAGGGTTGATGTTGGAAACAGCGGTGGATAATCTGTCCGCCCAGCGGTTGTATGAACGCCTCGGTTGGGTACGTGAGGTCGAATTCTATACCTATACGCTGTCGGCTAAATGATGAGGCGCATGGAGGTACGGACACAACATGTTGCCCCATCTCGTTTCGATCCTGCCTGATACGGAATTCGGGTGGAGCGTAGCTGTATCAGCCCAACAATGGGTTTAAACCCATTGTTTCAAAAACCCATGAATTACCCGAATTCCGTATAACCCCATCCCCAACCCTTCCCCGCCAGCGAGGAAGGGCGTCAACCGGGCCTTTTCCCCC
>JAIOHL010000112.1 GCA_019913005.1 Anaerolineae bacterium | reverse complement strand
GGACACCCCCGCCGAATCCACCCGCCTTGTCAGCTATTCCATTCCACTAACTGGGGTGACGGGCCGACAATTTTTGGCTTCGGGTGAGGGCCAAGCGCGCTTTTGCTGGCACACCCCACAGGAATTTTTCGCCGGGATTGGCACCGCCGCCCAAATCAGTGCGTGGGGGTCAAATCGTTTTGAGAAAATCCAGCACGCCGCCGCCGAATTATTCCGCGATGCCATTGTGTCCCATGAACAAGCCGTGCCGCGTCTATTCGGGGGATTCGCCTTCAGTCCCAACTTCATCCCCGATAACACATGGACAGTTTACAGCCCTGCCGAATTTGTCCTGCCCCATTATCAATTTACGCAAATCGGCGCGGACGCATGGCTGACCATTAACGTCTTGGTCGCCGCCGATGAGCCATTTGAAGAGGCTGAATTACGGGCCGCTTTACATGAACGTGCGCATCAATTACAGAAGATTACCGCATACAGTGGAACAATGGGTTTAAACCCATTGTTGGCCGACGATTCTGCACAAAATGTCCTCAAAGACATCCGCTACCCGATGTCCTATGAAAAATGGGCGGCCCGTATCCACGAAGCGGTTGAGCAGTTCCGGGCCGGGGTCATGAAAAAAGTTGTCCTAGCGCGGGTCTGTGAATTGACCTTTGAGCAATCGGTCAGCCTAGATCGGGCACTGGCGTATCTCGACCAACATTACGCCGAAAGCCACCGTTTTCTATTTGAAGCCACCCCCCACCATGCGTTTTATGGTGCGACGCCCGAATTGTTGGTGCGGGTGCAAGGCGATCAGCTACACACAATGGGCTTGGCGGGGTCATTCCGGCGCGGCAAAACGCCTGATGAAGATGCGACCTTAGCCCATGAGTTTCTAAATGATCCCAAAGAGCTTTTTGAGCACGCAGTGGTGGTCAATGAAATCCGCGAACGCCTGCTGCCCTATGTCGCCGATTTGACCATCCCCGACGGGCCGGAAGTGTTGCAACTCAGCAATATCCAACATCTGCACACCCCGATTCGCGCACGCCTGCAATCGCCCTCGGGGGTCTTGCCGCTGGTTGAATTATTGCACCCTACCCCGGCGTTGGGCGGCTCACCGCGAGATAAAGCGTTGGCCTTCATTGACCATGCCGAACCCGTGCCGCGTGGCTGGTATGCTGGCCCGGTCGGTTGGCTCGATCCCAATTTGGATGGGGCATTTGCCGTCACCATTCGCAGCGCCGTCACCCAAGATCGCCGCGTCTGGTGTTATGCGGGTGCGGGCATCGTCGCCGAGTCCATCCCGCAAAAAGAATGGGACGAAACCGCCCTCAAATTCCGCCCGATGCTCAACGCGCTGGGGGTGTCAAATGATGTCCGTCCATAAATATCATCCCCACCCCGACCCCCTCCCCACTGAGTGGAGAGGGGCTTATGCACGACGTATCGCTCCCCCTCGCCTATTGGAGAGGGGGCCGGGGGGTGAGGTTAATTCTTCCCACAATTCAACAGGTGGTGTCCTATGACCTCCCCAACCATTCCCAACCGCAACTACCTTTGGACGCGGTTGTTTGTGGAGGAACTCCATCGCAACGGCCTACAGGCGGTCTGCATCGCCCCCGGTTCGCGTTCGACCCCGCTGGCAATCGCGTTTTTTGAACACCCTGCTATCCAATCGTTTATCCATCTCGATGAACGCAGCGCCGCTTATGCCGCATTGGGTATGGCGCAAACATGGGAGATGCCCGTCGCGGTGATTTGCACATCCGGGACAGCCGCCGCCAACTTTTTCCCGGCGGTGGTCGAAGCCTATCAAAATCAAATCCCGCTGTTGGTACTGACGACGGATCGCCCCCACGAAGTTCGTTATTCCGGCGCGAACCAGACCATTGACCAGATCAAAATCTACGGTGATTACGCACTGTGGTCGGTGGATGCGCCCCTACCGGAAGAAAACCCCTCGGCGCTAACCGTGCGGAGTATGCGAACCCTTGCATCCCGTGCCTATCACACCGCCAACGGCTTGGTCAAGGGCGCCGTGCATATCAATTTCCCGTTCCGCAGCCCACTCGAACCCGTGCCCGTCGCCACCGACCACACCGAAGCCTTTGACGGCCTGAACGTCCCCGGCCCGATAGTGGACATGGCGCACGGTCAGCTTCACCTTCACGATGATGACCTCGATTATCTTGTGGGGGTCATCCAGAACAACCCAAATGGTATTATCATCGCTGGCCCGCGTACACCCTTGCATCTGCAACACGACCTCATCCGGTTGGCCCAAAAATCGGGGTATCCGATTCTCGCCGAGCCACTGTCGAATGTGCGATTCGGTGGAGATGCCGACGCCCCCATCTTCGGCGCGTATGAAAATTTCGCCCTGCCCCCCAACCCCGATGTGATAATCCAATTCGGCAAAGTACCGACTTCTAAAGTCCTCAATACATGGCTGGACGGCATCAATCTGGCGCATCGCATCATGTTTGGCGATGTGTGGGCCGATGACACCCACCGCCTGACCGAGTTTTATCAAACCGACCCGGTGTTGGCCTGTCGTGACATCAGCACCCGACTCACCCCTCGCCTCAATTCGGCATGGTTAGCCGATTTCCGTTCAAAGGAATCCGCCATCTGGGAGCGCATCGAAGCTAATTTGGGCGATTTCGACGGGGCAGTGGTGCATGATGTCATCGAAT
Source organism: Anaerolineae bacterium (assembly GCA_019913005.1). Taxonomy (GTDB): domain Bacteria; phylum Chloroflexota; class Anaerolineae; order Aggregatilineales; family J027; genus CFX10. Next base: position 10,988 of record JAIOHL010000112.1, on the reverse strand, counting down.
TGATGCCGGATTATTCGACCCTCTTTGTCGGCAACAGCCTACCCGTGCGCCATGTCGAGGAATTTGGACGCCCATCTGGTAAACACATCAAAGTTTTGGGTAATCGCGGCGCTAGTGGGATTGATGGCGTGGTATCGAGTGCCATCGGAGCCGCCATCGCCAGCAAAGCGCCCACCGTCCTGCTGATTGGCGACATCTCGTTTTATCACGACATGAACGGCCTTTTGGCGCTAATGCAGACCCGCTATCCACAAAATCTCAAAATCGTGCTGCTCAATAACGATGGGGGGGGCATCTTCCGCCGCCTGCCCATCGCCCAATTTGAGCCGCCCTTTGAGGAATTGTTTATCACACGGCACGGCCTCGACTTCGCCCACGCCGCCAATCTCTATGGCCTGCCCTATACTTGTATTGAAAACGCCAATCGCGCCGCCTTCCGTGAAGCATTTTTGCATAGTTGGCAGCACGACCAGCCCTGTATCATCGAATTTCAATCCGACTCGCGGCAAGATATGGAGCGCCGCCAAGCCCTCAAGAAATTGCTCAAAGGTAACTAATCGCCTCCAACTCCCCTCTGCACTCAGTGAGGAGGGGTCGGGGGTGGGGATATAAAATTTCACACGCTGAAAGGAACATCAACCTATGACCACCGTCAACTGGCAAACCGTCAAAGAATACGAAGACATCACCTATCAAAAGGCCGATGGCATGGCCCGCATCGCCTTTAATCGCCCCGAAGTCCGCAACGCCTTCCGCCCCAAGACCATTGACGAAATGATTGACGCCTTCCGTCACGTCTGGATGGATCAGGAAGTCGGCGTGGTGCTGCTGACGGGTAACGGCCCAGCCACAGATGGCAAATATGCGTTTTGCTCCGGCGGTGACCAAAAAGTGCGCGGTCATGCTGGGTATGTTGGCGATGATGGCGTGGCGCGGCTCAACGTGCTGGAATTGCAGCGCATCATCCGTTCCATGCCCAAGCCGACTATCGCATTGGTGGCGGGGTATGCCATCGGCGGCGGTCACGTCTTGCACGTCATTTGCGACCTGACCATAGCGGCGGAGAATGCCATTTTCGGCCAGACCGGGCCAAAGGTCGGCAGCTTTGACGCCGGATTCGGTTCATCCTATCTGGCGCGGATTGTCGGCCAAAAGAAGGCCCGCGAAATCTGGTATCTGTGCCGCCAATATAATGCCCAAGAAGCCCTCGACATGGGTCTGGTCAACAAGATCGTGCCCGTCGAAGAACTCGAAGTCGAAGGGGTGCAGTGGGCGCAGGAGATTCTCGACAAGAGTCCCATCGCCATCCGCTTCCTCAAGGCCGCCATGAACGCCGATTGTGATGGACAAGCGGGATTGCAATTGCTGGCAGGCGACGCAACCATGCTGTTTTACATGACCGAGGAGGGCAGCGAGGGCAAAAACGCCTTTGTCGAAAAACGCAATCCCGACTACCGTCAATATCCTTGGCGTCCCTAATCTTGAAAACACCGTATTCAAGCCCCTCCTTGCTTACGGGGAGGGGTTTGGGGTGGGGTCAATATGTCATCTAACGCCCAAACATGGCTCCCATCTGCCGCCCGTGCCAATCCACACACGCCCGCCCTCATCATTGGCGACCAAACGTGGACATACGCCGAATTGCACGCGCTGGCCCATCAATGCGCCGCCCACTTGCACACACGCGGCCTCCGTTCGGGGGATCGTGTCGCCGTCCTGCTGGCCAATTCGTGGGAATACGTCGCCCTGATTCATGCCACCGCCCTGCTCGGCGCGATCATCGTCCCGCTCAATACCCGCCTAACCGTTAGTGAAATCGCGTGGCAATTGAATCACGTCCGCGCCGCCCTTCTGATTTATTCAACCGACACCGCCGCCCTTGCCGCCGCCTGCGAAATCGAAAACCATGTCATCGTCTCGGATTTATTCGATAACCCAGCGGAGGGTAGGTCTGAGACCTACCCCTACCAACCCACATCGCGTAGGGGCGAGGCTAAGACTCGCCCTCTTTCTGATTCATCTGCTCCTATTCCCCCTCGCCAAATGGAGAGGGGGCCGGGGGTGAGGTTAGATTTGGACTCCCCCGCCGCCATCGTCTTTACCTCCGGCACCAGCGGACAGCCCAAAGGCGTGGTGCTGACCTATGCCAATTTCTTGTACAGCGCCCTCGGTTCGGCCAATCGGCTTGGCACCCTCCCCGGTGATCGCTGGTTGTGCTGCCTGCCCCTTTATCATGTCGGCGGCTTGAGCATCATTCAACGCTGCTGCTTATATGGCACCACCGTCATTCTCCAAAATGGCTTCGACATGGCCCAAATCCAACACGCCTTCAACTCACAGGCCGTCACGCTTATTTCGCTTGTCCCCACCATGCTCTACCGCCTTATTGCTTCATCGGTGGGGTCAACCGACTCTCCCCCTCGCCAAATGGAGGGGGGTGAGGTAAATCCCATTCCCCTCTCCACTGAGTGGGGAGGGGCTAGGGGTGGGGACGGCCTCCAATTTCCCTCTACCCTCCGCCTGATTTTATTGGGGGGTGCGGCGGCGTCACCCGATTTATTGGCAAAATCGCACGCCCTCGGTCTGCCTGTCGCCACCACCTATGGTCTGACCGAAGCCTGTTCGCAGGTCGCCACCTTATTTCCCGCCGAAACCAAACCGGGCAGCGTGGGCCGCCCTCTCATGTTTTCCGGCGTCGAAATCTTGCGCGAAGATGGGACGTCTGCCGAAATTGGGGAATATGGCGAGGTCGTGGTATCTGGCAAAATGGTCATGGCGGGCTATTACGAAAATCCCCATGCTACTGATAAGGTCTTACGAGAAGGCCGTCTCTATACTGGGGATATTGGCTATCTGGACACCGATGGGGATTTGTGGATTGTCCAGCGCCGCAGCGATTTGATTGTCAGCGGGGGCGAGAATGTCTATCCGGTGGAAATCGAAAACACCCTGCGTCAGCATCCAGCCGTTGCCGATTGTTGTGCCGTCGGTCTGCCCGATGCCGAATGGGGGCAACTCGTGGCGATGGCAGTTGTCCTGAAATCAGGATTCAACGCCGACCCCGCCGCCCTAACCGCTTTTTGCCGCCAACATCTCGCCGGATATAAAATTCCGCGTCGGTGGGCCTTTGTCGAACGCCTACCCCAAAACGCGACGGGTAAAATCCAACGCCGCGCCGTCACCGAGTTATTTGATTGAAAGATCGGCTTATGCCCCACCACACCCTCAACCACCTCACCTATCACTATACCCGCTCCGGGGAAGGCGACCCCATCCTACTTTTGCATGGCTTCACTGGCTGTGGCGATAATTGGCAACCCATCACTGACGCTCTATCGCGCCATTTCCAGACCATCACGCTTGACTTGCCCGGTCATGGCAAAACCGACTCCCCCGCCGACCCCACCCGCACTCAAATGGAGGCCGTCGCCGCCGACCTGCACGAATTGATTACCCGCGTCATTCAATCGCCTGTGCATCTGGTCGGGTATTCAATGGGGGGACGTTTGGCCCTCTATCTCGCCCTGCACTACCCACAATCCATCCGAAAATTGATTTTGGAAAGCGCCTCGCCCGGTCTCGCCACCGAAGCCGAACGCCAAGCCCGCCGCGCCAGCGATGAAAATCTAGCCGCCCGTATCCTGCAAAACGGCATCCCGGCTTTTGTGGAGGAATGGGATAACCTGCCTTTGTTCGCCAGCCAATCGCCGGAGATTCGCCAGCGTCTGCACATCCAACGTCTGCAAAATACCCCGCTTGGTCTTGCCAATAGCTTGCGAGGCATGGGGACAGGTGTGCAACCCTCCTTATGGGATTCGCTGCCCGATCTCAAACCACCCACCTTGATTTTGAACGGGGCGCTCGATACCAAATTTGTTGCCATTGGGGAACAAATGGCCCGCCTCATCCCAACCGCTCACCAGCAGATTTTTCCGAATGTGGGCCACACGGTCCATCTCGAAACATCTCATGACTACACGAGCGTGTTGCGTAAATTTATAGCGGGCTAGGCGAACCTTCTTCACGCTCCGGCAATTTGGCGGAACTTGAGGTTGATACTCTCCCTAAACGGCTCCCGCCACCGCCTGCTCCATCCCTACTGGACTGGCCTCCTGTTCCTGCCTCGGTTCGGGCTTATAGTCCGGCAAATCTCGCTCCACATGCCGCACCACGGGCAGTGCATAGACCAACACACTCGCTACCAGCAGTAGTGCTCCACACACCATGATATACAACCCTATCCCCGCCCCGGCCTGATTCCCCACCAGTCCATCCACCCAATGCCAATGTTCCCCGCCGACTGCTGGCTCCAACCCCTTGTCCACAATCGGCCCAGTCACCAGATAGGTAATCGGCATCGCAAAAATCGAAATTTGCCCAACTAACCCATAGACGCGCCCTTGCATATCCGGCGGAATCTTGGCCTGTTGAATCGAGTGCAGCAGCGCGTTATTGAATTTATAGGGCAACATCATCAAAAACACCGCGATACCAAGCCCCAACGGTGTCCGCACCATGCCAAAAATCATCAGCCCCACCGCTGCCCACATCAGCGTTGGAAAAATCGTGTGTATCTTGGTGCGTGTCCCTTGCCACACGATCGGTATCAAGCCCCCGATGACTAATCCAGCGCTGGAAATCCCTTGCAGCAGCCCGACGGTGCGTTCGCTGTCGGTCAAAATCAGCATATACGGTGTCATCAAGCGCCAGATGCCGGTTGTGATGAAATTGAGGAACATGAAATATAGGCTGACATAAAACAACCCCCGCCGCGATGCCAGAAATTGATACCCACCGCGCAGTTCCTGCCACACCGACCCCTGTGTCGCCTGACTTTCCGCCGTGCGTGTCGGCTGTGGAATATGCACCAGCCACGCCACCCCTACCGCCAGCAAAAACGTCACGAGGTCTATGATAATCACCCCCGTGATGCCCACCGCCGCGTATAACATCCCGCCCAACACGGGTGCGGTCATGCCTGCCAGCGGCCCACTAATCTCGATAATTGCGTTGGCCCGCGTGCGATGATCTTCTGGCACCAGCATGGTCACCGATGCCATAAATGCTGGCCCCTGCATCATCCCAAAAAACGACTGTACCAGTGCCGCCGCATATAAGTGCCAGACCTGAAATGTATCGGTGGCAAAGACAATCGCTAGCAGCAACGTAGGCACGGCCTGACCCGCATCCCCCAGCAGAATCAGCATCCGCCGATTCAGCCGATCCGCAAACACCCCCGCCACACCACCCAATACCATGCCCGGCAGCCATGAGAAAAATGCCACTAGCATCAGTGGCGTGGTCTTGCCCGTTTCCAAATAGAGCCAGACACCGATGGCAAACGCGGTCATCGAACTGCCCAACATCGAAATCGTCTGGGTAATCAGTAAAACGTAGAAAGTCTTGAGGGTCGTAAGCGGTGAAGTTCGCATGGTGCTTGTCCTTCGTGATAGCGATGTTAATTTATTGCCTTGATTACCAATAATTCTAACCCCAAGTTCAATTTTTTAAATCACCTTCTTAAAATTTCTAATCACTTCGTAGAATTCGACGGGGATACCAACGATCTTGCTTGTTGGGGGAAAGGATTGAAATGCGGTAAATAAAAGCGCCTCCTTTCCCAACATAGGAAAAGAGGCGTTTGAGCTTGGCCCAAACTGACCCAACCCAGCTATGCTGCCTGTCCAGTTTCTTCTGGTTGTCTCACAGGAAACTCGACGGTAAAAGTTGTCCCCTTCCCCACTTGACTCTCGCACAAGATCATCCCACCATGTAGCTCAACCACTTGCTTGGTGATATAGAGTCCTAACCCAGTCCCGCCAATCCTGCCAACATTCTCGGCCCGATGAAATGGCTCATAAAGATGCGGTAATTCATGAGCCGGAATCCCGATCCCGTTATCATGGATATGCAGACGGACGAGATTGTCTACCACACTAGCCGTAAATTCGATGGGACTACCATCCGGTGTGTATTTGAGGGCATTAGTCAACAGATTCGTGACGACAAGCTGCATGAGTGTGGGATCCAATGAAGCATTTAAGGTAACATCGGGACCCGTATAATGAATCCGATGCTCCGCACTGTTGGCTACCCCGACATTGGTCACAAGGGTCTGACAAAACTGATGGAGATTCACCGCCTCGGGTTTATATTCCATTCGCCCGCTTTGAATCCGACCAATCGCCAGCACCTCATTGAGAAGTTCAAGCATATGTTGAATCTGGTCATCAATTTTCTTAAACTGCCCTGCCCGCTGCACCTCATCTAATTTGGCATGATAGCGGGCGAGGCTGTGGGCGGCCATCTGGATAACTGCGAGTGGATTGCGGAATTCATGCGATACCATCGAAACAAAACGCGATTTGAGGTTATTGAGTTCGCGCTCATGTTCAATCGCCCGTTGGAGGGTTTGTTCGATCTGTTTGCGGTGGGTCAGATCGTGCAGACTACACACCAGATGCGTCGGGATGCCCTGATCGTTGACGACTGGGGCGAGATGCAGTTCAGCATCAAGCAGAGGCTGGTTTTTCCGCACCAACTGGAGTTCCAGCGATACCGGATTGCCACGAAAGGCCTGTTGCATGGCATCCCTCAATGCTGGCGCGTCATCAGGGCACACGAGATCAACAAGGGGACTGTTGGTGTACTCATCCGGCGCACACGCAAAAACACGATCAAAAGTTGGATTGACTTGTTGAATATGCCCTCTGGTCGAGGCCAAAATAATAATGTCACTGCTGCTATTGAAGATCGTTTCAATGCGTTCACGGGCATAGTCTAACTCAGCCGTCCGTTCCATCACCCGCCGTTCGAGGGCATCATTAGTTTCTTGTAGTTTGGTCTGCGATTGAACAACCGTCTCAAGCATCCCCTTTAGGCCGAGCGCAAGATTCGTGAGTTCATCGTTGCCGCTGGTCTCAACAGGCGTGGTAAGGTCGCCTGTCACCTGAATCCGCGTGACGGTAGCGCTCAACCGGGCCAAACGCGCCAAGACCATTTTTTCCAAAATGAACAGCGTCACCAAGATAAACACGAATCCCACCACGCCCATAGCGACAAGAAAATACGCGAGGCTGATGCGGCTTTGTTGATAAATGTCACGGGGCAGGGTCACTTCTAGGATCAGAATCGGCTGGTTTTCTAAATCTCGAATCAGGCCATATCCGGTAATCGTCTGCTCCGAAAGTGGCGTTACGGCTATAGTGTGATTTGGTGATAAGGTTCGCTGCATCGCCTGTATATGGGGCGGGAGTTGTGGGGAATCGAAACGATAGACCGCAATAGACAATCGAGACGTGGCGGCAATATCCGCGATCTGCTGGTCATCCAGATAACGCCCAAAGATCAAAAACCCTTGAGGGGTTCCACTACGGTCACTGCGTAGTATCGGGACGATGGCGACCATGAGCGGCGCTTTGGGGAGCAGGATCAGGCCACGTATTCCATCTGGATTCATCTGATCCATTTGTTCGCTTAGGTTCAGCCGCGTGAGCGAAGGTTGTAAATCGGAAGAAACGGGCACGGCTGCTTGGTGCTCTTTGTCATACCCTTTGGCATAGGCGATCTGCCCAGCCGGGGTAACAAAAACAACCACATCCAACGCATTCGTTTGCAATGTCTCGTCGTTTAAATTGGAGGTAATGTAGGCTTCGTTGCCGTTCTGGACAAAGTCATAACTATCATCCCAATGTGCCCAGTCTATGGTGGTGGTGTGTAGCGCTAGGAGTACATTGTCTAGGCCATTTTGGGCACGCTCAAGATTCCGGCGGGAGTCTTGTTCTTCTAGGGCGAGAAAACCTTCTTCGATAATCAGTTGTGATAAAGCATACATCGCCCCGAGCATGACAGCGAGTACCGCTCCCACAACGATCAAGGTCTTCTTATGTAAAGTCACAGCATTTTCCTTACGTAACGTACTGGCTGGGACTGCTTAACATAGCCAGAGTCCTTGCCATACTCCAAATTCGCTCCTCAAAATAGATCAAAGCGTTTTTAGTTAGTATAGCGCCGAGATCACCACAATAGGCTTGAGAAGTTGTGAAAAATTGGCAAAGGCGTCGCGCCTACTGTTCCTCCGCAAACGAAACACGCGCTATTGGTATGGCTTTCACCAATGAAATATACTTGCCAGATGGGTGCGCCGATCCATTTTTGGATAGAAAGAAAGCAGACATGAACTATAGGATTCCTCAAATACCGACAGTAGCCCCTGCAAATGAACGGGAAGCAATTCTTATTGCCAGTGGCGACCTGCGCCTTGCAGCCAATCAAACCTGCTGGCCCGCGCAAAAAGATATGGAAGACCGCGTGGTTGCTGCTTTCGCCAGCGAAGGGATTACGGTGCGGCGCGGACATCCGTATAATCCTGATGAAAAACACGGGTTTATCTCCAGCCAGCGCATGGGCATGGATGTCTTTAAGTCCATCCCGCAAGATGCCAAACTGATTGTCGCCGAGGCGGTTTGGCAATATAGTCATCATGTCCTAGCTGGCTTGCGTGACCATCGTGGACCCATTTTGACGGTTGCCAATTGGAGTGGACAGTGGCCCGGTCTGGTGGGACTGCTCAATCTCAATGGTTCACTCACCAAAATGGGCGTACCGTACAGTACCATTTGGAGCGAAGATTTTACTGATGAATTCTTTCTAAATGGCATTCGCCAGTGGATTAACGAAAGCCAAATAACCCACAATACGGCACATGTACGGAATGTTGATCCAACTGCCCTTCCAACCGAAGAACGTGTCCTCGGCGAGGCATTGGCCGCCCAGCTTAGACACGAAAAAGCCATCCTCGGCGTGTTTGATGAAGGCTGCATGGGCATGTACAACGCCATCATTGATGATGAACTTCTGAACCCGACGGGTATCTATAAAGAACGCCTAAGCCAATCGGCGCTGGTGGCGGGTATGCGTCTCGTGTCCGATGTCGAAGCGAAGGCAGTTCGACAATGGCTAGAGCGCAAGGGCATGAAGTTTGTCACCGGTAGCGACGACACCACTGAACTTACCGACGCACAAATTCACGAGCAGGGCAAAATGTACGTGGCGGCAGTGCGCATCGCCTACGAGTTTGGGTGTGCGGCCATCGGCATCCAATACCAGCAGGGCTTGAAAGATATGACCCCCGCCTCCGACCTTGTGGAAGGCCTGCTGAATAACGCGGAGCGCCCGCCTGTTTTTCACGCCATAACGGGCGAGGAACTCTATCCCGGTCAAGCTATTCCCCATTTTAATGAGGTGGATGAAGGTGCCGCCGTAGATGCACTGGTGACAAACCGGGTCTGGACGGCAATGGGCTTGGATCCCTCCACCACATTGCATGATCTACGTTGGGGCGAACAGTATCAGGACAAGTATGTGTGGGTGTTCCTTATTTCTGGGGCGGCTCCGGCCTCGCATTTTATCAATGGGTACGCGGGGGCCGTCAGTGAGCGCCAACCGCCGATGTATTTTCGACTTGGGGGCGGAACGCTTAAGGGCATCAGCAAACCGGGGGAAATTGTTTGGAGCCGTGTGTTTATCATGGAGGGTAAGCTCCATGCCGATCTTGGACGTGCAACGGTGGTTCAACTGCCGCTCGCCGAAACTGAACGCCGCTGGCAGTTAACGTCTCCGCAGTGGCCGATTATGCACGCTGTTTTACATGGCGTTACCCGCGACCAAATGATGGCCCGGCATAAAGCGAATCATCTCAATGTGACTTACGCACCAACGGCTGAGACAGCGGATAGAGCGCTGGCGGTCAAAGCTGCTATGCTAAACGCAATGGGTATCCATGTTCATTTTTGTGGCGTATAAAAAGGGACAAAAAATCGTCTAGCGCGGGTGGCAAATTCAGAAGGTGACAATGGGGACAATTCCTATTTTTAGGTACCTCTCGCCACTCAGTAGGGAGGGGCTTCAATACAGCATTTCGGTGAGAGGGGGCATATTTGTGCAAACACTTGCCATGCGGTCTTTTATAGCAAATTCGTGAAAATTGCTTGACTTCACCCATAACCCCACTACAATCTTATTTAGGCCCATATTACCCTAGAACCCATTATCAAGGGTCGCTCCAAACAGTCTTTGGTTTAGGAGATTTATTATGCAAGCGCTACTACGTGTTTTTTTGGCATTTTTGGTTATCGGTCTATTGGGGATATTTGCGGTTCAGCCGAGCTTCAGCGCTCCCCCCACGCAAAATATCACGGGTTACTATTACCTCTTAACTGGATTTAACGGCGGCTGTATAGATGGTGGCGGCGGTAATGTTGCAGTCAGCGGGGACGTATTGCGCCTTGCCTATCTGCCGGCGGTCAATTCACACACGGCCACCTTTACCAGTCCTCCCAGTGCATCGGCTTTTAGTCTTGCGGCACAAGGCAGCGCTCAGGCAGGTGCCCCCGGTGTCTTTTATTATGGCTACACATCATTAAGTGGCCCCGCCCCGTTGACCGTGACGATCACCATTGATAGCACAGCAAATGGGGTCGCCATTGGGAGTACCACACTTCGTATTACCTGTGCTGCGGTGGGTGCAACCCCGCTGGTACAAGCCTCCAGCACCTATAATGCGTCTACCAATAGCATTTTTGATGGTCGCTTAAACACCGATTTGGCCGCTCCGGTCATTGTGTATGACAACCCACTGCGCCTCTTTGTGTTTGACCCTGAGACTGAAAAAGGTGTCCAAATTTTGAGCATCAGTGCCACGCGCATTGAGGACATTGGCATACCCGATCAGGCAACCGTGCTGGCCTCGAGTAGCCATCCGTTTAGCCACCAAGCAATTACGGTTTATCGTTTGCCGAGCGGTGAGTTCCAACTCAGTACCGCCTATGCCGACGGGAAGCCCTATATCTTTGTCTGGAATGAAGACGCCACTGTTCGTTATTACTTGGCGCGTTGAACGCATGACGCCTCTACACAGGAGGCGCAACGGATGTCTGAACCATGCGTGGCTGATGACGTTTAACATATTATTTCGGTAATCACAATCC
>JAIOHL010000111.1 GCA_019913005.1 Anaerolineae bacterium | reverse complement strand
TATCAACACCAGCGCCTATTTTATCGAGAGCAGGGGATAGGCGACCCGCTGCTGATTCTGCATGGCAATACGGCGTCCTCGGCGCTACATCAAGGCGAACTCGATTACTACCAATCGCGCTATCGGGTGATTGCGTTGGATGCGCTCGGCTGTGGACAATCGGCCCGTGTTGAAAAATGGTCGTATGAATGGTGGCGCGATTACGGGATGCAGGGCGCGGCGTTGTTGACCCATCTCGATGCCACCCCCGCGATTGTCATGGGGACGAGCGGCGGGGCAATTGCGGCACTGTGGTTCGCGGCCCTCTATCCTGATGTGTGCCATGCTGTGATCGCCGACAGTTTGGTGCGCCACCAACCACCCCAAAAATTCCGCGACCTCGTGGCGAACAATCGGGCCGAACGTAATGCCGGGCAGGTGGCTTTTTGGCGCGATGCACATGGCGACGATTGGGAACAGGTGGTTGAGGCGGATAATCAGATCATGATGGCAGTCGCCGAACGCGGGGGCGATTTTCTGCAAGGCTGCCCACTCGAAAAAATCCAATGCCCGGTGCTGATAACCGCCAGCCGTGCCGATGCCCTGCTGACAGAGGTGGGGCGGCAAACGATCACACTTGCCGATTCCATCCCAACCAGCCGCGTCTATCTGCACCATGAAGGCGATCATCCGTTCATGTGGTCGCAGCCAACAGCGTTTCGCGGGGTGGTGGATGCTTTTCTGGCGCAGTGAGAGGCATTTTGGCAAGACCCTCCGTAGTTTGATATAATGACAACTATTATCCGTGCAACCAAAATTGAACCTTATGATCACCCATCCGTCCCACGTCTTTATCAGCTATAGCCGCCGTGATTCAGCCTTTGCTGAACAATTAGAGCGTGATCTTCAGGGGCATCACCTCAAAACATGGCGTGATACTACTTCCATTACGGGGTCGCAAGAATGGTATGATTCGATTATCGCCGGGATTGAGGGGGCATATGCTGTCCTGTTGATTGTGACCGAAAACTCGGAACAATCGCGCTGGGTCAAACGGGAAAGCCTATTTGCCGAGAAAAAGGGCATCCCCATTGTGCCCATTCTACCAACTGCCTATACCCCTCGTCATTTTGAATTTTTGCTGATTGAGACCACTCCTTTTCATTGTATCCCACCAAACTATGAAGCCACGCTCCCCAAAATCATGACTTCTCTTGAGGATTTACGCGGACGGCGTGATTCCTTACGACTAGATACCACTGATTCTAGCGCTGAAACTGCCTATCTAGATTTCCTGTTATCGGAAACTGAGGCCGATTTGCGGAGTACATTATACGTTGGGCTTGGAGCAACCACCGAGCGTGTTATGCCTCGCCTAAAGCCCTCGCGTTTGGGTGTGCCCCATAAAAGCGAGTTTCGGCGCTTGGGATTAGAAAAGATTGTAGGTGATGCCTTTGAAAAGCCGGGTGAAGCTGTCCCTGATGCGCGAATTCCCTTACGAGATATGCAGCGGTGCATTTTATTAGGCGACCCCGGCGTGGGTAAAACGACGACCTTGCTCCAATTGGCGATTGATTTAGCCTATGCCGCTAAATCGGGTGAATCCAGCCTCTTGCCGGTGTTTGTTCCGTTGCGCAGCTATACCGGGGAGCAATCGTTTGAAGCGTTTGTGCAGGCGCAGATGGGCAATTTACAGAGCCACTATGCCGATTTATTAGCCGAAAAACGCTTGGTCTTGCTGTGTGATGCCCTGAACGAAATGCAGCGGCTTGGTCCAGATGGTCATAGTCTGGTGGCGGATGTGCGGGACTATCTCAAATATAAACCCGTGTGGGTCGTCAGTTGCCGGGTGCGTGACTATCAAGAAGAACTGGCTGATTTAGAGAATGTCGCCAAAGTGCGGCTCAGTCCGCTTGACCCACCTCAAATTTATGAAGTGATTCAACGCCGTTTTCATGAAACCCCTGAACGCGGGAACAAGTTATGGGAGACAATGCAGGGGACGCCCAAATTGCTAGAAAAGTGGGCAGAATTCCAAAAATATAATCTCACCCCTTATTTTTGGCAGACCAAGAACGACTGGGAAGTTGCTGTAAAGGCCAATGTCGCTGATGAGAAAAGGCACTGGGGTCTCCGGTATCATGGTTTTGAGGAGTTGTGGCAAAACCTCAATAAAGACACCCGCCGCTTAATGTCCTTGTGCCGCAATCCTTATATGCTGTATATCGTCTGCGAAATTTTTGATTTGAGTGATATTCTACCCGAAAATCGCGGAGCGTTGTTTGCCCAATTTGTGGACGATTTATTAACCCGCGAGGAAGCCAATAGTACGGCAGTGGGGTCGGATTGGATTCCCCAAAGCCAAATTCGGCTCACCTTGGCACATCTCGCCTATCTTATGCAGCGGAGTGAAAGCGGGACGGAGTTGCCCTATTTAGAAGCAATAGCCTATATTCAAGAGCAACTGCCAAATCTTGACCCCATGCTCTTGTTGAAATTCGCGAGAGCCGCCAGTTTAATTGAGCTTGGCGATACTGTGCGCTTTACCCATCAACTGCTTCAAGAGTATTTCGCTAGCGAAAAAATGGCGCAGATGATGGATTCTAGCACATCACCTACCGTATTTTGGCCCTCTGACTCATGGTGGAAGCCGCAAGGTTGGGAGGAAACGGCAATTTTTCTGGCAGGGAACCGTGACCTTATTACGGTGGCTGAATGGATCATGCAAGCCAACCCCCTCTTGGCTTATCGGTGCTTGAGGGAAAGTGGTCAGTCCGTAAGTGAGGCGGCTTATCAGTCCTTTGCTCCTCGTCTAGCTGAACGCCTCTTTCAAGAACTCACACCACACATTGGGACTAAGTTCTCGTTCCCATTGCAGGAAACGGCTAGTATTGTCGCTACTCTGAATCCCCCTAAATCAATTGATTATGCTGAAGGCCTTTTCCTATATCTCATTGAAGGCATTAAAGCCAAGCAAACTGTACCTTTGCAAGAAACTGCCAGCCTCATTGCCAAGCTGAATCCTGCGAAGGCGACCGAGTATACCGAATATTTATATGAGCATGTGTTTCAGTCTCATCATCAAGCCGCATTGGACATTTTGCGGCGTATTCCGCTTAATGAACTATGGCGTGGTTTACCCTCTAGATTCGACCCCGATTTGCCTAAATTGTTCCCAGAAAATCGAACACTAAAGATGATGATGGTTGTAGACGATCACATTCCTTCCCGTCTGTTATTGCGTAAGGTGTTGGAGCGAGCTTATGGTGAAGAGTTTGTAATCATTGAAGAAGGCGATAGTTATACTGCTCTTGTTTCGGCTGTCGTGCTGTCACCTGATCTTGTTACCAGCGATATCAATCATCCGGGGATTGGTGGTATTGAGTTTTGCAAATATCTTCATAAGATTCCTACAATGGAACAAGTGCTTTTTATCTTTATATCCGCAGATGGATTTAAGGAGGCTAGAGGGCTAGACGCAGGAGCCAACGATTTTCTGACCAAGCCTCTTAACCCTCGTGAAGTAGTGGAAAGAATTGGAATACTGTTGGGAAGGCCTATTGCATATTAGAAACCGTGTTCTCTAGGCTGAATACCTATTTTCTAAGTCTCAAAAATGAAAATGGCTTGCCTGAATCCAATGCTTGACCTAGAGCGCACTCTAGGTTGTAGAGTAGATTGGGTTGATTCATTCATAAGAGAGAGGTGCAGAATGCGCTACAAATTATTGGGCCACAGCGGCTTGCGCGTGTCGGAATTATGCCTCGGCACGATGACCTTTGGCGAAACATGGGGGTGGGGCGCATCCGAAGAGGAAAGCCGCCGTCAATTTCAGCTATTCGGTGAGGCGGGCGGCAATTTTATAGATACCTCGGTCAATTACACCGACGGCACCAGCGAAGAATTTGTGGGCAAGTTTGTGGCGGAGGCGGGGCGCGAAAACTGGGTCATCGCCACCAAATATTCCTTGACCCGGCCCGATTCGACCAACCCCAATAGCGGCGGCAATAGTCGCAAAAACATGCGCCAATCCGTCGAACGTAGCCTCAAGCGCCTGCAAACCGATCATATTGACCTGCTGTATCTGCACGCTTGGGATTATATGACCCCGGTGGAAGAAATCGTGCGCGGCATGGATGATCTGGTGCGGCAGGGCAAGGTGCTATATCTCGCCTTTTCCGATACCCCGGCCTACATCGTCGCGGAGGCCAATACGCTGGCGGGCGCACATGGCTTTTCGCGCTATATCGGCTATCAAGTGCCGTATTCGCTCAATCAGCGGGATGTGGAACGCGATGTGCTGCCAGCCGCCAAACATTGGGATATGGCCGTTTTGCCATGGGGCCTCGTCGGTGGCGGGATTTTGACGGGCAAATATAAACCCGGTAACAGCGACCCGACCCGCTATAACCGCGAACAGGTCAAACTGCCGGAAAAAATTGCCCATCTGGTAGACGAGATCGAAAAAATGTCGGTGGAAATCGGCAAGAGCAAGGCCCAGATCGCCATCAATTGGGTACGTCAGCAGCGTCAGCAGGCTCAAATTATCCCGATTTTGGGGGCACGCACCGCCGAACAATTGAAGGACAACATGGGTGTATTGGATTGGGAACTGGACGCTGATCAATTAAAACGCCTGTCGGATGCCTCCCAATTTGACCTCGGCTTCCCGCACGATTTCATTCATGGCAATCGCTATCTCTATGGCGCAACCCGCGATCTGATTGACAGCCATCGGGTGTAACCTATATCACATCTTCCTGACCTCTGCCCATTTGCGTACAATAGTGGGCAGGGGGGATCTGAACCAAAGGAAGAATAATGTATGTGTGATCCAAAAAGACCACTGTTGTGCAGATGTCGTGCATCAAACTTTGTGTTAGGTTTTGGGGGCTTGACGCTAATTTTCATGGCGATGGGGTTGGTGTTTTTGACAACGGGGAGTTATGCCGCTGCCATTACGGGAACACCAACCCCCTCCGTGCCTGTGACAGGTGATCTTATGGCTGTCGGCAGGGGCAGCGACTACGAAATTTACCTATTTAATATAGATGGTCGTGCGGCAGTGAACCTCACCCAAGATGCTGAATCGGATAAAGCGGCAGTATGGTCGCCGGATGGGTCGAAAATCGCTTTTGCATCCACCCGCGACGGTGATTCGGACATCTACGTCATGGACGGTGATGGCAGCAATGTGACCAATCTGACCGCCAATGATGAGATCTTTGATACGTTCCCTCTTTGGTCACCGGACGGATCAAAAATCCTCTTTGAGTCTTATCGGGATGACAATTGGGATCTGTTTGTGATAAATGCTGATGGCAGTCATGAGGCGAACCTTACCCAACAGGCCGACACCGATAACGAGGCCTGCTGGTCGCCCGATGGTTCAAAGGTCGCGTTTGTGGCGGCCCGCGATGGAAATTCGGAAATCTACGTCATGAATGCCGATGGCAGCAGCAAAATCAATCTGACCTACAATGCAGGCCGTGATGATTCATTGGTGTGGTCGCCCGACGGCACGAAAATCGCCTTTGTTTCGGATCGAGATGGTAACAATGAAGTGTATGTGATGGACGCCAATGGCAGCGGCCAAGTGAACCTTTCGCAAAACTCGGCCTTCGATTATGCCCCCGCGTGGTCACCGGATGGGTCCAAAATCGCGTTTGTCTCCAGTCGAAGTCTTGGCGGGTGGGAAATCTTCCTGATGAATCCGGATGGCACCGATCTTTTTAATCTGTCTGATGATCCATTTGAGGATCAAGACCCCACGTGGTCACCCGATGGCTCGATGCTGGCCCTACAGACAAACCGTGATGGCAACCGTGAAATCTATATCGTAAACGCCGACGGAAGCGACCCGCGCAACATCAGCAACAGCCCAGATGTAGATGAAGATAACCCCGTGTGGCGGCCTGTGCCGATCAATTGAAGTGCCTCTCCGATGCCGCCCAATTTGAACTCGGCTTCCCGCACGATTTCATTCATGGCAACCGCTACCTCAACGGCGCGACCCGCGATTTGATTGACAGCCATCGGGTCAAGAATCCACCGCCCTTTTTGCCGCTGCTCTATCATATGCCCTCCTGACCCCCACCCATTCGCGTCAAATTTGGGGTGGGGGTTATACTGATGTCCTACAAAAATGGAGCCAAAGGAAGGGTGTTTTATGTGCGATCCGAAAAGACCGCTGCTTTGTCCCTGCCGTGCATCAAGTTTTGCACTGGTACTGGGTGGCGTGATGTTGGTCGCTATCATGCTGGTGGTGTTATTTGTGGCGACGGGTCGTTATGCCTCCGCTATCACCGGAACACCGACCCTCTCTGCGCCTATGTCCGGCGAGATTGCCGCCCTTGTTTATACCAGTGGCCGCTTTGAGATTCACCTCTTAGGTCCAGATGGGAATACCACGCTAAATCTAACGCCAGATGATGGTGATTATATGGGCGCGGCGTGGTCGCCAAATGGGTCAAAAATCGCCTTTGCGTCCAACCGCGACGGGGATTGGGATATATACGTCATGAACGCCGATGGGACGGAGATGGTCAACCTCACAGCAGATGACAACAATCGAGATATGTCGCCTGTATGGTCGCCAGACGGGTCGGCAATCTTGTTTACATCAGATGGGCACGCCGATCAAGATATTTTTATCATGAACGCGGATGGAAGTGAGATGCGCAATCTGACCAACAGCCCCGGATCAGACCAAGTTTCGGTGTGGTCGCCCGATGGCTCGAAAATAGCGTTTGCCTCGCATCGTGACGGCAACAACGAAATCTACGTCATGAACGCCGATGGAAGTGATCCGATCAATCTAACACAGAACTCCGCTTGGGACGCTTCCCCGGTGTGGTCGCCCGATGGCTCGAAAATAGCGTTTGCCTCGCATCGTGACGGCAACAGCGAAATCTATATCATAAATGCGGATGGCGACGAGTTACAGAACCTTAGCCAGAACTCCGCCGAGGATTTTCCCCCAGTATGGTCACCGGACGGTTCGACCATCGCGTTTGTCTCCACGCGAGACGATGATGTCCTCCAAATCTACACGATCAATATGGATGGCACGGGCCTCACCAAAGTCTCCGACGCCGAACTCCACTTCCATTACCTCATGTGGTCACCGGACGGCACGTTACTAGCTTTTGTGTCAAAACCGGATGACAACCAAGAGGTCTACGTGATGAACGCTGACGGCACCGAGGTGCGCAATATCAGCAATAGCCCCGACGCGGACGAAACATTCCCTGTCTGGCGGCCTATCTCAGAATCGAACTGAAACAACTTTTTTTGGGGGAGGGTGATTCACCTTCCCTCTACCCTCTCAACCAGCGTTGTGCTTCACAGCCTCACGGATTAATTCCCGCAGCGCCTCCTGATTCACATCCGACAACCGCTTGATATAAATGCAGCTTTTGGCGGTGGTGTGCTTGCCGAGTTTTTCCATCTGCGCCGGATAACTGCTATGTCCACCCCAGAGATACAGCGCGAAATTCTGTTTGCGTGGCGAAAACCCGACCACGAACCAATCGCCCTAAGGATCGGCCCCTACATTTGCGTTCCGCCCACAGCTATGTTATGCTGACCAGTCGAGAATTATTCTTAAATGGCTCTGACAGGGGCAGCTCATATGTTAGATTTTCGCACCACTCATTCTTCCAGAATCCTTAAAACTTCATCTCAGACCCGCGTTCGGTTGACCCTACTCATAATCAGTCTTGCGCTTGCGGGCTGTGGAAATAATACTTCTGACAATGATTCCAAAGATGCACCAACAACTGTGAATCAAACCACGGGCGGCACAAGTGAAGTGACCGTTGTATCGTTTGGCGCAGACGAGAACGAGATTTACGTGATGCAGGCCGACGGGTCGAACCAACACACGGTTGCCACCCATATTGCGTCTGAGACCAATCAACGACTGGCGTGGTCACCCGACGGCTTCTACCTGCTCTACGTGGCAGAACCGGCTGGTAATAAGGAAATTTATCGGGTGGATGCCGATGGTACAAATCCAATTAACTTGACACAAAATGAGGCAAGTGACAACTCTCCAGTCTTGTCACCGGATGGTACACAGATTGCGTTTTCCTCCGACCGGGATGGCAACATGGAAATCTATGTGATGAACGCCGATGGAACCAACCCCACCCGCCTAACTGAAAATCCGGAAGTTGACCTAGTAGGCGCGTGGTCACCCGATGGCAGCCGCATTTTGTTTGTGTCAAGACGTGATGGCAATTTTGAAATCTATGTCATGAATGCCGACGGCAGCGATCCGACGAACCTTACCCAACGAGCCGAGGATGACCGGAATCCAATGTGGTCTCCAGATGGTTTGCAGATTTCGTTTCAGTCACAACATGACGGCAATAGTGATATTTTTGTGATGCAGTCAGATGGAAGTGAGCAACAGAACTTGACCTCGAATACGACCCTCGATGCCGACGCCGCATGGTCACCGAATGGCACGCGCATCGCATTTTCGTCGGAACAGGAACCTTCCGGGCTGGAAATCATGCTCATGAACCCGGATGGAACCAACATGCTGCGGCTCACGCAAAATGGTGATCATGATGATTTCAACAACCACCCGGTATGGTCGCCGGATGGCACGCAAATCGCGTTTGTATCCCGCCGCGATGGTAACTGGGAAATCTATGTCATGAATGCCGACGGCACCAACCTACACAATGCCAGTAACCGACCGGACAGTGCGGATCAATATCCATTTTGGCGGGCTGCCCCGTGATTGGATTCACTCAGGGGGCGGCTGTGTCTACCTTTGTTGGCATGGCGGTTATGAGTCGTCGTGCTTCACAGCCTCACGGATTAACTCCCGCAGCGCCTCTTGATTCACATCCGACAGCCGCTTGACATAAATGCACGATTGGCCCGTCTTATACTTGCCAAGTTTGTCCATCTGCGCCGGATAACTGCCATGCCCACCCCAGAGATACAGCGCGAAATTCTGTTTGCGTGGCGAAAACCCGACCACGAACCAATCGTTTACCTCGCCTCGTGCATTTTTGTACTGCATATCCCCAAAACCAACAATACTGTCGCCCCACATTTTGGCTTCCGCCCCTGTCACTTCTTGCATGAGGTCGCGTAGAGCAAAGGCGTCCTGTCGTTTCTTCTCATCCTCGATGGCCTCCAAAAAGGCTGACACACTTTGATCGGTGGGTTTGGTTTTGATGTCTGCCATGTACTATTCCTCATCATCCTGCCGCCGTGATACACTATAGCCTAGCACACATGTTCCGGTGGGGGCAAATCTTTGTACCTGCCGATAGCAAAACCCACCAAGCTATTTTTGGCTTTCAAGAACTCGACGTGTTATGCTTATTTTCACCTACATAAGAATTTATGAGGGAGAATCCCCCATGCGGCAGGCTTTCGTTTTCACGTCCAATATGCAACGATGTTTTCTCTCACTGCTTGTATCTTGCACAGTGCTTGGGGTTTTCGGGGTTTTGACCCCGCCTTCAGCAATTGGAGGCCAAGCTACAAACATTGCCGCCACGCCAACGCCAAATATTTCGGCTACTCCAAACGGTGGCGGAACTAGCGAAATTGCGTTTGTTAGTCACCGAGATGGCATCTTTCAGATTTATGTGATGAGTGCTGATGGGAGTGGGCAACGTAATATGAGTCAAAATCTCGGAGATGCTCTTAATCCTGCATGGTCACCGGATGGTCGTCAGATTGCGTTTACATCAAATGGTGAAATCTACGTGATAAATGCGGATGGAAGCGACCTTAGGAATCTGACCCAAAGTGTGGGAGGAGACTACGCTCCTACATGGTCACCGGATGGGGGTCAGATTGCATTTCTCTCACAAAGGGATGGCGACGATGATCTCTATGTGGTGAATTTGGATGGGACTGAGCAGCGCAATTTGAGCCAGACTGAGGAATATGAAGGAAAGCCCACATGGTCACCGGATGGGGGTCAGATTGCATTTGGCTCTAACAGGGACGGCAACTGGGAGGTTTACGTAATAAATGCGGATGGGAGTGGTCTTAGGAATCTAAGTCAGAATGCGACAACTGACGATTATCCTGCTTGGTCACCAGATGGTAGTCGGCTTGCATTTATGTCATACCGGAATGGCAACTTGGAAATCTACGTGATAAATGCTGATGGTACAGACCAGCGCAATGTCAGTAATAGCCCTGCATCAGTGGATACATTTCCATCTTGGCGGCCCGTGTCCGCCTTATCTCCATTTGGCGATGGGGAAATCGTGTTTTTGAGCGACCGGGATGGCAACAATGAAATCTATATTATGAACGCGGATGGGAGTGAGCAACGCAATCTCAGCCAGAGTGCGCGAGATGACTATAACCCTACGTGGTCGCCAGATGGTCATGAGATTGCATTCTCGTCAAATCGGAACGGGAACTACGAGATTTATGTCATGAATGCGGATGGGGGTGAGCAGCGCAATCTCAGCCAGAATTCGGCGTATGACGATAATCCTGCATGGTCACCAAATGGGGATGGTCAAATCTATGTGAAGGGCCTAGGCGGGAGTAATGAGCGCAACATCAACAAAAGGCATCTTTTAGTTGATGATTTATCTTGGCGTCCCACCCCACGTAAGTAACCCATCCGTCTTTAGTCGGCTTGCTAATTCTGCCTAGTCGTAGGTTTTGAACCTATAGCGGCACCTACCCCTGCTGCAAATCCGGCAACGGCTCTCCAGCATAGGCAAGGATGATTTTCTCGCGGGGGATGCCTGCCGCCATCAGCCGATCTTCAAAGGGCTTATCGGTGCGGTCATCCTCGACGATGACATAATCCCCGATCACACGCACCATCATGACCACATTGGTGGGGAATAGGCGAGTGCTTTTTCTGAAAATGACGTTCACGGCATAGGTTTGTGTAGCATCATTCATCAGCAAATAGGACTTGGAAT
Organism: Anaerolineae bacterium; assembly: GCA_019913005.1. GTDB lineage: Bacteria > Chloroflexota > Anaerolineae > Aggregatilineales > J027 > CFX10. Next base: position 1,017 of record JAIOHL010000111.1, on the reverse strand, counting down.
TGAAGCCGCTAGAGGCGTACCATGCGAGTTCTCGCTTGACAATTTCATCTAAGGATGCCATTGCACCACAACCTCCTAAATTACCACCTATCGGAACGAGAACATCACGCCCGCACCCCCCGCAAAAACAAATCCACCACCTGCTCGACCATGACATCGCGCTGGGGGGTGGGGACGTTTCGACCATAAAATTCGAGGATGCCAATCATCGAAAACAGGCCCCCGATGACCACCTGCGGCAGCAAATCGGCCCGAATCTCACCGTGAATCTTGCCCTCTTGCACCAAGCCATACAACAAGCCCGCTGACCGTTCACGCACGGCATGAACCGCCACATGATGCTGCAACACCTCTTGCGTCTGCCCGTGCATCAAGGCGGCAGGGGTATTGTTCGGGTCAAAGTGCGTACTGACGACATAACGCATGATTTTTTCCAAGCGCTGCAAAGGCGTGCCTTCCTGCAACGAGAGGATAAACTGCTCCATCGCCTCCGTCGCATGGATGACAGCTTGGGCCACCATGTCTTCTTTGGTTCTAAAATGTTGATAAAGGGTCGGTTTGGAAATCCCCACGCGCTCGGCCAATTCATCCATATTCAGTTGGTTGTAGCCATGTTCTTGGATCATCTGACCCGCCACGCGCAAAATATCAATCTCACGGCGTTCGCGTTGTTCATCAGTGGTTCGTGGCATGATTGCCTCTTGGATTTACGGACAGTCTAAGGCTTCGCTAGATTGTACCATCTCTGCGGCATGGGGTGGGAAAATTCGTCGCCGCGTTTGCCGTTCAATCTCCGACAGTTTTGGGGCAGATGAGGGAAAACTGACCTCACCCCAACCCCTCGCCAAGGTGGAGAGGGCTTCAACAGGCCAGATTCGACTCCCCCTCGCCAGATGGAGAGAGAGGCGGGGGGTGAGGTGAACGAGGGGTGGGGTGAACATCAGCTTATCCGCATGACCGCCTAGATGAGAATTTCATGAGAAGGGCTTGCCATTCACGTTACGGCAACGTTTAGAA
>JAIOHL010000014.1 GCA_019913005.1 Anaerolineae bacterium | reverse complement strand
GGTGGTGGGTAGTTGGGTGTGGGGCATCAAAACGAGGAGTAGCGATGATTAGGCTGCTGCGCTTAACCATGCTGTTGATGGGCATACTGATTCTGATTGTATCGGCGGTATTGGAGAGTTCCGCCCGCGAAAAACCGATGGCGGTGGGGGTCGCCTCCATAGAAAGCCTAGCGTCGGGTATCCTCATTTACACAGTGTTGCCAGAAGATCACCTTGTTCAGCCTACCACACCGGGTTTGGCCTTTTATCCCGATATTTTTGGCGTTTCACCAGATGGTCTTTGGGTCTATGTCTATAGCCAAACGAGATACAAGCTGGAGGAGCCATATGATTTCGCCGCCCAAGCCGTCTACCGAGTCCGATTGGATGGGCGAGTGGTGCAGCGCATTACCACCGACCAAATCCGCAGCAGGGTCTGGTGGGTGAATCAACGTTGGATACTCTATGTCGCCTATGGAACAGAGCCGTATCAGCAGTTTCTTGTCATGCAGTCTTTAGACGGGGATGAGCGCCAAATTATCATGGATTGGCCGTTTTCTGATAATCCGTCTTCGCTCGTAATGTCCCCCGACGGCAGCCAAATTGCCTACACATTAAGTTTGGAGGAGGGTGCGGAGTCGGATGTGCTGGTGGTCTCTACGTCGGGGGGTGAACCTCGTAACCTGACCGCGAATATCGAGGGCGATCTGGGTCTGCGGATATGGACGGCAGGCGATGAGTGGCTGTTGGCGATGACGCGGGACTATCAGTTGCTAGGGCTGCGTGCGGATGGCAGTTATGTGAAAACCATTGTCGGTCCCGGCATGTCTAAAGGGTATCAATTTGGTATCCGGTGGGTGGACGCGGCTCAAGTTCTGGTGGTTCATACGGCCAACAGAGAAGTTTTGATGATACGTATAGGCCAGCCAGTGATATTGTGGACACGAGACATTTCAGTTCTGCCGACCCCAGATGAACAGAATGTCATCATTCAAGAGGTTTCCGATACATTTATTGGTACGGTCTGGAAAATGCCCATTCAAGGCGGTGAGCGACAATGGGTGGCAACCATTCCCAATATGCACCTTCATGGTGCCCTCTCGCCAGATGGTAAATGGTTTTTAGTAGCTGTTTCGACTGGGGAGAATCCGGGATTTCATCTTGTCCAGTTAAACTTGCAGGACGGTACGACCCAAACAGTTTTTAGCGATCAAGAATACTATCTCGGTTATGATTGGTCGTTGGATGGCACTTGGATTTCGGTTGCAGAAAATAGAACAACTGCGGGCATTTGGGTGGTGATGCGACCAGATGGCCGTGAGTTCCGCACCATAAGATTTAAGGAGGGGCTTTTTGCTAAATATCCATCGTGGTATCAAGGCCAGCCCGCCGATTGGCCTAGCCGTGACATTAATGTCATTGGCATCGGGTTGATCGCGGGGGCGATGATGATAGGCTGGGTACGGGGTAAGCGGGCATGAAGCGCGTCATGATCGTCACCTGTTTCCTCATGGGGTTTCTGACCCTCGCCATTGCTTCTGCGATGTACGTGGCCCAGCAGTCCTCCACATCGGCAGATAACCTTTTCATCGTGCAGGATTCGCCCAGTTACGGCTATGATCCAACGTATCGGTTGCTCTTTCCCAATCAGCGACGCACCTTTGCCCTGATAAGTGGCCTGAGCCTCGAATTTATCGCGGCGGCGGATGGCAGGATTTTTCTAAGAGATTGGGGCGAAGTGGATTCCATCTCGCATGAGTTTTTTAGCCTCTCCATCTCCGGTCGGCGGCATCAATCGTTGGCGCGGTTGTCACGAGCGGATAGGGTTGAATTGGTCTGGACAGAGGGGCATCAATGGCTGCTTTATCCGGCCTTCGATCACGACGACCTGATGTTGATGCGCGTGCGGGTGGATGGCCGTGACCGCGAAAATCTCACCGAGGGACTGAGCGGCTATCTCGCCCATTTTCTGGTATCCCCGGACGGGCAGTCGGTGTTTGTCACCGTGCTTGATGGCAAAGGTCAGATTGCTATCTATCGGCGCAGCTTGGTTGACGGCAACATGCAGCGCTGGCTAGACCCTTCGCGTGCCCACCCGACCCCGGTCTATGTGTTCCCCGATGGCAAACGACTGCTCATCCTCAGGGGGTATTCGCTGTATTTGATCCATGAGGCCGGGGATGAACCCTTCCCAATCGGATCAGGCGAGGTGACACAAGCACAGGTGAACTGGTTAGCCAGCAAAAATGCAATGGTCATCGGCGCGTATGCCTCACCGGGGCGGAAGGTCTTCGCCGCCGACAGCGAGACCGGGCACATCCTTTGGACGGAATACGACGCGAGTTTGCTATCGGTTTCGCCCGATGATGAATGGGTGTTCCTCATCCAATCCGGTATGAGCCTCAAGCGCTTGCGGTGGGACGGCCATGATTCGACGGTCATTGAACGGGCCATGCGCGGTGACTTGGGGTGGGATGGGACACGCTTTTATTTCTACAATGACTTCGCCATTCGGGAGGTGCAACCCGATGGCACTGTGCGTGATGTGTTGGCCTTCCCGCCGAACACAGCCTATGGGGGCGGGTGGTTCATTCAGGGCGATTGGGCCTATTTCACCTTGTCCGGTGTAGACGGCGATAATATCTATCGGGTGCGCTTGGATGGCCGTGATTTTGAGCGAGTCACCGCGTTCCACAATCGGCGGGCCTATATCGTGGGTTCGCTTGCGCCGAATTTCGACGAATGGCGCTCCTATTGGCAGGTCGTCATCATTGGCCTAATGACGCTCCTCGTCAGTCTTGCCTTGTCCGCTATGAAATAATCGGAGCATCAGTGATATTGGGGGAGTGAAGGGAAAATTACGGAACATCTCAGGTGCATTTGTCGTCTCTAGTACAACTCAATAAATAAAAAAATGAGAGGTACAAAAATGAGGCTTTTGCGATTCACGATTTTGATTATTGTCCTAATCAGCTTATTGACAGCCTTTACTTGGAAAGGGATGCACCAAAAACAGATTGAGACAATGCTGGTAAGAGAAACAGGCCTAGACTCGTGGAATGGGACACGTTTAGGGTTAGTTAGCGAAGACTCAGATGAGTTTTTCCCAATTACACCGGTATCAAGTTCCATAACTTATATGGGACACTCAGGCGATAATCAATGGTTCTGTTATATGGCCTATGATTTATTCTATTCACAAGGTCAAGCGTTTGTCCCAGAATCATCGGTACCACGAACAGACCCCATCGTATATCGCTCATTTTGGAAAGATGGAACAAGCAACCGCGACATTCTAGCGGATGGAGTGAACTCCCTAAATGTGGCTTGGTCGCCGAACTGTGAGCTAGTTGCCTTTTATAGGACAGTCGAGGACTCATCCCATGTGTTTTTTTCTTCCGGTGGAGGAAAAGATGTTCGTGATTTAACTCCTAATCTGGAAGGAACGATGGCCTTTCCAGACGACGCGCTTTTTTGGTCGCCGATTTTTATTTCTCCTGATAACCAATGGGTATATTTCAGTTATCGAGTCCGTGATACTAAAGACCTATATAGCCCAGCTGTCATTTATCGTGTAAGTTTGGATGGTCAAAACTTACAAGCATTGACAACCGACCTTGGTAGAGATGTCATGATGCGCTATCTTTCGCCAGATGGTGATTGGCTGATTTTTAATGACTTGAGTACACCCACTACGGCCAGTCTGCAATATTTATATGTTCTCCCCTCTGATTCAGACAGCATCGTAAAACAGAATCCAATTGAACTACCAGTAAATGATGGCACTGTCACTACCCTTGCTACCAAGCACGCAGCCATTATTGGATCAATGGGAATCCTGCTTGATGACAACAACTTGGGGCAGCAATATGCTTATCCAATAGACTCATCGCTAGGCAAGGTCATTTCCCCTGATGAGCAGTGGATTTATGAATATCTCTGGGATGGTAGTACACTCCAGATAAGTTGGGATGGCACTTCGCAACAAGCACGACCAGAGTTAGGGCGTGGCTCGATTGTGGGTTGGTCATCCGACAGGCAATCCATCCTCTTTACGCGCCGTAACCCGACCACCCAAGCCTTTGAACTCCGGCGGCTGACTAGTGCAGGCCAAGATGAATACATACGTGACCTGCCTGTTGACCCTAGCGTGACCTTCTTAAATTGTGCATGGGTGGAAAATAGTGAATCATGTGTATTTATTGGAGTAGGGCGTGACTCAAACCAATTAAGCCTTTATCGGTTAGGGCGCGATGGTGAATATCTCAAACGCTACATTTCATGGGAGAACGACCCCTCTAATCCTGACTATAAAGCCTATAGCTATGTCGCCGATGGCCCGATGATTACCCAAGAGGCGACATCCAAGCGATTGACGCCGAACCCTATCGGTGGTGCAGGGTTGCTTTTTGTGGGTGTTTTTATGCTAATTTGGCGTAAGGCAAAAAAGACTAAATAGGCCATGTCCGGTAGGCCCCACGATTGATGCCATAATGAATGACAGATAGTGCAATATGGGCATTCGATGTAGGGGAGGGAGAAAATCACATGGCGACACCAACCAATAACAACACATCCGGCGCGGCGAATTTGGGCACGGCGGTGGGCAAAATCACTCTCAATGTGTCGGGCGTGCGACAGGCCATGCAAGAGGCACAGGTGGCAGTCTCGGCGGGATTCGCGGCGATGAGTGCGAGCGCCCGCGTCGGATTGCAGCAAACCGCAGCGACCCTGCAAAATGGCTGGGGCTTTATGGATGGGGTGGCGGCGACGGCACGTGGTCAATCGGTGGCGGTGGGGCAGGCCATCGGTGACGGCATCCGACAGGGCGTGCTGAACGCGGCAGGGGGCATCATCGCGGCGGTGCAATCAATGGTCGCCAGCGCGATTGCGGCTGCCAACAGCGGCTTGGGCATCGCTTCGCCATCACGGGTGTTTATGGAAATCGGTGATCAGGTCGTGGCAGGCTTGGCGCAGGGCGTCGGTCAGTCGGACGGCCTCATCCGTGCAATGGATGGCTTGGCGGGGGCGATGTCGGGCAATTTCGCACCACAGCCTATTCCGGTGGGCGGGCAGGGCAGCACCTATCATGTCAATGTCACTGTGCCGCCGGAACACTTGCGCGACGGGGCCGGCGTCTATCGCAATGGCGAGGCGTTCGGCGAGGCCATCATGAGCGCGTTGCGGTCAAGATAAACCGAAAATCGTAACCCAACGCCGGATGCTCAAAGCATCACGGCTATTGAAAATTGTGAAGCCGACTGAAGCCGGCTGTGGCAATTTTGATAAGCCTCGTTTACGGGGCTTTTTTAAAATTAGCTGGATGGTTTGACCGTCCAGCGTTTATTTATGAGAAACCCTGAACTTTCTAGGCACGTCAACATTAATTAGGCATAGAGAGTTGTTTTTACGAGTCCCGAAGGAGCATTACAACATGGCGACGGACGAAAAATTAATCGTTTTTGTGATTTACCCCGGCCTGACCGCCCTTGATTTAATCGGGCCAGTCGCGGCACTGGGGCATCTCGGCGCACCGTATAAGGCAGTCGTCGCGGCGGAAACCACTGACCCCTTTCCGGTCAATGGCGGCCTGTTGATGATGGGCGCGACCAAGACCTTCGATGAAGTGCCCAATCCCTATGTGATTGTCGTGCCGGGGGGTGGGATGCCGACCATCAAGGCGATGGCGAACCCGGCCATCCAAAAATATCTGCGCGAAAGTGCCCCCGGCGCTGAATATGTCACCTCGGTGTGTACCGGGGCGCTGATTCTGGCGGCGGCGGGTTTATTGGAAGGGCGACGGGCTGCCACCCATTGGGGCTATTGGCCGGAACTGGAAAAACTCGGCGCGAAATATGAACACAAGCGCTGGGTCGAAGATGGCAAGTTCATCACGTCGGCGGGGGTCGCGGCGGGCATTGACATGGCGATCTACCTCGCCTCGAAACTGACCAGCGTCGAACGCGCCAAAGAAATCCAAAAGGGCATGGAATATGACCCCGATCCGCCCTTTGGCCCGGTGGATTGGACGGGTGCGCTGGAATCCATCCCCCAACCGCAAGATTGGCCGGACGCCGACAAAGCCGCCGTCAAGGAAGCTCTCGCCCTCAAACCGGAGCTATATGACCGCCTGATGGCCTAGTTTTTGAAAGCCCTTCTCGTCTTGGGGCAGGGCGGTGGGTATCCCAAAGTTCGGAACAGCCCACCACCCACATTTCACGCTTATTCTTCTTCGTCGAAACTGGCGATCAATTCCTCCAAATCGCCATTAAAGGGAATCAGCATACTTTCATAGACGATACGACAGTCCGCCCGCCCGTCCAATGTGGATTCGTAACGAATGTAGGCCGAGTTCTGCCCGGTGACCGCAACCGTAAAGACCGTCTCCAACCCCGTATCCCCATCACTCGACGTTTGACTAAAGACTTGGGTGCCCCCAATAAACGCTCGACCTCCTAAATATAGCGTGCCGGAACCAGCATCCACGCGGAAGGGTACCAATGGATCGGGGGTTGTCCATGTGCGACCCGGCTCCATAACCTCAAAGCCGATACACGAACTAAACATTGAATAATCCAGCACCGTGCGGTTGATTTCCGTCATCAGCAGATAGATTTCATCGGTCAAGAAATATTCGTAGCTGCTCTCATAGGTCATCACGCCCGCCACACCGACGGAGTTCGAAGCGCGGGTGGACGCATCAATAATCTCCAACGTGGCCTCATACGAATCATAACCGGGGGGTTGTAGGGTCGTCCCCGTAAATGGCCCACTGCCGCCGGATCGCCCAAACACAAGGTCTGGCCCGTGCCAAACCTCAAGGGTGGTATCCGCGTTGACATCCAAAAACAGCACCCGACTATCTGGGATTTCGGGATTGCCCACATTCACCGCCCGCCACGCCGGATAGCCACGCGCCTCACCGGGAATCACCGGGTCGGTGCAAGGCGAATCTTCCTCCATGATGGGTGTAAAATTGAGCCGAACATCCACCGCGCCGTCGCCATCGCCGCGTGTGAGAACGGTGGGCACCAGCGTGTTATCCTGCTGCAAACAAATCAAGACGGGTGCGCCGTCGCTGACATAGACATACCGGCCCCCGACCTCAACCGCTAACAATACATCGTTGGACGGATCACCGAGGCCAGACGTGGAAATCTCAACCGCCTTGACCTCATCACTGGCCCGCGCCACGTCAAAGGCATTAAAATCCAGCGTAAAGTCATTAGGGGCATAATTCACCGATTGGGGCAGTTGAATCGGCACACTGGAACCAAACAGATCAAGCGGACTCATTTGATAGGGGATACGCTCCTGAGCCAGCAGGATACCCAGATGCCCCATAATGGCCGCGCTTTCTAATTCCGACGCCAGAAAATCCTGATAGTCTTCTTCACCAGAGGGCGACTGGGGCACACGCGAAATCAGGTCTATCACCGTTGACGTATCCCCCAAGCTGGTCAGATATAGCCAGAAGAAATAGCTGCCATAGCCTTCATAATCGGGACGGGCGCTGACAGAATCGCTCAAGGCGAGGTTGTTATGCGCCAGAAACAGGCTTTCGTCAGGGCCGGTGCCATTGAGCAAACCATCATAAGCCAAATCGGGGTAGACCAACATCGCGGCCCATTCGGCGATCCCCTCCACCCACCAACCGGACAATTCAAAGTTTTCGCGGGTGGGAGCAATATAATATTCTTCTAAACAGTGGCTAATTTCGTGGGCCAGATTAAAGGGCAAAATGGACAAACTTTGAAGGCCTTCACGGTAAACAGTGATGAGGCAGACCTGCGAGGTCGAGAAACTGTGCGTGACCCCGGCCTCCGTCGTGGCGGTGGTCGGCGCTTCCAGACCTGCCTCGGCATAATAGTCGTCTGAGCTTGGTTCGTCCACCAATCGGACAAGGCTCTCAAACCCCAGAGGCTCATAACTGCCCGTAAACAGCGTCCGCAGCTTGGCTAGTATTTCAATGACGGTATCGCGGGCCACTTCCGCTTCCGTTTGGTTAGCGGCAGGGTACACCAGCAGGTTATTCACCCCCGCCGCCATAAATGCTTCGCTCTGTGGACTTTGGGCCTGCGATGGGCCAGCCGATTGCAGAAATCCCGCCACCAGCACGGCCACAAGGAACAAAATACGATATTTTTGCATGTGATCCTCCAAAAATTATGACTCCCACAAGTGATATGCTGAATCATAGCACAAAGCGTTTTATGGACTTTTCGGGCGGAATGGCTACGTTCCCACCGACCACCTTCCATCGGCCTGACATTTACCTGACAGCCGGCACATTTTGCACTTCGGCGTCGTCTCTGCGATAAATAAAGATCATACTAAATTCGCATAAAGGCGAACCCCATCCCCAACCCTTCC
>JAIOHL010000110.1 GCA_019913005.1 Anaerolineae bacterium | reverse complement strand
GTACATTGCTGAAAACTGATTCCGGCAATGCTCATGGCTATGGCGGTAGGCGGGTGGGCATGAACAACGCCCATCACATCAGGCCGCTGTTTGAAGGCTTCGAGGTGCATCAGGATTTCGGAGGTCGGCTTGAGGTCACGGTTGGCGGCTGTGGCGGGGCCGACTTTTTTACCTTCCATATCCACAACAATCAATTCATCGGGTTTCATAAAACCTTTGGCGAGGCCGGAGGGGGTTGCTAGGATGCGGTCATGGTCGAGACGGGCGGAGATGTTGCCGGAGGTGGCATCAATGTATTGGAAACGGTGCATGAGTTCGCCAATGTGACAAATTTGCTCACGTAGGCGGCGTTCGGTGTTAAACGTCAAAGATTTCTACTCCAGATTAATATTGAGAAGGGTAATTAGGTTGTTCTCCAAGCCTCAATCTTCTCAGTGAATCCCTCCAGTCTCTAAAATAAGTGTCTTCTTCATATGTCTTCAAACTAGCTTTGCCACCGTTATTTTCTATATTTGCAAGTGCCTCAAATATTTTAATGAGCATCTCCCGGTAATGATCGGGGCTGTCAAACAAATCATCAAAAAACAGGTCGTTCTCGTTTTTCTCAAGCCGTATCTTCTTGTGTTGCGCTATTATGTTTAGTTCTGAGAGAAGGGGATCTATTATACGAACGTCGTTGAACTCGCATAATTTTCGTATAACAATCTCTCTAATTTTGTTATATTTTTCCCCTTGCAAACGATGATATAGGGAAGTAAGTTCTAAAATTCTTAATGAAATATCAGGTTCGCTATGAAATGTTAGGCTTAATAGCCAATCTTCAAGCGATTGGCTATCGTCCAAATGGGTTTCAGTTTCGAGCAATTCAGATTTATTGTTATTACCAATACAAGATACTGCTTCTTCAATCCATTGATATAGCTTTGATTCATTCCCTATATACCACCCAAGTGAGCCTTCTCTCAAAATATCAAGTGAACCTTCTGTCAAAATATTTAGCCCTTTTTCAGTGGCAAGAAGTTCAAGTATGAAATCAGAAGGAAGTTTGCCATTTTTCTCCACTATTTTCAAAAAATTCGCAACAGATTTTATATGTTGCTCAGAATGCTGCATAAATGCCTTAAATAGAGCAATTTGAGAGGGTGTATCAATTTTTGCGAAAGCCAACACAAACCATTGATAATAGGGATCTATTTCTACTTTTCCATATCTATCATGCTTAGGTATATCCAATAGTTCAACTAATATTGGTATACCTTTTTCATGAATAACTATTTTCAAAATGCCTTCGTTCGTAGAATTCCCACTTTCATTTATGGCATCTAGAATGTCAAAAAAAACACCAATATTATGTTTGTCATCATATAATTGAAAGCCAAACTCGATTAAATCATCTATGATATATGGATACAAGATTTTAAGGATGGGAATTAAAGGTTTCCATCTACGTTGACTAAACTTGTTTTTCAAGTAGTTCGTCAAGGCTGGGAAAGTATCTGGATCTCGGAATTGGGCAATCGCTGTAGCAATGATGTTGCGGTCATTGACTTCAATGCTTGGATCATCAAATAATCTTCTAAGATGAGGTAAAGTGTAAGGGTGAGAGATTTGGGCTAGTGCTTCAATATAATATTTTTTATTATCAGGAGAGTTACTAGAGATTTGTATCTCATTCATTAAGTTGATCAATATATCAATGCTGTCGGGATTATTTATCCTTTGGAAGAGGACTAATGGGGCTTTGTAACCATCAATATACCAATGATTCCATTCCTTTGATTTCAGTACATATTTAATCATACCCGGTATGCTTCTTGGATCGCTGTAATTAGTTTTTTCATTCAATGCAAGCGCAGCACGTATACTTACTTCGGGTGAGTGATTGCTTACCAAACGAGCCAATGCTTCAATCGCAGATGGGTCTTCAAAATGTTTTAACGTTTCAATTGCGCCTACCCAACGGCTTGGGTCTGGAGTGTTTAAAATGCGTTCGGCTTCAACTACAGTTGGGTGGATAGCTTTTTGAGTCTTAACATGCCTCAAGTCTTCTATCAAATTACCCCAAGGCCGATTGACGATATTAGTGAAATCCCGGAATTGCAATGCAAACAAAGGGTGGTGAGTGAGAGTCAATGAATCAATGTTCTCAAAAAGTAATGGTATAATTTCTTTATTAAGCGCCTTTGCTGTCGACCATTCATAAGTAACATTATGTGAATTTAGTGCTTCATTTGTGACAACTACGATTACACATATAGATGCTTCAAGGGCATTATCAATGACAATCCGCCACTCTTTACCCATTCCAATATCGGTTTCGTCTATCCATGAAGGTAATCCAGCTTTTTCAAGGTTTTGTTTTAATTCACGGGCATAAGCTATGCCATCTTTTTTTGCATATGATATGAAGAAAAGAGCCAATTTAGAAACCCCATTCATATAGACAACGATTTAATGATGAGTATACAGTGATTTGCCCTCGCGCCAAAACATCTGAATATGGAAAAAATGTCCTAAATCTGGTATAATTTGAACTATGCGTTTACCCGCTTCTGGCGGGCATTTTGTCGTATTGAGGGGCTTTTTCCCAACCAGCCTCTGATGAGGAACTTTCACAATGGATGTTAACATGCTCCGGCCTGCCAAGCCTGTCAAGATTGACGAGGAAATGCGTGGGGCCTATCTGGATTACGCGATGAGCGTGATCGTCGCCCGCGCCCTGCCAGATGCCCGTGACGGTCTTAAACCCGTTCACCGCCGAATCTTATTTGCGATGCACGAAATGGGCGTCCGTCCCGGCACTCCGTATCGAAAAAGCGCCCGTATCGTGGGGGAGGTCTTGGGTAAATTCCACCCACACGGCGACCAGTCGGTGTATGACGCGATGGCCCGTATGGCACAGGATTTTTCGCTGCGTTATTTGATGATTGATGGACAAGGTAATTTTGGCTCGGTAGATGGTGACCCACCCGCCGCGATGCGTTATACCGAAGCCCGGATGTCGCGCATGGCGGAAGAAATGCTGGCGGATATTGAAGCCGAGACGGTGGATTATACGCCGAATTTCGACGGATCCATTGATGAGCCGATTGTCTTGCCTGCTCGTCTGCCGAATTTGCTATTGAATGGCAGCAGCGGGATCGCGGTGGGTATGGCGACGAATATCCCGCCTCATAACCTACGTGAAATCGGCGGGGCGATTGATTATCTGCTGAATCTCATGATTAATTTCGAGGGTGAGGCCCTTGAAGAAGCCGTCATAGATGTCACGGTCGATGATTTGATGTATTTTGTCAAAGGGCCAGATTTCCCCACCGGGGCGATTATGGGGGGCGACGAACTCAAAGAAGCGTATGCCACTGGAAAAGGTCGGATTATTGTTCGGGCACGCGCCGAAATTGAAGAATTTGGCAATGAACGCCACCGCATTGTGATTACCGAAATCCCCTATCAGGTCAACAAATCCGCTACGTTGGAACGTATCGCCGCCCTAGCCAATGAGGGGCGCTTGGAGGCCGTCGCTACCTTACGGGATGAGTCGGATCGTAAAGGGATGCGGATTGTGATTGAACTGCGACGCGGAGCACAGCCGTTCACGGTTCTCAATCAACTTTACAAATACACCCAATTGCAAACAACGTTTGGGGTACAACTGTTGGCGCTGGTCAATCAAGAACCACGTCTGTTGAGCCTGAAGCGGCTGTTGATGATCTGGATTGGGCATCGGCAGGAAGTCATTGAACGCCGCAGTCGCTATGAATTGGCAAAGGCCCAAGCGCGTGGGCACATTTTGGAAGGGCTGCTCAAGGCGCTGGCGAGTATTGATGACATCATTGCCACCATTCGTCAGGCCGATTCAGCCGAGGCCGCCCGCGAAGAATTGATGATTTTGTTTGACCTAAGTGAACTTCAGGCACAGGCCATTCTCGATTTGCAACTGCGCCGCTTGGCTTCATTGGAACGGATGAAGATTGAGGCCGAATATCAGGAAGTATTGGAGCGCATCGCCTATTTGGAAGATTTGCTGACTCATCCGCGCAAGGTATTGGCGCTTATCCGCGATGACTTGAACGAACTCGCGGCGAAATATGGGGATGCACGACGCACTAGCTATGACCCGTCGCTATCCCTAGCTTTTGATGAAAGCGATCTGGTGCGTGATGAAGAAGTGCTGATTAGCCTGACCCAGCGTGGATATGTCAAACGCACCCCAGCCAGCATTTATCGCCAGCAAAAACGCGGCGGTAAAGGCAGCACGGGCATGGGGACACGCGATGAAGATGTGGTAGAGCATCTGTTAAGTGCGGGTTCGCTTGACCACCTGCTATTTTTCACCACGCAAGGCCGGGTGTACAGCCTGCGGACGTTTAATCTGCCGGAATATGATCGGGCAGGTAGAGGTACATTGGTGGAAAGTATTTTGCCGCTGAATCCGCTAGAACGGGTGACGGCAACGGTGGCAGTCCCAACATTTGAGGATGTGGACGGCTATTTCATTATGTGTACGGAGCAGGGTCGTATCAAACGAGTGACGATGGATGAATTTGCCAATGTGCGCCCGTCCGGTTTGATGGCGATGACGTTGGATGATGGCGATACACTTGGTTGGGTGCGTATGACCAGCGGCGATGATGATATTATCCTCGTGTCGCGGCTTGGGCAGGGCATTCGCTTCCATGAAACCGATGTCCGCACAATGGGTCGCACAGCAGCAGGTGTGAATGCCATGCGATTGACGGATGACGACCAGATCGCGGCGCTGGATGTCATCACGCCGGAACAAGCTGATGCCGACCTGTTGATTGTGACGGAACGGGGCTATGGCAAGCGCACTCAGGTGGATGAATTCCGCCAGCAGGGTCGCTATGGTCAAGGCGTGCGGGCGATTTCAAACGACCTGAGTAAGACAGGCCGTATCGTTGGGGCGGGGGTCGTGGAAGATGAAAATTCCTATGACCTGACCGTGATAACCCGTAACGGTATTGCGCTGCGGACACCTGTGAATGAAATTAGCACTTACGGGCGCACGGCTCAAGGCGTTAAAATCATCCACATTGACCCGGATGATACGGTGGTCAGTATCGCATTGGTCAACAGTGGTGGGCCTAGCCCCGCCGCACCGGAACAGAGCCACGGCAGCAACGGCTATGTGGCCTCCAACGAAGATGAGTCGGGCGAGATTGAAGCACCTAGCGATAACGATTTTTAACTGAGGAGTGATGTGTGAGTTCACAATGGACGGTGGGGGAGCATGATTCTACCCCCGAGGAGATAGATGCGCCTTCATTACCCCGCCCCAAAATTACGCGGCGACAAGGGGTGATGCGCGAAATTACCGAAACCTTGCTGCTGGTGATTGCGATTTATGCACTGGTCAATTTGAGTACAGCACGGTTTGTGGTGGAAGGGCGCAGTATGGAACCCAATTTCCACTCCAATGAGTTTGTGATCGTGTCGCGCTTGGCCTATATCATTGGCGAACCGGAACGCGGGGATGTGATTGTGTTCCACTATGATGTCGAGAATAAACGCGACTTCATTAAGCGGATTATCGGCCTGCCCGGTGAACATATCCAGATGAAAAATGGGTTGGTGTATATCAACGGTGAGCCGATTGATGAACCATATGTCCAAGCCCTGTGCCGTTCGGCAACCTGTCGAGATCGGGAATGGTTTTTGGGTGAGGATGAATTTTTCGTCTTGGGGGATAATCGTAATTCCAGCCAAGACAGCCATGATTTTGGGGCGATTAAACGGAGCCAGATTGTGGGTCGGGCATGGGTGCGCTATTGGCCGCCGGAAGACTGGACAATTATCTCACATCACGATTATGGCCCACCGCCGATTGTGCCGACTGCTACGCCGACCAATACACCCGACCCCACCATTCCGACACCAACCGTGTATCCAGATATGTACTACCCCGGTTCGATGTAAGGGCAGTCTGAAAACGCACTGAAAATGCACACGGGGCTAAAGCCACCGTGCTGAATCTAGCCGGGATACGGGTCAATCAACGTGAAATCTTCCCAAGTGCTTCGTCGTCAAAATGGCGGGGCACTTATTCTTTGTTCCAGCGGCGGCGAACAGGCCCTTCGGTTTCATAAACGGTGGAGAAAGCACCGTCCACACTCAACTCGAACAGGATGTAGTGCGGTTTCGGTTGATAGCCGACACGACCCACCGAGGCCCAGATGTCGGTTTCGTTTTTGGTGATGAGCCGTGCCCGCCCCATGACGTAAAATTCCCCACCGCCACCCTCCTGATTTTCCACTGCACAATGTAGTTGGTAGCGGCTATCGCGTTGTAAATCCTTGCCCTTTGGGGAAGTTGGCTCCATATAGAGCATTAAACGGCCTTCCCCTATGATCGGCGTTACCGGATGGACACGCGGGGAGCCGTCGGCACGAATGGTTGCCAAATATGCGACTCCACTGCTTAGGCGCTTTTCCCCAAATTCAGCTAGTGCGGGTGCGGCTGTTGCAAATTCATGCCAACTCATCATTATCTCCCTTTGCCAGAATGCACCGATCACAGCACATTCATCTTATCGTTAGGGGCAGGATTACTTATCGGATTGCAGGACAAATATGTTGCCGCTGTTATCCTTAAACACGGCTTCTGTCATCCCATACGGACGATCAGTGGGTGGTATGATAAATTCCACCCCTTTGGCTTTCAGATGCTCGTAGGTTGCGCGGCAGTCATCCGTTTTCCACACACCAGCCCCCAGCTTTCCCCCTTCAACCAGTTTGGTCAGCGCCGTAACATCTTCCTCATTCAGTGGGCCGCCGGGCTTGAGCGCTAACAGGCCAAATTGCAAATCGGGTTGATCTTTTAGGCCAACACTCAACCAGCGGAAATCGCCATTGGTTACATCGGCGCGGATTTCGAAGCCGAGTGTTTCGGTAAAAAAGCGCAGGGCTTCGTTCTGGTCTTTGACATAGATATGGGTGGCGACAAGGTTTTTTAACATACGCATCTCCTGAATGTGAATGATGCCTAAAGTGTAAAATGTTTGGTCTGATTTTGCTTCTCGAAAATTGCGCGTTTGTGAGATTTTTTAGGTTTCAAGGTTGATGCCGTGCATCAGACACACACATAAGGGAATGTGGTGCGGCTGAGATGGTTTTGTGGAGCTTTTGCGGTACTCGCTTGGCGATAAACCGGTGGTTTTGCGAAAGAGGGTACTGAACGATCCGAGGCTTTCGAACCCTACTTCTAGGCAAATTTCAGTGATGGAAAGATCGCTTGAGCGAAGCAGTTCTTTGGCCCGATCAATTCGCCGCTGAATGAGATATTGATAGGGTGTTTGTTTATAGACTCGACCAAACAACCGAATGAAATGATAGGGGGAAAGGGCCGCTTCCCGGCTTACATATTGAATCGTGATCGCGCTGGTGTAGTTGGAATCCAGATAGGCCCGTGCCATACGAAGTCGTTCATCATGAGGTATGTATCCAATAGCCGTCATCTATTTATCCCACGCGATGTTTAGAACACTTGTGCATATATTATATCATTTCTGCGGAATATCGCCAAGAAACTTTTTGATAAATCAAAAAGGGGCACAGTGGTCAAACTGCACCCCTCTGAAAATCAGATGAATAGCGTTAGCGAGTTCCGCCGATGGAGGTACAGGCAGGGCATGAACCGTCGGCACGGATAATCGCATAACCGGCCTGTGGGTCATCACCGTAGGTCTTGAAGTCGAGATTGAAGACGATGATGATACGGACGCTGCCAAGTTGAGAAGCCAACACGACGGCTTCCGCTAGCCATTGGGCCTGTTCTTGAACGCTGGTGTTTTGACCCCACGCAAACAGACTGGGCAGTGGGCCGTAGCCATCGGGGGAGAGATAACCCAGTTCGCTAAAGCAGGCACGCATCCCGGGGAAGTTACGCAGGGCGCGGCTCAACATCGTTTGGAAATAACGAGTTGGGTAATTGTCACGGGGGTCGCCAGAAGTTTGCTTGGGGCTAACCACGCCTTCGTTATAGTGAACGCCGATGCAGTCCGTATATTGAGCGGCTCCCGCAGCAGCCATCTGGGCATAGTAGGCGTCGTCATTGCAGAGGGCGGGGATACAGCCAGTGCCACCACCACCCGCGCCAGTTGGAGCAGGGGCACCCGTGACCACGATGGTATTGGCGTTGGCGGCCTTGATCGCTGGATAGGCCTTCTTGAGCAGGGCGACATAGTTCGCGCCGCTGATTTGACCATTGGGCCATTCGCGGTCAATATTTTGTTCGTTCCACACCTGAATGGCGTCTGCACCCGCCTTCGCAAGACCCGCCACATAGCTGGCATAAGTGTCTTGATAGGTAGCGTTCATCACTTGGGATTTATCACCGATGACGGACAAGAAGACTTTGAAGCCCTTAGACTTGATGTCGGCAATCAGGCCAGCCGCGTCATCACCGACACGTACCTGACGCTTGATCCAATTCATCTTGGCACTCTTGGCAGCATTAGCCGAAGCATCGCTCAATGCCCCTTGAATTTGACCGCCGACTTCCAACGCGCCGGGTACTGCTTGCCCGACGGGGCCGGTTGTGCCTGTATCAGTTGTGGTACCCACCGTGACCTTATCGCATATCAAAACGGTCTTGAGGTCGAAGCTGACGCGCACTTCATATTGATTGTTGTTCAGCAGGGTAATGACATAGCGCCAGCCGAAATAGGCCTCCGGGGGAGGATTCACGCCTTCTTCAATAGTCGTGCAACCGGGCAGCATCCCATTGGGGAAAGAAACTTGTGCCCACGTATAATTTTTTACCAGTGTAATACGCTGATTAATTTTCTTGGAAAGCGCATCACGGGCGGCGGCAAAACCAAGCCATGTGGGGTCATTTGGAGTAGCGGTGGGGCCACCCTGAGCATTGGACGCACGCTCTGGCGTGGATGTATTGGCATTTGCGACCATCGGGGCGAAAACAAGCATTGCGATTGCCAGCGTGGTCACAATAAGCATCACAGAACGGGATTTCACAGTTAAAT
The DNA here is from genome assembly GCA_019913005.1 of Anaerolineae bacterium. GTDB lineage: Bacteria > Chloroflexota > Anaerolineae > Aggregatilineales > J027 > CFX10. The sequence goes on along the minus strand of JAIOHL010000110.1, from coordinate 48,236 downwards.
TATCCTTTCCTTCTCGACCCATACTGATAATAGACAGGTCGTTTTAAGCCATTTGGGAGGACTTGATTGCTTGCATGAGTTTGGATATTTTGAGCAATGAAGTTTATCAGGCCCAATTCACCATATGCAAGGGCAAATCCTACAGGTTTGTGCATTCCGACGCTATGCCGAACTGGAAACGCTTTACCCACGTTTTCCTGACGCTACCTGACAGTGACCGCTAGAGATGGGAAATCGTTAGACCCCCGAAAGTTTGGGCGCTTTTGTAGGACTGGCAAATCGCCTATAATCAAAATTGTATATTGTGGTGTGAGAGAAAATAAGGCAATCAAAAGGACACCATCAATGCTCGGCGAGAATCCACCACCAGAAACGCCTGTGAATGGCGAATTTGAAGGTAGCCCTGAGGCCATTGAAGCCGGGGTAGACCTTGAATCGGCGCGTCGTGCCTATCAAATCGCGTTGGATAATCTGCGAAAAGCGATGCCCGGTTTTCGACAAGATAAACGTCGTTTGACGACTGAACTCAAGCGTCAAAATGTTGGCACAGCGATCATCCGGGTACCCCTAGATTTGGTGCTTTGGATAGTCGGTCTACTGCGAAACCTGCTGCGCGAATTGGGTGAGATGGCCCGCGATGTCAATAACGATATTCAAGATGCGCTGGGTAACAAAAAAAATCGCTCGCGTACTTTGGCGATCCGTCGCGCGGAAGAAGAAACAGCCCAGATACAGCATTTACTTTTGGAAACATTATGGTCACGGGATTATGTGCAGTATGTTTTGGAACAGCCAGAACCTGTTCCCTATAACATCAAACGGGATGCGCTGACCTACTTAATTGAACATGATGATTTGCTAGATGATTTACGGCGTGAAGTCGTTGAACATTACGATTTGGACCCAGCGAAATTGCGTAAAGCGCAGCCGACCCCGCCTAAAGCTGAGGCATGGTGGTGGTTTTTGGATAATCGCCGTTCACGCCGCGCCCGTCGTCTCAATGCGCTGTGGTTTGTGCTGGCAACCGTGCCTGCCCTAGCCGCGATTGTTTTGATTACCTTGTTGACGCAGCGCCTCTCAATTGATGGGCCGGATGCGCTGTCGGGGGCATCGGCAATTGCCCAACTGGTTTTAGGCCTTGCCTCCATTTTAGCAGGGCGCGAAGTGTTGAACGCCTTTTTCTTTGACCGTTCTTCGGGGCGGTCATGGCAAGGAGAGGCCACTTTTGCACTTGCCACCCTATTTTTTGTGGTGGTGATGATGTTTTATCTGGTCGCGCCACCTGCTGCCGCCGATGTCTATAACTGGTTTGGACAGCGGGCGATTAATTCTGGTAATGCCGCCGAAGCCGAACTTTATTTGGAATCGGCGACCCGGCTTGACCCCGATCCCCATGCCTCGAATTTATTGGAGGTGGGGTGTTTGTATTTGACATTGGGATCACCCGACCGGGCGCAAAGTGTGTTTGAACGGGTACTAGAGGCCGATTCGCGTTTGCTTTTGGCGCGGTATTATCTGGCCGAACTGAACAGTGATAACGGCGAATATGCACAGTCTCTACAACTTCTAACGGACGGGTTAAATTTGCTGGCGAGTGCGCGGGCGAACCCCGACAATGTAGAAAATGATATTTTGCGCCCATATATTGAAGACGAAGCAGTGGCGGAGCAGATTGAATATTTGCTGCACTTGTCGCTGGGGCGGGCCTATTTGGAAGCCGGGACATATCAGCAGGCCAAAGCGAATTTGAGTAGCGCCCAAGCCAGTTTGGGGACTTTTGATCTGCCGAATGTGAACGGGCCAGTTGAACTCCCGTGTGCGCCAGATGAACGGTTGTCGGCATATGTGGCAACCACCGAGATTGATTTGTGGTATTTTGAGGCGCGAACTTTTGATGCCATATGCTCCGGGACGGCAGATTCGCAGGCGGCCCTTTCGGCATGGAATGAGGTGCGGTTGGGTCGTACCACTAGCAGCCGTCAAGATACGCGGCAAGATGAGGCGGAAGTGCGTTTGGCACGCGATTCGGCGTTAGGTCGAACGCCCACCTGCTTGGATTTAAAGAACAACACCGCATCACCTTTTGGGGGCGGAGGATAAAGATTTGCAGGAGCGACGGTTAAGCGTTGATTGAGCGTTTTGAATCGTGGATTAAACGACAGGCAATATTGGATGGCTCGTCGTATGATAGCAGATAGGCCCTGTCGTAGCACAGGAATGAAGAGGGTAGAGGGCAGTAACCACCATGTACAAAAAGATTCGGTTTAAAGTATTGATAGGTATTGTGCTGGCTTTGACACTGATCCCATTAACGGGTGGTGTAACCGCGCAATCCGACGAAGAAGAGATTACCCATCTGCTGTTGGCGACCAGCGGTACGGTAGGAGTGAACCGCGAAGGGTGGGACGATTATAATACGTTCTCGCCTGCTTTTCCGGGAACGCCTGTGCGTGCGCGTGACTATTTGCAGGTGACGGGCAACAGCCAAGCGGTGATTTTGTGCGCTGATTTGACGATTGCAGAGCAATATGCGGACGGGATTGTGGAGTGCAATTCCAACCCCAATCCATCGGCGTTTGTTTATTCAAATGAGGTGATGTGGAACGATGTGCCACAGCCGACACCTGCCGCAACCGCTTTCTCCACTATCCCTCCCGGCTCAGATGGGGTTTCGACAACTAGCATTAGCCCTGAAGATGAGGCGATTCTCAATAGTGGGTTAGCGGCACTCAGTTCGATGGGCTTGGATGAAGAATCGCTGGCCTATGCGACTGCCAATTTGTATGCCCAATTTGGCCTCTACTATGATGCCATCAATACCATATTGGCGACCAGCACCCGTCAATGCGTGGAACGCCCCTTTGTGGAACCGGATACCGCCGATGGGGTGATTAGTATGTTTGAATCACCGACGACCTATATTCGGTTGGGTGAATGGTATCATCTGATTGAGGGCACGGAGGCCAGTGAACAATTTCTCAACTGCGCGTTTACTGTCGGGGGCGAAATTGGCGATACAGCAAGTCAGGCCTTAGCCGCAGCCCGGTTGGGTGATTTTTCAACGGATGCCACCAGCAAAATTGAATGGTATCAGCAGGCGATTAATCTCTACAGTCAATTGACGGATTCCAGTTCGGCTCAATCGCTGCTTGAGGCGTGTGGTTCATCGAATTGCAGCTTGCCGTAAAGCGATTTTGATTGACCTCTATCACACCGAGCTAAAGCCACCGTGCTGAATCTAGGCAGATCAATCAGATGGAATTTGCTTTACCTCCCCTCTTTACCAAAAGTAACGGGGGCGACTTATCCCTAAGCCGTCCCCATGAAAATTTCTATGTCCCCAAGTCACGCTGCTCAAAGGTGTACAACGAGGCCATCCATAATACGAGGGTGGCAATCATCAACACCAGCAGGTCGGCTATTTGTAGACTGCCTTCGAGGATTTTCACCGCGTCGTAATATTCAAAGGGGGTAAACGGTTGAAACTTCTCAATCGTCTTACTGGCGTTACCCAGCGCATAGATCAGATACGTCCCGATGAGGAATAGGGCTGAAATAATTCCACCCCAGCGACGGTGCATGGGCAAAGTTGCCGAAAGCAAATAGGCCACCCCTGCGACCACCATAATTGGCAGCAGGCTGGCATAGGTCGCCATCGCTAGTTTATCAACGCTAATGTCCAGTTCGGGCCAGAGCGCTCGCCCCAGTACCAGCGACAAGAAAAATTGGGTTAGGATGCCGATCATGATGACCAGTGTCGCCAAAAATTTCTCGCTCAGGATTTGCCAACGGGGAATCGGCAGGGCGGCAAGGGTGTCCATTGTCTGTTTACGCTCCTCCCCTGTAACCGCATTAAGCCCCTGTAAAATGGCGTAGATACCCAACAGGAGGGGGATGTACAACATCAATTGAGATTGCAGATAACCAATGGGCGAGAACAAATCGTCCGTGCCGAACATATCCATCATGGAGTCAGGGTAGCTTTCCATTAGTTTTTCATAATCGGCCTTTTGCGCTGCGACGGAGGGATAGAGGCCAATGACCAGCAGGGCATACAGACCGAGGCCAATGCCCCAGCCAAACATGCCTTTCCACGAATCACGGATGGATTTACGAAAAATGGTCATGCCCGCACCTCTTTCTGTGTCTGGGGATCATGTTTGTTGTTGCCGCCATAGAACTCAAGGAAAGTTTCTTCTAGGGAGGGGTGTTCGACGGACAAATCACGCAGGGGATAGTGCGCCGCCAATTTAATTACGGGGTCAATTGCACCGCTGACCTGAATCCGCAGTCGGGTATTTTCAGGGTTGGTTTCTAAGGCCGTCACATTGGATAGGGCACGGAACTGCTCAATTTCGATAGGCTGCTCAAATTCCAAAACGAACCAACGGAAACGCAGACCTGCCAACGCTTGAATGGTCTCGACAGCGACGAGTTTGCCCGCCCGCAAAATACCCACTCGGTCACAGAGGGCCTCAACTTCGGGTAGATTGTGCGAGGATAGAAAGACGGTGCGACCTTCGGCTTGAATCTGGCGTATATACTCATTGAAGGTTTGCTGCATCAAGGGGTCAAGGCCAGAGGTCGGCTCGTCCAAAATCAGCAGGGGCGGACGGTGCATGAGCGCGGTAATCAGGCCCATTTTGCGACGATTGCCCGTGCTTAAACCTTCTAATGAGCGGTTTAGATCATAATCAAGGCGTTCGGCAAGTTGTTCGGCTTCTCGCATACACGCCACGCTGCGTGCCCGTTCGATGAATCGGACATACTGGCGACCCGTCATGTTGTGATAGAGGGTCATTTCTGAAGGTAGAAAGCCGACTTGAGCATGGATTTTGACGCTATCTCGCCGTGAATCGAGTCCAAGAATGGTGGCTGTGCCGCTGGTGGGGCGGATGAGATCGAGCAGGGTGCGAATGGTCGTGGTTTTGCCTGCACCATTTGGCCCCAGATAACCAAAAACCTCCCCGCGATGGACTTCTAGGTTTAAATCTTGGAGGGCAACCACCCCGCCATATTTCTTGGTTAAGTTTTGGGTCTGGATAACCGAGTCTAGATTTTGGGCCATAAAAACGTTCTCCTTTCTCATGGCACTGCGACGATTATAGGCGGGTTAAGGGGACAAAAGGTTAAATTTAGACGAGAGTTACCCTTAATATGTGTATAGCCTGATATTTAAATCTCAAGCCTCGATTGCGTGAGAGGTGGTCAAATCTGGTGTACAATCGAATCGGTTAGGCGAATTTTAGTTGGAACCTCGAAACCAGAATGCCGAGTGATTTGCCTGTGTTAACCAGCCCGCCATGGTCACCACGTACCAAACGCATCGTAACACTGATCGCGTTGGGGTTGATGTTTTATATTAGTGTGCGTTTGGGTACAGCATGGACGCCTGTGTTGATTGCTGTGCTGCTGTCTTATTTACTGATTCCGTTGGTCAACGAATTAGAGACAGCCTTGTGGTTTGTGCCCCTTCAACAGGTGCGGCGTACCCTCTCGGTTTTTTTGACCTTTGCACTGGTTATTGCCGTGATTGTCCTCGTCGGTATTGTCATCGTACCACGCTTGTCGGAGCAGGTGGAAGAATTTGCCACTGATGCTCCTTCGCTCATTCAAGAAACAAGCCAAGACCTTCAAGATCAGTTAAGTGAGCCAATCCGTATCGGCAACAACAAGATTGTCCCCGCCGATTTACTGGAGGGCCTATTTAATGCCGATGGGCAAAATGTAGACGCGAATGATGGCCTTTCGACCACGCTGCGGGATACGGCCACCGGACTGATTGACCCCGCCGCAGGATTGATTGGTGGAGTGTTCACCCTTTTTTATAACCTCCTGTTTATCTTCGTCATGATGTTTTATTTGATGAAGGACGGTTCGCATTTTGTCCAATCCGTGACCGAACTTGTGCCGCAGGACTATCAGGATGATATGCGGTTTTTGCTGCGCGAATTGGGGGCAATTTGGAACGCCTATTATCGCGGTCAGTTCATTTTGAGCCTGAGCGTGGGACTGGCAACGTACATTGCTATGACATTGTTGGGGATGCCACAGCCGTTGGTACTGGCGTTTATCGCGGGGCTTTTGGAATTCATCCCGAACATTGGGCCAACACTCTCGGCAATTCCGGCGGTGCTGATCGCAATAGTGGCGGAAAGTACGACATTCCCCGGTTTGGGTGGCCCGCCCTATGCGTTTGTGGTTATGGCGACCTATTTTCTGATTCAACAATTAGAGGCGGTTTTGCTCGTGCCACGTGTCATGGGCAGCACACTCAATCTACATCCGTTTGTGGTATTGGTCGCAGTGGTGTTCGGGGCCAAAATTGCCGGGGTGCTGGGTGTGATTTTAGCCGCGCCTGTGACGGCCACCCTGCGTTTGATTGGTACCTATTTGTGGAGCAAGCTATTGGATATAGATATGTTCCATCGTCCCTCCCGGCGGCGCGTTACAACGGTGATTTCACGCAATCCAGTCTTGATTCCAGCCATGCCAGCGGCGTTGGTAAGTCCGAATGGTGGAGGCGAGGATGTTTCGGAAGGCGAAATTGTAGAGGAAGAATAGATAACCGATATGCTACCCAATGACCCTGAATCAAAACCCATTCCGCCCGGCACGCCCATGACCGAGGCACGCATAGATTTTGGTTTTCGCATTTATTGGACAAAGATGGCGACCAAATGGGATATGGCACGTATTCGTGAGATGAAAACACGGGTGATAGCAGTAACCCAGCAACCGGATTTTGAGAAGAATCTGATTGAGCGCCGCTTTCGAGTGGAGGGTTTGGATGAACAGGCCCACAGTGGGGCGAGTTTGTTGGCGTTGATTGATGTGCTGAATGCCCTTGAAACCTATGCGGCAAATAACGGATAATAGCGGTTCAACAAAGGAGCAGCCCAAAATGGACGATCACGAAATTCTGACCGAGACTCTCGTGGAAACCGAGAACTATATGGTCTATCGCACGAGCGAACCGGATGGCGAGGAAATTCATCATATCGAATTGTTTAATATGACCCTGCACTTCTTTAAAGAAGAATGGCAGGAGTTTGTTGCATTAATGCAAGCAGTAGCCGATACCGAATAGCATTGGGTTGGGCGGCCTCTCAATCGCCCATCCACCCTATTAATAAGACATATCCCTCAATTCCCGCTGATAATTCGATGGCCTCTCCTGAATTCGTATTTTGAGCAAATACCCGACCATTGGCGTAACAATCGGTATAACCCTGCCATTGACTATTATCATGCCCATCGTAGGCCAGCCAATTCCCTGACCATGCCGGATTGCAGCCCGGCCCAACTTCAATGGCTTCACGTGTAGTCCATTCTACGCGCCACAAAATGTAGAGTGGGGGGGTAGTGTCATTCAATCGGACACCCGCCAACCAATCGCCATCGGCTGACCACACCGGGGTTTTGCCAAAATAGGGGGCAGGTACATCGGAAAAATCGTCCAACGAATATAGGCGCAGTTCGTTATGATCCCGTCCTTGCATATCGCGTTGGCGGGCACGATAGAGAAAGGAGAGAAATTGAGGTCGCCAATTGAGAAATTCGGCGCTGGCAGAAAGCAACGGTTGGAGGCTATCCCCCATTTTTTCAACCGAGGTTAACTGCTGAATCGTGCCTGAAGAATCCAACCAGTACAGATTCAAAAAATTGTCGGTTGGCCCGGTCATACTGAAGATAACGCCATTAGAAAATGGGTGGAAATCGCGTGGGCCGGACAGGGGAGTGACTTGGGCTAAGATTTGGGCAGTCCATTTTTCAGAGAGGTCGTCAGCGGATGGGGTAGGATCATCTTCTAGGATCAATCGCTCACCTGTCTCAATCATAATATGGAGAGGTGGTTCATCGGCGGCACGTACAAAATCGAGGGCTTCCGGGGTGCGGTTCACTAAGGTGTATCCCTCCGAAGCGGCCAGAAGGGTTGTTTTGGTCAGATGGCCTGCTTCATCGAGGGTGATTTTGTAGAGGGCGTGTGGGCTGGTGTCATTGGCACGGGCTAACAATAACACGCTTTCGTCAGGGGACGCATTAATTGGAGTGGCGAAATTACCCGCCACTGTGAGCAGAAGGATTAGGCTAATCAGTAGGGATTTCAAGATAATCGCACTCGGTAAAACTTAGGTAGTAGCCATTAAAATAATCATGCCCCCAATAAAAACCGCGAGTAGCCCGGCGATGAAATTCGAGCCAATGGACACAATGGTCACTCGCTTTTCAGAAGCCGTGTAACTGATGCCAAATATTTGACGGATAACGTCACGGACTACATTAAAGCCAAATGTTGCGATGATGAGCAGGAAGCCAAGCACGGTGAGGAATGTTCCAATATTATCTTGGGTAAGGGATCCCCAAAGAGCAAGGCTCATGACGGAGAGGAACAGCATGAGCAGGAGTGTAACACCGGCTCGATTGATGATAGGGCTTAGGTGAGAATTTAGACTCTGTATTTTCATGAGTGACTCCCTTTGTAACTGCACATAAATTTTCCCATATTTAAATTATTGCACAAAATATGCGTTCAATTGTCAAAACCCCCTTTTTCTCGGAGGTGTTTTGGATGTACACTGATAAAACCGCGCACATTCCCAACCAGAGGCATCTATGAACTTGTATAAAGGGCTGACCGAGTTTCTGCGGAAGTATCACGCCGACCTCGCTTTATTAATGATTGTCACCGTCTGGGGACTGCATTATATTGTGGCGAAGGACGCCTTATCCCGTCTTGAACCGCTGACCTATAATGCCATTCGCTTCCCCATCGGTCTGCCGTTTATTAGTTTACCACTGCTGCGTAACCGGGCGTTGATCCGTATGCCCCGTCGAGATGTGATGGCCCTATTTGGGTGGGTCATATTAGGCTTGGTGGGCTATCAAATCCTGTTTGTATTGGGTCTCAATTTGACCACCGCGACGAACTCGGCGCTTTTAGTTGCCACATTGCCCGCATGGGTCGCCGCGTTGAGTGTCAGTATGGGGTTGTTGGCTGTCACCCGCCGCTTGGTTATCGGGGTGGTGGTTACACTCTCGGGTGTGATGCTGATTGTCATGAGCCATGCCGAGGGCGGGCCGTCGTTGTCATCCGACGACTTGCTGGGAAGTGCCATGTTAATCCTTGGCGTCATTTTGAGTGCCATCTATAACATAAATGTTGCGCCCATCGTGGAACGGTCTGGCTCAATGGCAGTGGCAATTTTGGCGCATTGGTTCACTTGTTTAGGATTGGTAGTGGTTGGCCTTCCAGAATTAATCAAACTGTCTCCATCCGATGTTCCGATGTCCGTTTGGCCCAATATTTTATACAGCGGCTTGCTATCCAGCGTGGGGGGCTATTTGGTTTGGAGTTACGCACTTGGTAAATTGGGAGCCACCCGTTCCGTAGCCTATAACAATCTTAGTCCGGTTATCGCAGCGTTGGCTGGGGTGTTGCTGCTGGGTGAGCACGTCACACTTGGGCTGATTGTGGGTGGCATTGTCACATTGGTGGGTGTGGTGCTGGTACGTGGAACCGGGGAAGAGACTCCCGCTGAAGAAGTGCCCCTGACACCTGCCATGGCAGCGGGAGATTAGCTATCATACTAGGTTTATTTCTGCTCAATGCTTTTTAGGGGATCGTGGGAAACCGAAAAAGGACTTTCGCTTTGGTGGGAATAATTCCATTTCTAGAAAATCCTCAAGGTAATTCTTATAAAAGATAATCATATTACCAGACTTGCTGCTTATGAGATAATCTGGTATGTCTCTTGAGAGCTTACGCTGCTCCACGCTGTCGTTGAATGTGAGGATTATTTTATTTCCTTTTTCACTCCACGCTTCGGGATTATATTTTAAGATTTCAAGAAGATCATTCTTGACCTTATCATGTTTTCCTCTGCTATATTCTTCAATACTTGTAATACGACACCAATCAAGGGTCTTTATAGGGCTAGATTCTTTGAATATTCCAGCTAAGATAGTAGATGAAAATTTCAGAATATCAGTTGGTATTTCGTCTTCTGATAACTGAGTCAAAACTCTTGCTAAGAATTCACGATAGAGACTATTCCCTAGATTTCTTTTTATTCTCTTGATTTTTCCAACTAATTCTCGGCTTTCCCCTGTATGATCTGGTAATGAAGCTCCTGTATAAATGATTAAACAGCGCTTTCTAACTTCGGTTTCAAAAGTATCTTTGTCAGCATTCATGGATAAGACAATAGCGGGATACTCATGTAAGTATGTAAAGTCTTCTTTAATAAGTGGAATTGCATGATCGTTAAACCGTGTTCTGTCTAAATCGTCAAACACCATTGGGAATCGTTTGTTTTGTTCGCGCAAATTAGCGACTGCACTCTTAGTAAACCAGCTATTCGGCAAAAAACCTTCTTGACTAAACATCGATAGCAATAAGGTTCTAATTAATTCTGATTTTCCACAATTACTTTTGCCATACAATATTCCAAAAACAGGATAATCGAGATGATTAAGGTCTTTTTCTCCTGCGATAGCTTTGTTCCGAAAGTCACAAATCAAGGGGCTAATATAAAACCAACTCATGAAAGTAAAGTAATCACGGGCAAGTTTTTCAGAGTCACCTCTAAAATGCTTATATCCTTCAAAATACTCACACAATAGCTCAACATCTTTTTGTAATTCGGTTATAGATACATCCAAATTCATCTCTTTACCTGAATGCACTACTCTGCCAGAGTTGAGATGAATACTTAGATACTCGTCAGGATTATCGTCTTCTGTTCGTGAGTTGCTCTTAACGTATTGAATAGCTCTTGTTGCAATTGACCTATCGATTCGGAAAACTCCCTGAGATGATGGAATAACCTGACTTATTCCCTCGTAATGCTTTGGAGTTTTTTGAATTACTTTTTGAATAATATTAGGAGTTGGAGGACGATCATGTACGACTATGATTTTAGGGGTGTTGTTGTGATCTTGGCTTGGTGAGAGAATAGGAATATTCTCGATATCAAAATTGCCTTCAAGGATAGCTTCTTTAGAGATACTCGTTGTGGAATTTATCTTGATTTTTTCATATTTCCTCGAAAAATAACTCCATGCCTCTTCGTCATTATCAAAGCATATGTAACTTTCGTTTTGATCCCCAGAAAATGCCTTTGTCGAGAAATTTGCTGACCCGGTAATAACTCGTGTACCTGATGGACCTTCTAATAGAAATAACTTTTCATGAGAAATGGAATCTTGAACAACATAGAGCATAATTTTCCCATCATCTATTTTTTGCTTAATAAAGTCATTTTTTTGGGTTTCTGTAATTAATTCTCTAATTAGAAGTTCTTGATAGTGCAGATATTGAGCCATTCCATTTAAGATATCTTCACGACCAAAAACAATTTCAATTTCTTCAAACATTTCTGCTGCTTTGTTTATAATTGAAACACTATTTGAATAGGTAAGCACTCTTAACTTTGAAAAGCCTCTAAAAAGCTCCTGAAAATTAGACTGTTGTTGACTTTCAAATCTTGCGAAAACTATATCGAGACCTGAAAAATCTCCAAACATTTCGTTAGCATAGTGCGAGGTCGCATTTTCAGTTTTTCTCTTCATTATAACTACACCGTTTTAATATTTAGGTCGAATGAGCTACTATCTTACCTCATTGTGCGCATAATGCTACTACTTTTCAAACACGGGTTTTGTCTTGCCTTAAAATTGCCCGTACTATACTATATGCCGACATAACGCTAATTTTTAGAGGGACTAGATGATGACCCCGCCCCTGATTGGCATTACCACCGCACGTACCCACATTGAATATGATCGTTGGCGTGATGGCATGGCCGCCGAATATTCAAATGCGGTTATGCGGGCTGGTGGTATGCCCGTATTGATTCCAGTTTCAATTGTTGAATATGGCAGTGAAAGCGATTTACGTTCGCTGTATGAGCGCCTTGATGGGATTCTGATTCCGGGTGGTGGTGATATACACCCGGAATGGTATGGAGAAGCCCTGACCCAATTTGAATATGAAATTATCCCCCTGCGTGACAAACTGGAAGTCACCCTAGCGAAATGGGCCTTTGAAGATGACCGTCCATTACTGGGGGTTTGTCGTGGACAGCAGGTCATGAATGTGGCGTTGGGCGGGACTTTGATGCACGACATCAAAGAGGAATTGAATGGCAAATCTTTGCCACATCGCCAACCGACTGAAAAACCGCGTACCTTTTTAGCCCATGAAGTTGAAGTCCAAGCCGATTCCCGTCTCGCTGCTGTGCTAGGGTGTCATCGTGTTTCGGTTAATAGTATCCACCACCAAGCCGTCGGGAAATTGGCTGACCCCTTAAAAATCACCGCGTTGGCTGACGATGGGATTGTTGAAGCGGTTGAAATCCCGGATGCGCATTTTTATATGGGGGTACAGTGGCACCCTGAGTGTTTGGTGGATGCCGTGCCAGAGATGCAATCGTTATTCCGCCAGTTTGTGGAATCCTGCACCCACTAAATACCATGACGACGCAATATACCTCGGCTCAATTCCGGCATTCCCCAATCGCAGTTACCGATTCGGGTGTGGGGGGGTTTTCGGTATTGCGTGAATTACAACAATTGATGCCGCACGAAGATTTTGTTTATCTGGCCGACCAATGGCATGTGCCGTATGGCCCACGCACGATGCAGCAGATTCAATATTTTGAGGAAGGGATTACCCGATTTTTCCTCAAGGGGTGTGAACAAATCTCCCCTGCGAAATTGATTGTCATCGCTTGTAATACGGCTAGTGCTGCGGCGTTACATCATGTGCGGGCCACGTTTCCACAGATCAAATTTGTCGGAACTGAACCAGCAATCAAACCTGCGGCGGAGCGAACTCGTAGTAATCATATCGGTGTCATTGCAACGGCAGCGACTTTCCAAGGCGAATTGTATGCCAGTTTGATTGACCGCTTCGCACAGGGGCTGCACGTCCATAAACGCGCCTGCCCGGAATTTGTGACATTGGTTGAGCGCGGCGGGCCATATGACGAAGCCGATCAGCAGCAAGTTACAGAGATTTTGGCTTCGCTAAAGGCTGCCGGGATTGATGAATTGGTGTTGGGGTGTACGCATTTTCCATTCCTGATGCCCTTGATTCAGACCGCAATGGGGGCGGGTGTGGAAATTATTGACCCCAGCCCAGCAATCGCCAAACAAACGGCGCGGGTATTGAAAGAAGCCGAGGCCGATACGGGCAGGAATATGCCGGGACAGACGCTCTATTTGACCAGCGGGGATGAGGTACATTTCCGCAATCAATTGGAGGCGTTGTTGGGCCTAAAAAATCCCGATGTGCGTGTGGTGAAATGGACAGAGAATGACGAATCGCTTGCGATGACATGAGAGCAACTTTTTTTTCAAAAGGTGATGTGACCTAAGATGTATTCCCATAAACGACGCTTATTTTTGCTGACTTTGCTTGTCTTGTTGATGGTATTGTTGGTGGCGTGTAAGGATGATCGAGAACCCGCACGGGCGGTGATTGACCGTCCGGCCCAAGTGGTGACTGACCAAGCGGCAACGGCTTTTGCTCTTACAAACGCACCACCGACTGCTGGCCCAAGCCCAACGCCTTCTCCCACTCCCACGCCCTATGGCACAGCGACCCCGCTACCCGGTTATGATCCGGATTTGGTGTTGGCGACGATTGGCGGACAGGATATCACGGTAGCCTACTATCAGGCGCGGGTACGCTATGAGCGCTGGTTGCCCCTTGAAGGCCTGAAGCGCCTGTTGGATAAAGAAGGGCCATCACGCTTGCTTGACCTGACGCTATCGGAAAATTCGCGTACCTTATCGCTGTTCTACACGCTGAGTGACCCCGATTCCATAGGGGTACAGTCAATGGATGCTATTTTGACCGACCAGATTATCCTGCGCGAAGCTGCAAATCGTGACCTTGAGATTGAACAGACGGTTTTTGATGGGCGTATGGCGGCGCGTATTGGTACGACATTGGGTGAGGGTGGCAAGCGACCCGATGATTGGGATGCAATCTATCAGGCGTTTTTGGAACGGCTCGAACTGTATACAGGCATGGACGAGGCACAGTTTTTGGAGACCGTGCGGGCACTGGTCTATTATGAACAACTGCGGGTCATCATCGGGGATCAGGCCGAACTGCCGGAGACGACGGTTACCAGTGTTACAGTGCAAGATGCGTTTTTTGATTCACGGGCAGACGCGCTGGATGTGATTGAACGGTTGCAGGCAGGGGAAGCATTGGTAGATATTGCACGGGATTACGGAAAATCGCCCAGTAATGGTGAGACCCAACGTGAAATTCAACGTGATACCGAAGGGCTGAACGAAGAATTGATTAACGCCATCTTTGAAGCCACCCCCGGTATGGTGATCGGGCCATTTCCTAGCGCGGCGGGCTGGTACGTCGCCAACATCCTAGACCGGAAACTGGATATTCCTGCTCCCGGCGACTTGCAGGCGGTTAAGGATGAGTATTTCCGCCAATGGATTTTGTCTAAGATGGATGACCCTGAATATACAACGTTACTTGAAAAAGAAAACGGGTTGGAATTGTACCGTGATTTCATTCCACTCGACCCGCTGCCGCAAGATGTGTCGCCGATGATGCGTGATGAATTTGTCAAGCTGCCGGAAAATGCGTATGAGGCAGATGACCCAACACCGACGGCGATTCCTTTGGGTAATTCCCCGCGCTAGCTAGTCAGGTGGGCCATTAAAACACGGGGCTAAAGCCGCCATGCTGAATCTAAACTGAACACAGGAACAACGAGGGGAGATTGATGAGAGTTCTCCCCTTTCTCATTTAACTTCCGAAACCATAACGACCATGACGTTCGACCAACTGCATAACGGTGAGAAAATCTTGATTCGATAGTTCCCCCCCATGTAACCAGCGTTCATTCTCCATCTTATGCAGGCGGGTGAGTTGGGCTGCCAAACGGGGATCGAAGGCCTTCACATCATCCATTTCTTTACGCTTGCGGAGTTTGACAAACCACTCTTTGAAGTGAGGGATATCCGAGGCCTTATCAGGGTCAAGAAAAGTATAAAGCGTCACAGTCTGCTCATTTTGCTGAAGTTGAACTGCTGCGCAATACCAACCCCGCTCCACCCGCGTGCGGCGTTTGGCAATTGGGAAGTGCCATGTATAAAAGTCAAAAGGGTTGGCCCAGTAGAAGGTCGTCTCCTTGCGGCGTTTATCTCGGAATAGAAGTTGGCTTGAATCCAACAATACAAAGCGTCCGCTGGACCATTTGGGTTTAATAATCCGTTCGCCAATCTGGGTGAAAATGACAAGGCCAATCAACGCCAGCGGGATACCAAGACATAAACTGCTTAGGGTTTCATCAATTAGGCGGGTAATCATCTGGCCCACCATAAAGCCGATAATCAGACCTGCAATCGCCAAGAGGGGCATCGCAAGTCGAATGCCTACATGTTCAGCATCTACGGCCAGTTTTAGAGGTGTTTCCCCAGCGGTTGGAACGGGTAGGGTTTCAAATTTGTTCGTCATAGGTTCTCGAAAAAGGGCAACTTATTTGGAAATATCTATTCTTTTACTTGCGATGGTGCCGAAGGTTCAGGCGGCGTAGATGGTGTCGGCGATGCTGGCGGCTCAGTTGGTTTTGGTGGGGATGCAACGGCGTCTGTAGGAGTAGTAGGAACGACAGTTTCGGTTGATGGAACAACAGGCGGAACAGAGGTAAGCGGAACAGCGGCAACGGTTGGTTCCGACGGAAGGATAGGTTCAGGGACAGGGGGCGCTGGTAGGGTGGCAGGAATCTCTGGAACTGGCGGGGTAGGCACGGTTGGTGAGGGAATAGGCGGACTGGATACCTCAGGTGGGGGCGCTTGAGTCGGTTGGGTGGCTTGCACCGGTGTTGGTGAAGTTGGGGTGGATTTTATCCAGATTTCAAGGCCAAGAACCTCCTGTACCAGTCGGCGCAGCGAGGCGACATCAAAGGGCTTGGTCATGTAAAAATCGAGGTGGCTACCCCGAAAAGCGACACGACGCTCTGGGTCTTGACGGGCCACACTCAACATAATAATGGGAATATTTTGGGTAGCCTCATTCTGTCGGACAGTATCAAACACCTGCCAGCCGTCCATCGTCGGCATCATGACATCCATAATCACGAGGTCGGGTTTTAGTTTTTGGATCATTTCCAGCCCTTCGGCCCCGTTATCCGAGCGTTTGACCTCTAGCTCGGTGGCATCGAGTAAAAAACCCAGTAACTCCGCGATGGCGGGTTGATCTTCAATGGTCAATACAAGTTTTTTGATCTTGTCCACCATGCTATCTCCGAGACTGCTCTCAGAATAAATTTGCCCGTGATTCTAGCATAGTTGCGGGAATCTACAACTGCGGTCAATTGGGCGAAGATGTGGCATACTGTAGACACATTTACAGAATTCATTAAGGAATCGAATGTTATGGGCTTGTCGCTGCTTGATGAGATACGCCAAAGCTGCCATCAACATGATCTGATACCGCCTCAATCGCTGATATTGGTGGGGGTATCGGGGGGGGTAGATTCGGTGGTGCTGCTCCATGCGCTGCTGAGTCTGCGCGAAGAATTGCGGATAGATTTAACGGTTGCCACCTTTAATCATGGGCTACGCGGCGATGCCGGGGCGTCCGATGTGCGTTTTGTCGAAGATGTTGCCCGCCAATGGGGTGTCGAAGTCGTTACTGGTGCAGCCGATGTGATGGCGATCAAAGCCGAGGCTGGTTTAAACCTTGAAGAAGCCGCCCGTCAAGCGCGTTATACTTTTTTGATGCAGACGGCTATCCAGCTTGGGGCAGGCCGGATTGCGATTGCCCATAATCAAGATGACCAAGCCGAAACCGTCCTGATGCACATCATTCGCGGTACCGGGATGCGCGGTTTACGTGGGATGCTGCCAATTACCCCGTTGAGCGAATATCATTTGTTAGAAGATTGGACGCTGACGGGTGCTAATGCGGACGATTTTGATGATGTTGACCCGGCAGAGGTGGTGTTGATTCGCCCACTGTTGGATGTGTCGCGGGCTGAAATTCGTGCCTATGCCGACACACACGGTCTCAGCTTTCGGCAAGATGTGACGAATGCAGATACGACCCGCTTTCGTAATGCACTGCGCCACGAAGTCATCCCTACGCTGGAAAAATTTAATCCCAATGTGCGGCAGGTCATGACCCATCTGGCGGCAGTGATGCGCGATGAAGTAGACGTCATTGAACGCAGTGTCGAAAGTACGGCGGCATGGTTATTGGACTGGTCGGAGACTGAACCAACGCCCGAAACAGATGGTGAACCGGGGGAGTTAGTATTTATTGACCGGATGGCTTTTCAGGAACAGCCGATTGCTGTTCAGCGCGGGATTATTCGTAAGGTATTGTTTGAGCTTTCGTCCGGCCTGCGCGATGTCTCATTTGAACAAACCGAGTATGCCCGCGAGTTGATTTTAAAAGGCAAGACCGGGATGCACCTTGATTTACCGATTGCGGTACGGTTGATGGTGGGGTATGACGACGTGACGATTGGATATGGAGGACGCCCTTTGTATCCGCCGCATTTACCGTATCTCACCCCCGGCACACAAATTTCAGTTGACCCAGCAGGCCCAACGATTATGGCTGGTCAATTGAAATTGATTAGCTATTGGGTGATTGAAAGCCGATCTAAGGATTTGCGCTTTGAAGACCCACTGATTGCAACGTTGGCGATTCCTGAAGGGGCGCGATTGGTGCTGCGGACACGCCAGACAGGGGATCGGTTTCGACCTTTTGGAATGCACGGCAAGTCGCAGAAATTATCTGATACCTTCACCAATTTTAAAGTGCCGTCGTACTATCGAGATCATGTGCCGCTGTTGACCATCAATGATGAGATTGCGTGGTTTGTCGCCCCAACCGCTAATGGCCCACAGGCCCGTATTGCCGAGCCATTTGCTGTCCGGTCAGAAGAACAATCAGTGTTACGCCTGCGTTGGCAAATACCTGAATAGAAATTAGGGGGAATTCTATGAATACTCCACAAGAGATCGTCGAAATGTTCTGGCACGCCTTTGACACCTTCGATTTTGAGGAGGCGGGTCGGCTTTTACACGATAATTTTGTATTTGAACTGCCGCAATCCAAAGAACGGGTGCGAGGCCGAGCGAATTTTGTGGCGTTTAATGTAAATTATCCGGGGCGGTGGCACATTTCCATTCAGCGCATGGTGGCCTCTGGGGATAAAGTTACTACAGAAATCACCGCACGTTCTGAGGAACAGACACTTACAGCAATTTCCTTTTTTCGTATTCAAGATGGCAAAATCATCCACATCCGCGAATTTTGGCCTGAACCCTTTCCGGCACAGGCATGGCGGGCGCAGTGGGTTGAGATGATGGAGTAATATTTACTCGGATCTATCAGTAATTGACACAAATTGTGCCAAAGAACGGTTTAACTGACGAAGCTCCTTAAAAATATCCTTTAGCGTTTTATTTATCTCATCTTGGAAGTCGCTACCAATGGTGATTGGCGATAAACCCGTGTTTATATCTAAAAGCTGTTCTTGTTGATATTGTTTACTCGCTGAATCTTTATATTCTAATTTCAGTTTTATAGGTTCAGTTCCAAATACCTGAGGATTGGCTGTCCAAACGGAAATATCCATAATGAAAGGATATTTTTGTTCTATAACAGGTATAAGAATAGAGAAATCCCTGCCTATATCTTCGCTAAGGAATTTTGGAAGAGGATCAAAAGAAATCCTGACATCCAATGCTGGCATTTCAGTCAACGCCGTTATAACCAATTCAATAATTCTCGATTTTTGCTCACTTCTTCTAAATAAGGCACGCAGTATTGGCGTCTGTAGTTTCCTTCTTGCGAAAATGGCCTCTAATATGAAATGACTGGCTGGTACGGAGTGCGCTCCTGCTCTAATATAATATTTTTTGTCAGGAGCCATGTGTGGTGCTATTGGGCTTTGCCCAAATGAAATGGCGAGAACAGCCCGATTTTGTGAGATTTTAGATTGCTGTCCCCTTCTTGAAATCGTTTTTATGGCATATGGGCCAACAGGTTCAACTTTTGCAAGCAATTGGTCAATCCAATCTCGGAGACTCTGTCGCCCAACAATTTTTTCTATCCCGCCATCTATTTTTCCTTTGCCATCTACTCCAACGATAAAAAAGCCTCCACCAGAATTCCAGAATGCTGATGCAGCAACCGGGATTTTTTCCTTTAGTTTATCAGATGTCGTCTGACTGGATTTGAACTCATATTGATCTGATTCTTCTTCGGGTAACTGAGAAAGTTCTTGTTCTGTCCAATTCTCGACACTTCTAAACAAATCTAAACGCATGGTTATATCCTAGAGGTTAATATGGGCTTAGGTAAGACTCAGCGCTTGTTGAATATCGCTATCGAGTGAGGCCATCGCGTTCCGCCACAGCGATTCGGGCATTTTCCACAGGATGCCGGGGTGTAGATAATAGACCTGCACATGAGGTGTGATGCCAATTTGCTGCTGAACGGCCTCGGCATACGCGCCCATTTGATAGGCGTAACGTTTGCCATGCTCGGCGACATACCACAATTTCACTTCGCTGGTCTTAAAATCCAAGACGTACCACGTACCCTCATACTGATACAACACATCAATGATGCCGTGAATGACATGGACACCACGATCATAGGCAAATTCAATTTCGCGGTAGACCTCGCTGCATTCCTGCAACATGCGGTACAGGTCGCTGGATTGAAACTGTGCCAGCAGGCCTTGGGCACGCCGCACCGCGTTGTCCAAAACTTGCTGATTGGTGGCATACCGTTCCCACGCATAACTTTCAAGCGCGTCTTGGACGATTTCCGGGTTAATGTCGCGGGGGAGCAGCCCGACCCGCAAGGCCCGATGCACAATATCCCCGATGACATAGCCCGGAACCCCTGCCACTGATGCGGAAAGGCTGATAGGCCAAATCGAGGTTGGCATGTCGCGTAAGATGGTCTGACGAAAACCCCGACGGGCGATTTCTTCGGGTTTTTCATACTTAGCACGGCCTAATTTTTCCAAATGGGTAGCGCTGATATGGCGTGCCGGGGAATGGGTACCGAGACGGGTCGCATCGGTAGTTGCAAGGGTAAATTCGGCAGGCAGGGGGATGGCAACTGGTGATAATCCTTTTTCCAGCATTTCCCATTGGTTGGAATAGGTGCGGCGCGGAATCAAGGCGTGTGGGGCCGGGATGGTCGAGGGGCGGTAGAGATTGAGGTTGCCCCAGCGATAGGTCACAGGCTGAATTTCATCATTGGGTTGGTAGGACTCAACCTTAAATACCGCCTGCAACTGATTTAACCAATCTTGACTGTTACCGGAGGTTTCGTGACCGCTTATCACCATAATATCTTGGGCACGGGTCGCCGCTACATAGAATAGACGTTTGCGTTCCGCCATATCCCGCGCATGGGCAGAAAGTTGGGCCAGTTTATAAACAAAGCCCTCTTTATCCACATCGTCATTGGATTCATTGGAATCGGCCATCAAGCGACAGGCCGGGCCAACTTCTGGATCAACCCCGATGCGCGGTTTATCCGGTTGGCGTTTCCATGAGCAGTCGGCCAGCACTACCACTGGGAATTCCAAACCTTTGCTGGCATGAACTGTCATAAGGGTAATCGCGTTTTGAGCCTCAAGGGTGGCTTCCCCTTCGCGGGCTTCGGCTTCGACCATATCGCGTAAATAGGTGTTAAATTCACCCAACGATACGCGCTGGCTTTTTTCGGCGACAGTCAATAATTTTTGGACATTGGCGCGGCGTTTTTCACCATTGGGTAATCCCGTCAGAATCGCCTCAAAGCCCGTCCGTTCTAAAATTTGCTCAATCAGTTCGGCGATAGTGACACGACCCGCCAGAGTACGAAGTGAGGTCAGGATTTGGCGGGCAAATTCGACGGCAGAGAGGTCTTCGGCAGGGATGGGCAGCCAATCGGGTTCCCAGACCGTGCGATTGGCATCTTGCGACAGGGCATCCCACAAATGCAGCAGTTTGTCCCCATGCCGGCGCAGTCGCAGGGTTAAAAGGGCTTCATCGCTGAGACCGAATAGGGGGGAACGTAAGGCTGCTGCCAGCGACAAATCATCGGCTGGGTTGTGGAGGGCACGCAGCAGGTTCATCACATCCCAGACCTCTTGGCGGTCATAATAGCCCTTGCCCGCGACGGTCAGATAGGGCAGGCCATAGGATTGAAAAGTCTCTTCATATAGAGGACTGTTGCTAAGAGATTGGAATAGGATGGTGATGTCACCAAAAACCAACGGACGATGCTGGTCAGATTTTTTGTCCCAGACTTCCAGCTTTTGCTCGACCCAGCGACCCAATTGGGAGGCCAGAATATCAGCTTCCCAGCGCCGCGATTCTTCAGCGTCCAATCCTGAGCCATTTTTGCCTGTTTTGGGCAGCATCATCAGTGTGATCGGTGATTGATTGGCGGTATGGCTGGAGGCACGGTTGGCCGTCATGGGGGCGTAAGTGACACTATAGGCCGAAGCAAAGCGTGTTTCTGTTTTGAGCAGATTCCCGAAGAGTTCATTGATACAGCCGATCAGATTCTGATGGCTGCGGAAGGAGGTGCTGAGTTGGACTTGCTGTCCACCTGCTTGAATAATTTCCTCGGATACTTGGCGAAAGATGCTGACATCTGCCCCACGAAAGGCATAAATGCTTTGTTTGGGGTCGCCGACTACGAATAACTTGCCTGCCGGGGCTTTTTTCGCGCCGATACCACACAATTGATAGATAATCTGGCGCTGCATCGCGTTGGTATCTTGGAATTCATCTACCATCACATGCTTAAACTCTTGGATGTAGCGACGTGACACTTGCGGGTAATGCGTCAGCAGGTGGGCAGTCATATTTTCCAAGTCGTTAAAATCTAAAGTGCCGTTCTGATCTTTCAGGTCGCGGAAACGTTTATTTACCAACGCCGTCGCCTCGCGCCAATGGAACAGCAAATCGGCGAGTTGGCGGTCAAGCTCCATCGGGGGTGGTAAAAATAGGCTTTTGTAGGTCTTAAGGTGATCGTCGCGGAGGGTTCGCAGCATGGCTTTTGATTCGTGAAGCCGGCCTTGCCAGTTTTTGTCGCTGCCGACATTTAGGACGATGGTTTCCGCCAAATTTTCGATAGTGGTCTTGATTTCGAGCGGAGTGCCGTTTTTCAACACTTGCCGATAGCTGAGTATGTCTTCCCATACCGTCCATAATTTGTCGCCGCGTGGTTGCTCGGCTTCGGGAATGGACATAGGCCAATAGAGACAGTCCCAAAAATCGCCATCATTACGGAGGGCGTCGGCGACACGGTGAGTGTTCACCTCCCAAGCCGCCTGCCAATCCTTCATGAGGACTTCGGTGGTTTTGTCGGCCAACTGCTCGATCAGTCGTTCACATTGACCACTGGTAATTAGATCGTGCAGACTGGTTCGCACCCCCTGTACACCATATTCGACCAACAAAGCACGAGCCGGAGTTTCTAGCAGTTCAGCAAGGCTCTGGTCAATCGCTTCATCCAACAAAATGGCCGTGTCAATTTCGTCGAGCACTTCAAATTCGGGGTCAAGATTGGCTTCGACGGCATTGGCTCGTAAAATCTGAGCGCACAGGCTGTGGATGGTGCCAATACGGGCGCTGTCTAGGCTGGCTTCATGGGTACGCCAACGTTTGGCATTCGGGTCATCGGGGGGCGTGTGGGCAGCGCGTTGACTAATCTCTTGACGCACGCGATCCCGCATTTCACGGGCGGCCTTTTCGGTAAACGTGATGGCAACAATGGAGGGTAGGGTCCATGAGGGGTTTTGGTCAAGTAGGTGCATAAATCGCTGTACCAGCACGAAAGTTTTGCCGCTGCCAGCACCGGCGACCACCACGAGATTTTTGTCGGTTATTTCAATTGCCTGTCGTTGTTCAGGAGTCAACTGCATGGTCATTGTGCCCATCTAGGTAAATTTTTTGAATGCCGTATTTCATTAATATAGCTTTGTTGAGGATAAACGGGTAGTGGACTTGCTATATTCTGTAGAATTGTGGTTAAATTGATGATGTTGTTTCTTGGGAACACTTTTAGTGACAACAAATTCATTTTAGATTATACTAATGCGCGGCAGGGGTCGTTTCTCAGCGGTGAGTCCCATCAATCGCAACTGGCCCCCTTCCCCATAGGCAGATTAAGGTTTGTAAGCACCCTCACCGATTGGAGGATCAGGCACAATGCCACCGGAAAAAAGCGGCTTTAATTACCCGAACAAATTTGCCCTCATTATCCTGATGGCGATGGAAGAAATCATGGGCAAGAATGGCTTGAACGCGATTTTGCACCTCGCCGGACTTGAGGAGTTTATCGGGAGCTACCCGCCCGATAACCTTGAAAAACAGTTCGACTTTGCCCATATCACGGCCTTAAATGTCGCACTGGAAGAAATGTATGGCCCGCGCGGTGGGCGTGGTTTGGCGCTGCGTGCAGGCCGAGCGACATTTGCAGAGGGTCTCAAAGGGTTTGGGGCATTGGCCGGGGTGGGGGACCTTGCGTTTAAGGTGCTGCCGCTACCCGCCAAATTGAAGATCGGTTTGCCCGCGATGGCGAATATTTTGACCCAATTTTCTGACCAGATTTCAAACGTGACCGAAGAAAATGATAAATTTGTTTACACACTGGAACGCTGCCCCATGTGCTGGAAGCGTACTGCTGACCGCCCGGTGTGTTATCTGGGACAAGGGTTGTTGCAAGAAGGTCTGCGCTGGGTCTCTGGTGGTCATGAATTTAAGGTGGATATGGCGACGTGTATTGCCAAAGGTGACGACATCGGACGCTATGTGATTTTCAAAGAGCCGATTGGTTAATACTCGACACTACAGAATATTGATACAAAGCCCCCGTTTTCAATAGTGAAATAGGGGTTTTTTGTTAGGGGCGGTGGTGAAGTTGTGTCTTGACCAGTCTAAAGTGACTGTGTAGAATGTACCCTCATTGTCCGCCCCCATCGTCTAGTGGACTAGGACGCGGCCCTTTCAAGGCCAAAACAGGGGTTCGAATCCCCTTGGGGGCATATCCATAAATCTATGATTTGCCAGCTATTCATATGAGTAGCTGGTTTTGTTTTACGCTTTGATTCGTCACCAGCTTTCTGGGATACACCTTCAAAACCAAACTTAAGGTCTTAAAGAAGTGATGCGTTAAATTTTGCTAAAATAAATGGTCTGTCATAAAATCAATCCTAAAATCGTATAGACTTTTAGGATTATTTGAAAATTATGACCTTATCGAGATTTGCTCGGCCCTATGAGGTCAACCAACCGGAACGTCATCGTTTAGAAGTTCAAAATATCAGTCTCAGTTTCGGGGGTGTCAATGCCCTCACTAGCGTCAGTCTCACATGTGAACCCGGCGAGATTTTGGCAATCATTGGGCCAAATGGCGCAGGGAAAACCAGTCTACTCAACTGCATCTGTAGTCTCTATCGCCCACAACGGGGTCGAATCGTTTACCATAACCGCAACCTCGTTACAACTTCGCCCCACCAACTTCCCAAACTCGGCATTGCGCGTACCTTCCAAAACATCGAACTCTTTAGCCATATGACGGTGCTAGATAATTTGATGTTGGGACGGCATATCCATATGAAAAAGAATATCTTCACCTCCATGCTGTATTGGGGGCCGGGCCAACGCGAAGAAATCCACCATCGTGAATTTGTGGAACAGGTGATTGATCTGCTTGAAATTCAGCATATCCGTAAACAACAGGTTGGGTCATTAGCCTATGGCTTGCAAAAACGGGTGGAACTGGGGCGGGCGCTGGCGATGAACCCCGGTTTGCTGCTGCTGGACGAACCGATGGCAGGCATGAATGTGGAAGAAAAAGAGGACATGGCCCGGTTCATCCTCGACATCAACGAGGAGTGGGGGGTGACGATTATTTTGATTGAGCACGATATGGGGGTGGTGATGGATATTTCAGATCGAGTGGCGGTACTCGATTTTGGACGCCTGATTGCGCTGGGGACACCACACGAGGTTCGGGCCAATCCGCAAGTCATCCAAGCCTATTTAGGTCAAGAACATGCCCTGATGCAGGAACAGTAGAGGGCACGATGGCGATGAACCCGATTGACACTCTGCCTAAACAACTGGTCGAAAACGCGCGGATTTATGGAAATCGCATAGCTCTGCGCGAAAAAGAATTTGGCATCTGGCAGTCGCTGACGTGGGCACAATACTTGGAACGTGTGCGGAATTTTGCGCTAGGACTGCATCAACTGGGGTTTGCACGCGGCGATAAGGTGGCTATTTTAGGGGATAATCGCCCCGAATGGGTCATTAGCGAATTGGCAGCCCAATCACTGGGTGGTCAGTCCGTTGGTATCTATCAAGACTCCACGCCGGAAGAAGTGTTGTATATCGCCGATTTGGTTGCGGTGCGTTACTTGGTGGTGGAAGACCAAGAGCAGGTAGATAAGGTGGTCGAAATCTGGGATCGGCTGTCGCGGGCACAGGCCGTGATTTTTTATGATCCCAAAGGCCTCCGCAATTATGACCAAGCATATTTGAAGCCTTTTCCCGAAATCGAAAATTTAGGGCGCGAATTTCAACAAGCGAATCGGACATTTTTTGAGGAATCGGTCAACAAGGGGAGGGGGGAAGACGTTGCCATTGTTTCGACGACCTCTGGCACGACCTCCAAACCGAAATTGGGGCAGATTACACATGATAATCTGTTTGCGATGGCGAAGGGCATGACGGAAGTAGACGGTTTTACGGTAGACGATCAATTTGTCTCCTTTTTGCCGTTGGCATGGATAGGCGAACAAATGATGTCTATGGCGTGCGGCATGTATAAGGGATTTGCACTGAGTTTTCCTGAAGATACCCATACCGTGCGGGCAGATTTGCGCGAAATTGGACCGCATATTATGTTTGCCCCGCCGCGCATCTGGGAGAGCATGGTCAGCGAGGTACAGGTCAAAATTGAGGACGCGGATCGCCTAAAAAAATTCCTGTTTAACCGGGCCATGAAGATTGGCTATCGCATCGCCGACAAAAAATTTGATCGCAAGCCGCTGACCGCTGTGGATAAAGCCCAACTAACCCTCACCCGTGTGTTTGTCTTTAACAATATACTTGACCAGCTTTGTCTGCTTTATATCAAATGGGGGTACACGGCGGGAGCAGCATTGGGGCCGGACGTGTTCCGGTTTTACCACGCGATGGGGGTGAATCTCAAACAGGGGTACGGTCAAACCGAAACGACAGGGTTGTGTGTGATTCACCGTGACGACGAAATCAAATATCAGACGGTGGGCAAGCCTTTTCCCGGTGTTGAGGTCAAGACCGATGATAATGGCGAGATTTTGGTACGTGGGCCAGTCTGTTTCGGCGGATATTTTCGCAATGAAGCGGCCACAGCGGAGACGATTACGCCGGATGGCTGGGTGCGGACAGGCGACGCAGGGTATTTTGACGACGATGGTCATCTCATTGTGATTGACCGCGCCAAAGATGTCATGACCTTGCAAGATGGCACGCGCTTCTCGCCACAATTTATAGAGAACAAACTTAAATTTAGCCAATATATCAAAGAGGCCGTTGTATTTGGGGGCGAATGGCCCTATGTGACGGCGTTCATCAATATTGATTTCGCTAACGTTGGTAAATGGGCCGAGGCACAGCAGATTGCCTATACGACCTATACTGACCTTGCCCAAAAATCTCCGGTGTATGATCTCATTCGGAAAGATGTCGAGCGCACCAATGCCGATCTTCCCTCGGCGGCCCGCATCCAAAAATTTTTGCTGCTCTATAAAGAATTGGACGCGGATGATGCTGAATTGACGCGCACCCGCAAGGTTCGTCGTGGGTATGTGGCGCAGACCTATCATCGGTTGATTGATGGTCTGTACAGCGACCTCGACAGTTTGGATATTGAATCGGTGATTACCTATCAGGATGGACGCACGGCGACAATTAAAGTAAATTTGAGAATTGATAAGGTTAATCCGTGAGGAAAGGCTGTATCGAAAGAACCCCAGAAATTAAGCAATAGGAAAAATATTTTATGATAGGCACGGAGAAAAAAAGTCTTTCATTACAGGGCCTCTTAGATCATCTGCAAGCCTACTTTGCCACCAAGACGTGGCAGTGGTATTTGACCTTATTCGGCATTTTAGCGGTACTGGCCTATATCCTCAATTGGTTTGTGCCCCAAGCCCAAGACAACCCGGCGTCATTTGTGCGCTATACCTACAATGGAATTGCGGAGGGCGCGATTTTGGCGTTGGTGTCGGTGGGGCTGGTGCTGATTTATAAGGCGACAGATGTGATCAATTTTGCACACGGCGAGTTTATGATGCTGGGGGCATATGTCGCGTATGAAATGCTGGTCGAGTTCAAGATATCCTTTCTCGGTATTGATAGATTAGGGCTTGTGCCAGCGCTGATCGCGGCGGCGGTCATTATGGGGTTGCTCGGTATCTTGGTGGAACGGTTGGTGCTGCGCCCACTGGTGGGTGAACCCGTGATCTCGGTCATTATGGTGACGATTGGCCTGAGCAGTATTATTCATGCCGGGGTGGGATTGCAATGGGGCACCGACGCCAAAACATGGCAGGTGCGCGATACAGCATTGGCGGATGGGGTTCTGGCGCAAGTGCCGGAACTATTCCCTCAAGATTCGGAAATTCGCCTTGATCTTGAAACCGGGGCGTATGAGCGGGAAATCGAAGGCTCCCGCCGTCCGGTGCGCTTTCAATATGATAAGGTGTACATCATTTTGATTGTGAGTGTCGTCATCCTCGCCTTGATCTTTTTCTTTAAATACAGCAAGCAAGGTATCGCCATGCGGGCGACGGCGGATGACCAGCAAGCCTCACTTAGTATGGGGATTAGTGTCAAACGTATTTTTGCCATCACATGGTCAATTGCCGCGATGACTGCTGGAATCGCTGGGTTAATTGTGGCGGACACCGGGGGTGGGGCCAAGACTGATATTCCCGGCGTAGGTCTGCGGGCCTTCCCAGTGATTATTCTGGGTGGACTGGATTCGATTGCGGGGGCGATTGTTGGCGGGTTAATGATTGGCCTGCTGGAACAATATGCCGTTGGATATATTGATCCGCTTTTGCAAGAAAATTTTGCTTCCCTTGCTAGTGCCTCCACCAAAAATGTGGTGCCGTATCTGGTGCTGATTGTCATTTTGATGTTTAAGCCGTATGGGTTGTTTGGTCAAAAGCGGATTGAACGGGTATAAGGGCAGGGGATAATTAATTATGACCGCAACACAATGTGGCGTTTTCCATGAGTCGTATGGATCAGACTTGCAGCTTCGCCCTACCACCATGCAGCGGATTCGTATTGCATTGGTGCTGGCGGTAGTGGTGATTTTGCCGCTGGTGGCAAACAATTATCTCATCCGTATTTCCAACAGCATTATCATCGCGGCGATTGGGGCGATAGGCCTCAATATCTTAGTGGGCTATACGGGCCAAATCAGCTTGGGGCAGGGGGCATTTTTGGCAGTTGGGGCCTATTCTTCGGCCTTGCTGACCACCTATTATGATATTCCATGGCCTGTCGCGGTGGTTCTGGCGTCATTTATTACGGCGGGGATTGGTATGATGTTTGGTATCCCTTCGCTGCGGCTCAAGGGGCTGTATCTAGCGGTAGCGACTCTCGCGGCCCAACAGATTGTGCAGTGGGTTCTCAATAATTGGGACCCCATAGATGGCATACGGGATGGTCGAGCCACTAATGCACTCCGTATTCCCGACCCCAAGATTTTTGGGTATCAGTTAAATCAGGATGAGAAAGCCTTTTATGTGTTTGGGGTGCTGATTTTGATTGCGGTAGTGATTGTTACCGTCAACCTCTTTCGTACCCATGTGGGGCGGGCATTTATTGCCATCCGTGACCAAGATATTGCGGCGGAGGTGATGGGGGTCAATATTTTCCGCTATAAATTATTGGCATTTGCGACCTCCTCCTTTTTTGTTGGACTAGCAGGTGCGCTCTTGGCCCAACACAGCACGGCAATTAGCTGGGAGCGCTTCACGATTGAAATATCCATCCAGTATCTCGCCATGATTATTATTGGCGGCCTCGGTACGATTTCCGGTTCAATCTATGGGGCAATCTTTATTACTGTGCTGCCCGAACTACTGCGTGAAATGGGTGATTTTTTGACAAAATCAGAGGTGTTGAATGCCGATGATTTTCGGCTTTATCTCCCATTTATCCAACGCGGCGCATTTGGGGTCGCTATCGTCATTACGTTAATTTTGGAGCCAGAAGGGATTGTGAAGATGTGGCGGGATATTAAAAACTATTTCCGCCTCTGGCCTTTTAGTTATTGATGCTATTATTTTGGGGGAAATTTTAAGGAGGTGAAACGCAAAATAAAAGCGAATCCGTTTTAGCCAAGCGGTAGATAATGTTTTTTGAACCTTGAGGAGCTTAGGACGATGAAAAAAAGATTGTTTGTGATTGTTTTAGTTTTGGTAACGCTGTTGACCGGCACAAGCCTCCATTCTGGCCGAATTGGGTTGGCTCAAGAGGGTGAACCCATCAAAATCGGCGCAGTGTTTGATCTTTCTGGTGCGACAGGTGACGTAGGCACGCCCTATTCTGTGGGAGTCGTGGGCTATGTGGATTGGGTCAATGCCAACGGTGGGGTTGAAGGCCGCCCAATTGAACTACTTTCGCAAGACTATGCCTATGACGTAGCCACCGCCGAAAATCTATATGTGCAATTTGTCGAAGAAGGCGTGGTCGCGTTTATGGGCTGGGGCACAGGCGACACTGAGGCACTGCGTGGTCGCGTGGCAGAGGACCAAGTACCGTTTATGTCCGCATCGTATTCAGCCGCCTTAAATGACCCAGCGGGCGAAGCACCCTATAATTTTCTTGTAGGGACGACCTATTCTGACCAACTCGTCATTATGCTGCAATATATGTTGGATGAATGGGTGGCAGAGGGTGGCGACCCAGCCGAAATGAAGGTGGTGTTTTTTCATAATGACAGCCCATTTGGGACTTCGCCACTGGAAGATGGGGAAGCGTTTGCCGGTGAGAACGGGATTGAGACCATGCGCATTGCAATGCCGCGTGGTGCTACCAGCTATGAAGCCGAATTGACCCGTGCCGATGAATTTGGTGTTACTCACATCATCGTACAAAATGTCTCCACCCCGGCGGCTCTGTTGGTTTCGGAAGCAGCCGACTTTGGGCTACTGGAAGATATTGAATTTGGGTGTCTGAACTGGTGTGCCGATGAAATTTTGATTGAATTGGCAGGCGAAGATGCTGAGGGTGTGCTTGGTGCATTGCCCTTTGGCCCCACCACCGTCGAAGTCCCCGGTCAAGAAATCCCCAGTGCATGGCTGGATGAAAACGATATGACGCTTGAGGAAGCGACCCTACACTTTACACAAGGGTGGTGGACAATGGCGGTCATGGTCGAAGGCATTCGGCTGACGTTGGCAGCAGGGCAGGAATTGACGGGTGAAAACATCAAGGCCAACCTTGAAAGCATTTCCGAATTTGATACGGGTGGGATCACCGCGCCGATTACGTTTACCCCTGAAGATCATCGCGGCAACCGTTCACTCACCATTTTCAGTGTTGAAGATGGAGTGTGGACAGCCGCCAGTGATGTGATTGATCTGCGGACTGAAGAATAAGCCGAATAAAATGAACGGGGCAGGGTGGTATATCTGCCCCGTTTTTAGATTTTGAGGGCAAAAATTATGACCGACCCTTTATTGAGCCTGAATAATATTGAAGTGATTTACAACCGTGTCATTTTGGTGTTAAAGGGCCTCTCGATTAAGGTGGAGGAGGGCAAGATTGTCGCCCTGCTCGGCGCAAACGGGGCAGGTAAATCTACCACGCTCAAAGCGATCTCTGGCTTGCTAAAGCCCGAAAATGGGGCGGTGACAGATGGTTCGATTGTGTATAAGGGCCAAAATATCCATAACTCTGATGCTGCCGCGATTGTGCGTAAGGGTATTTTTCAGGTGATGGAGGGACGGCGGATTTTTGAACATCTGACCGTCGAAGAAAATTTACGGGCAGGGGCGTATATCCAGCGTAATCCGATGGAGGCCCGCCGCCGGATGCAAATTGTCTATGAATATTTCCCACGTCTAAATGAACGTAAACGGCAGGTAGCGGGTTTTATGTCGGGTGGGGAACAGCAGATGTTGGCGATTGGCCGGGCGCTAATGGCTGACCCGGAATTGATTTTGCTGGACGAACCCTCACTTGGCCTTGCTCCGCTGCTTGTACAGGAGATTTTCCGCATTATTAAGCGGATTAATCAAGAGCAAGGGGTGACGATTTTATTGGTGGAACAGAACGCCAATATCGCCCTAAGCGTGGCGGATTATGCCTACATTATGGAGAACGGGCGCGTGGTGTTGGATGGTACACCCCAAGATTTAACCGCAAATGCCGACGTGCGCGAATTTTATCTAGGGCTGACGGATGTAGGACATCGCAAAAGCTACCGCGAAGTCAAGCATTATAAACGACGTAAACGTTGGTTGTCCTAGTAGGTATCCCGTTTAAATAATACCGCAAACCATATTGAGAATGCCGAAAATATGCGATAAACTTTGAATCGCATCTGGAAAAATACATCGCCCAGTGATCGCTTGAGATTGCTGGTTTTTTATTGTATGGCGCTAGACGAAATAAAAATCAGAGGGCTTATACTGGGCCACTGCAAGGGATTGTTTTGGATTAGTCCGGTACGACGATTTTGCCCCGCGAGGCCCGGACAGTGGTGAATTATGCCGATTTAATGCACTCGTACCGGACATGGCATTACAAAATGCGATGCAATTGGGCATTTATCCACTAGAATCATAGGTCAAGATTGGCGATACTGAAGTGTGGACTGAATGCCAGCATGTGGACAATTGGCTTGGCGAAAACCATACTTCTCCATAATCTATCGTTGCATTGCTTTTAAATGCTTGTCTTGACCTAAAGGACACACTCCCTTGAATCCCTCTTCCCAAAATCGTCAATTATTTGTGATTGCTATCGCGTATTTCAGTTTTATTGTCTTGGGTATGCCCGGCGCAATGTTAGGGGTGGCATGGTCGCCCTATATGCGCGAGACATTTGACCAACCGCGTGATGCCGTCGCCCTTGTGCTGTTTGCCAGCACTGCCGGGTATTTTCTGGCAAGTTTTGTCAGTGGGTGGTTGATGGCCCGACTGCCCGCTGCTAGGCTTTTGGCTCTAAGCTGTGTGCTTGGCGCAATGGGGGTGTTGGGGTATGCCATCGCACCATCATTTGCGCTATTGGTCTTGGCTGGGTTGTTTGGCGGAGCGGGAGCGGGAATTTTGGATGGGGGCATGAATGTCTATTTCGCTGCCCATTATGGCCCACGCCTGATGAATTGGCTGCACGCCTGTTTTGGCATTGGTTCGACACTTGCGCCGTTGATGATGAACGCCATTTTGAACAGCGATGCATCGTGGCGGATTGGCCCAGCCATTATCGGCGGGATGTATTTGAGTCTGGTCGTTTTGTTTTTGCTCACACGGCAATCGTGGCCCAGCCTAAAGATGGCCCATCAATCCGAAGAACCAGTCCAGCACGCCGACGCCCTTTCAACCTTACGTATGCCGATTGTCTGGCTTGGGATCATTTTGTTTATGGCGTATACGGGGGTCGAATTAGGCGCCGGACAGTGGTCATTTAGTTTGTTTCATGAAGAACGCGGCATCTCCGAGAGTGCGGCGCGGTTCTGGGTTAGCCTCTATTGGGGCAGCTTCACGATTGGTCGGATTTTCTTTGGAGCGATTATCAATCGGGTGAACACCCACATTTTGGTACAAGGTTGTTTAAGTGGTGCAGCGGTTGGCATGGCGCTATTGTGGTGGAATCCAAGCGACACGGTAAGTTTTGTCGGTTTGGTCATTTATGGATTTATGCTCGCCCCAATTTTCGCCTTGATGGTCACGAACACCCAAGAACGGCTTGGTCCCTCACATGCACCCAACGCGATTGGGTTTCAGGTTGCTGCCGCCAGTATTGGAGCAGGGGGCATCCCGGGATTGGTCGGCATTCTGGCTGAACGTTCCAGTCTGGAAATTATTCCGCCCTTTTTCTTTGTGCTCGTCATCATTATGGCAGTGGCCTATACTGCCATCAATCGTCCCAAGCCCGTAACGGCGGAATCATTGTAGACTGGCGACGCTGAACAGCACCGCGAATGGCTCACACCAAATAACGACGCTGGCTTCAGTCGGAATTTCAACCTCTGCCGGGATGGTGTAGTTTTGACTGCCGACGTTGCCTTTTAGAGCGCCGAGATCAATATAGCCATTGATATTGACCGAATCTTGATTGGCACGTGGTACGAGATAGACATGCAAACCCGGGCCATTGGTGACTTCAAAATTTTCAAAACGCAGCAGATGTTCACCAGTGGACAATTGATAAATGATGGCATCTCCGCTACCTTGATGAAAACTGTCCCCATTGCGGAATGGGCCACGTTTTATCTCGACTGCCGTCACCTGTTCCGTTGTTGTTGTCTCTGTTTCGGAGGCATCATTTTCACTGTCGTCACTCGCCAAAACCGCTTCTGGGTCGGCTGTGGTGGGGGTAATGATGATGAGGTTTTCGGGTAATTCCTCGTTGACCTCATCCTTAATAAATATGGGGGATCCTAACCACCATGCAAGGGCCAACACGGGGATCGCCAAGATGATACTTACCATCAGGATGATGCGGCGCTTTTTGGATGGGAAATTCATCAGGTGGTTTACTCCATTTGGGTTGCATACGATAATAGGAAGCGTAGTCGAGAAATCTTAACGATTGATTACGGGACGTATTTGAGATATGCCTATGAAAATCGCTGATTTGTTGCCGGAAGTCATTGAACGCATCAAGCAATATCGTTATGACGAGTTGATGGAAAAACACGAAGGGCCGTGGAAATGGGAAGGCCAATTTCGATTTGGTCAGCCGGAGTTTTTGTCTATCAATGGCTACGATGTTTTGTTACCTATTGACCTAGACCAGCACGCCAATATCACGATTTTGCGCTGTATTGTCGGTGATGACCAACAGGTGTTGACGATTTTTCTCAAAGACACCACGTATACCCCCGACCCAAAAGATGAATGGTGGGGCACGGGACGAGTGGCGATTTGCGAAAAATTTGAAGATCAGGCTTTTTATTTGGCGATTTTTTACCATGAGTGGTTTATTACCCAAAATCCATGAGGGGGATATGATTATTCTCGCGGCGTAAAGTTAACCTTTATGGCCTATTTACGAGCGGGTGTCCCAATTACCCTCATTACCATCGCGCTCGGCGTGCTCTGGTTAAGCCTCGTCAGTTAATCCACTGGCGTAATACTCCTCAGAATTAGTCACCTGACTAAGCCAGAAGTTGTAGGAAATTTCGACCATGTGCCCGGTGAGATACCGGGCGGCTTTGTTTACACTGAGTTCATCATCGAGGAATCAAACGAGGGGACTCATCACAATGGCGAAAACACGTATTCGCAAGATTTTTGGAGACATTCTCTCCCGCAAGGGACGCACGGCTCTTGTATCCATGAGCATTTTTATCGGCGTTTTTGGCGTCGTTACCCTGTTTACGATGGGTGATCTTATCGTCAATCGCCTTGAGGACGATATTCAAGAAGACAAATTGGCGATGATGAAGACACATCTCAATTTGGCGGCGGGTGAAACACCCACTCCTAATGATGTGCTACTGAATCAAGTGCAAGCCTATCCCGGCGTCACAACGGTTGAGGGTTATCTGGCGAGCTTGGTCTACTTCCAAGCGGACGATGGCGATAAATTTGAAGACGGCATGGTGATTTCCAGCTATGCGCCGATGGGTGAAAGCCAGCTTGAACCTATGCGCGTCATTGAGGGCGAATATCCTGTGTCCGGTCAGCGCGAATTAGCCGTCGAACAGCGCATGGCGAAGGAATTTGGCCTTGAAGTTGGCGATACCTTGAATCTGCGTATGGTCAGTCTGGCTGGGGGTGGCGCTGAAATTCCCGTCGAGACGTGGACGATTACGGCCATCGTGTTCCAACCCTATATGCTCGATTTCAACTACGATCCGGTGGTTTCGGTATTCACTACCTTCGAAGATGCCCAGTACATCACCGGCATTTCGTACGTGAACTACATCTTCACACGCTTCAGCAGCTACAAACTGACTGATGAACAATCGAACGCCTTTGCCCAATCGTTGGCGGATGCCACCAGCTTTATCCCTGATCTGAATTACACCGCCGACCCTGCCAAGAATGAACAGATTAAGAGTGCGACAGACACCAGTAACGTCTTGGGGATGCTTGGCCTCACCGCCCTGATTGTGTCCGGTTTCTTGGTCATCAATGTGGTCAACTCCATCGTCATCGAACAGAAGCGCCAAATCGGGGTGATGAAATCGTTAGGGGCATCACGCGGCGATAACTTCTTCATCTATGTGGGGATTGCGCTGGCCTATGGCGTCTTCGGGGTCATTCCGGGTGTGGTGCTGGGTATTCCGGCGGGGTATTTTGCGGCACAGGCTTTGGCGACCACGATGGGTACGATTATCGAAGATTTCGTGCTGGCTCCCCGTGCCATCTTCTTGGGGGTCGGTATCGGTTTGGCTGTGCCTGTGTTGGCGGCGCTTATCCCGGTCTTTAATGGGACACGGGTCAAGATTTTGGATGCGATGCTTGACCTCGGCATTAGCTCCAAGTATGGCAACGGCCCAATTGCGAAATTCATTGCCAAACTGCCTGTTTCAATCAATGTGCGTCAGGGCATGAGCAATGTTAGCCAGAAAAAGGGTCGCTTGGCTTTCACCGTGCTGACTCTGGCGATGGCGGCGGGTGCATTCATGGGGATTTTTGCTCTGTTTGCCGCCATTGATGATCTCATGGATACCATTGTTGGGACTTACGGCGCGACGGATATTTATATCGTGCCGACGCAACAGCAAGATTTCAACACGATTCAGACCACGCTGAATGAAGAAGTGGATGGTATTGCGGCGGTTGAGCCTGTGAGTGGGATTCAAATTGAAATTGATGGGTATACCCCACCTGCGAGTACCGGTGGATTCAGCTATGCCAATGGTTATGACCCGGAAGCCGAGAATCCTGCGTACAATGTCGAACTGCTAGAAGGCTCGTTGTGGGGCGAGGGGACTGACCCCTATGGTGTGGTGCTGAGTAACAATATCGCTACGACCATGAACGCCCATGCGGGTGATCGGATTACCATTCGCATTGCGGGTAACAGTCGTGAAGTCGAAGTGGTTGGTCTGGCGAAGTATCCCTTTGATCTGGTGTTCATGCGCTGGCAGGCCCTGTCTGAAATGGCGGGTTATACCCTAAATGGCGAACCCGTTGCACGTGACATAGCCATATCCCTCGATACAGAAGACCCAACGGTCAAAGAAACCGCCGATAAGATTGACGAAATCAATGAAGTTCTGTTGGGCAAGGGCATTACCGCCAGCTACCAAAACTTCCCGGAGATCGTCGAGAACATTACCACCATGATCAACAGCTTCCGCATGATTTTCAATCTGACCGCCGCCTTGATTGCGCTGGTAGGTGGATTGGGACTGCTGACGGCCCTTTCGATGAGCGTGTTCGAACGTCAAAAGGAAATCGGCGTGATGCGCTCTATCGGGGCGAGTTCTCGAACGGTGGTCAGCCAATTCCTGACGGAAGGCCTCATTGTCGGGTTGATCGCTTGGGCGGTAGGGTTGCCAATTAGCTACTTGCTGAGTATCGCCCTGACGGAAGCCCTCGGTTTTGGGGATATGTTGGACTTGAACTATCCGATTGCCGCGCCGATTGTGGGCCTGATTGGAATGCTCTTGGTATCCACCGTCTCTAGCCTGTGGCCTTCACTCTCGGCTGCACGTAAGACCGTCTCCGATATTCTGCGCTATCAATAAAGTTGCCCCCGAAGGGTTGCTAACGGATAATTGAGACAGGGGGATAGGTGCAAAGCCTATCCCCACTGCTCAATCGTATAAGGAAATCGGAGGCATGGCACAATGGACATTACCCAGCGTGAAGAAAAGGGTGTGGTCGTTTTTTCGTTAAATGGTCGGATTGATAATGACGGCGCGACCAAGATGGAGCAAACACTTCAATCGGCAGCGGAAGCAGGCAAAAGCAAAATGGTGCTGGATTTATCCACCGTGCAATATATCAACAGTGCCGGGTTGCGTGTCCTCGCTGAATTCTTGACCGTCAATCGGGAAAAAGGCGGCGAACTCTATCTCTCGGCGGTCAACAGCCGGGTCAAGCGTGTTTTCCAAATTGTGGGGTTCGATAATTTCTTTAGGATGTTTGATAGCACGGTTGACGCGGTGAATGCTTTTTAAGGATCGTGGTTATGCCTCACGCCGACATAATGATAGTGGATGATACCCCGGAGAACCTTAAAATCTTGGTCGGGGTGCTGAAAGAGGAGGGCTATAAAGTCCGTGCGGTGTTAAGTGGACAGATGGCCCTCACTGCGGTTCAAGCCGCGGTACCCGATTTGATTTTGCTTGATATTAACATGCCGGGCATGAATGGCTACGAGGTATGTGGGCAATTAAAGGCCGACCCCCAACTTCAGCATATTCCGGTGATTTTTATCAGTGCTTTGGCCGGTGAAGTAGATTTGGCACGGTTGGCGGAAGCCGGAGCGGTAGACTATATCGGCAAACCATTTCGTTTTGATGAGGTATTACGTAAGGTCGCCGATTATCTGCAAACGTAAGCGAGGCACGAACAATGGGTGGAGATAGTTCCTTTGTAGTACGCTTGCAACGGCGATTTAATCTTGCGCCGGAGACAACCTCGCTGTTAGACCCCTTTGAAATTGAAACTGATCTTGAACGCAAAGCCAGCACCCTTGATATTTTGAGTCGGGGGTGGATGCTGCTTATTATTTTCTTGTTTATTATTGTCACCCTTTTTTTTGTGGTGTCGCTGACCACCGGCGGGTTTCAGCGCCAATATTTAACGGAAGGCTTCTCAGATATTGAAATTGCCCAAGCTGCCATTATCAACTTGGGCATTTTTGTGGTTTTGTTGGGACACGCCAACCTTAGCTATCTGTTAAATAAACGTGGTTTTACGCGGGTGGCGACCTATGTCTTTAGTTATGGTCAACTCGTGATGATTTGGAGCTTGTGGATACTGCTGCTGCTGGTTTCGGATTGGGAAGATATTCCCGACGATATGAAGGTCAATATCATGTCGTTGGAATATTTGTTGGGAATTTCGACCCTTGTGACTTGTGTTTTAATCGGCTATCGAGCGAGCTTTTTGGTGACCCTCGTCAATACCGTCGCTACGTTTGTCGTCAGCCCCATTTTTGTTCAAGATGTTGCGATTGCGCCGATATTTTTCTGGTGGATTGTGGCAATTGCAGCGTGGCAAAATGAAAAAACCCTCAAGCGCACCTATGGAAAGTTGCGGGCGGCACGTGGCAACTTGGAGCAGTTGGTCGAAACGCGCACGCAACAGCTTTCGCAGCGGACGAAAGAATTGGAACGCGCCAAAGAAGAGGCCGAGGCCGCCAATCTTGCCAAGAGCACATTCCTTGCCAATATGAGCCATGAACTGCGTACCCCGATGAACGCGATTTTGGGGTTTGCCCAACTGATGGAGCGCGATGCCAATCTGACGACGACCCAGCAGGAAAACCTCACTGTCATTTCCCGGAGCGGCGAACATCTTTTGCAACTGATTAATGATGTGCTGGAAATGTCCAAGATTGAAGCCGGGCATACGACGCTCAATATCACTAATTTTGACCTATTTAATTTATTGGACACGATTGAGGAACTGTTGCATGTGCGGGCTGAACATAAGGGCCTGCTGCTGACGTTGGAACGGGCGTTGGATGTGCCACAGTATATTCAGGGGGATGAGAGCAAACTGCGCCAAGTGCTGCTGAATTTATTAGGAAATGCGATCAAATTCACGCCAATGGGTGGGGTAACGTTGTGGGTAGAACGGGCTTCGGTGGAGGGCGAACAAGCCAGTTTGCGTTTCAGGGTCGAAGATACTGGGCCGGGGATTGCTCCTCACGAAATTCCCCATTTATTTGATGCCTTTGTCCAATCCGAAAGTGGGATTCAATCGCAAGAAGGGACGGGATTGGGCCTCACCATCAGCCGTCAATATGTGCGCATGATGGGGGGCGATATTGAGGTTAAGAGCGAGATGGGCAAGGGGTCTACCTTTGTATTTGATGTTCGCACCAAAGTTGCGCCTGCCGCGGATGTCCGTAATATGCCAACCGTTCAGCGCGTCATTGGATTAACGCCGGGACAGCCGACCTATCGGATATTGATTGCCGAAGATCGCTGGGAAAATCGGGCGCTGCTGCTGCGGTTGCTTGAGCCATTGGGATTTGAACTGCGCGAAGCTTCAAATGGTAAAGAGGCTATAGAGATTAGCGAATCATGGCAGCCTCACTTGATTTTTATGGATATGCGGATGCCTGTACTCGATGGCTACACGGCGACTAAACAAATCAAGGCCGCTACACAAGGTCAATCGCCATTGATTATTGCCTTGACCGCCAGTGTATTTGAACATGAACGCATGACCATTTTGGAACAGGGTTGTGATGATTTTATCCGCAAGCCATTTCGTGAAGAAGTCATCTTTGAAAAATTGGCTCAGCGTCTAGGAGTCCAGTTTATTTATGAGGAAAAGAAGCCATTGTTGACGCCATCGAATGTGAAATCCACGCAAGATTTATCGCAGAATGTCTTGCGATCACTGCCGTTGGAATGGGTAGCGCATTTGTATCATGCGGCAAGTATGGCGGATACCGAAGAAACATTGGCACTCATCCAACAGATCGAGGCGCGAGATACCCATTTGGCCTCTTTGCTGACGAGTATGGTCGAGAATTTTCGTTTTGACCGCATTATGGCGCTGACACAGGGAATATCGAAATGAAATCCGGGAATTTGAAATTTTTGTGGATATGGCTGGCATTGTTTTGTGCGGTGGCGCTGATCGGGGGCACACTGCTGGATATGAAAGATATGCCCTCCGTAACGGCGCAAGACCCCACTAGTACCGGGATGCCAGAAGATGAATATGGCAATCCGGAACTGCTGGCAGAGGTTGATTGGCTGGCGGAAAATTTGGATGACCCCTTATTGGCGGTCTTGGATATGCGTCCACAAGCGGAATACAACGTGGGGCATATCCCCGGTGCAGTGCAGGTTAATGTTGCTTCGGTTCGCGCAACGGTGGATGATATTAAAGCCCAAATCCCGGACGCAGAAACCATGTCGGTGCTATTGGGCGAATGGGGATTGACGCCGGGGATGACCGTCGTGATTTATGACGATAATAACCTGCTCGATGCCGCCTTGATGTTCTGGACGCTGGATGTGTATGGTCATGCTGATATTAAATTGCTGAATGGCGGGTGGACGGCATGGGATGGTGCGGAACTGCCCCAAGAGACGGAAGCGCCTGAAATTGAGCCGACGGAATATGAAGTTGAAGCGCTGCCCGAACACAATGTTGACCGTGTGTGGGTATTGGCCCATCTGGATGACTCGACGATTCAATTGATTGATGCCCGTAGTCCTGAAGAATTCTCCGGCGAAACCGTCCGCGCCAAACATGGGGGACACATTCCCGGTGCGTTTAACATGAATTGGACGAATAATCTGGAGGACGGCTATTTCAAATTGCAGGCCGATCTTGAAGTCCTCTATGAATCACTGGATTTAGCCGATAAGGAAATGATCGTCACCTATTGCCAAACCGGGCATCGGGCGTCGGTAGCCTATTTTACGATGCGGCTGATGGGGTTTGAGAATGTCGCAGTGTATGATGGCTCATGGGAAGATTGGGGGAACGAAGACGACACCCCAATTGAAACAGGCTTATAATGAGATACCCCTCCTTAGAAGACAGTGGGGAGGGGTTTTACTCGATGTTATTGGGCGACGTTGGCCTTCACTGCGGGAGCAATTTCTTTCGCAAACACTTCCAGTTGCGTCATGGGTTCATCTCCAACGGGCCAGAACACCAATGTGTCTTGGCGGTAATCCACATAGAGGCGAGTTAATTCTTCTACCCAATAATCCACATTGCCGTAGATCACCCCCGGCGTTAATCCGGTTGGTTTGCTGCCAATTTGCCCAAAATCCACAATCCCCATGAGATTATAGCCCCGCCGAATGTCCGTCGTGGCGCGACCTGCTGCTTGAGCACCTTCGTCAATCAGTTGGTTGATTTCGAGCAAACGGGTGGGTGGTTCATAGGTGCTGGAAACCAAGACCCCATCCGCCATGCGTCCCGCCAAACGCAGCATTTTGGGGCCAGATGCCCCAACCCAAATACGAATGGGGTGTTTGGGCGTGGGGCCGGGTTGAGCGCCTTGCACTTGGTAAAACGATCCTTTATAGCTAAATGACCGCCCTACGTTCCCCCACATACCGCGTAAAATGTGCAGGGCATCCTCAAAGGCGGCGTAGGCTTCTCCGGGGGTGCGATTTGGCCCACCATAGGCATTGACCCCTTGCCAAAATGCACCCGCCCCAATGCCGAGTTCAACACGTCCGTTGGATAATACATCCAGCGATGCGGCGGCCTTAGCTAACATGGCGGGTGGACGCAGTGGTAAATTCGCAACATTGGTGCCGAGATGGACACGCTCGGTTTTCATCGCCAACGCGGTGAGGAATGTCCATGTGTCCAGAAATCGCTTGTTATAGGGATGATCTTGCACCGTGATTATATCCAGCCCCAATTGATCGGCTAGTTGGGCACGGGTAAAAGATTCGGTCAGTTCATCGGTGGTAGGGTCAACATTAGCGCCAAATAGCGGGGTCAGTGGCATGGTTGTTTCTCACTTACTTGTGCAATTATTTTTCCGTATTCGGACTTAAGTCCGTTTAAATATTCGACCCTGCCAGCCCTGTTATTCTTACTTCTGCGTTGAGGCAAAGAGGCAAATTCTCGCTATAATCTAAACCATCACTCAAATTTCAATCGCCACGTAAGCGGGGTTTTGTGGCACCCTAGAAGAGGAGCGTGAACCATTCAATACTTACCTGCTCACCCTATTTTGTCGAACTCGCCGTTAATGAAATTCGTCGTCACCATCCATCCGTTGTCGTTTTAGCAACCCTTAGCCCCGGATGTCTGCTGGTTCAGACCTCCACTCCGTTCGATCAATTCATTCGCCCCTTTCGAGATCGCCTGCCGATTTACCTTCATCATCTTGCACCTGTCCAGCAAACAGTAGCGCTGCATCAGGCCGAGCAAACCATTGAAAAATGGCTATGCCGCCATTCTACTGCTATCCTTCAGGCACGCATTTTGCCAGATATGGTGAACGGGGCGGATGCCATCTCGATGTCCCCTGCCAATGTCCTGTTGCAGAGACTTCAGCAATCCAATGGCAAAACTGCTACCTCTGCCAGCAAGATTCTATCGGTGGCCCTTGCGCGGCAAAACACCAAATGGAAGGCGTTTATTGGTGTTTCATGGGCCAATCAAAATATCTCGCCCTATGCAGGTGGGGTGCGTCCCTATTCCGTTCAAATGCCCAATCGGGCTGGTTATAAGCTGTTAGAAGCATTAACGGATTTTGGGATTCGGCTACGGGCGGGAGATCGTGCGCTTGATTTAG
The DNA here is from genome assembly GCA_019913005.1 of Anaerolineae bacterium. Taxonomy (GTDB): domain Bacteria; phylum Chloroflexota; class Anaerolineae; order Aggregatilineales; family J027; genus CFX10. Next base: position 5,552 of record JAIOHL010000110.1, on the reverse strand, counting down.
GGGCCGCGCCGGGAGCGTGGACGATGGTACTGCGCCAACATGGATTAAAGGTAACCGCCGTCGCGCCCACCGAGATGTATCCCGATTTACTGAATGACCCATTGGTGGTGTATCGCGGGATGACCGCCGAAGAATATCTGCCACATGCCGAAGGGCCGTTTGAGGTGATTGTCAATGATATGCGCATGGATGCACAGGATTCTAGCCGCTTGATGGTCAGCTATGCGCGACATTTACAGGCTGATGGTATTGGGATTATGACCTTGAAGCTACGCCAGCCGAATATGCGGCGGCTGATGGATCATTCATTTCGGATTTTACGCCGTGCCTACAAGATCATGCAGGTGCGTCAATTGGTCAGTAATCGCCAAGAGGTGTGTTTGTTTTTGCGGCCAAAAATTGAGTGAGGGTTGCCCTCTCCCATCGGCGTTCCAAACCGTTGGGAGAGGGGATTTGGGGAAACAGCGGACAGCGAGGGACTACCGCTCAAAAGCGCCGATGTCGGGGCCATTTCCATTGAAGGGAAGGTTGACCGGGGTATTGGCGTTCCACGAGATAGAGCGATTCACTGTGATGGTATTGGTATCGTAGTTGATGCTGACAATCGTCACGGTTTCGCTGCCGACCCGGATGGAATCAGCCGCAATCATGCCGTTGTAACCTGCATGGAAGTAACCCGCGTCTTTGACTTGGATGACCGTACCAGAACCCGCACTGACGGTTTCGGTCAGGCTTACCCCCGCGTCAATGGCCGGAGAGTTGGATTGCAGGTGCAGGTCAAACTGATTGGCTGATGGATTATAGGCCACAAAGTTGGGATTGCCTTCTCTATTGCCCCAGAAATTTTGGGGATAGCGGGTATTAAACCAATCCGCATTGGCATCACCAACGCCAGCGACGTAGATGGGGCACTCCCCATTCCCATTGCCACCTGCGTTCAAATTCTGTTGGCAGGTGCTGGCGCGTGGGTTTTCGATGAGATTACCCGCCACAATCATGCCGGCGAAGGGCGGACGGTTGCTGCTGCCGGAAACTTCGATGGTGAGTTGGAAGGGATTGTTACCCGCACCCGCTAAGTTACCATAGATGATGTTGTTCTTGACAATATCATCGTGCAATTCAGTGCCCAAGCCATGATTGGTGATTGAAATGCCTGTACCCATCCATTCAAACCGATCAAGGCCATTGTTCACGATGGTGTTATGGAAGATATGGTTGCCATAATCCAGCGGGGCATAGTTGCCAAACACGGTGACAATCAGGCCGACATGATCGCTGTTGCGGATGACATTGCGACGGAAGATTGTGGCGACAGCAGTTTCTTCGTACCCCAAGCCACCATGCTGGGCCTCGGAATTATTGGAGCGCAGGAAGGTATTGCCTTCGACCAGATTACGATAGGCTGGATAGATCGTACCCGCAGGCGCATCACCCGGATTGACAAAGTAGCCTAGATAGATGCCTTTTTGCCAATCGTTATCAAAGGTGTTGTTGCGGATGATGTTATACGGTGCGTTGACGATGATGCTGCCTTGCGCACCATAGGTGAAGTAGTTGCCTTCGATGAGGTTATACCCACCCCGGTTCATATCACCCGTGATCCCGATATGGTTGCCTTCTTGGTCACCGCCCTGATAGCGACCCCAGCGATCCATACGTGAGTTCAAAATCTTGTTATAGGTACTGTAGCGCAGGGCGATACCGTTAAAATTGCGCTGGATACCCGACGGATAGGTTGGATTCATGAATTCGATATTCTGAAGCGTGATGTGATCAGAATTCTCAATATGTGCCCATGCGTCTAGCGGCTCTTCAACACGCAGATTTTCGAATACGATATAGCTCTTGCCGATGACTTCGATGTTGCGATAGACCCGATTGTCGCCGTCAATGAGTGGACGTTCGCCGGGGTAGCCCTTGATCGTGACAGGCGCAGTGGCTGTCCCAGAATTAGGGGTGATTTTTTCGTAGTACGTGCCAGCGCGAACGATAATCGTATCACCGGGTTGCGCACGACCCGCCGCATATTGAATGGTGCGATAGGGCGCGTTTTCACTACCTGCATTGCTGTCCTGACCCGTTGGCGCGACATAGAAGGTGCGTCCTGTGGGAGCTGGTGTGGTAGGAGCCGGAGTCGTTGGGGCGGGCGTGGTAGGAGCCGGTGTTGTGGGCGCAGGCGTGGTCGGCGCTGGTGTTGTTGGTGCCGGAGTCGTTGGTGCTGGTGTGGTAGGAGCGGGTGTCGTGGGCGCAGGCGTGGTTGCGGTTGGCGTAGCGCGGTTAATGACAAATGTCTTGGTGACCCATGCAGTGACAACACCGGTTTGGGCTGTCATGCGAGCGCGTAGCGTGTAGGTGCCGTTTGCGAGGCTATTGTACAGTCTATCGGGCATGACGTTGCAAGGAACATCGCCTGTAAATACGCAGAACGCGGCTGAACTTTCGGTGACTGAGTGAATAACCTGACCCGCTGGATTCAAAACTTCAAACGCCACATTAGTCACGCCTGCGCCATCCTGCGTTCCAACGGCGGGATTATAGGCGACTGCTTGGAAGCCTGTCTGCGAAATGCTGGTGATCGTCTGATTACTGCTGCTTGGATTGACGATATTCAAGAACAGCGGCTGGGGTACTGGGGTGGTCGGCGCTGGGGTCGTGGGTGCTGGCGTCGTCGGTGCAGGTGTCGTGGGTGTCGGGGTAACAGTACCGCCCTTGCTCAAGATCAATTTACGCTGTGCCCAAGCTGACTTTTGGCCGTTATTCGACGTAGCCTGAACACGCAGTGTGTATTCCCCAGCCTTCAAACTGCTATAGAGATTGCTTGGCATGGGCTTGCAGCGCCCGCTGGCATCGGTGAAAGCACAGTAAGGTTGGCTGCCTTCGGTGCGGGTATGGACAACGCGGCCAGCCGCATCTACCAATTCAAAATAAATACTGGCGATACCTGATCCATCCTGTGTCCCAGCCGCACTGTCGAAAGCCGACGCTTGGAAGCGGGTTTGGTCACGATTGGCAAAGACAGCACCATCCGTCGCCGGAGTTACTATTTGCACATTGACCGCCGCTACAGGCGTTGTGGGGGCCGGAGTGGTCGGTGCAGGTGTGGTTGGGATGGGAGTTGCTGCGCCAGTGAAATTGAAGGTACGGCTTATCCAGCCTGAAAGCTGACCATTGCTGCCAATGGCTTGAACCTTGAGGGTATAGACGCCGTTGGTCATGAGGGCATAGGCATCACTCGGCATCGGCAGACACGTGCCATTTTGATCCATATAGGCACAATAAATGGGGTCACTCTCAGTGTGTTGATAAACCGACTCCCCATTTGGCCCATACAGTTCAAAGCTGACTTGGCTGATACCGCTGCCGTTGGTCGAGCCGACGAGCGGGTCGAACGCAATCACTTGGAAATTAGTCTGTGCGATGGCATTGATGGTCTGCCCTTCACTGACAGGCTGTGCAAATGTCACCACAGGCAAAATTTGACCCGGCTGCGTGGGGGCCTGCGTAACAGGTGGTGGCGTTCCATTGCTTGGTGGCAAGGGGGTTGCACTGTTGATGATAAATGTGCGATTCACCCAAGCCGAAGCTGTTCCATTAAACGCCACTGCCTGCGCCATCACGGTGTAAGTACCGGGAGCTAGGCTGGCAAACATATCGGCTGACATAGGCAGGCAAACACCATTTTGATCGGTAAATGTGCAATAGATAGGATTCGACTCGCCGCTGCTGAACACAACCGACCCGGATGGGCCGACCACTTGGAAATTGACCTGCGCGATACCACTGCCATCGGCACTACCGATATTTGGATCGAAGGCCGCAACCTGAAAAGCCGTCTGGTTGATGTCAACGACGGGTTCCCCTTCAATCACTGGGCGCACAAAGCTGACCACCAATGGTAGATTGCTCGGTGGTTGCGTTACCACCGGTGGTTGAGTCACTACAACAGGTGGTTGGGTCACAATGGTGGGGGGTTGACTCGGTGGGGCAGGGGGAATAGGTAGTATAGAAACAAATTCGACCATATCTGGCCCATACAATTGATCGCCTGTGAGGGTGTTTCCCACGAAGGCACCCCACCAGCCATATTGACTAATTTCCTGAATGTCTTGGAGGCGATACTGCATCACGAGATCACCTGCGATGTCATTGTTGACATCATAAATAACCATATTCAGAGGCAAAGCCCCTGCAAAATTGATTGAGTTAAGGTCTAGGGCGTTAACATCCACGTATTCCATAAGCCCCGGCGCTTCACACAAATAGGGGTCATTGAGTACACCGGAATAGGCTACTACTGTCACTACGTCGCCTACTGCCCACGCATCAGTTTTGATGCATAATATTCGTCCGCTTGCATTGGCAGGTTGGACAGAATCGAGTGAGACAATGAAAGATAGGGATGCAAACATTAAGACAAAGAATAGAGACAAACGACGCGATACTTGAGATTGAAACATTGATACACGCTCCTTAACAGAATTGAGCGGGGACTGTTTCTTAATCGTTATTTTACGAAATTCACAAACCATGTACCCTCGCTTTTTCTGTGGAACCGCATTAGAAAGCGGTTTTGATTCGGCAATGAGCCTTAAGAAATTATGAAAAATTTCTGAAGACTAAAGAAAGAATAGATGAATTGCGTAAATTCGTAAAGAAGCGCAATTCCAACTTTTGTAAAGATTTGTTTTGAATTAAGAGTACAATCATTGAGAAGGATCAATTGAGATGACGTGTTCTCAATGCAACTGTGGGGTTAGGGGGAATGGTTGAATTAAGTTAATGTGCTAACATAAATCCGATAACCATATATACAAAAAAACCCCATCAATATGGGCTGTTAAGGGATGGGTTGAGGATGGAAAATGGGTATTTTGTTGCGTCAGATGGAGGATTCTAGGCCAATTTGAGGATTAATATGTGAATATTGTAAATGGATTCTGACAATGGGTGGGGGTATTAAGCACCACCAAGCGCGACAGGGTTGGTCGAAGGAGTTTCGCTCCCAGTCATCGGTTCGTCAGAAATACCGAGCGCATCATATTCATTCAATGGGGCTGGAATCTCAAATATAAATGTCCCCTGCCCCTCTTCATCCACACGAAAGACGCCGCCGCTGATGGGTTGATTGTCACGAATAAACCACAATTGATAGGCGCGGTTTGATGCTAAGGCGGGGAGATTGTTGGACACAAGCAATGCGCTGTTACTGGCAGGTGTCCAAATTACCGATGCCAATGCCTCACCCGTAGAGGATTCCAAATTGATGCGACTGGCTTTCCCGGTAGCTAGGGCGGCGAAGAACTGATTTTGTCGCGTTAACTGATCGCTTAGTTCATTGATTTTGGTTTCTTGTTGCTGCTGTTCATCGCTCAGATTGAATAGGCGGGCAATTAAAACCATGTTGATGACGAGCAAGAGCGCTGCCGCTGCCAATGCTAAACGTGCAAGGGTGGGGGTTAGCCAGCGCCTTGAGGCTTTTGGAACAGAGGCAGACATAGGTGATATGAGCGAGGGCGTGGATACTTGACGTGCGGCTACCGCAGCCATTAATT
>JAIOHL010000109.1 GCA_019913005.1 Anaerolineae bacterium | reverse complement strand
CTCACGCACTTCTCGATACCCATGTTTCGCATAAAAATAGCGATTGCGCGTGGCCCATGTCGGCGTATCCAGCGTCCAGCGTGTCGCCTGCGGAAAGGCCTCCTCGATATACGCCAGCGCCTTGCCGCCAATGCCGAGATTTTGATAATCGGGGTCAATCCAAATCCGCCCCAGTTCAAAATGTCCACGCCGCAGATCAAGGACAATCATCCCGCCAACCACCTGCCCATCGGCCAGTATCTTGAGGTAATGGGCACGGCGCAACATATTCCGATTCCACTCCTCCGAATCATAACCGGGCGGCCCACCCGTCTCCTTGCCCAGAAATTTTTGCGAATCATCATCAAACGTCCGCTTTTCAATCGCGGTCAGCACCGCCACATCCGCCACTGTCGCCTTTTCAAACGTCACATTCACTGGTTCACCCTGTCCTTTCGTTCACCCTAGATTCAGCACGGCGGCTTTAGCCCCGTGTGATATTCATCATACCCCCCATCCCTCCCAAAAAAATGCGCCGAATGTGGCATTTTGATGCGCTTTGTGTTATGATAAATTTAGTTCGGCGATCCCAAATTTGTATCGTTTTTACATCAGCTTTTGTATCGTCCCTCTCACGATTTTTCGATCCGCACAACCCGCGCCGACCTCCTGCGTATAGACGAGTGACAAGAGGCAGTGATGGAGAAATGCTGTCCTTGAAGGAGGCAGTATGCGCGTATTTATTCGAAATTTTGCACTGGCCGCGCTCTCAATAGCGATTGTGCTGGTGGTTGTGGGGCAGTGGATTCATATGCTGCCCATTACCCTACTCGGTTTTGCAGTCGGCACGGTGCTCGGCCTGCCAGCGGGTTACATCTGGTTTGTCGTCACCAAATTTAAGAAACCATCCCTCGGTGTGGCGGACATGTTGAGCCGCGCCCGCAGCGAAATCAAAAAGCGCGTGCCGGATGTTGCCCCGAAACCGGAGCAGCCTTTCGCCGGCGAGGACGAGCCAATCCAAGTCCGTATTATTTCCAGCAACCCAACCGATGACCCGCCCGCTGCGCCAAATCCCATTTCGGAGATGCCCGCCCTAGTCGCTGAAGTCGAACCAACCCCGCCGCCAACCGCCAAACCTGCAAATGGAAACGGGAATGGGCGCAAACCTGACGAGGCCATTCAAATTCCGGTGCGCATCGAGCCGACTGCCTATCAACTCAAGCTGGAGGCCGAACGCCGCGCCGAAGAAGAACACCGTCTGGCTGAGGAGGAGCGCCGCCGTCAAGAGGAAGAACAGCGCGAATCCGAACGTCGCCAGCGGGAAGAAGAACGCCGTCTCGAAGAGGAACGCCGCACCCTGATTGATAAACTCAACGCGACCACCGCCGATGACACGGCATGGGTGATTGAACAGCTAGGCCATGTCCATCCGTTGGTGCGTGTATCCGCCGTCCAAGCCCTACGTCGCATTGATGGCCCGGACAGCATCGCCCCACTGAACGCCGCCCTCAATGACGCCGATGAAGTGGTACGCCGCGCCGCCAAAATCGCCCTCCGTGAAATGGGCCATCAAGTTTAGGTGGAGCTTTTTCCCCTTCCCTATTGCGATGGGGAAGGGGTCAGGGGATGGGGACTTATACTTACCCGTCCGTAAAAATGAATCCGCGCTAAAAACCGGATAAGGCGGTAATGAGAAACACTTGCAACCCATTGACATGCTAGACGACGCTGTTTATAGTGACGACAAGCCCGTCAGCACTGTGACACGTTACCGCACCGATTTGGCAGAACGCACAAATCCACCTTTGGATGGAGCAATGTGGGGATAGACTTGAGTACAATGGTAAAGTCTTGAAGTGAGTAACTGGGTCTATGAAATGGATGGCCTTCAAACTAGACTCAGCACGGTGGCTTTAGCCCCGTGTACCAAAAAATCTGCGCAACAAAGCATTCGGTTTGCTCGTATAATGGTAATGTTGCTTAAGAACCAAGAGATTTTTCAGGTGGACATCGCTTTGACCGATGATTTCTACCCATCACTCCGGCAGCGAGTTAGGGCTGTCAACTACACCAATCGGATCACACTTAGAGGAGGGCACTGTGCCTGAGCCGTTTATCCAAGTCAAAAGCCTTGTGAAAACCTACGAAACCCCTGCTGGCCCAACCAATGTGCTGCGTGGGATTGATTTAACCATCAACAAGGGCGATTTCGTCTCGTTGATCGGCCCATCTGGTAGCGGCAAAACTACCTTCCTAAACATGCTGACAGCGGTGGACACCCCCACCGATGGCTCAGTTAAGGTCGGCGGAATCGAAGTCACCAACGAGTCCCAACGCAAACTGACCAAGTGGCGTGCCCAGAACGTCGGCATTGTCTTCCAATTCTTCCAATTGCTCCCCACCCTGACCGTCGCCGAAAATGTCATGGCCCCGATGGATTTTGCCAATGTCTACAAACCCAGCGAACGGCGTGACCGCGCCATGGCCCTGTTGGAGCGCCTCGGCATCAAAGATCAAGCATATAAGACCCCCGATATGCTTTCGGGTGGTCAGCAGCAGCGTGTCGCCATTGCCCGCGCCCTTGCCAACAACCCACCCTTGATTATCGGTGACGAACCCACCGCCAATCTGGATCGCATGAGCGCCGCCAACGTTTTTGGCATTCTGGGCGAAATGGCGAAGCAGCAAGGGACAACCGTGCTCGTCGTCACCCATGACCGCGAAATCGCCCACAACATTCCCCATATTTTGGAATTGGTGGACGGCACAATTGGTCACACCACTTTGGAAGCAGCGGCAGCACGGCGTACTCAAGAACTGCAAGCGCTCCACAAACTGCGCACCACCACCGGCAACATTATCCGGGCCACCCACTAACGAGGAGTAACAAACACCATGAGCACCAATGGCAAGAGCAGCGACAGCCTCATTTCGCTGCAAAATGTACGTAAAATCTATAAAACCAAAGCTGGCCCCCTCGAAGTGTTGAAGGGTGTCAATTTGGAAATCGGGCGCGGTGAATTTGTCGCCATCGTTGGCCCATCCGGTAGTGGCAAGTCCACCATGATTAACATGATCACCGGGATTGACCGCCCCAACAGCGGCGAGGTCTTTGTCGGGGGTCAGCGTCTCACCAATATGAGTGAAAACGCGGTAGCCAAATGGCGCGGCAAGAATGTGGGCGTGGTGTTCCAATTCTTCCAACTACTCCCCACCCTGACCGTCATCGAAAACGTCATGCTGCCCATGCACTACTGCGGGACGTATTCGGGTGAACGTAAGCAGCGGGCCATGCAGTTGATGGAAATTGTGGACATCCCCGACATCGCCAACAAATACCCCAGTCAGGTATCGGGTGGTCAGCAGCAGCGAGCCGCTATTGCCCGTGCCCTCGCCAACGACCCACAGGTGATCGTCGGTGACGAACCAACGGGTAACTTGGATACGGTGTCGGCGGGTTTGGTGTTTGCCCTCTTTGAAGATTTGGTCTCACAGGGCAAGACCGTCGTTATGGTCACACATGACCGCGACTTGGCAGGTCAAATCCCGCGTGTTGAAGAAGTACGCGACGGCCAATTGGTAGATGTCACCGAGATTGATGCCCGTCTGGTCGCCCGCTAATTTCTGACCGTCTCACGCCAAACTCACACCACCCCTCCCCGAATTTTGTAACATTCGGCGGAGGGGTTTTTGGTTTTTATGCTCGTGCTAACTGGCGTGATACAGAATCTGGCTGAACAGTGGCGGTTCAACCCCACCCCCTTGCCCCCTACCCTGTAAACAGTGAGGGGGGAAAGGCCGTATTGACGCCCTTCCTCGCTGGCGGGGAAGGGTTGGGGATGGGGTTAGCCTTTACCTGAATCTGGTATGCGAGATTGATTCTACGCCAACATGCGATACTCACCGACATTGATGGTCTGCATTTCTTCCAGCATCGTCGCCCCGATTTCGCGCACCGCCCCCACGAGAATATCAAAATCCTCATAGCGGCTACGGTGATTCACATGGGCGACGCGGAAGACATACTGCCCATTCAGCACGGTGTACGTCGGCACGGCGACCCCGCTTTCTTGCAAGCGCATCAGCAGTTCCTGATTAAACGCATCCAGTTCATCGGCGTCCATCCCCGGCACCATGTAGCGGAAACATACCACATTCAAATGGGCCGGAGCGACCAATTCCAGTTCGGGGGTTTGCCTAACCAGCCGCGCCAGATATTGGGCCTGTTCGACATTTTGCTCGACCATGCGCCCAAATTTCTCAATCCCGTGTTCACGCAGGGTCATCCACACCTTGAGCGCACGAAAACTGCGAGAAAGCTGAACGCCGTAATCACCAAACGAATAGGTGTCCGCCGAAATCCCACGCTCGTTATGCCCCATATAATGGGATGGCGAAGCGAAGGCCCGCAGATGATCTTCATGTTGGCGCACCAACACACACCCCACATCGTAGGGCACATGCAGCCACTTATGAAAATCGAAGGCCAGCGAATCGGCCCGTTCGATGCCCTTGACGCGGTGTCTCAATTCGGGCGATAACGCCACGACTGCCCCGAACGCCCCATCCACATGAAACCAGAGATTTTCGCGTTCGACCACATCCGCCAGTGCATCCAGATCATCAATCGCCCCGGTGTTGACCGTCCCGGCGCATCCGACCACTGCCAGAGGTTCATAACCAGCGGCGCGGTCTTGGGCAATCGCGGCCTCTAATTGGGCGATGTCCACTCGATAATCGGCGTCCGTCGGAATCAACACCAAGTTTTCCGCCCCGATACCGAGCATTTCGAGCGCCCGTTTGATCGAAAAGTGCATTTCTTTGGAGCCGTACACCCGCAGTTGGGGCTGATTCCGCATCCCCTTATTCCGCACATCGGTGTATTGATTCCGCGCCACCGTCAAGCCGATCAGATTCGCTTTGGAGCAGCCACTGACCAGCAAGCCCGACGCGGTATGCGGAAAACCCATCATTTGTTTACACCAGTCAATGACCTGCAATTCGACCAGTGTCGCCACCTGTTCCCCGCCGCCGAGCGTGGGGTTCATCGTCGCGGCCATCATTTCGGCCATCGCGCCGAGGGGTGTACCGCCGCCGACCACCCAACCCCAAAAACGCGGATGGGTATTGCCAAGCGGGTGCGGCAGAATATTTTCGGCAAATTCTTCGTAAATCGTTTCCGGTGCGGTGGGTTCGCTGGGGAGCGGTTGGGTCAGAAATTCACGTACATCACGCGGGATAGGCTGCCAGACGGGTTTTTCGCGCTGGGTACGCATAAAGTCTAGCATATCATCCACCATGCGGTGGCCTAGTTCTCGGATGGATTCCCAATCTTGAGGGTCGAGGGTCAATTCCTCGCTGAGTTGTGGATTGGGGCTTGGTTGACAGAGATTTACTCTTGTTTCGTTACCACGACGATCATCAAAGGATGCTTCAATGTCCGGCATCGAAGTTTTGTGTCACCGTATTCCTTTCATACAGTCCCTTGTTAGGGGAGGTTTGTGGATATTAATTGAAGGTGATGAGTATAGCAGCATTTGACCCCCACGCAATACCAAAAAACCACCCTCCCAAAGATTGGGAGAATGGCTTTCCCATGCGATTTTCTTGTGGAGTATTTGAGCCGATTTTTGCGCGTGTATTAGCTCTGAATTCTACGGCGAAATCTGCAAGGGTCGAATGTCATTTGAATGGGGCAAGGTCGGACTTTTGCGATACCGGCTAAGATCGCCCTCGCTAAATCAGAACAAATTAGCTAAAAACTTGTTATAATGGAATTAAACTGCTTCGTTCATCATGTGGTTTTCCAATTGAGTTTGGATGTACCTCGTAGGGGATGGCCCTGTGCCATCCCACAAACGGGCAGACACGACCACCAGCAATGTCTTTTCACCATAGTAAGGAGTATTGGCAAATGGCGACCCAACCACCCAACCAACCAACCCCAAAGGTACAAGGATCGGTCATAGCGTGGTTGCTTGATTCTGACCCTGCAATTCGCTGGCAGGTCATGCGCGACCTCATCGGTGCATCAGCTGAGGAGGTTGCAGCGGAGCGTGCGCGAGTCGCCACCGAGGGTTGGGGCGCTTGGCTGCTCGCTCTTCAAGGAGCCGACGGCTCGTGGGCTGGCGCGGCGTTTAATCAAGAGTGCAACTCTACGATGCACGTCCTAACACTCCTGCGGGAAATGGGCCTTGATCCGATGAGCGAACAAGCACGTCACGCGGTGGGTCTTGTCCGGGACGGCGTGACGTGGCGCGGATGGGACTGGGACGGCACATGGCAGGGAATGGAATTTGAAGGCACTCCCTTCTTCGTCGGCGAGGTCGAGCCGTGTATCAATGGGCAAGTGGCCGCGAGTGGTGCCTACTTTAAGCAAGATGTCCAACGGATCATCAACCGACTGCTCGGTGAGCAGCTATCCGATGGCGGCTGGAATTGCGAGGCCGTCAACGGCTCAACGCGCTCATCGTTTAACACCACGATTTGTGTGTTAGAAGCCCTGCTCGAATACGAACAGGCCGGCGGCGGCCACCCAGAGGTGCAAGCGGCCCGTCGGCGTGGGCAGGAGTACCTCCTTGAGCGCCACCTCTTCCGCCGCCTGTCCACTGGCGAGGTGATCGAGCGAGACCGCGATGGTGAAACCGTGTGGACGAGCTTCGCCTTTCCGACATGGTGGCACTTCGACGTGCTGCGAGGGCTGGAGTACCTGCGCCGCGCCGAGGTCACGCCCGACGAGCGTGTTGCGGAGGCGATTGCCCTAGTCGAATCCAAGCGTGACGCCGATGGCCGATGGCTGCTTGAGGTTCGGTACCCCGGCGAGATGCCAGTCGAGCTAGACGAGTATGAAGGCCAACCGAGCCGCTGGAACACGCTGCGGGCCCTACGAGTGCTGAACTGGTATTCAGCAAGCGACTAATGCACTAGGTTAGGGATTCTTGCAACAAAGGCTACGGAATGTTTCGTAGGGGATGCCCTATGCCATCCCAAACATAGCGCCCCCCCTACGAAGCATCCATCTTCGGCTACTTTAGCAAGTTGTCACCACATTGAAACAGGCAAACAACATATGGTTGCGGAGGCCATTCGCAACGCCTTCGCCCTCCGGAGAATTTAGCCCTACGCCTCAGTCAGCACTACTCCCAACCCCAAATATTCGCCATAGCGCCATAGGGCATCGTTCAAGGCTTGCTGTTCGCCGCTGGTGAGGGCGCGGAACAGTTTCGTCTCCACGATCACGCTGTCTTTTTCAAGTGTGCGCTTCCACACCCCCACAATCTGGCCGCCGATTTCGATGGTCGAAGTAAAGACCACCAAATCCACCTCTTTCATCTTTTCCGCCGCTGGGGGGTCAATGATGTCATCGTGGTTTTTGTAGGCGATGGTGTATTCATCATAGATAGGCAGCATATGGGCCGTTAAGGGGTCGCTGGTCACCGAACTCGGACTGACCGCCGCCAACCAAAAGATACGTTCGCCGATCATTTCTTGAACCAACTGCCAGCGGTTTAGTTCCAGCCCGGCTTTGACATCGGCCTTCGTCAACCCCGACCACCATGCAAAATCATCAATTGTCGCTGGCCCATGACTGGTAAAAAAGCGCCGGGTGAGTTCGGCCAGTGCTTCGTCGCGGGGCATGGTTTTGGCGTTGGGCGCACGTTCTTCAATCAGCGCATAGGTGAATTGTTTACCCCGGCGTGGCCCGCTGCAAATCAAACCATCCAGTTCGGCCCGCATCATCAAATACGTCAGCCGCATCCCCTCTGCCCCAACAATACCCGCCTGTGTCAATTCCGCCGCCAATTCAGTCCGCGTCCGATAATTGCTGCCTTGCAAAGCCTCAGCAATCACCTCATTACTGCGTCCAAAAATCGCATCATCCAATTCCGTTTTGCGGTACATATAGGCATTCACGGCATGGACACGCGGCGCGGTCAGTTCCAACAGCCACCGAATATCTTCCGGGGTGACAAAATGCCACGTCGGACGCATCACATGGGTGCGCAAAATCCGCCCCTCCTTAAAGGCCTGCTCGATGACTGGCTCAGTGGTCGGCTCCATCCGCAAGCTGAGTGCCCATTTCGCGTGGGCATATTCTTGGGCCTGCACCGCCCCCAACCACTGCACCACTTCCTCTGGTGTTGATAACGGCGTCCCGACCAAATGTTGATTGACAAGCCGCTGTTGTGCGACATCCATTAGGCGTCTCCTCCCCTTCTAGGCCCTCTCAGTATACC
>JAIOHL010000108.1 GCA_019913005.1 Anaerolineae bacterium | reverse complement strand
CCCCTAACCCCTCCCCACCCAGTGGAGAGGGGAAACGACGGCGGGGAATAGTTTTAATCTTCATCTTCGTCAAAGTAGAAGCGGTTAACGCCTGTAACTTCATCAAGGCGCTGCATTTCCTCATTTTCAAGGCGTAAATCAATCGCACCCAGTAATTCGTCCAACTGTTCAACCCGGCTGGCGCCAATAATCGGCGCGGTGATAAAGGGCAGGGTTTGCATCCAGCCGATCGCCATTTGGGCAATAGTCTTGCCGCGTCCCTCACCCAATTCCCGCAGGGTATCCAGCACGGCCCAACCCTTATCATTCATATACCTTTTCATTCGATCACCGCTGCTGCCACGCGACCCTGCCGGAGCACCGCCCTCACGGGTATATTTGCCTGTTAAAAATCCGCCTGCCAGTGGACTATAAGGAATGCAACCAATGCCTTGATCGAGACAGACCGCCGCCAATTCGGGTTCGACTTCTTCCCGATTGAGCAGGTGAAAATGGGGCTGGATGCTGTCGAAACGGGCGAGATTGTGTTTGTCGCTGACCCATAGGGCTTTCATCAAATGCCACGCTTTATAATTGCTGGCCCCGATGTAGCGCACCTTGCCCTGTTTAACCAGATCATCGAATGCGCGTAGGGTTTCTTCGAGCGGGGTGTCCCAATCGGGCCAATGGACTTGGTAGAGGTCAATCGTATCGGTTTGCAGACGGCGCAGGCTGTGTTCAACGGCTAACATAATGTGCTGGCGACTCAAACCCTCTCCATTTGGGCCTTCCCACATTTTGCCTCTAACTTTAGTCGCTATGACAATTTGGTCGCGCGGTTTACCTTGCAGCCATTTACCAATAATTTCTTCCGCTACGCCGCCGGGGTTGCCTTCTGCCCATGAACTATAAATATCGGCGGTGTCCAGAAAGTTGATGCCTGCGTCCCATGCCCGATTTAGGACATGGTAGGATTCTTCCTCGGTAGATGTCCAACGGAACGTCATGGTGCCGAGACACAGTTCGCTGACCTTTAGACCTGTACGACCAAGCGTGCGAAATTCCATTGGTGGCCTCCCCAAAAAACGGAAATTCAAACGGGGGCAAGTGTACCGTATTTCGGGGCGTTTCTCTATAGCTGACAAAGGGGTAAGATTAACCTGATTCCCACCCAAAACACGAGATAGCGTTGCCCTTATTTGGAGAATAATAGCTTATGGAAAAACAGAAACCGCGTGTGTATGTAACCCGCATTATTGCAGAGAAAGCCCTCGATTTACTCAATGCTGAATGTAACGTGAAGGTCTGGCAAGGGTCAATGCCACCCCCACGTGACGTGCTGTTAGAGCAAGTGCAAGAAATTGATGGCCTTGTGTCGCTTCTGACGGATAAAGTGGATGAGGAATTATTGAAACGAGCACCGAATTTGAAGGTGGTTAGCAACGTCGCGGTGGGGTATGACAATATTGATGTGAATGCCGCTACCCGACACGGTATCCCGATTGGGAATACGCCGGGGATATTGACCGAAACGACTGCTGATTTAGCCTTTGCGCTCCTCATGGCAGCAGCACGACGACTGGGTGAATCGGAACGATATATCCGTGACGGCAAGTGGCAAACGTGGGATCCCACCGCGCTTTTGGGAGTGGATATTTACGGGGCGACCCTCGGCATTATTGGCATGGGGCGAATTGGGCAGGCGGTAGCAAGACGGGCACGTGGCTTCGACATGCGGGTGATTTATTCGGGTGGTGGACACGGCTATCCAACTCAGTTGATGGGTGCAGCGCGACGGGAATTGGATGAACTGTTGCGAGAGAGCGACTTTGTAAGCATCCACTGTCCTTTGACACCGGACACCTATCACCTCATCAGCGAACGTGAATTGGGGCTGATGAAACCAACGGCGATTTTGGTCAATACGGCACGCGGCGGCATTGTTGATCCCAAAGCACTCTATGCAGCACTGAAAAACAAACAAATCGGCTATGCGGCGCTAGATGTGACCGAACCGGAGCCGATTCATTTGGATGATCCGCTGCTCACCCTCGACAATTGTCTCATTGTGCCGCATATCGGCAGTGCGAGTGTGCGTACCCGCGAAAAAATGGCCCTGATGGCCGTCGAAAATTTGCTGGCCGGATTGAAAGGGGAGCGCCTCCCCCATTGTGTCAATCCAAGTGTGTATAACCGCTAATCCTATTTTTTAGCGGCGGCGAGGCCTACCTCAAACGGCGGGTAGATAATACCTTTTTCGGTGATGATGCCCGTGATGTACCGCGCCGGGGTGACATCAAAGGCCGGATTGCGAACGGGATAATCGGGTGGGACAAGCGCCATCCCATACGGGGTCAGCAGTTCGGCGGGGTCGCGTTCCTCAATCGGGATTTCTGCGCCGGATGCAATCTTTAGGTCAACCGTCGAAGTCGGCACAGTTGGGTGGAAGGGGATGCCATTTTCTTTCGCTAACACCGCGACCTGATATGTGCCAATTTTGTTGGCAGTGTCCCCATTCGCCGCGACACGATCCGCCCCGACCAGCACAATATTGACCTCACCCCGATGCATAAAATAGCCGCTGGCGGTATCGGGGATAATGTCAAACGGGATGCCAAATTGCTTACATTCCCATGCTGAAAGTCGTGCGCCTTGCATCCGAGGGCGGGTTTCATCCAGCAGCACATGAATCTTTTTGCCCTGCTCATGGGCCATGCGAATAACACCCAGCGCCGTCCCATAGTCCACTGTTGCCAACATGCCCGTATTGCAGTGGTGCAAAATCGTATCACCATCTTTGATAAGAGCTGCGCCATGTTCCGCCATACGTTTGTTGATGGCAACATCTTCTTCGGCAATCACTTGAGCTTCGGTCAGGATCGCATCACGTAGGTCGCTGGCCGATGCGACATCGCTGGAATTCACAATCGGCAGCATTCGGTCAATGGCCCACATCAAATTCACTGCCGTTGGACGCGCTCTGCGGAGTTCTTGGGCCGCTGTGTTCAAGTAGCGGCGCAATAGGTCAAGATCGTGCGTAGAATTTTGTTGGGCTGCTAATGCTAACCCGAACGCGGCGGCGGCTCCGATGGCAGGCGCTCCCCGCACGGTCATATTCTGGATGGCCTCAATCACCGATTCATAGGTGGCAAAATCCACCAGTTCCAAGTCCCATGGAAGTTTACGCTGATCTATCATACAGAGGCGGTCATTGTGCCATTCAACGGAACGCATGGGGAAAATCCTTACTGTGTTGTGTCAATAAACGGATCATTAGTTTAACAAGGTTTTCGTGTCAGGTAAACAAAAAGAGGTGTATTTTGATGAATACACCTCTTTTTCAGCCTCAGTTTGGGTTAGTCACCTGTAGCAAGGGCGCGACGGGCGGCTTCGGCTTCATGATCGTGTTCATGGGCGGCTTTTTCGGCGACCTCATGCTCAATATGTTCTTCGATATCCTCGCTGCGGCGTACAACTGAGGGCAGCAGGATTACGACCAAAATTGAAGTGAGAACAAGGATGCCGGAGCCGATGAGCATTGATTCGGTCATGCCGTCTACAAAAGCCCGATTAGCCGTGTTGATAATCGTGCTGGAGAGGTCAGTCGGCATTTGCGGATTGCTGGCAACCCCGTGTGCCCCCTGAATACTGCTGCTCACAACATCATAGGACGGGCCAAAGACTTGGCTTGGCAGCACCGCTTTGAGTTTTTCCACCCCATTCAGATAAACGCCATTCATCAAGGTGCCGAAAATTGCCACACCTAACGCGCCACCCAGTTCGCGGGTCGTATCGTTCATGGCTGACCCAATCCCGGCTTTGCTGACGGGCACAGACCCCATGACCGAGTTTGTGGCAGGACTCATGGCAATACCCAAGCCGCTTGCCAGAATCAATTGACCAATCAAAATCGTGCCATACGAGGTATCCACATCGAGCATCTGGGACATATAGAACATGCCGCCTGCGCCAATCAGAATACCCAACGCGACGGTGTATTTGGTGCCGAGTTTAGTAGCAATACGGGCCGACATCGCAGCGGCGAAAGCGAGCGCAAAGGACAGCGGAACGAGGCGAATACCTGCTTCTAGTGCGCTGAAGCCCAACACCGTTTGCATGTATTGACTCATGAAGAACAATGACCCAAACAGGCTGAAGATGACCAACGCAAGGGCGGTGTTTGCACCCGTAAACGACATATTCTTGAAGAAGTACAACGGCAGCATGGCATGTTCATACCGGCTTTCCCAAATGGCGAAGATGCCAAGTAGAACACCTGCTACACCGAAGGAAAGCAGAACGGTACTGTCAGTCCAAGATTTCTGTCCCGCTTCAATGATGCCATAGACCAGCGCAAACAAACCGGGGATGGACAGCACAACACCGGGAATGTCAATCTTGGGTGCGGATTCGTCTTTGGAATTGGCAATCATAAGCTGGCCGCCGATGAGCGCCAAAGCAATGACAGGCAGGTTGATATAGAACACCGAATGCCATGAGTAGTGTTCGAGCAACCAACCGCCAATCGTTGGCCCAAGCCCTAC
This sequence comes from Anaerolineae bacterium, assembly GCA_019913005.1. Lineage (GTDB taxonomy): Bacteria > Chloroflexota > Anaerolineae > Aggregatilineales > J027 > CFX10. Next base: position 15,834 of record JAIOHL010000108.1, on the reverse strand, counting down.
ACCCAAACCGAACACGGCTGCCCAAAGTGCAATCGCCTGCGAGCGCTCTTTCGGAGGAAATGTGGCGCTAATGATTGAGAGGGTAGCAGGCATGATGATCGCTGCGGCAATTCCCAAAAAGGCGCGGGAGCCGATTAGCATTTCTGTGCTGTTAGATAGTGCGGCAGCTAATGAACCAATGCCGAATAGGAAAAGGCCAACCTGCAACGCAGGCTTGCGTCCGTAACGATCCCCGAGCGCTCCCATGGTTAGCAGCAGTGCCGCGAATGACAGGCTATAGGCGTCAATAATCCACTGGATTTCACTGGTACTGGCTTCCAGATCGCGTGATATAGAGGGAATAGCGGTGTTGAGAACGGTGTTATCCAAGCTGATGACCAGCAGGGAAATACAGATGAACAGTAGACCGAGCCATCGGTTTTTATAACCTGATAAGCCCTCATAGTTAGTAGCGTCATTTGGGTCAAAGACAGCGTGTGACATGGTGGGTATGGCCTCCCTGAATGATGTGAATAGTGACGGTATATGGAATGGGATTACTATGGAGTGGGTTGCCGCGAAACAAGCAATGGAATCAGTGTTTCCATAAACTCATGCAGCGAGAAATTGGCGACATCTTGCATTTCGAGATTCCAGAAAAGCAGCCCATAGCCGAAACCAGCCGCAAAGAAAATCCACGCAAGCCTGCTGGCATACTCGTCGCTGTCCACAAAGGGTCGAAGGACTTGTGCGATAATGTGGTGCATACGTAGGTGGCTTTCATGGAACAGGGCTTTTTCTTCGTCGCTCAAACGATGAAACTCACCTAGAATCCAGCGCATTTTTGCCATGCGTTCTGGGCCAACGACATCCATCTGCATGGCAATTGACTTCATAGCTGCTTGTAACGAAGTGGCGTTTTCACTGCCATTAATAATTGAGGTGAGTTTGGGCATTTCGCATTCAAGGACGGCTTGCAATAGAGCACGTTTGCCGTCTTTGAAATGATAATAGAGGGCGGCTTCGGTGCAGCCAACGAGTTCAGCGATTTGACGCACAGAGGTGGCAGTATAGCCTTGCTCTGAAAACAGGCGCGTAGCAGTCTCGATAATTAAATCACGCCGATTGATACGGCCTGAATCACGATGGGAGTCGGGCATAATTTTCTGGTCACTCAGACATACTTAACGAGCGTTAACTATAGTAAATGATAAGGCAAAAAATAGCTACGTCAAGTGCCTCTATTAAAAACTGTACTTTTGTACAAAGGAGATGGATAGATGCACGGACCGGCAAGGTTGACTATAATGGCGCTATGAGGTGAAAAATTTGCACCAAAGGGAACAAATCATGAAATTTACCCGGCGATTTTGGCTGGTGAGCCTAATAATGGTGATGGGCATAGTGTTGAGTGCTTGTGGTGGGAATGATGAGGACAAAGATACCCCTATTCCACCAACTGCCACCATTCCACCAACGACTGTCCCAACCTTTCAGCCTGCACCAACGCTGCCCAATCCAATTGATGTACGGAATCAGCCTAGCAGCGAACAGGCGGCTGTATGGGTGATACAAGGTGTCATAGACTTGCCCAATGTGGATATTTATTTAAATGACACCCTGATAGTCCCGCGTATGGCATTTAATGCTATTACCAGCCGCGCCTTGCCGATCAATGCGGGTAGCTATCAGTTCAGTCTGGTACAGGCTGGACAGACCCCAGAGACCGAAGGTGCCGTATTGTTTGAGGAAGATGTCGCTGTTGAGGCGGGTGAGACGACTATCTTGGTCGCCAGTGGAACACCCGAAGCGATACAACTTTATGTTGTGCCACAGGTGCTTGATCCCATTGAAGCTGGAAAAGCACGGGTGGTGCTTGTGAATAGTGCGAGTGGCATTGAGACAGCCGATTTGATAGTGAATGAGGTCACCCGTGTCGAGGCACTTGAAGCGGGTGAAGCGGGGGATGAAATCATCCTTGCTGAAGAGTCCTATGATTTTCAGGTTTTGACCGAGGGTAAATTGATTGTCGAGGCGACACAGCAGATTCGGGCTGGCTATGCCTATACTGCTTTGCTGTTGAATGATACTGCGCCGGGCACTTTTAAGTTGGTGTTTTTGCAGGGACAAACCCCGCCCCAAACCCGTGTCCGCTTGACGCATGTTGCAGCGACTGTGCCAGAGGTAGCAATTTACCTCGATGATGAAAGAGCCTTGACCGTTGGGATCGGCTATTTGGAGTCGTTGCCCTTTGAAACTATCCCCTCCAAGACGTATCGGGTACGAGTCGTGACAATTGGGGATGATTCGGAAACGCTATTAAGCACCAATCTCAGCCTAACACCGAATCGCACGGTGGATTTGGTGCTCTTAGGCGACCCACCAGATTTGCGTTTGCTACAGGTGGACATTGATACCAATGCCCTCGCGCCTGATACAACCCGTCTGATCATTGTGAACGCGATTCCGGGAGAGAGCCAAGCCCGAGCGATTAGTGCTAGCAACCGAGAAGTGCGTGCCCAAGTTCCCTTTGGCCGCGCATCTAATCCTATTGAACTCAATTTGAGCGAGAACGCGCTCTATTTTATGGGTGGGTCACAAACGGAACCGCATGTGATTGAAGACCCGCGTGACTTCAATTTTGTAGCGGGCGAGGTGTACACCTATATCTTGTCTCCCTCGGCAGTAGGAAGTCTTTTATTGCTGCCAACTGAGGTAGGAACGGATTCGACCCAAGTGGCTGGGGGGAGTGGTGGTAGTGCCTTACCAGCGGATGTCAGTGTGCAGGTGGTCAATGCCCTAGACAGTGAAGGGGCAATTGATGTGTCATTTGATAATGTGCCCCAGATTGAAGGCGTGGCGCGTGGTGAGATTTCATCCGCTGTGAAGTTGAACAGTCGCGTCCATCCCCTCCAAATTCAAAGAGGGGATGAGGTGCTGTATCAAGGCGAAGTGGTCATTGACGCTGAAAGAAGTGCCTTCATCACGCTATTTGTGATGGGAGATGATGAGAACGTCGTCATTTCAACCGAGCCAGATTACGACGGCTCGGTGAGTTTGTCGACCATTCTCCTGCGTTTTGTCCATGCCAAAAGTGATGGGCCGGGTTTGTCTATTTACAGTCCAATCACTGAGGGAACACCAATGCCGGAGAATTCGACAGGGCGAACCGATTTGATTAACGGGTTGGAGATCAACAGTGTCTCATCTATGGTGCAAATTGCTGCCGGAACGATGCAATTCGGCGGGTTGGATGCCCGAAACGGACAACTTCAATTCACCTCCGAACCGCTTACTTTTGAAGGTGGGGAGGCATATGATGTCTTGTTGTTGGGTGAGGGAGAAGGCTGGAAAATTGTCGTCATTCGGCGTGAACGATAGCCTTGACGTTAGGTGGTAGGGCCTGCTATACTGACCTCCATCAATCGGGGTGTGGCGCAGCCTGGCTAGCGCGCTTGCATGGGGTGCAAGAGGCCCTGGGTTCAAATCCCAGCACCCCGACTGTTATTTCAGTAGTTTACCTCATTTGAGGTACTCTACTTGGAGCCAATATATGCAGTTATTAAGGTGCTTATCGGTGTTTAGGTGCCCCCCAACACCGAATAATCTGTTTGTAACCCACCTTGTCGATTACGCTGAAATCGGAAGTGCGACATGGTGGGTTTTTGTTTCGGGGGATATATCATCCTCGATATATTCCAGTGTCAGCAACTCAAATGGTTCAACCCCAAAATAGCTTGCTAGAGATGCTAATACCCTAACATTGATTTGCTCCATTGGTTGATTACTCATCCAAGTTGCAATAGTAGGTTGTGGTAATCCGACGGCATTTCCCAGTTGACTTTGGGTAATTCTGAAACCGTACTCTTTGCTTTTGGCCTCAACAAATTCCCGTAATCTACTCCTGACAACTGCTCTAGCCATAATGCCTTCTTTCACCCAGTTTTTATTATAGTATCGCTGCTCAAATCAGATGTCAAGAGTTTTTAGAAAATAACATTTCGTCCTTGATTTTTTATAAGAACGATCTTATAATGTAATGTATATAAACAATAAAGCGAGAGACCCCTGCACCATCCGATCAATGAACAGGGGTCCCAAGCTCAAAATCAATTTGAAGATGACGGCGGCAAGCCGTCGTTAAGGAGAATTGTATCATGTTTGACCCAACGCTCGAAACCCCCGCAGTATCCACCGCCATCAAAGTCGTGTTTGAAGTTATCAGCGAAGACGCGGTCCAAGACCAATATCTGGCTTGGCGTAAAGAAAGTTACGGCTTTCTGATGAACATCCTCGGCAGCAGTCACAGCGAAGTCGAAATCGAAGCCGCCCGCCTGCTTATTCTGGAAAAGGATTGGCAGGTCAAGTACAGCGACTTCTACGAAGAGGCATATGCCTACGTGATTGAACGCGGCGACACATGGACGCGGTTATTCAAGAGCGACCTACGCAGCGAAGCTCGCCAGATGGTCGGCTTGCAAGAAACGGCTCTCGCCAACCACTTCACGGGGCTGATGGATCAACTCGACGAGACCACTGAAGCCGCCCACGAGCGCGAAGACCGCGCCTTTTCGCCCCGCTCGGCTGGCCGCTACGCCAAAGCCAGCTAGGAAGAACTCCCACACGCCCGACCCTCAGCGATGGGGGTCGGCAGGGATACCCCACCATGACACTCACCACAACAACCACCTCAACCAAGACCGATGCCGAACTGCTGGCCCTTCTAAGCGCCATGACCATGCCCCAGCAGAACATTCTTCGCCAAGGCTATGATGCCTATGTCAACCGCCGCTTGTGTTTCTGGGTCAAATGGCCCGCCAGCAAAGCCGATGCTCAGTCCCTGATCCCGGAGTATCTGACGGAGGTCGCCCCCGGCCAATTCCAACTGACCGACCTCGGGGTGAATCTCTACCGGGCATGGCTACATCAACCATTGGCTCGTCCGAATGCTGATAAACAACCACAGGGCTATCACGGCACACGCCACAGCCGTAATCGCAATCTGCGGGACATGTGGGAGCAGAAAGTCCCTAATAACGGCCTAACCGCTACCACACTCGAACCCGCCAAAGACGGCGAGCAACGTTCTCCTCTTGCCGAGGCCGCCGCGACTGACCGAGTTTCCGCCACCCCTGCCACCAGTGCCAACGAGCCGGTGAGCGCATCCGCCAAGGGAGCGGAAAATCTCCAACCGCTTGTCCCACCGCCGCCGCCACAGCCACCAGTCCCATCCACACCACCCGCCGTCGTACAACTCGACCTAACGGCCTTTATGCAACCCCTGCTGGCGGAAATCGAGGCACTCAAGGCCCAACTCGCTGCCCAACCAGCGCCACCGCCGAAACCCGTGGCCCGCCGTAAGTCGCGGGCCGCCATGCCCATGGCCGTGTTGGTCTAGGGGGTGGGATATGGACGATCTCTTTCTCCAAAGCCTGCTGGCCGCCTATGAAGACGACAAACGCGCTCTACTGCTGCGCATCGCCGCCGCTGCGGAGGCAGGGCAGTCGGTCTATCTCCCCCAGACGGCCCTTGAAGTGGTGTACGTGCTGCAACTCGAACGGGCTGGGTTTCTGGAGGCCGTGCCGTTGGAAGTCCATCCGGAATACCCCGACATGGCGGTACGCATCGGGGCGACCCTGACAGACAAAGGCCGTCAGTACGCCGCCCAACTGCGCGGTGGGGCATGAAACACCGACACGGTACCAAATGCTCTCCTGCCTACCAAGTCGGCAGAAGTATTGCCTTCGCCACCGCCTGCCAAAAAGGGCACACGGGTTTCAACCCCTCAACCACCGACCGCGCGGATTGGAGTCACGACTGGACGGCGTTTATGGCGGGCTGGCGCGAAGGGTTACGGGAATTTTCGAAGGCCTAAGTCTATCACTTTAGAACACACAAGCTAAACTCTCAAGCGGGGGACGCGCATCCGACAAAACGCGCAGGGAGACTATGAATATTCAAATAGGTCAACGCAAACGAATGCACCACCCCAAGCTGCCCATGACGGTGGTGCGGATTGAAGACGTGACCGAGGACGGCGAGGTTAGGGTGAGTTGGCTCAAAGGCCGCCATCAACTCGGACGCTGGGTGACAATGATTGACCCGATTCACTTGCTCGACATCACCCAAAAGCCGCACCACCCACGCCCGGAGCAGGACAACCCGTATGACTACATCCCCTTGTGGTCAGACATCCCGGCACTGTACAGCAACGAGGCCATGCCGCTGGCCGAGCAGGTGGTGCATATCAAGTTGTTTGCACCTGCCATGACGTGGTATTTGACCGAGTTTTCGGAAGTCGCCCCGGATGGCTACCCATGGCTGGCTTTTGGCTACGTGCGTAACGAGACCGAGCCGGACTACAGCGAGTGGGGATTTGTCTCCATTGACGAGTTACGCGATTTGCATTGTCCGCCCTTGGGGCTGCCGATTGAGCGTGATCTCTACTGGGAACCCAAGCCCTTTGGGACGATCCGCTTTTAGGGTCGTCCGTTTGAATTTCTATCCACCTTAACGATCAAACGGGGGCTGCGTATCCGAACACACGCAGGGAGCAAAACCATGACATTCCAAATCGGTGACTGGGTGGTTTACCAAGAAAATTGGCCGAAGTATCGGGCCAATCAAATCGGGGTGGTGCGTGAAGTGATCGCATCACCGCGTTTTCCTCAAGAGGATTGGTATATCCTCGTGGAATATGTTGATCCCAAACTCGCCAATAGCGGCATTGAGCAAATGAACGCCTTTCGCCTGCACTTGGGTGAGGGGGATATCTCCCCATGGGATACTGAGTGCATTCTGGATGTGCCTTACGGCGACGAGTACAACCGCGCGGTGGCGTTTTATTGGGAACGTCGCCTCGACGAGCTTTGCCAGAACTGGCAAAACGACCCCTGCTGGGATTTGGAAAGAACACCCGGCTTTGAATGGGCACACGAGCGGCTAGTGGAATTTCGGTGCGAAGTGGAGGCTGACTGGGAGGCGGAACGTCAAAGCGAATTAGCGGCCCTCGCCAATCGCTTGGGAGCACCGGGCAATCTCAAACTCGCCGCACAGGTGCAGCGCTTGGAACACGCAATTGACCGCCTGCGCAGCGAGGTGCGACGGCTGCAACAACTTTGATCCCCGCTGGCTGACGGCCACTGGTGTTGACGAAAGGTCAACACCTTTTTGTTTCCCCACAACCCCCGGAGTTTAGGGGTCAGCAGGCCTTGGACGTAGGGGGAACAGAGCTATCATGTGGATGTATTGAGTAATCATATAAACCAAAGGACTAGATAAATGAACACACAACATGCTCCAACTCAACCCACCGTCGGCACGCCAGTACGTTTTGCCGCCGATTTCCGCATCTACACGGGCACCCTCGAGAGTTGTACGCCGGAGGGTAGAGTCACCCTGCTCACCGATACCGGGAAACACTTCTGCCTGACCCTCGACCAATTGACCCTCCGCGTCAAACAAGCCGAGCGCATCGCCACCCCCACCCCACTCCCGATTGGGACACGGGTCAAGGTGAGTGGGGTGGATGTGCCCGCGACGATTGTGGGCTACCACCACGAAAACTACCAGATCAGCTACGACGACCTGCCCGTGGATGATCGAGGTGAGCCATTTATCGTGGCTTTTCGCGGGGTCACCTGCTTGGAGAGTGATAATGCCCCTGCCTTGCGCCAAGAATTGGACACCTTACGGCGCGAGATGGCGGAAGTGGTGAGTGAACAGACGGCGCTACGTCAGGCGGTCAAGGCGGTGCTGAGTCAACTGACCAGTGGTTTACCCGTGGACGAACGCGCACTGGTGGCGGTGTTGAACGCGGCGCTGGCTGAAACAGAAGCACGCTAAATCAGTGGGGCGGATGGCCGCCCCTTTTTTTCCACAACCCCCGGAGTTTAGGGGTCAGCAGGCCTTTGACACAGGGGGATCAGAGCTATCATGTGGATGTATTGAGTAATCCTATAAACTAAAGGACTAGACAAATGAACACCAAGCAAGATAGACTCCCAATCGGCACGCAGGTGCGCTTTCAAGCCGACTTTCGCACATGGGAAGGGAAGATCAAAACCTACACGTCGGGTGGCCGGGTGGTCATAGACGCTGGCACAGGCCGGGATTTTGTGGTGGATGACGACCAGTTGATTCCTATAGGTAAGCCTTCAGTGATCACCCCCGCCGACAAGGGCCTTCTGGCCGCCAAACAGGACGCGGTGGCCCTCGAAATCCATGAAGAGGTGATCGTGAATCTCACCAATATGCCCGCGAAAGTGGCGATGGTTTCTTCAGACAGCCAGACGGTGCGGGTCACGTTTGAGGACGGTCACGAGTCCATCGAAGTCCCAGCGGCCAATGTGACTCGTCGCCCCAAGAGCCGCTTTCAGTATGGCGACGCGGTGCAGATGGTGGCAGTCGGTATCCCGGCCAGAGTGGTCGGGATTCCCGACGCTGAGACACTCGAGGTGGTCTACGATGATATCTTCGGGATTTTCCGAATTCCGGCTCAATACACTCAATTGGTAGAGTATGAAACCACTAGCCCTAAGCACCAGTTCAAAGTGGGCACGCGGGTGAAAGTGGGGTCGGTGGATGTGCCCGCGACGGTTGTAGGCTTCAATGGCAATGACTATCGGGTGAGTTACGACGACATGCCGCTGGATGACAAGGGCTATCCCTTCACCGTACCCGCGCGAAACGTGACGCTGTTGGAAGACCCCAACGGTATGGACGCCCTGCTCAAAGTCCTGAGCCAGCGCGACGCGCAAATCCGCGAGCTGGAACGCCAGATCGCCGAGGCTGCCCAACAACTCAATGTGCAGAAATACGCCCTGCGGCAGATCACGACCTATCACGGCAGTCGCTACACCGACGACGCGGACGTGATGCGCGAAATCGCCGAGGCCGCGCTGGATGGCGAAAATATCACCCCTCGCCGATAACAAATAGCGAGAATTCTCAAGCCAGTACCATCTATTGGGTGCTGGCTTTTTTGTCCCTACGATTCATAGTATTTCATCGGGTAACCGAAATCGCCGAACTCACCCGCACCGATTTTGACTCGACGATGAAACGGGTGACAGTGCAGGGCATTACCCGGCAGGCCATCTTCAAAATATGCAGCAAGCGGGCACTCGAAGCCAAAATCCCCGATTTCTCACCCCATGATTTCCGGCGCACATTTGTCGGCAATTTGCTGGATGCCGGGGCGGATATTGTGACGGTCAAAGATTTGGCGGGCCATGCCAGTGACGACGGCACGCTATGATCGGCGGAGGCAGGAACGCTTGCAACCGGCGATGGAACTGCTCAATACACCGTATATGGGATGAATATCATAATGACTAATGAAGGTTCTATTTTTTTACTCTCGCTCAAATCAAAATTCCTTCAATCATTTTAATAGCTGTTTCTACTGCTTGCCTAACATGTGGATGAGAATCTTCAAGTAAATTTCTCAAATGAGCTATGGCCTCGGTTTTTTGAGAATCATCTAATTTCATTTCTCCAAGTTCATCAGCTGCATTTTCACGAACAATATAATCTAAATCGCCCAAGGCTTCAATCAATATTGGATACGCCTTGTTGGGGTATAAGGCACTGAGAAAACGTAATACACTTCCTCTGACATAAGGCGAAGGATGGGATTGAAACGGCAAAATGCGATTAAGGAAATTCTTACTCTCAGTATCAATTAAACCAGAAATGGCATCAGCCACAATCAGAGGTTCATCTGCATCAAGTAACCCAATTAGAGTCTCTTCAACCACTGTTTTTTTCAGTTGTGGTGGAAAAGTAAGCCCCATAATAGCACCACGTTTCTGACTCACTCTCGATACTTTCTTTAGCAATCCCAATAGAGCTTCTATACCCACTTCACCCTTAAGTCGTATAGTTATTGCTAATTCATCATAGTAATTATCCTCATCGGCTTCGTCAGGGGGTACCCCTATAAACCGCAATATAAGCTGTTCTAGGTCCAAAGTTGAAAACTCAGGGTACTTAGGCATTTCATGTTCCTACTTTTCTTTATTACACCAGCGCCGAATTTGTGCAAGCGTCATTTCTCCAAATTCGCTAGGCCATTTTCGTGTGGCCCAGCCAGGCAAATCAATTACTCTTATTTTCCCAGCGTCTCTTAGGGCATTCCACTTTTTGAGGTCTGCCGCAGTGACATTCTTTCTAAGTTTTTGAGCCAGACGTTCATATTGTTCCAAAATTTTAGTTGCTCTGTTGCATTTTTCTATACTTGGGGGTTTCTCAGGCGGATCCACCTTGACATCATCTTTTACAAGAGAAATTATCCATATAAGGATCCAAGTGGCAATTGCTGCTCCTACCAACTTTAAAGCAGCAGAACCTATAGTCGGGATTGTTAGTTGTCCTCCAAGATCTCCAAGCATATATCCTGAAGGGTCATTATACATTATGGGATTATTCGCAACATACGTGTACCGATCAAGCTCTGTAGGATTATCACAATTGCACTGATTATTATCTCGGCTGAGAAAACGCCCTATCGAAGGATCGTCATAACGAGCACGCAAACTATACAAATCAGTCACGGTATCGAACTGTTGCCCTGTATAGCGATAAGAGTTTATGGTTGTCCCCGTTTGATTTTGAAGTTCTCCAAAGGCCGTATAACGATAAGTATCGGTGACATTGCCTACAGAATCGGTCAGTGTACGGGTACTTCCTTGCCCATCCTGCAAGTAGTAGCTTAATAACCCACCGCGATTTTGGGAAATGAGGCGGTCATTCCCAAGGACATAGCTGGCAAGCGTCGTCCCACTGCTATTTGTTTCTAAGACCACATCGCCATAGGCGGACAATTCATCCCAGAGATAATTCGAGACTTCTCCATTGGCAGTCTGTTGGACACGCCTTCCATCGGCATCATAAACATAGCTGGCAGTTCCGTTCGGAGTTGTTGCACTTATGAGTCTATCTTGGGCATCCCATGTATAGCTCGTGGTACTGATACCATCGCTCACTTGCTCCAGATTACCGCGTGCATCATAGCTGTACGTCGTAGTAGTGCTACCTGTAACAGCTTGAGTCAGTTGGTCGAGATTATTGTAATCGTAGTCGGTGACCTGCGGCGACTGCCCATTAACAGTATGGGTCTCCAGTGTCCGGTTGCCCGCCACATCATATTCGTAGGCGGTGCTGTAATCCAACACACCTGTACTGACATAGCGTTCCTCGCTGGTCAGGCGATAGTAATCATCGTAATCCCACAGAGAGTAGCCACCGCCCAATTCATCCACACGGGTGCGGTTGCCAACATTATCGAGAGTATAGTGATACGACCCCAGTGTTTGAGAGCCATTCTGCTGCACAATATCGGTTAGACGGTAAAGCGGATCATAGGTATAGGTGGCGTTGACCCCATTGGGATAAGACATTTCTGTCAGCACACCCACCTCATCATAGGTGTAGGTGGTAGGATTGACGCCATCGCCCACCACATCCACTGAAGTCAGTAAATCGGCGTCATTGTAGGCATAATCAAGCGTACCTGTTGGCGTGGTCATCGTGTCGCGGTTGCCTGCCGCGTCGTAGGTATAACTGACCCCACGGCTATCAGGGAACTGGACTTGGATGACCCGCCCCTGCCCGTCGTAGTTGTAATCGGTGACCCCACGCGCATCGGTGACGGTATCGCGCCAGCCTTGCGGGGTATAGGTATAGGTGTAGACTTGTGGGCCATAGGTGGCTTGGGTCAGGCGGTTCATGGGATCATATTGGAAACCATGCGTCACCTGATCGGCTGTCCCTACTGCGATAACCTGTTGGGTCAGATGGCCTACCGCATCATAGCCAGCGGTCTCATAGACACCATCAGGCCATGTCTTGCGCGTTTGACGGGCCAGTTCATCGTATTGGAAGCCCGTGACATGACCGAGCGCATCGGTAATTGAAGTCAAGTTGCCTTGGGCATCATACGCATAACTGGCAGTCGGCAAAACAGGGGCTTGATGTATCGGACTCCGCACTGACAAGAGACGCCCCAAGGCATCATAGGCATAGGTCGTAATCAAATTATTCTGATCTTCGCGGGTCAGCAATCGCCCAACCGGATCGTAGGTCATTACGACATCACTGCCGTTGGCGTATTGGGTACGGGTGAGGCGTTCCCGACGGTCATATTCATTCACGGTCTGGCGAGTATTGACATCTGTAGTGGTCACGCGCCTGCCAATCGCCGCCGAAACCGCATATTCATACCCATAAGTAGTCACATTGCGGGTTGATCCACTAAACGGTGCATCCACCTGCGTCAAACGTCCAGCGGTGTCATAATCGTAAAAGGTGGTATGCCCATTGGGGTCGGTGACGGCAATCTGGCGACCTGCTTCATCATAGGTGTAGAGGGTCGTGGCTTGGCCTAACAGCCCATCGGCAGCGGTGACACTGGTTTGGCGACCTACCAAATCGTAGCCATAACTGGTGCGCTGGACAACAGTTGGACTCGGCGGGGCACTATACAGGATTTCTAGGATGACATCCCCACGCCAGTTATAGGCATAGTGCTGCTCCGTGCCGTCCGGGTAGTCGACTTCTTCTAGGCGATTAGCGGCATCATAGACATAATCGGTGACATGGCTGTTGGGGTCGGTCATCCGTGTTTGATTACCATTGGCATCATACTCGTAAGACGTGGTGCGTTGAAGCCCACTGACTCCAACCGCTTCCGTTGTCGAGCGCAGGCGTCCAAGGGCATCATAGGTGTACTGGGTCACGACTCCTCGCGGATCGGTCATTTGGGTACGCCGTCCGAGCAGGTCATATTCATAGGCCGTGACGTAGTTCACCCCTGACGAGGGATGGGTGGTCTCGCTGGTGACATTGCCATAGGCATCGTAGGTATAGTCAATGACAGCCCCACTCGCATCAGTACGGGTTAGCGGGTTGCCATTGACGTTCCATGTGTACGCACCTATCGTTCCAAGCGCATCCGTGACCGTAGTCGGCATGAAGGTATCCGGGGTATAGCCTACTGTATAAGCATTGCCCAAAATGTCATTAATCGTGGCTGGCCCACCATATTGGTTGTACGTAACCGCCACCATCTGCTGACCCAAATCATTCGTCACCGAGGTACGATTGCCATTGGCGTCATAGGTATAGGTGGTGGTCTCATCGTCAGCCGTGCCAACGCCCATTTCCTGCGTTTCCGTCAGGACATTGTGGTTGGCATCGTAGGCATAGACAGTGGCATGACCCAACGCATCCGTCTCCCGCAGCACATACCCCGCCGCGTCCAATTGGGTGGTCGTCACCGCATTGCCATTGACGGCATCCACATCGGTCACAGTGGTGATACGGTTGGTCAGGTCATAGGTGTAGTTGGTGACATGCCCCACCGCGTCGGTCACACTTTGCAGCCGACCATTCGTGTCATAACTGGTCGTGGCGGCGCTGTGATTGAGAGGGTCTTCGGCCCGTTCAAACAGATGCGGGAAGGTCGCTGAATAGAAATACTGAATCGGTTCGGCGGTTTCGGGCAGGGTGACACTCGTCAAATCGCCTGAGCCAGAGTAGCCATAGGTGTAAACAAGCGGCGGGTCGCCCGCGTTTTCGAGGACACTGATGGACGTAATCCGCCCATTGGTGCGCACAAAGTCCACATGCAGACCCGTGCTGCTGGTGATGCCATTGGCACTAAAGGTCAAGGTGTTGTCGTTCAGGTCTTGGATGGATTGTAACGTGCCATCCGTGCCCATCGTGAACACCCGTCCATACGGATCAGTATAGGTGTACTGGGTGATGCTCTCGCCGTAGTAGCCACCGGGGAAACAGAAATGCCGACCCCCCGAAGCCACCAGCAATTGACAGCCGTTGGAGGTCAGACTGCCATAGGTACCGGGCGGCGCGGTGTAGCGTGGGAACAACAGGAACCCAAAGATCGGGGAGGGGTAATAGGGCGTGAAATAATACGTCACCCGCCGTCCATCCGGCATGGTTAGGGTCACATCACCCGCTGGATTCACTTCGAGGCGTGGGTTGCCAATCGCCAGACTCCAGCCATAACCAAAATCCTGATCGCGGTTACGTTCGAGGCTGTCGTAGGTACGCCCAATCGTGATGGGCAGACCGCTGGCAGGCACCACCAAATCGGTGACGGTGAATTTCACCCGCCCCGGCTTATATTCGCCATCCACCGTGACCAAGACGGCACTGTTCAACAAGACACTGGGATTTGAAAATCGTTGTTGCGCCTGCAAGCGAATGACATACGCGCCATTGGCAAGCAAGGTGGTATCTAAAGTCCCCAGTGTCTGCCCCACCAAGACATCGCCTCCCGTGCCGGGAATGGTCGAGATGAGTTCAGGGTGTCCAACGGGCCAGTAATCGAGGGTGTAGTTTCCAAAAATATCACTACCCCCCAGCGTGACGGGTACTTGACCCGAAATGGTGCTGTGATTAGCCGGACTTGCAATCCAACCCGGTACCGCCATCGCTGCCAGTGGGTCACTGGATGGTGGCGCACTCCGCATCCAATTCACGGAGATTTCACTGGAATACGTCGAGATATGGCCCTGCGCCCACGCCATCGCTTGGACGGCATCATAGCCAATGTTGTAGCCCGTGTAGCTGAACTCGGCCACCCCGGAGGCATTGGTCAAAATCGAAGGCTGACCTGCTGCTGGAACTTCTTGGGTATTCACCCCCCGCACGGTTAATAGGACAGGCAAATTGGGAATCGGGTCACCCGCCGCATCGAGGGCGGTCACGGTGAAATTCTCTGCCGTTCCCGTTGCAGCGTTGCCGGTCGCGGTGCGGGTGATGTGCAGTGATCCACTGGGCGGTACGCCATACGTCGCGGTGTTGACAATTGCCATCGTGAGTGAACGCTGACAGCATGGCCCTTGGGAATAGTCCAGTTCAAAGGGATAACGACCCGCCGCCGGGAAGTTCACATTGACGATGAAACCTGCTGGAGCAGTCTGCTCATTAAAGGCACCGACCACTTGGAACCCGTGAAATTCGGTGAGTCCCGAGGCAGGCGGGTTAAGCATGGGGCTGCTGCCGCTTTCGACGCGCTGGGGTTGTTGGCTGCCCGAAGTGGATGGGCCAATCCCAAAAATATAGCCATCGTCGGTATAGAAGCTGAACGTCACCGTGCCCGCTTCTGCAATGACCAGTTCCCCGGTAAATACCGCGTCAAAACTGCTTAAAGGGGCAATCCCCGCCTGATACCCGTTGCCTTGGGCCACTATCGAACCCGTATAGTTCCCACTCAAATCCGTCGTCACATTGGTAAATGGGGTTGTATAGGGACTTAATCCTTCTGGAATGCCGGGAATCGTATCCGGTGCGGGGTTGAAGTTGATGGTAGGAAAGGCTTGGGTAAAGACCGGGGTGGGTGGGTTCATGGGGTCATATTCGGTCTCAAATGAGCCGTCACCATCACCATAGAAAAACTGGCCCCATGTCGTCGTAATGGCAACATCCTGAAGCGGGGTGAGCCAACTCACACTGGCATTGTTGGAGGTCACGGTCACGCTGCCCACCGTCACGCTGGCAACCACCGTATCAGTGCCTTCCGTGCTGCCTGTATAGGTGAAAGTTGCCACTCCACTGGCATTGGTCGTGGCATTGCCCGTTTGAGCGTTTGGCCCGGTGACCGTAAATTGCACCGTATACCCACTTAAGGGGTTGTCATTGACATCCAGCAGCGTAGCGGTCAGTGTTTGGGCTGAATTGACCACATTTGGCCCGGCTAGATTTGGCGCAAGGGTTAAGGTCGCCCCTGCTAATGACGGCGTACCCGTCGGCGTTGGGCTGGGGGTAAAGGTAGGCGTGAACGTCGGGGTATTGGTGGGGGTTGAGGTAGGTGTATGGGTTGCCGTT
>JAIOHL010000001.1 GCA_019913005.1 Anaerolineae bacterium | reverse complement strand
CCTCCATCACCTCCGTCAAGCGCTCTTGACCACCCACCACACCGCGCCGGAGCACGAACGCGCCATCCGCGACCTCCAAGCCGCCACCGCCGCCGCCAAAACCGACCTCAACGCCGCCCTTGCCCCCCATTTCACCGACCTTGAGGCCGTCAATCCCTTCCATTGGGCCATCGAGTTCCCCGAAGTTTTTGTGGATGAACACGGCCAGCCCCTCGACAACCCCGGCTTCACCATCATTTTGGGCAACCCCCCATGGGAAATTCTCAAACCCGATTTGCGCGAATTTTATGCCCAATTTGATGAAAATATCGAAAGCCGCTATACCCGCGAAAAAGCCGAAAAACGTATTGCCGAACTCAACGCCGAAGATCCGAATCGCCTAAATTCTTATGAAGCGCAAAAACATCGCATTGAAGAAAGTGCTACGTATTTCCGGCAGTCACCTGATTACATCCGTCAGAGTGGCGGCGATACTGCAACTCATAAATTATTTTTGGAACGTAGTTATCATCTGCTCAATGCCAAAGGGCGTATCGGGTATGTTGTGCCATCGGGAATCTATTCGGATCAAGGTACAAAAGACCTTCGTGAAATGTTATTTAGCGAGGGACGTATTGAATCGCTCGTAAGTTTGACGAATGGATTGGTCGGCGGCGAAGCCTATTTCCCCGATATTCACCGTTCATTCAAGATCACGTTTTTGGGCGCACAAAAAGGTGTTGCCAGTGACGAGTTTGCAGCCATATTCAGAATTGACCCGCGTGGTGTGCCAAAGCCGGATGAGTTATTTAGTGTTTTGGATAACCCTGAAAACTGGATGCACGTCAAACGTGATCTAATTATGCGGTTTGACCCTACCGACCAGACAATCATGGAGTTTCAATCTCCGATAGATTATGAACTTGCCGAAAAGATTTACGGCGAATGGCCCTTGCTTGGTCAAGATATTCCAAATCAGTGGAACTTGCACTTTGCCAACGAATTTCACATGGCGAACGATAGCCATTTGTTCAATCAGCAACATGTCGGCTTCCCGCTCTATGAAGGCAAAATGATTCATCAGTTCGAGAGTGCCTATGACGTGCCGCGCTATTGGATTGATGAAGCCACAGGCATCGCGGATTTGGCAAGATCGCGGGCTGCTCATTGGTATAAACAGTATCGTTTTGCTTATCGTGAAATTGCACGCTCTACCGACGAACGCACTTGCATCGCAGGAGTAATCCCGCCCAATACCTTTGCAGGACATACTTTATGGGTAGGAATTGCGCCAAGCGAAAAAACCTTGCTGTATTATGTGGGTATCATCAATAGTTTCTGTGTAGATTGGATTGTTCGATTTAAGGCAGGCACACACGTTACTCTGTTTTTGATGAAGTCCCTGCCCATCCCGCGTTTGAATGAGGGCCACCCGACGTTTGACGCCATCGTGCGCCGCGCCGCCCAATTAACCTGTACCCGCCCCGAATTCGCCGCGCTGTGGGAATCGGTCATGGGGGAAACGTGGGACACCAGCAAAGGGGTGACAGACTCCGCCGCCCGCCAACAACTCCGCGATGAAATAGATGCCCTTGTCGCCCAACTCTATGGCCTTTCCGCCGCCGAATTTGAGCATATTCTCGGCACCTTCCCGCTGGTCTTCCCGAATACGCCGGAGGGGGAGGCCAAAAAAGCCAAGCTGCTGGCAACTTTCGCCCATTTTGCGGGGGGGTCGTAAAATGATACCAAATTCAGGTAATGGATATACGTTCAACCCCACCCC
>JAIOHL010000107.1 GCA_019913005.1 Anaerolineae bacterium | reverse complement strand
CCAATTTTGAACTTCGCAACCGAGCAGGTTAAACAGACATCATTCACCCGAATTCCATGTTAAAGAGTGACTTTAGAAGTGAGGGTTCAGATGGATAGTTCCATGAAAGCCCACATCGCAGGTTACAACGTTCATCGGGTTGGATTTTATAGTGCGATTTTGACTAGTGTGTTGACCGTCATCACGTTTATCGCGGCGCTGACGGCGATTCCGATTTCCGGTGCGAATTGTAGGAAAGACTGTATTGAATACCCCTATCTGGAGATTGAGTCGCGCTTCCCCCGCGATTATTGGTGGATGTTTTTGGCGATAGGCTTGATGGTCGTATATGTCGTGCTAATGGTGAGTATTCATCAGTACGCCCCCGCTGAAAAGAAAATATACAGCCAGATTGGGCTGATTTTTGCATTGATGGCGGCGTTGATTTTGATTGTGGATTATTTTGTGCAGGTCACGGTGATACAGGCCAGCATCAAAAATGGGGAGACCGAGGGGATTACCCTGCTCACCCAATATAACCCGCATGGGATATTTATCGCGCTGGAAGAACTGGGTTATTTGGTGATGAGCCTCGCATTTATGTGTTTCGCACCTGTTTTCGGAAGGGCAAATCGGTTGGAACGGGCTGTCCGGTGGCTGTTTATCGGCGATTTTGGAATTGTGATTGTGGCGCTCATTCTAATGGTCATGGCGTATGGGGTTGACCGGGAAGATCGGTTTGAGGTGGTTGCGATTTCGGTCAATTGGCTTGTGTTAATCGTAGGTGGCGGGCTGCTGAGTCGGGTATTTCGACGGGCAATGGCGCAATAAGAAAGTGGATAATGACCCAATTACGCGAAGTGTTGACGGCGTTTGAAAATACGACCATGCCCTTATCGGTCAAGGCGTTGGCGCGGCAGTTAAGGGTTGAGCCGGGATTGTTGGACGGCATGATTCAATTCTGGGTGCAAAAAGGTCGGCTGCGCGTGGTCGAAAGCCATTGTGGAAGCTGTGGGATGAAACACGGCTGCAATATGGTCGGGACGCCGCCGAAATTATATGAATTGGTAGGGAGCGATGCACCGCCAAGTGCCTGCTGCCCGACATGTCATCCTCAGAAAAACTAAGCCACACCTGTTTGTGAAAACCGCACATTTCAGCCCCAAAATCCTCATCCTACCTTAAATTTGTGTTAAACCCTGCGCTGTTCAGGGCGGTTTAGGCGTACACTAGACTGCGTGAAACCAGTAACGTTTGACGATATGGCACATGGATAGAGATGAATGGTAGCTCGCTGTGTCGTCCGATCCGTCTAGGAGAGATTTGGGAATATGTCTCAGCAAATGCCTGTTGAAGTCGAAAAAAGGCCATCATTTTTGCTCCGCCATCGCAGCAAGGTCTTGATGGTTGTCGGCGGCCTCGTCCTCATTTTTGTCGTCATGCAGTTGATTCCACTCGATCAAACCAACCCCCCGGTGAAAGCCGAGCCGAATTGGGATTCGCCACAAACCCGCGAATTGGCAGCAGTGGCCTGTTTTGACTGCCATAGTAATGAGACCGATTGGAGTCCGTGGTATGCCAAGATTGCACCGGCGAAATTCTTGGTGTGGCGCGACGTGGAAGAAGGGCGCTCGGAGTTGAATTTTTCCGAATGGTCGGATGGCATGAGCGCTGAGATGTCCGGGGAGATTGCCGAAGTGATTCAAGAAGGTGAGATGCCCCCCATGCAATATACCCTGATGCACTCCAATGCCAAATTGTCGGACGAAGAAAAGCAGCAGTTGATGGATGGCTTTGTTCGCACGTTTGCCAATGGGCAATCTACGACAGCGGTTCCAAATCAGGAAGATGACGATGGTGATAACGACGAGGATGAGGATTAACGAAAATCCCCACCCCTAACCCCTCCCCACCGAGTGGAGAGGGGAATTCGATCAAGACAATAGGGTTTTAAGCCAAGTTAGCACAACTCCGGCGGCGGTGTCATCGGGACTGCCGAACATCGAAATAAGCGAATAATGGTCGCGGTTGGGGATGGTGTATAACTCAACGGCGACCTCGACTTTTTCTAGGGCCTGTGTCATTGATTTGGCCTCCCCGATCAACTGGGGGTAGTCATTACGCGCCACCAACAGCAACATGGGTGGGGCATCGGCGTGGACATGTACATAAGGCGAGGCGGCGTAACGGCCTAGCTGATCGTCCGGGAATGCGCCATCGGCATAATCCATAATCCAATCCTCAATCATGTAGACCCCGCTGAACGAAATCACGCCGAAAATTTCCGCTGGCGCGTGCCCGACCTCAGCTAAATACCGTTCGTCGAGAGCCAAGAGGGTAGTCAGATGTCCCCCGGCGCTGTGTCCCCCTACCAAAATCAGACTTGAATCACCGCCATACTCGGTAATATGCTCTGCAACCCAAGCAAAAGCCAGTGCAACATCTTGGATATGGGCCGGGTGAGTCACGTCTGGCGACAGGCGATAATTGACGGCGACTACTCCAATCCCGTTGGCAGCAAGGGTTTGACCGACGGGGGCGACATTCGATTTATCCCCGCTGACCCATGCGCCTCCATGCACAAACAGTAACACCGGGTAGTCGGTCAGACCAGTGGGGCGATACAGGTCGAGGACGTGGCGGGGGGAAGCGATGGCTGGGTCGGGATGATAGGGCAGGTCGTGGATGATCTCGTAGGGCATGGGCGGATTCTCTTGGGCGTGTGATGAATGGGATTGAATGGGGTAGGCGAGTAGCCCAATCATGACTAGGAATGCCAGAAGGCGGGTTTTCATGTGGCGGGCCTCGTTCAGATGGACGGCGGATGTTGAACAATCATAACACGGGCTTCGGATGCTCTCAATTACGAGATGATGTAAAGTATACTTGACATGGTGTGCGATGTATGATACTTTATGTAAAGTATACTTGACATCATGTAAAAAATAAGCGACACGAGAAGGAAACTATGTCCTATCAAGAAAGACGTGCCCTTGTATCGTTGGTTAGCAGTGTGCTCATTACGGTGGCCTACTTTGCGTATATGTCACAACGCTACCCTGACGCAGGCGACTATTCACCAGAGATATTCCGATTTTGGGGCGGGGCTATCCTCCTGTTGATTCCGGTGTCCATCGTGGCAAGAATCATCATCTATATCTTGTTTAGTATTATCAACACCGTTGCCACCAATGAAGATGAGCCTTCCTTTGCGGATGAACGCGACAAACTGGTTGAATTGAAGTCCTTGCAGATTGCGTTGTATGTGTTTTCGCTTGGTTTTGTCGCGGCGATGGTCGCAATCGTGCTCAAAAATCCGCCGTCGGTGATGTTCATCATCTTGATTGGCGCGGGATTGCTCTCGGATATGGTCAGCGAGTTTCTCCAGTTCTATTTTTATCGCAGAGGAGTCTAAGTTGGGCAAACGACGACTCAGCAACAATATTCGGAAACTGCGTTTTGAGCGGGATGAAATGACTCAACAGGCATTGGCCGAGCAAGTGGGCGTAACCCGCCAGACCATCGTCGCCATCGAAAAAGGCAAATACTCGCCCTCGCTGGAATTGGCCTTTCGGATCGCGCTGGCTTTTGGTGTGCCATTGGAATCGGTGTTTACCTATGAGCCTGAAGACCCTGAAGAAGACGCTCAATGAATAGTTTCAGTATTCAGGTGAATAATGGGCGCAAAAAGGGTCAGTCTGAGCCTGACCCCTACCAAATCCCATTATCACGGCGTTTCGTAGGGCTAAGGCCTACCCTTGACCGGAATGTCGTATCACCTGACCCAACAGACCATCTCATACCAGATTCGGCTAAAGACAGACCCCATCCCCAACCC